>JBKPDP010000103.1:0-28537 GCA_046727935.1 Verrucomicrobiota bacterium | reverse complement strand
AGGATTGCCCTGACCGAACGCCGGTATCGATATCTATATCGACGCGGACAGTCTGGTTTGGAACAACCGTAAATCGCTGTGGTTTCGCGCGGACGTGTCCGGGCGCGCGCCCTTGCACATCCAAAACATAATTCCCTGGTGCCAACGGAGCGCGATAGTTTCCGTTTTTATCCGCTGTTACACGCGCGATTTCTTTTTTACCGTCCTGGCTCAGGATAATCAGCGGATATTCGGCATAGCTTTCAGCGGTGATAGAAGCTGGCGTTCCATTGGCGAGCTCAACTTCCCTCGGCGAAATAATTTTTAAATGTCCTTCTACGAAACCGGGCGGCGCAGCGTTGTCGGATGCCAAACAGCTCATCGGAACCAAAAAGACGCAACCTATAATCAGGGATTTGAGACGCATCACGTACAAAAAAATAGGCGGGATAGATTCTCACCATCCCGCCCACGCTACAAACGAAACCTTACGGCAACGTCAGCTTCCAAGCGCTGCGCCCATGCGTTGCCGCGTACAGGACCCGCGCACTGGGCACGATCGTTAGACCAGCGACTTCGACCATGGGAAGTCCAGTGCCTGCGACCACCCAGTCGGACGAACCGTTTGCACGTCTCAGGACGCCCCAGTCATTCGAAACATACAGATCACCGTTCGAATCATGAACGATGTCTGTCGCAGGGAAGTCCGGGAACGCAGTCGCGCCTGAGCCATCAAGATTCGTCCACGTCGCGGTGCCACCAATCGGATCGTACGTCACTGAGAAGACGTGACCTGGTGCCGTCGGATCAAGAGAGCTATAGCTCGAATAACAAATCCAGGCGTGATTCGCATTTGCCGGATCGACATAGATGCCGCTAACGAAGCGGTTCGGGTCATTTGAAGCGAGTGAATCAAGCCGCGTATAGTGCACAGAGCCGGCGGCAGCATCGGCGTTACTGGAGATGAAGACACGGCCAGTCGTGGTCGCTGCCCACAGGGTACCTGTATTACTGGGCGTGCGCTCGACCGCAGCGACGTTACCGCCGGCGCGGTCACCCCAGGCCGAAGAGGTCAGCGAGGCCGATGGAACGCCATCTCCGATTCTGACAAAGTCACCGCAGCCAGGCTGATTCCCTGGCGTAGTGAATTCAGGGCAGTTCGCTTCGAGATACGCCTGGTTGCCACCCCAGTCCTGCGTCCGCCACACGCTCGTCAGGCCGACGAAAATAGTTCCGGGAACAGCCGGGTCTGCGATGATCGGCTTGTAAAAGAGCGAGCTCTCGGCGAAGAGCGGACCGGAAATTACGACCCACTTCAACGGATCGCCATCCTGGAAATTCGCGTCCGTGTAATTGGCAAAGAAGGTGTTGAAACGCTGGGCAGAGTTGCCGACGTTGAAACCAGACTGGCCGCCGTCGCCATAGATGATTTGTGGCCATGTCACGGCGGAGCCAGTGGTCTCAAACGTGCCGTTGTCCTGCGTGCCGCCCTGAAGATGCTTGGGATCATCGGCAGCAACTGAGAGACTCTGGAACTGCAGGGTGGAAAGTCCCTTGTTCAGATTGTAGAGGAACGTCGGAACTGCGGAGAGCAATTGTTGACAAAGCGCCAGGTCTGAGCCCGTGAGCCCGCGGTATGTGGTGCACTGGGACGAAATGTCGGTAAACGTGCCGTCCGATCGCATGAGGCCGCCATCGGTACCGAAGATTGCCGAGTTCATCCCGGGGACCTCCACGATTGCATGCGAATCGGGGTGTTGACCGTTCGGCGCTACCGGATTCGGCTGACAGCAGGTGTCCGGCGGAGTAGGGTTGGTCGTCGAATCCCACGTCATGTCCGTAAACGACGCACCGGCATCCGAGGAACGCAGAAACGCGCGACCATTTGTCGTAAAGCCGTAGCTACCGTAAGAGTAGGAACCGCCGAGATAGACGACATCTGGCTTGTTGGGCGGGGAGTAGACTACGTTATCGTACCAGCACTGACCCGTGCAGTAGTCAATGTTCTGCGTCGTTGTCAAATCGGTGAACGTCGGCGAGCCAGTCGCAACGTCATCACTACGGTAGAAACGCGCAGCGGGCGATCCGGTATTGCCATCGCCAACGTACATGCGCGTGGTACCGCTCCCCAATGACGTGACGGCGAATTCGGCCCGATCATTGATATTGGTTGGAGCGAGCGCCGTCTTAATCTGCGTCCAATTAGCGCCGTCGTCGGCCGAACGCCAGACGCCGCCTCCGCTCGCGGTAAGCCTTGGGAACGCGGCCGCATAGAGCGTCGTGTTCGTAGCGTAGTTCGGGTCAAATTCAACGTCGTTGACGCCACGCGCAGAGCCAAAGCTCGACTGGATTTTCCCCGCGTCGCCCGCCAGCGTGGGATTTAGACAGACGCCCTCGGGTGCCAAGAGCGTGAAGTTCGCGCCACCATCAGTGGACTTCCAAAGGCCAAAAGGCGGGAGACCGGGAGCAAGGCTTACACCGCCACCCGTGACCGAACTCACTCCGCGAACAGCGCGGGTTGAGCCGACATACATGGTGCTGCCCCTAACGATGATCGATGAAATCGCGCGGCCATCGAAAGCCGGGCCAGTATAGGCCGGGGCGTCACCGCAGGAGGTCGGCATCGCCGGCACAGATGTGTTCGCAGCTAAGTGCGTCCAGGCATTGCCGCCATCCGTTGATTTGTAAATGCCGAAACCAGCTTCCGAATCACCCGACGCGTTCGGCTCGCCGGTTCCCGCATAGAGCGCGCCCGTCGCGGCGTCGTAGGTTAGAGTTCCGATCGCGTTTGTCGCGAAGCTGCCGGAGACAAATGTCCAGTCCACCCGACTGCCGGCAAGTGCATTATTGGTCCGCCAGACGCCGCCGCCCGCGGCCGCCGCCCATACTCGGCACCGTCTCGGGCTGCAGCTCGGATCGATGGCGAGCGCGGTAATACGGCCGGAGGTGGTATAAGGCGCGCCGCTAAAAGTCAGCACATCAGGAAAATTCGCAATGCTCGGTCCTATGAGGGTCCAAGCGCTGAGCACGTTCGCGCCCTCGCGCCCAGCTCTTGCTCTGACACTGGCCCAGGCGGCATGCGCGTTCCGCCTCAACGCAACCGGGATATCGGTGGCGGGGAAGGCTCGCTTCGCGTAATCCTCTTCAGCTGCGGATACCGGCCCGCCTTCTCGTTCAGGTCCGGGTAACGTCATTTTGCTTCTAAACAACTCAGCGTGGTTTTGACGTAATTTATCGATCGCGCTTTTGCTGTCTGATTTCGCCCATAATGGGCCGGATGGTTTCGCCGCGACGAACGCCATAGCGGCTGCCGCGGACAGCAGGGTTACAGCACCTACGATGCGCAGGTGCGATGTGAGACGGTTCCGAGTAAACCAATGTGGAGTTTTCATATTTCTTTCAGCTGAAGCAGGGTTTGGGTTTTATTCCTGACATAATTCCCGACGTATCCCCGGCACAAGAGATGCGCAGATTATCAGAACCGCGGAAAAAGCGTCAACAATTTTTTTTAAGATTATATTTTTGTAACGTTCCTAGTTATTAGCCTCATGTCGGTAGCGAGTTATGAAGTAGGATTTTACTTCTAAACTTCTGCTCCTTCCTTCATCTTTCCCGGTAATGAAAATCCTTCTCGCGGGTATTCTCGGTGGCATCGCCATGTTTCTCTGGACGTCAATCGCACATCTGGTGTTGCCGTTGGGAGAAGCCGGAATCAGTGAAATTCCAAATGAATCAGCCGTCCTCAGCGCGATGCAAAGCAACATCCGCGACCAAACCGGTCTTTACATTTTTCCCGGCCTTGGTGTCGGCAAGAATGCAACACGGCAGGAGAAGAACGAAGCCATGAAACAAATGGCGGCGAAAGCCGCCAGCGGTCCGTCCGGGCTTTTGATATATCATCCCACTCGGCCGTTTACATTCGGCAAATGGATGGGAATTGAATTCGGCACCGAACTGCTGGAAGCGATTCTGGTCGTGTTCCTGCTCGCGCAGACACACATTGCGAGTTTCGCCGGTCGAGTGGGCTTCGTGTTGGTTGGCGGAATTGTGGCCGCGATTGCCACTAACGTCTCCTATTGGAACTGGTATGGTTTCCCTGGTGTTTACGTCGCTAGCTACATGCTAATCCAAGTGATTGGATTTCTTTGTGTGGGAATTGTCGCCGCGCTGGTGTTGCGAAAGCACGCTGCTGTGGGTCGAGAAGTAATACCAATAAAGGCTTAACGTTTACGCATTCGCAATAGCTGAAACGCCAGCGTTCCCGCTAACCGATCACTGATCACCGCGCTTTGCGCGAACCTCCCGCACAGTCAGCGCGGGATTTCCATTCGCCTTTCCGTACGTTGCCTGGACCTTGTGATCGCTTCGCTCGAAGCGCCGTTCTTTTGACGACTTGCCGGGAACCCATGTTCCATCCGCGGCATTCGCCTTTAAGAATCTGGCAATTTCTTTTTCGGAAAGATCGGTACCCTTGATGTGAGAATACCTTTCCAAAACGCTCCGACCATTAGCGAAGATCACAAAGTAAAAATATCGATCCTTATGGTAAAGGACGCTGACGCTCCCGTCATCGCGTAAATGTCGCTCGACCAGGTTGCCATACAAATTCTCAACTTTGTCGGAGCCGTCGCCCAGGTTCGCCTGCATGGGGCTCGCCAGAGTGATAACCGTGAGGGGAACAACGAGAAATTGCTTCATATGTCATACATGATCCCTTTTACTTCCCCTCCAAATACTTCATTTGCTTCGTTCCATCTTTGCTGCCGTCGTCCGGCTTTTCTTCAATCAGTTCCTCAGCCGGAACAGTGTGAAACGAAACTACCGTCCAATCAGCGTCTGCGCCAACCACGGGGCGATGCCAGACATTCTGCGGTATTGAAATCCAGCGCTGTTCCAGCGGCGCCTCATTGTTGCTGACCAACACATTCGATTGCCACTGTCCCGGCTCTCCGGTTTGCATATCGCCGCTCCCTTCAAACGACATCATGCGCTGATGACTGTTCGGATGAGGTTCCGCTCCGGTGTCCGCCCCCGCGCGCAAAACAAATACCCAGGCAGATCGGATATCACGCGGTAACGCACGACCGAAAACGGTTAACGGAATTGGCTCCCACGTCATGAGCGCGTCTTTATTGTGCTTCAACTCAGCGCGGACGCGTTCGATAATCAGGCGAATTTGTTCGCGGACACTCTCAGATCGTAAGATCGTGTCGATCGATTCAAGTCGCATGCGTTCTTCCGGTGTCATTCCACGAATATTTTCTCACTACCGATTGCGTTTCCCAACTCTTAATTGAAACTCGCTCGCTTCCCGTGCTCGCTCGTCGCTACCATCGCGACTAAATGCGAGTCCGGCTCGGACCCTTCTATGTCGCTTATCCCATAAGCTCCATTCTTGCTTCCTAGTTTTTCCTTCCTCTTGCTTAATTCCACGAACATGCCGAAGAAAAGCAAAACTCAAAAGCGAGCGGTACGAATCGAGGTGCGCGAGTCCGGTGTGCACGGGCGCGGCGTCTACGCCACGCATTTCATTCCCGAAGACACTCGTATTATCGAATACACCGGCCAACGCGTCTCCTGGAAAGCCGCTCCCAATGACGAGGACGATCCACACACATTCAATTTCGGTCTCGAAAACGGCCAAGTAATCAATCCAGAGATTGGCGGCAACGACGCGCGCTGGATCAACCATAGCTGCGACCCAAACTGCGAAGCCATTGAGGAAGACGACCGTATCTTTATCTATGCGATACGCCATATCGAAGCCGGCGAGGAACTCTTTTACGACTACGCTTTGGAAATCGACGAACCGATCACGGAAGATTCAAAAAGGAAATTCGCTTGCCACTGCGGCGCCTCAAATTGCCGAGGCACAATGCTCGATTTGAAATCAAAAAACGAGCGCGCACAGGTGCTGGACTCGTGTTAAAGAAGTGCCGTCCCGCGGCCTGACTTTAAAGATACCCACTTGGTACCTTAAAGCCTTCGACTTTTCCCTGAGCCGTTCGCATCCGTTTCGTCGGGAAATGCGTTGACCATAACCCCACCGCTTCTCTATACTTAGTGTATGACTACAAAATTTCTTGCGCTCATTTCTGTAATCGGACTTGCCACCATCTGCGTTGTGCAAGGTCAATCACCCAGCCCGGCCGAGTCGCCCGCTGCATCGCCTTCACCGGCTGAGAAAGCAGCGTCGCCCGCCGAATCGCCGTCGCCTTCGCCCAAGGCGAAAGCCACTCCTAAAAAGGCGAAGCCTAAGGAAACGCCGCGTCCAGTCGCAAGCCCTGCAGGACGGGCGGCCGAGGAAGCGGTCAACCCACCTGCGCCGGGCGGGGGCCAGGGTCTCGTGTGGGTCAATACAGAGACAGGCATTTACCACAGGCAAGGCTCGCGTTTTTACGGCACGACCCGGACGGGCAAATACATGACTGAAAGCGACGCAACCCAGGCAGGATACAAGCCCGCGCCCAAAAGACGATAGGAAGACAACGGCTAAGCCAGGATCGCTAGTGCTTGCCGACAAGTTCCCGCACCGTCAGCGCCGGGTATCCGTTCACGTTGTCGTAGATTGCCTCGGCCTTGTCGTCACTGCGCGTGAACCGATGTCCTTTCGACGTGGTGTCAGGAATCCACGCCGCGCCGGCAGCATTTGCCTTTAGAAATCTGGCAATCTCCTTTTCGGAGAGATCGGTGCGCTTGACGTGGGGCTGCGGCCGTTAGCGAACATCACAAAGTAAGATATCGGCCCTTGCGGTAAAGAACACTGACGCTCCCATCATCGCGTAAATGGCGCTCGAGCAAGTTGCCATATGAATCCTCAACTTTGTCGTAGCTATCGCCCAGGTTAGCTGAGGCTGAGCCCAATGCCGCGGCAATTATCAGAAGAACAACCAGGAACTGCTTCATGCCTGTCATTCTGGCGGTTTGCAGAAATCCGCAATTGAAAATCCAGTCAAAGATCCCGGAATAGGCAAATCCTATCAGCGCTAGACGCATAAAGTATTTCAACCCGCCTCTGGTTTGTGGCCAGTTCACTGTGTGAACGGTCCAGGTTTAGGGATGGGAATAACCAGGGGAAACGACCGATCCTGGAACACAATCGGCCGATACGCTCGGCCAGGTTCCGGGTTATCTGCAACGCGCCGTTAAGAACTCCAACGTTCGTGGTCTCACTGACGGGACCCTTGGTGAACCTGCACCCGTGAATCTTACTTTTTCATCAACCAACAAAAAATAACGATTAGAGGAGAATACGATCATATGGAAACTAAGATGCCGATTGGACAGCGTATTTCGCGGTTCCTTGAGGAACGATACGTGCACAGAGCGCACCCCCATTATGGGCCTGAGCTTGCTGGCTTTGGAGTAATCTTGATTTTTGCCGTCTGGCCGATGCTATCGTTGGTGGCGGCGGCGCTGGAAAGAATGAGGTAAGAACCTCACTCCTTCGCGTCGCGAGCGAGTGACGATTCCCGCCCGGACAAGACAGCTGCAGCTTCCCGACGGAATGCTGCGGCCGCCTTGCTCTGAAATCGGAGCGGATTGTAAAGAAAATTCAGTTCCCGCTCCGGAACCGGCGGCGCGAACGGCAAACTAACGCACCCTGGCGTGGCGTAGTGTTTCGCCATCATTTGCGGCACAATTGAAACACCGATCGAGGCCGCGACCATGTTCGCGATGGTGCTGAGCTGACTGCCGGCCAGCGCGACCTCCGGCCGGAGACGACGCGACTCGAGCAGATGATTCACCTGTTGCGACAGGCAATGCATCTCGTGGAGGAGTAAAAACCTCTGCGATTTGAGATCGTCCAACTCCACCAGAGTTTTCTTTGCTAGGGGATGTCCTTCCGGCACGAGCGCCAGCAAGGGTTCGTTGCCCAGAGATTCGCGTCGCAAAGTTGGACTTGGCTGGCAGGTGGACGCCAGCGCGACATCCAGTTCGCCGGCTTCAATTCGTCGGGTAATGCCGTCAGTCACGTCCTCAACGATCTCAAGCGTCACTTGGGGATAATGTTTTTGGAATGTCACCACCAATTCCGGGAGCACATAGGGCGCGATCGTGGGAATTGCGCCCACGGCCAGCTTACCGGCAACCTCGCCCTTGAGTTCGTCCACGCATCGGCGAGCGTCGCCGATCGATGCCAAAATTTGCCGCGCGTAATCGATCAAACAACGGCCGGCTTCGGTTAGAACGACTGAACGCGGCAGACGATCGAATAATCGTTGGCCAACCTCCGCTTCCAGCTTTCGAATCTGTTGACTAAGCGAAGGCTGAGCGACGCGCACCTTCGCGGCTGCGCGGGAAAAGCTCCCTTCATCGGCCACCGCGATGAAGTAACGCAACTGATGAATTTCCATAGATAAGGGTACCGAAGGAAGACTTACAGTAGCGCTAGCTTTGTTAGTTCGAAACTCGACACTAAGGCGAAGCACATCAAGAATGCAAAGAATCCGGGCGGCTGTCGGTATGAAGCCAACTCCCAAATGCTGGATGACCTGAACAAATGAAGCTCCCATCTGGCGTCGATCTACGGCGTCGAGACAAAGGCGCTGAATCGTGCCGTAAAACGCAATCGGGATTGCTTTTCGAAGGATTTTGTCTTTCAGATCTCCGCAGGATGAATGGACAAACTTGAAGTACTAATTTGGCACCTCAAGTTCCGGGCCGGGCGATACACAGGGCTGTAGTGGCGGCTGTGTCAGCCGCGCGATTACGAACTCTCAGCCATCAACTCTCAACTAATTGTCACTCCTACTTCTCTGGCACCAGCACGATTTTCCCAAGCGCGCCCGGCTCCATGACCGCGCGATGGGCCTGGTCTGCTTCGGCCAGCGGAAATTCTTTCCCGATCACCGGACGCAACGTCCCGTTTTCCAGACCGGCTACGAGTGCGGCGTGAATGCTTGCCAGCTCTGCCGGCGGCGTGTTCGGCATCACCATTCCGCGAAGATCGACATCGCGCTGCATCGTGTCGCGCGGATCAATCTCCACTCGGCCGCGGCTGCCTATGATTGCGACACGACCGCCCTTTGCGAGAATGGTCAGATCTTTCCCAAGATTCACGTTCGCGAGCAATTCCACGATCACGTCAACGCCGCGCCCTGACGTCGCTTTCATGATCTGCTCGAAATGATCAGGCGCCCGATGATCGAATACTTCGTGCGCGCCTTGTTCGCGCGCGAGCTTGCGCCCTTCGTCACTGCCCGCGGTGCCAAACACGCGCAGACCGCGAGCGCGCGCCAGCTGCACCGCTGCCGTCCCAACACCGCCGCTCGCGCCGTGCACTAGCACCGTTTCGCCAGGCTTGGCGTCGGCGCGCTGGAACAACCCGCGATACGCGGTCGCGTACGGTGTGCCCATCGCTGCACCTTGCGCGAAAGAAACATTTTCCGGCAACCGATGCACTTGCTCCGTTTTGCATAACGCAAACTCGGCATATGTACCGCTCACTGATCCCCCGGTGTAAACACGATCGCCCGGTCTAAACTCATTTACATCTGAACCCAGTTCCTCGACCACGCCCGCGTCGTCGTTGCCTGGCGTGTAAGGCAACGCGGGCAGTCGCGCATAAGTTCCCGCGCGAATGTAAGTCTCTACCGGGTTAACGCCGATCGCGTGCATTCGAACAAGCACTTGACCGGAACCGGGCCGCGGCGTCTGCACTTCTTCCAACCGAAGAACTTCCGGGTCCCCAAATTCATGCACCCGAATTGCCTTCATTGATTTTCTCTTACTTGCCTTCCATCAAACATCAAACATCTGAAGCGCGATTATGGTCGCCAATCGAATGGCACGGCCCGGCCGGCGAGCCGCACGAGGGAAGCGAGCGAGTTACAATGGAGCGGAGGGGAGCCGCGACATGGCCAGCACAGCTGCGACGGGTAGCGGTCGAGTCGAGCGGGAGCGAGCGAGATACAAAACCGAAAATTCCGACGCGAGTCAGCGCATTTCATTACCGAAAGGCGATTTAATTCGGGAACTTGAATCTCATCCCCCATGCTCGCTTTCATCTTCGACATTGACGGTACTTTGGTCGATTCCAATGAGCTGCACGTCGACTCCTGGGACCGCGCATTCCGCCGGTTCGGCAAACAATTTCCCCGAGAAAAGTTACGCGCCCAGATCGGCAAAGGCTCCGACCAATATTTAGCCGAGTTCCTTACGCCGGACGAGATCGACCGTTTCGGCAAAGAGCTGGATGATTACCGGTCCGATCTGTTCAGAAAAGAATATCTCCCAAACGTGCGACCGTTTCCGAAAGTGCGCGAACTTTTTCAGCGAATCCGTGACGACGACAAACACATCGTGCTGGCCAGTTCCGGCAAAAAGGCTGACACGAAGTATTACATCGACCTTCTTAAGATTGACAATCTCATCGACGGGTACGTCTCCGGCGACGATGCCGGCAATTCCAAACCGGCGCCCGATATCTTTGCGGCGTCATTGAAAAAGCTTGGCGGCATTTCACCTGCCGATGCTCTGACCGTCGGCGACACAAGATTCGACATCGAAGCCGCCGGAAAAGCCGGCCTGAAAACGATTGCGTTTCTCTGCGGCGGAACATCGGAATCAGTGTTGCGCGAAGCGGGTGCAATCGCCATCTACCGCGATCCCGCCGACTTTCTCGCCCATTACCATGAGGTAGTGCCTCATGTCTCGTCGTCGCAAAAGTAGCTTCTTTTACCGCCACTCCCTTAGTTTCGTCGCGGTCGGTCTCCTCATTCTCTGGATAATCGGTTACCGGTTGTTCGATCCGAAAACGCACCTGGGCGCATTTTTTGGAAACGCCATTGCTGACTGGAGCGGTTCGGTTGTCATTATTCTGGGCACAAAATTTCTTTATGAAGTCGGGTCGGCCGAGAGCCGGGCCGTCAGAGGCAAAGAACGCTCGCCGTGGTTAAACACTCTGCATCGGCATTCGCTCCTGATTTTTATCATCGTGACCGGCATCGGCTGGACGATTTTGTTTCTACGAATGAATGTCGAAAGCAAATGGGGCCAGGTCGTGGGCAACATCGTGTCCGAATGGGTCCAGATGGCGGGCCTGGTCTTTCTCACAAAACGGTTAGTAGAGATCGGCTCCAAGGAGAGCCGATGAAAAATCGAACGGACCGAATCGGACTAACAACGGAGATGACCGGGACCTGTGACCTGTAATCCTGATCTCTGGGTTCCGCTTTCCAAGACAATGATTGCATGCCGGCACCGGAACCGCTTTGATTGGCTCCAGAACAGGTGCGCACGCGACGCGATTTTCTTTCCCTCGCCGGCAAAAGCCTCGGTCTGGCCGCGCTTTCTTCGGCAACTGTCGCGTCGTTATCAAGAAATGTCGAAGCAGCGACGAAGAGCGTCACGCATCTCACGCCTGAAGAAGCGGCCCTGGACGAAGACTACTGGGCCACCATCCAAAAATCCTTCAGCGTCACCCGCGGGATCATCAACCTGAACAACGGCGGCGTTTCGCCCAGCCCGCGGATCGTGACCGAAGCATTGGTGCGTTACATCTGGGAACAGGAAGACGCCACCGCCTACACGATGTGGCAAATCCTCGAGCCGCAATCGGAAACCATTCGCACCGGCCTGGCCGAACTGTTCGGGTGCGACCGCGAAGAGATCGCGATTACGCGCAACGCTTCCGAGTCGCTCGAGATTCTGCTCATGGGCATGGACCTCAAGCCGGACGACGAAATTCTCACCACTACCCAGGATTACCCGCGCATGCTCACCACCCTGCGTCAGCGGGGAAAACGAGAAGGCCTCAAACTTAAGCTCATCCAGATTCCGATTCCGCCGAAGAACCTCAACGAGATCACCGCGGCATTTGAAAAAGGAGTCACCAACCGCACTCGGCTTATCCTGATCTCCCACCAGATCAACATCACCGGCCAGATCACTCCGGTGAAAGCAGTTTGCGACATGGCGCGTGCCCGCGGTATTGAGACTATCGTCGACGGCGCCCATTCCTTCGCCCAGTTCTATTTCAAACAGAACGACCTCGGTTGCGATTACTTTGGCACCAGCCTGCACAAATGGCTGTACGCGCCGAAAGGCACCGGCATGCTTTACGTTAAGCGCGATAAGATCGAAAAACTCTGGCCGCTCATGGCCGCGGAAGCCAAGCAGGCATCCGACGTCCGCAAATTCGAAGAGATCGGCACCCACTCAGCCGCGCCGAAGCTCGCCATCGGTGAAGCGCTCCTCTTTCACAATGGGATCGGCGGCAAACGCAAGGAAGCGCGGTTGCGCTACTTGTCCCGTTACTGGATGAACCGGCTCAAGGAGGTGTCCAAAATTCGCTTCAACACTTCGTTCGATCCAAATCAATCGTGCGCGATAGGAAACGTTCACATCGACGGCACCAATCCCGAAGCTGTAGTGAAATATCTGTTCGACAAACACCACATTTTCACCACGCCGATCATGCACGAAGAATTCCAAGGCATTCGGATCACTCCCAACGTTTACACGACGCTCAATGAGCTCGACCGTTTCTGCGAACAAATTGAAATGATCGCCCGCCACGGCTTACCCTCATAACTTTTCCGCGTTATGAAAACGAAAACGACGGCGAAAAAATTTAAGCCGCCGAAAAACAAAATTAGGTCTGCAATCAAGAAGACGGTCAGCGATTATCGGAAAACGCTAGGCCAACTCTCGAACATGGATGACGATCGCTCAGAGGAATCGGCGATTGACTCCGACACAGCGGAAAAACCGCGAAGAAGTTCATAAAAAAGAACGCCGAACTGTTCAAACGCTTGTGTTGACCGCGCGGGCGCGACTCAACGTCTTCGCAAACTACTCAATCGGCCGTGCAAACGCTGACTCATGATCGCTGACCATCTTGAGGTCACAGACTGTGACCACATCGCCGGTGACGGCCAGCTTGAGGTCACAATTTGAAAATTCACGGTTGAATCTGCCTTTACTGCTGCGTCCTCACCAGATCGGTAGTTGCGGAAAGCGCTCGTGCAGAAATCCAGTCGACGCCAAAAAAAAGCGCCCCGCATTTACAGCGGAGCGCTTTTGTGCCGATTAGAGGAAGCGTTAATCCACTTCAATAAACTCCGGATCGCCGGCGCAGATCACCCGCTCCGTATATACGAAGCCGTCCACGTCAACCGCGACCCAACAGCCATCCACGAACACGAAGTACGTGTTCCCGATCAGGTGGAAATGGTTCGCCCCAAATCGTTGGACGAAGAACTCTTTCGGATGCCGCCCAAGACTGAACACTTCGCTGTGACGCGACTTGAACTCTTGCACGTTCACCTTCGTCGACTGATTCGTGGTCACGTTCGTCTGGCTCGTGCTCGAACGCGCTCCAGGTTCATTCCTGTTTACGTCCTTAGCGCGACCCTTAACGTTCGTCTGTCCACGTACGTCTGTCGCCGCCTCAGGTTTTGCCTGCGGTTTGCTCGGCTCCTGTGCGTGTGTCTTCTTCCCTTTCGCCGGCGCCGTAGCCTCCGTTTCTTTCGTCTGCGTCTGGGTCTGTTGTGGCTCCGCTGTCTGGCCTAACGCCATGAGCGGTAACGCCAATATCGCTGTAATCGTCAGGATCTTCATACAATTCCTCCTTTCCCCTGTAATTCGTATCTCCCAAAAATCTCGGACCTGCCGATCACTCAATATCAGTGCCGCAAAATTCGGATGCGAGTCAGCGCATTTCCTTGGCGAAAGGCGATTTAATTCGAAAAACGTGAACCTTATGCCCATGCCTGAGTCACCTCACAGCCGCATATGATCAATGATCTTTGGTACAAAAACGCGGTCATCTACTGCCTGTCGGTCGATGCTTACATGGATGCTAATGGCGATGGGATCGGTGATTTCCCAGGACTCATGCGCCGCCTCGATTATCTGCACGGACTGGGAGTGACCGCGATTTGGCTGATGCCGTTTCAAACTTCGCCTTGCCGGGACGGTGGTTACGACGTCACCGACTATTACAATGTCGATCCGCGATATGGCACGCTGGGTGATTTCATCGAGTTTACTCATGGCGCAAAACAACGCGGCATCCGTGTCTTGATCGATCTGGTAGTGAATCACACTTCCGATCAGCACCCCTGGTTCAAGCAGGCGCGCTCCGGTCCAAATTCGAAATATCGGAATTGGTACGTCTGGTCGAAAAAGAGGCCGCCGCGCTCGAATCAAGGGATGGTATTTCCGGGCGTCCAAAAAACAACATGGAGCTACGACCGCGAAGCCAAAGCGTGGTACTTCCACCGGTTTTACGATTTCCAGCCCGATCTCAACACCTCAAATCCTGAAGTGCAGGCTGAGATACTCAAAATCATGGGCTTTTGGATCCAGTCAGGCGTCTCCGGATTTCGTATGGACGCTGTGCCTTTCATCATCTCGACCAAGGGACCAAATGTGCGAAAACCAAAGGAGCAGTTCGATATGCTGCGCATGTTCCGCGAATTCCTCCAGTGGCGGCAGGGCGACTGCATTGTATTGGCGGAAGCTAATGTCCTGCCCGAAACCGATATGGATTACTTCGGCGAAGATGGCGACCGCATGCACATGATGTTCAACTTTCAGGTCAACCAAAACCTCTTCTACGCATTGGCCGCGGCCGATACGCGCCCGTTGATCAAAGCATTGAAAGCGACCAAACCGCGGCCGGCGACGGCACAGTGGGGCCTCTTCCTGCGAAATCACGACGAACTTGACCTCGGGCGTCTGCAAGAGAAGCAACGGCAAACCGTGTTTAAGGCGTTTGGGCCAGAGAAAAACATGCAGCTTTACGATCGTGGGATCAGACGCCGTCTTGCCCCGATGCTCGGGGGCGATCAGCGCCGGATCGAGCTGGCCTACAGTTTGATGTTCACATTACCCGGGACGCCGGTCGTTCGCTATGGCGATGAACTCGGCATGGGCGACGATCTCACCCTCCCGGAACGCGCTTGCGCGCGCACTGCGATGCAATGGTCGAACGAACCACACGGTGGATTTACCAAAAACGCAAAACCGCACACTCCTGTGATCGATAAGGGACCATACGGTTATCAACACATTAATGCCGCGATCCAGCGGCGCGATCCCGAGTCAATGTTGAACTGGACCGAGCGCATCATTCGAATGCGCAAAGAAGTTCCCGAGATTGGATGGGGAAATTTTACCGTCTTGAATGTCCGCGATCACGCGGTTCTCGCGCTCCGGTATGACTGGCGCAACAATTCGGTGCTGTTCTTACACAATCTTCACGAACAAGCGCGCGAAATTCTCGTGGACCCCGGCGTGCCTCGCGCACACGCGAAGCTGCTCGTTAATCTCCTGGCTGAGGACCACAGTCGGGCGAACGAATCAGGCAAACACCGAATTATGCTGGAAGGCTACGGTTACAGATGGTACCGAATTGGCGGACTCGATTATCTGCTGCGTCGAACCGACATCGATCAGAGCGATAAGCACGCAGTTTGAAAAGCGGACACAACACTAAAACAGAAAAGCCACCGAGGCATTAGTGCTCGGCGGCTTCTCGAATCCAACTTTTTACCTTCTGCTTTCTTGACTATCCCATTCCGAGGGAATCGAGCGTCGGCTGATCGATCGCCGCCGTCGTGGTGAGTCCCTGGTCGGCCTGGTAGGCGGTCAGCGCCTCGCGCGTCAACGGCCCGAGCAATCCATCTACCTCGCCCCTGTAATAACCCATCTCTTGCAGCACGGCTTGCACGTCGGCGATCACTTTATCCGGCGGCTCCGCACGGTGACCCACATAGATCGGTCCGTCGTAGGCATAATATTCGGCCGAAGGATCGTAACCCCATGCCGGATACCAGTAGCCGTTGTTCCAGAAGTAGTAACCGCCACCGATCAGCTCCACGCGGTTGTAATGCGATCGATACCAGCCCTGATCGTGCCGTTCCGGACGATACGAACGGAATACTTCGTATTGCGGACCCTGCCACTGTTCGCTTCTCTCAATCCGACGGCTTTGGTTAAAGGTAACCGCCGGGACCTGCTGCGGTTTTGGCTGCGCACGGAAGTTCGCGTGCTGCGATTTGATCTGCTGCACCTTCTGCGGATCCGGCTTCTTCGCCTTGGCCCCCGCATTAGCTTGCGCATTTTGCTGGCCGGCTGGCGAAGCTGGAGCTGGCGGAGCTGCAGTCGCCTTCGCCCCCGCCGTTGCCGGAGTGGCTTTCGGGGGTGCCTTCGCATTTGGCGGAGGCGTTTTCATTCCTTTCCTGCGTTCCTGCGCCTGCTCCTTGGCGCCGGGCTTCGGCGCGCCGGCCGGTTCCTCGGAAACACCCGGTCCCCTCGTGGGGGCGGTCGCAGATTCCTGGCTCGTTGGAGTTTTCCGGCCCTTTCCTACACCGGGCTCAGTCGTAGCCCCGCGCTCGGTCGTCGCGGGGCGTTCCTTTATCGCTCCGGGTTGCTTCGCGGGCCTCTCCTGAGGCTTAGCCGCGTTCGGCCCGGGCTTTGCTTCAGTCGCGCGCGCTTTTTCAGGGGCGCGCTTGCCCTTTGCTGGTGATTGCTGTTCGACTGGCTGTTGCGCCAACGCGGCCCCAGCCAGCGCCAGTGAACAGCTTATCAGTAAACTAGTAAGTTTTTTCATAATAATAATGTTTAGTCGTTGGGCGTTCGCGATCTATTCAAGCACCCGAGCGCCTTGACACGTCCCTCCTCTTGTACTTCGCAACTGCCCTGGCATTCGCTTGCTCGATTTTTATTTCCTATCTCTGTCTCCCATCGGCACGCCGCCGCGACACTGGAGGGAAGAAGCAAGAATTCAGAATTGAGAAGACGGAACGGATTGGAGTAAAAACCAACAATGCGATCAGAAGAGAGCGATCTCAGACAACGCACAAAAGGCGTGCATCCGAATAAGCCCTTCACCAGGACCAGGCCGCGGTGTCGGCACTTCTTCGAACTGAAGAACCTCTGGCCCGCCAAACACATGTACCCGAATTGCTTTCATCACTTCCTCGCCTTTGTACCTCGTCATTGCCCTGGCGTTCGCTTCCTCAACCGTTTCTTCTGCCTTCTTCCTTCTGCTTCGTCCTTCGCCTGCGATAGGCGGAATGCAGCGGCACAAGGACAACCATTGAGAAATAAACCCAACCGCTCCAAGCGATCTGCTCTCGCGGCAGGGTCAGAGCCAGGACAAGTGAAATGATTCCCACGCCGACCGGGATGCTCCATCCAGTTATCTCACCGAGCGTGACCGATCTTTCCCTTGCATTCAACCGTAACGGCTCCCGCAACCGCCAGGCGCGCCAATTCAACAGGACAACCTCGAGTGCGATTGCGGTAAACCCGATTGCAAAGACCGCAAAAAGAGCGCGCACTTGCGATTCGGAATGAGCTCCAAGGGTGTGGCCTACTCGACCGCTGCTGAGTAGAAACCACATCGAGCTAAAAATCGCTTTCAGCGGGTACATATAGATTAGGATCGTAACGATCATCGCCCAGCTAATGAAAATCGAGATGCCATCCTCGAGACCATAACGTCGGCTCCATAACCAATGCCCTCGCCAAAAGATTCCGAGCACGATGACGCTCGCGACAAACGCCGGCACATTCTTGAAAGCGGCCAGGAGCGTTTCGATATCGTCCGGGATTTGCTGCGCGGCGATCACCAGCATGGTGATTGCGAAGGCGAAGGCTGCGTCGATGAACGTTTCCAGCCGCGTCATCTCCACACCGCGCAGACGAAATCCGCCCAGCTGCGGCAAGGCATCCAAGTCTGTAGGCAGCGCGGATGCTATCTCTTCCTGTCGCGCGTTCATCTGCCCGTCGATACTACCGCAATACTGGGCTGGGTTTGTAGGGTATTTTCGCCGCTGTCCTGCCTTTGGCTATTCAACGATCTGGCACGCCTACCGAGTCACGTCGGGGCCTTTGCGTAGGTGGAAGCGACAAATTGCGAAGGCGGCTTTTCATCGAAAGACCTTTCGCATAGGCTCCGGCCTGACAAATTGCCGGCCGAGGCTATAATTTCGCCGTGAGCCCATCTGAGATCATCAAGGAGGTGCCAAAACTCAGTGACGCTGAGCGTCGCGCCGTGTTTGATAAACTGTGTGAGCTTGCACAAGGCGACCAGCGTTGGGAAGAAATCCTCGATGACGAGCGTCCCGCCCCAAGCTTGAGGCTTTCGTCGAGAAAGCGAGGGCCGAAGGCAGTGAGCCGCTCGACCTCGACAAATTGTGATTTCGCGAGCAACGCCCTCATTTTGGCGGGCGTATGGTCAAGCTGAAGCAATCCGATCGAGAACCCGCACGCCGTGTGTTTCGGCTATTCTCGGCCAATCCCGCGCACAACTCTCTTCAATTTAAGAAACTCCGCAGGCATGCGAATCTTTGGTCGGTCAGAGTTACGCTAGACGTTCGCGCAGTCGGTTATCGCGAGGGTGATATCATCGAGTGGATCTGGATCGGTACTCACAACGAGTTCGACAAACTTTTCGGCTAAGCCTCCAGTTGTGCTTTCGCAGTTTCAATCCCTAAGTGATCTGTGCAGGATGGGGGCGATTCATGCAGACGCGCCGATCCTTTCTCCGCACATCTCTCGCGGCAACGACCGCAATCCTTGCCGATCTCTCGAGCATTGTCGCCAACGAGAGACCATTCAAATCGCCGTCGGACCCATCCATTGATGGCGTCAAGTTTCTCACGCCGGAGGCGCCTGATTACGCAACCGCCCGGAAGGTTTACAACGCTGGGATCTTAACCCAGCCAAAAGTCATCGCTTGTTGCACGTCTGAGACTGGCGTTCAACACGCCCTCGAACGAGCAAAGGCAGAGAATTGGCCGGTCTCGGTAAAAGCAGGAGGCCATTCCTTTGAGGGATTTTGTCTGAACGAAGATGGACTGGTCGTGAATGTTTCGCCGTTGCGCCAGATGCAGCTTGATCCGAAGACCGGCATTTTGACCGCAGGCGCGGGTTGTCGATTGGAAGAAGTGAACCGGTTCCTCCTGGCGAGAGGCCGTTTCTTGCCAGCTGGATCTTGCGGAACAGTCGGTCTGGCAGGCCTTACACTTGGCGGCGGCTATGGGATGTTTGCCAGAAAATGGGGTTTGACCTGCGACCATCTGTGCAGAGTCAAAATGGTGGATGGCGCCGGCATAATCCGTGACTCAAAGGAGGAGCTGGATTTGCTCTGGAGCTCGCGCGGCGGTGGAAATGGCCATTTCGGAATCGTGACCGAACTGACATTCAATACGCGCGCCGCCCCGGCACTATTTTCGGCGTGGAAGTTTCGGGCCTACAGACTCGATCCGAAACGCGCCGCGGCATTGCTGGAGACCTGGTTTGAAGCGAGCTCTAACTTGCCTAACGAGGCGTTTTCGGCCTGGATCATGAACGGCAGCCAGGTAACCGTGCTTGTCACCACCATCGGTTCGCGCGAGCAAAAAGGGTTGGTAGCTTTCCGTCGCCGGCTCGCCGGCCTAACGAAGAAAGTGACGTCTGCATTCCCCTCTTCTCTAAAGAAATCCTTGTCCTGGTATTATGGAGATCCGGGTCCGGTTTATTTTAAAAACGCCAGCGCAGGATATTACAAAGGAATGGCCGACATCCGGCCTGCGTTGCCCGGGATTTTCGAAGAAGTCTTAAATTTTCCGGGCCTGATTTTTCAAATTAATACCTTGGGAGGCGCCATTTCCACCGACGTAGAAGGGGCCTATCCGCATCGCGCTTTCCCTTACCTGGGCGAGTCCCAGGCATACTGGGGGATCGCCCTCGCACGCGGCGGTTCTTCAAGAGGCGGCAGGTCGGATGCGCGCACATATTGCGCAAGCCGGGGTCACACGCCATTACGCAAACTATCCCGATCTTGCTTTCAAAGATTGGCCAACGGCTTATTACGGCGCAGAAAATTATGCGCGCCTCCAGCAACTGAAACAGCGGTACGATCCTGAGAACCGCATCCGCCATCCGCAAAGCGTGCAGCCGAGCTGATCGGATCAGCGACAAAGAAGGTAAAGCCGCGATGGGTAGCGGCGAGCGAGCTGGGAGGCGAGCGAGTTTCAATTAAGCGGCCCGATTGATTAGGAAGGGCAGAGGGTTCCCCGAGTAGATTCGGGTTCGCCATCAAACTCGCCACGGGACGAGTCCGCCCGACTGGCGGACAGCAAACGTCTGAAATTTCCGCTTTCTGAACCCCTCCTTGGCACGCTTGTTCTCTCAACTCTCAGCTTCCCTGTCTTTTTCCATACCCACATGGCTAAACTTCCGCTATTTTCCGCGCTTCATGCGGAAACCTGAAGATCAAGCGCGCGAGAAGATCGACAACTTGTTAACTAACTACGGCTAGATCATACACAATCGCGGCATAATCAATCTCACTTTTGCCACTTGATTTTATACATCAATATTGATGTTGCACCAGATTGAGTTCACCGTAGAGTTTTACGAAACAAGCGATGGACGATGTCCGGTGCGCGATTTTCTCGATGAACTCAAAGCCAGCGATCCGAATGATTTCGCCCCGGTCATGGCTGGATTGGCCAAGCTGCGCAATCGCCAATACCATCGCGACCGCGTTTTCGAACTGCGTCAGGTTGGCAAACTCAATACTCGGATCATCTGGTTCTATATGAAAGGTCGCCGCATTGTCGCTGTGCATGGCATTCGCAACAAAGGACAGGCTACTCCCGCACGCGATCTCGACACTGCCCGACACCGAATGCGGGACTGGCTCGAAAGAAAAACATGATTAGTCGAACAAACTTCGATCGATATCTGGAGGAACAACTCCGCGACCCGGAGTTCGCGAAGCGCTTCAAACGGGCGGGCGAAGCTTGGGACGTAGCCCTGCAACTTGCCGCGCTACGCGAAAAGGCGGGTCTCTCTCAAAAAGAGCTCGCGACTCGGCTCAAAACCACTCAGCAACAGATCAGCCGGCTGGAATCCCCGGGTTACGAAGGTCACTCGCTCAGCATGCTCCGCCGGATCGCGCGCGTCTTGAACGCTCATGTGCGCGTCGTCTTCGAGGCTGGAAGGAAAACGGCATCCGACCGAATTGCGGAACCGCCCGGCAAATACCGAGCCAAGCGCAGGCGTTAACTTTGTAGCTGTTTCGGGCGCAAAGCACATCGTCTGTCGAAAGGTGCGACTGCAGATCAACCCTTTCGCCACAGGACGAATCCGCCTCGCTACGGGACGAGTCCGTCCGACTGGCGGACAGCAAACGTCTGAAATTTCCGCTTTCCGCATTCCTTCGAGTTCTGGAATAATCCCGAAGATGCCATCTACGACCAGCTTTAATTTGCGAATTGAAGGACGAGGCGAACTAGGGCAAATTGTGCGCGTGAAAATCACTGCGAAGCGACGCGCAAAATCCGAAGCTGAATTACTCGACCACGCGGCAGACAATCTGATGCGCGAACTCAAGCGAGATATCCTGAAAAAGGATGGGCGCATCGATTACGAAAAGCTTCGCAAGCAGGGATACAGCGAACGTTTGCTGGCAAAATTAGAGCAGGCCTGACTCTTACTCGTTTTTCCGTAGCCGCATGAACTCCGACACACTGATGTCGAGCAGCGGCGCAGCTTTTGTATCTCACCAGCTCCCGCTGCGTTCGACGGCTACCTCGCCGCTTTACCGGCCATGTCGCTCAGCCCGTTCGCTCCATTCGCGCTAGCTTCAAGGCGTCCGCGTAGGACAATCCAATAGACATTGATCGAACAATTCTAATTGTGGGCCAATTACGAGTTCTTGCCATCTGGATGAGCGCTGCCAGGTCCGTATATCGGAGGATCGAGTCATCGCTCATCGCTGGGAAACTTGCCGCTGCCCGAACGCGCTTGTAAAGATCGATGTGCCTCGCACTCCTAACCTCTTACTTCTCAAGTCTCACCTATTCTCCGCTGAAGGACGGAACTTCTCATCACTGATCACCGATCACCAATCACGTCTTCGCGGCTTCACCGCTCCCCCCTTCTTTTTCCGGCGGTTTCCTTGCCAGGCGTAGGCCCGCGGCTGAGGGACGAAGGCGACTGATGCCTGATGAAATGCGCTTGACTGTACCACCGGTGTTATCACGGTGCTTACAAATGAAAACCGTCGTGCTTAAGGTCTTTCGTATTGGCAACTCGCGCGGCATCCGCCTCCCCGCTGTGTTGCTTCGCAAGTATCACATCATCGACAGCGTCGTTGCCGAGGAAAAGACCAACGAAATTGTGCTGCGCCCTGGACGCGCGAGTCGCCCGAAGCTTTCGTGGGAAGAAACCGCAAAGGCCATGGCGGCGGTGAAAGAGGATTGGTCCGAATGGGACTCCACAGCAGCCGATGGACTCGATCGTCTGTAAACGCTACGACGTTTACTGGGTCAAGCTCGATCCCGCCCGCGGAGCGAGCTGCGCAAAACGCGACCTGCGGTGATCGTCAGCCTCGACGTGCTCAACCGCGCGTTGGAAACCGTGGTGGTCTGCCCGCTCACCAGCCGGCTGCATCCCGACTGGCGGACGCGCCTTCGGGTAAAGGTCGCGGGCAAACCTTCCGAGATCGCCGCTGATCAGATTCGCGCTATCAGCAAGGGCCGCCTCGGCAAAAAACTCGGATCGCTCTCTGCCCGCGACGCAGCGGCCCTGCGACGCTTGCTCGGCGAGATGTATGCCGAGAGCTAAGCGCGAACAACGTCCCCTTTCTTTCAGTCCTCCGTGGCGATTTCCACCATACACAGCTCACAGATCACCAATCACGTGCCTGTCGCGCCGTAGCTTCATGCGCAGGCGGATCATGCCGTAGCCTCGTGCGTAGGCGGATTACTGATCACGAATCACCGATCACCAATCACGTCTTCGTGGCTTCGCCGCTCCCCCTTCTTTTTCCGCTGCTCACATTGCTGAATTTCTGCTACCTTCCGCACTTCATGCGGAGACCCGAAGACGAAGCGCGCGAGAAGATCGAATTCGCAGAATCGGCGAAGTTAGAGAATGCGATTCGTGCCAATTTAGCCGGATTGGTATATGGCCCATGAACCGCTTATCTTTCGCGTTCACGCCATTCAACGCATGGCCCAGCGCGGGATCAACGTCGAAGACGTGCGGCAGGTTTTAGATACCGGTGAAGTGATCGAGAATTATCCCGACGATTGTCCTTATCCCAGCGCACTTGTGTTAGGTTGGGTTCGCGGGCAGCCGATCCATATCGTCGCCGCGACCACACCTGCCGAGAAAATTGTGATCACCGTTTATGAACCCGACCCGGCCCGCTGGGAGCCGGACTTTAAAAGGAGGAAACTATGAAGTGCCCCATCTGCAAACAAGGCGAGACTGCGGCCGGCAAAGCCACCGTTACATTGGAACGCGGCGGTTTGACGCTCGTCGTGAAAGAAGTGCCTGCGCAAATCTGCGAGAACTGCGGTGAAGAATACGTGGATGAAAAAGTCGCCGCGCAGCTACTAAGCGAAGCGGAAGAGAGCGCCCGCACGGGCAGCGAAGTCAATGTGCGCCACTATCAGGCGGCATAACCGAATGACTGCCGGAGAATCTTTAAGCCAGCAAGGCGCTGAGATTTCGCCGCAAAAACTGAAACAACCTGTTTCAGAAAGTCCGGTGCACGGCGAAAGACTGTCACAGCCTGTGACAGAATCCGCCTGTCTGCGTGCTCCGCACAGGCAGGCTGGCCCCGGTGCGGTGGAATTACAGCCCGTCGCAGCGGTAGGAAAGGAAGCAAGGCGTAATCACCGTTTCAACGCTTTGAACGATTCAACGTTTTAACGATTTAACGTCCCGCCTACTCGTCGCGAACGCCTTCGCAGTCGGGATAGCGTAGCGATTTTCGGTATTCCCAGATCACCGTTCACCAATCATCGTTCACTGATCACTTCTTTCGCGGCCTTGCCGCTGTCCCCGTCTCGCTGGCAGATCAAGTCTCAACGCTCAACCATCAGCCACCTGCTTGCCGCGCCGTAGGTTCGAAGGCGGGTCGCGCCGAAGTCTCGTACGAAGGAGGATCAACTATCCGCTTTCTGAAATGCTGGACGGAACTGAACTAAACGTTCAAGGTCACAATTTGTGACCTGAGATCCCTGGCTTTGCCATTATGCCGAAGAACTCTGAACCGCCTGTTGCAGTCGAGCAGATTGACGGAATGATTCGCCTGATTCGCGGCGTTCGTGTCATGCTGGATCGCGATCTCGCAAAAATCTATGGGGTTCCAACGAAAGTATTCAACCAGGCTGTAAAGCGAAATCGACAACGTTTTCCTGAGGACTTCATGTTTCGGCTTACGCAGAAAGAAGCTAAAGAACTTCAAGCTTCAAGGTCACAAATTGTGACCTTGAAACGCGGCCAGAACATAAAATATCTCCCATACGCGTTCACCGAATACGGCGCCTTGATGGCAGCCAATATCCTCAACAGCCCACGCGCGGTTCAGATGAATACGACGTGCGGGGACGCCGTTGGATGGACTGCATTGTCCGTTTGGGAAACGGGCGAGCGATCGGGAGAACGCGAGTCAACATCGGAGCCTTGCCCTTCGCGGCACGCCGGGTCACGCCATAATGAATGAAGGCGGAAGCTTCATGCGCAGGCGGATCACCGATCACGGATCACTTTCTGGCTGTAATTTTTCCTTCCTAATTCTTATCTTCCTTTCTTCGCTTTTTCCGTTTCTCACAGAGCTAAATTTCTGCTATTTTCCGCACTTTCATGCAGTCGCACGAAGCATGAGCGCCAGGCGGAAATTCGCACGATCGCCAATTGTGCACCAGCCTGTTGCACAATTTTATGACCGCTTCGTCGAGGGGATCAAGCAGCGCATCGAACAGCCCAAATCAAGGCCGCGCTCGCAGCGAATGCTGAGCTTGTCTTGCACTACTGGGAGATCGGACGCGATATTCTTGCTAGTCAGAAACGCGAAGGCTGGGGCGCGAAGGTGATCGATCGCCTGGCTGCCGATCTTCAGCGGGAATTCCCGAAGCTTTTTGGTTATTCCGCCCGCAACCTCAAATACATGCGCGCGTTCGCCGCAGCCTGGCCGGACCGCGAAATTGTGCACCAGCTTGGTGCACAAATTCCCTGGAAACACAACTGCGTCCTGATCGACCGCCTAAAGGATGCCGAAACACGCGCGTTTTACATTCGCAAGACTGTCGAGAACGGCTGGTCGCGCAGCGTCCTCATTCATCAGATCGACACCAACCTGCACAAGCGGCTAGGCAAGGCTCCCTCGAATTTCGCACTCACCTTGCCGGCGCCGCAATCCGATCTGGCACGCGAGATCCTCAAGGATCCCTACATCTTCAAACCCGCGCCGCTCGATGAATCCGCCACCGAACGTGCTCTCGAAAAAGCGCTGCTCGAGCGGCTCAGGGATTTTCTCATCGAGATGGGCGCGGGCTTCGCCTTTGTCGGCAATCAATACCGGCTCGAAGTGGACGGTACCGAATTCTTCCTCGACCTGCTCTTTTATCACACTCGGCTTCACTGCTATATCGTGATCGATCTGAAAGTTGTCGATTTCGAGCCTGAGTTTGCCGGCAAGATGAGTTTCTATCAGGCGGCAGTGGACAATCTTGTGAAGACGCCGCAGGACGCGCCCACCATCGGCATCATTCTTTGCAAGGGAAAAAACCACACTGTTGTCGAGTACACGCTTCGTGATGCAAAAAGTCCGATCGGGGTTGCCGAATACCGTCTGCTGCCGCCTAAACTGAAAGCCAAACTGCCGGAAGCGAAGCAGCTAAAGAAACTCGTCGCAGAAACGGACGTGCCGAATCAATCGTGAGATTGAAGAACTCAAAACCTAATCACCGATCACACCGCCTTTGCCCTGACTTCTGACCTCTGTCCTCTGCCTTTCTCCCTCTGCCTTCTCCTACCGCAGGCTTGCCACATCGATCACGAACCGATATTTGACGTCACTCTTCAGCATCCGCTCGTAAGCTTTGTTGATGTTCTCCATCGGAATCATCTCGATGTCGCACCCGATTCCGCGGTCCGCGCAGAAATCGAGCATCTCTTGCGTCTCGGCGATTCCCCCGATCAACGAGCCGGCCAGGCGTCGGCGTCGTCGGACCAAAGGCATGGCGCCAATCGCCTCCGGTTCCGCCAGGATACCTACCAAAGTTAACGTCCCATCATGTTTCAATAGCTCCAGATACGCGTTCAAATCATGTTTGCCCGATGCGGTATCGAGAATGAAATCAAAACTGTTGAGCTGCCGCTTCATCGCTTCCTCATCGCGCGACAGCACCACCTCGTGCGCGCCGAATCGCTTCGCGTCGGCCTCTTTGCCGGGTGACGTCGTGAAGAGCACCACCTCCGCTCCGAAAGCGTTCGCGAATTTCACGGCCATATGTCCGAGCCCGCCGAGTCCCACTACACCCACCTTCTGGCCTTTGCCGACCTTCCAATGGCGCATTGGCGAGTAAGTTGTAATGCCGGCACATAACAAGGGAGCCGCTGCTGCCGGATCCAGTTTGTCCGAAAGCCGGAGCACGAAATCCTGATCCACCACGATGCTCGTCGAATATCCGCCATAAGTGACGCCACCAGTGTGTTTATCCTCGCTGCCATAAGTCAGAATCATTCCCTGGCAGAATTGCTCCAGCCCTTGTTTGCAATCCGGACACGTCCGGCACGAGTCAACCATGCAACCGACCGCGACCCGATCGCCTTCTTTGAATTTCTTAACGTCGCGACCCGTTTTCACTACGCGCCCGACGATCTCGTGCCCGGGCACGCATGGATAAGTCGTGAAACCCCATTCATTTCGCGCGATATGCAGGTCCGAATGGCAGACTCCGCAAAAAAGAATTTCGATCTGCACATCAGTCGGCGTCGGCTCGCGCCGTTCGAACGAGAACGGCTTCAACGGCTCGTGCGCCGAGTGGGCGGCATAACCTTTGGTTGTAAACATAACGTCTTTTTCGTCTGCCAATGAGACTCGAATGTCAAAAATGTCCCCGCTCTCGCTTCTTAGTTCTTCCTTCTTTCCTCCTTCTTCTCCGCCAACGGACGGATTCGCCGTGGCGAACTTCTTACTTCTTAGTTCATCCTTCTTACTTGCGCGCAGAACGCGCTTTCCCCCATTGGCACGCCGTAGTTTCAACAAAGGCGGCTTCTTTTTCGTTACTCACAGAGCTTTCCTTCTGCTATTTTCCGCGCTTCATGCGGAAACCCGAAGATCAAGCTCGCGGAAATCATTGGCGGCGTTTCGGGCCCCGAATTTGGTAGCAGAAATATTTCTTGACGTATTAACCTAAAGGTTAAATCGTATGCTCGTTGCTTATCAGATCAATCGCGGAGCACGTTTCCGGTTGATCGCGATCGGCACACAAGAAGATGAAAAAATCCATCTCCCCTATTTCGAATTCCAACAGGAAGCGATGCACCGCGCTCCCAACGAATGGCCCAAAATGGTTCGGATTCTCGACTACGTCATTGAGGCAGGCCCTCCCAAGGATGCCGAGAAATCGAAGCAATTACGTGAAGGAATTTTTGAGTTTCGAACGAAAGGAGGTTTACGGCTTCTTTGGTTTTATGATGAGGGTCGCGTCGTGATTTGCGTTAATGGTTACATCAAACAAGGCCAGAAGACCCCGAGGCAACAAATCAACGAAGCGATTCAGTGGAAAAGCAGATATTTCGAAGCAAAGCAAACCGGAAAGTTGAAAGACATCACACCCAAATGAAAACAATCAAGCAAATCCACGAAGAAATTCAGGCCGCGCTTAAAGCCGCCCGTGAAACGCATGAGTATCGCGCTGAAGGAGCATCAATCGAGTTCACAAACGCCATGCTCACGCGAATGCGTCAGTTGGACGTTTCGCGAAGCCAACTTGCGTCCAGAATCGGCGTCAATCCAGCTTACATCAGCAAAATTCTGCGTGGTGACACGAATTTCTCCTTGGAAACGATGGTGAAGATCGCGCACGCATTAGACTCTGAATTTCGTTGCCAGCTTCAACCAGTCCGTCCGGCAGCGGCTACGTTACGACGGTTCGACGGTCATCGAACCAGCCGAAGAAAAGCAGCGTGACCCTGGCCCACTGCGCGCAACGGAAAGCGCCCGGACCATCGGCATCCCAAAAAAACACGACAGCGAATGAGTGCGATTCATCCCTGACCGCTGACCTCCGACATCTGATCTCCGACCTCCCTGGCTCGCCGGAGTTTCAACGTAGGCGGCTGACCTCCGACTTCTGACTTCTGACCTCTGATTTCCCGGCTTCTCCTCAGAAACAGTTTCAGTTAGCGTTTGGCGTCAGAAATGGCAGAAGAACAGAAATTCTCCGACGCCCTGGCAGTTCAAGTCGAACGGCGAATATTTCTGCTCCGCGGCCAAAAGGTCATGCTCGATACAGGCCTGGCCGAACTCTACCGCGTTCCTACCAAATCCCTGAATCTTGCCGTTAAGCGCAACGCCGACCGGTTCCCGGAGGACTTTATGTTTCAGCTTACCGACGACGAAGCTGCTGGTTTGAGGTTTCATTTTGAAACCTCAAAGCGCGGTCGCGGTGGCCGTCGTTATCTTCCCTACGCCTTCACCGAACAAGGCGTCGCGATGCTTTCCAGCGTGCTGCGGAGTTCGCGGGCCGTACAGGTCAACATTGCCATCATGCGCACATTTGTGCGCTTGCGCGAGATGCTCCTC
>JBKPDP010000102.1:0-50615 GCA_046727935.1 Verrucomicrobiota bacterium | reverse complement strand
GTGTCAACGGCAGTGCTGGGTAGCTATGTTCGGAAAGGATAAGCGCTGAAAGCATCTAAGCGCCAAGCCTATCCCAAGATGAGATCTCCCTGAAGGGTCGTGGTAGACCACCACGTTGATAGGCTCCGGGTGTAAGCACAGCAATGTGTTCAGCTCAGGAGTACTAATAACCCGTTCGGCTTGATCTTTTACTTTTCTGTTAACCCGTTCCGCGCAAGCGGAACGGCAAACAGAGGAGACAAAAGATCTCAAAAACTCAGACGAAGTTGTAGGGTCGGCTGTCCTCAGCCGAAATGAACTCCTGTATGTAGATATCAGAGAATCGGCAGATCAGCTGATATCTGATTGTTCTTTCGAAATTGAACTGTGGGGCGTCTGTGTCAGAAGCCAAGTCTCCAGAGATCCGCGTCGGTGCAAAACCGAAACCGCCAGCCCGGCTCGGGCCTCTGGTGACCCTAGCGCAGTGGCACCACCCGTTCCCATTCCGAACACGGAAGTGAAACGCTGCAGCCCCGATGGTAGTACGGCGATAGGCCGCGCGAGAGTAGGACGTCGCCAGAACTAAATGCCCGGTGAGTTATCTCATCGGGCATTTTGCTTTCTGGAGACGCCTACTCGAGCAGAGAACCGAGCGAGCTGGGAAGCCGCGAGATAAACGGGAAGCCCGAAGGCGAGCGAGTGGGAACGAGCGAGTCAATAGGACGTCGCCCCGAATGGGATCTCTCGGTGCGTCTTGATTTTACCATTACGGTTGCTACAACGGCGCGATGGCGGACGAAATAACACTGCCACCTCCGCCTATCCCTCAACCGGCTCCTCGTACTGCGCCCGCCGCAATTTGGAGTGTTATTTTAGCGGTTCTTTCATTTACATGCGGATGGCTTTTTACCGCGATTCGTCGCTGTCATTTGCGGCCACATCGCTCGTTCGAAAATTCGCAAATCCGGCGGTGCGCTCGGCGGCATGGGAATTGCCACGGCCGGGCTAATTTTGGGCTACATCGCGCTGGCGCTAGGTGTCATGGGCATTCCGTTACTCGTCAGCATGATCCAGTCGGATCGCGAGCACTTGCGTCGTCTTTCCCTTGAAAGAAAGGAAATCGTCGATGGCAAAATCAAGGTCACGGTCCCCGGCACCTGGACGAAACTACCAGAGCTCAATAAGGAGGCGACGCTGCAAGTCGGCGACAAGAGCAAACAAATGTATTTGATCGTAATCACCGCTGCGAAAGCTGACCTCGACGATTTCACTCTGGAAAAACATCATCAACTGACGCGCGATCGGATGTTACAAAAGATGACGAATGCGTCAGCTACCGAACCCGTTCCGCTCACGATCGATGGCCATCCCGCCCTGCAAGACCAATTAAGCGGGACCGAAAACAACACCAACGTTGTTTTTCTTCATACTACTGTGGACGGCAGCAATCATTTTCAACAGATCCTCGCCTGGACGCTTAAGTCCCGCTGGCAACAACAAAACGGGCTGCTGCGCGAAATTACCGGAACTTTTCACAGGGAGAAATAACCGCTTTTCAGATCCAGGAGGCCGAAATGAGCGGGAACGAGCGAGTCGATAGGAGGTCGCCAGAACCCGGCACTTTACTAATCAAAGTGACAAGTCGCTGACCCGTTGGCGACAGCACGCCGTCAAGACCACCTCCTCTTTACTCCAATTTCACGTACTCGAAGCGATCTTTAACCGCATTCCAAAACGCACCTGCAGACTCCGCGTTCAACATATCCCGATAAAGAAATTCCGGCACATGCATGTAACGATACGAACGTCCGTCTCGAAACTTGACATCCAATGTCCGCCTCTTCTCGGTCATAACTTGACGGCTTCGATTGCAGAAGATCCAGTCTGACCCGTTGCTTCATTCGCCTTATTGATCGTCGCGCGTTCATGCGCTAAGACAAAGATTACATCAATCGAAAGGATTTCATGCTAACGAGTCAAAAAGTTATCGATGCGATAAATGAGCAGATAGGTTACGAGTTCAGTGCAGAACTCCAGTATTATGCAATTGCCGCGCATTTCGCTGCGGAGGCGTTGCCGCAGCTTTCGCAGCATTTTTTTAGGCAAGCGGAAGAGGAGAAAGGGCACGCGCTGCGCTTCATCAAATACGTAGTCGATGCAGGCGGGCGCGTGGCGATTCCGGCGATCGACGCCCCGAAATCGAAATTTAAGACGGCGCGTGACGCAGTAAAACTTTCGCTCGACCAGGAAATTCATGTCACCAACCAGATCAACGGGCTCGTCGAACTCGCGCGAAAGCAGAACGACTATATCACGATCAATTTCCTCCAGTGGTTCCTGACCGAGCAGCTCGAGGAAGTTTCTTCGATGGATAATTTGCTCAAGATCCTCGAGCGTGCCGGCAACGATCTATTGCAGGCTGACGAATACCTCGCGCGAGTCGGCGTGAGAGCCATTCCTGAGCCGCCGAAGGAATAGCAACGGTCCGAGCCGGACTGACATTGTTGCATCCGGTTTGCAGAAAGAATAGCACCGGGACACCACCGGCGCAGTTCTTTGTGTTGCGACACGCCTGCTGACGAGTCCTTATTTCACTTTCAGATCATCGAACAGTTCGTAAGCCTTGCGGACCGTCGGAATCGTAATCGAGCCACCGGTAAGGAGGCCGAGCCGGACCGCTTCGACAAGCTCATCTTTCTTAGCGCCCAGACGAACAGCTTCTTTCATGTGCCAGCCGAGGCATGTTTCGCATCTTTCCACGACGGAGATCGAGATACCTGTGAGCTGTTTATATTTCTCAGGAATTGCTCCCCCGCCCCAGGTTTTCTGATATAACGAATCAAAATTGGCGGAATAGTGCGGATCGTTTGCTTCAATCGGATCGATTCGTCTCGCTGGCGCGGGCGTGACGGATGGATCAGCCAAGCTGGCATTACCAGATAAGATGAGAGCGATAGATGCTAAGACCCAACTGGTAAGGGGCGGAGGTGCTTTCATTTTCATTTTAGTGTCGGGATAGAATGCCTTGCAGAAGTAAGTCAGAAATAAGAGTCACGGCTTTTTCGATATCGCGCCTTTTGCCAAGTTCGCGAGTGCTCAAATGAAAAGGCAGGAGCGAGTTTGTAGCTGTCAGGATCGCATGAGCCAGAGCCAGGCGGTCTCCTTTTCGAAATACACCGGCCTTCTGGCCTTCCGTTAAAACATCGGCGAGTAATCTGGCTTCTTCTTTGAAATGGTTTTGCCGAAGCCGATGAATGCCCGGGCGTAAATCGCGGAACATATCGCTCAGGCTCTCGGGAAAATGTTGCACACTGTCGAAGCGGAACATGACGCGGAGCACAATCATTTCGCGGAGTTTGTCGGTTGGTGTCCGGCGACTCTGCGCGATCTGTGCGAGTCGCTGTAGCAATCGGACGATGACTCGATCGATGTGTGAATAAACGACCTCCTCTTTGCTCCGGAAATGCAAGTAGATGCTGCCTTTGCCGATGCCGACCTCGGCTGCCAGATCATCGATTGTCATCTTTCTGTAGCCATAGCGAGCGAGGAGACGATCAGTAGCATCGAGAATTTTGCCCTGCATTTCCAGACGTGACATTCTGCGCTTCATTTTGATTGACTGTTGACCGGATTTGTATTCTGGTCAATTAGCGCTGTTATGACACGAAGAAAATTTGTTGAAATGAGCGCGGTGACCGGCGCGGCGATTTTGGCCGGCGCGAAAGTCTTTGGATCGACATCTGCGCCCGGCACAGCATCAAACGCCACTTTCAAAATCGGCGGTGACTTGGAAGTGAACCGACTTGGCTTCGGCGCGATGCGCATTACCGGTGAAGGTAACTGGGGTTGGCCGGCAGATCGCGAGAATGCGCTTAAGGTTTTGAGGCACGCGGTCGAGCTCAGTGTGAACTTGATCGACACAGCGGACGCGTACGGGCCGGAAACAAGTGAACTCTTGATCGCCGAAGCGCTTTATCCTTACCCCACAGGACTCGTTATCGCGACGAAAGGCGGCCTAACTAGACCGGCACCAGATCAGCCGGTGCTAAACGGACGACCTGAACATCTCAAACAAGCTCTTGACGGAAGTCTCAAGCGATTGCGCCTGGAGCGGATCGATCTGTATCAGTTGCACTTCGTCGATCCCAAAGTTCCCATTGAAGAATCCGTCGGCGCGCTCAAGCAAATGCAGGATGCAGGGAAAATTCGGCATGTCGGACTTTCCAACGTGGATCCGAACGAAATCGCGCGGGCGCGCAAGGTTGTACCGATCGTGAGCGTTCAGAACCGGTACAACATTGAGGACCGCAACTCGGAAAACGTTCTTGCCTATTGCGAGAAGGAGAATCTTGGTTTTTTGCCGTGGTTCCCTATCGGGGGAGACAGAGGTTTGAGGCCTGACAACCCGCTGAATGTGGCGGCAAAGGCGCACGGCGTGAGCGTTTACCAAGTCGCTTTGGCCTGGCTTTTGGAGCGATCGCCGGTGATGCTACCAATCCCTGGGACATCGTCGCTGGCACACTTGGAAGAGAACGTCGCTGCCGCAAAACTCCACCTAACTCCCGAAGAGTGGAAAGCAATCGACGCCATTGCGGGCTAGGGCGCAAAACCAGAAACATGTCGCTCAGACTTTCCGGAAAACCTCAGAGATCTTTGCGGTTCGGCAGGAAAGCTATTGCGCTCATGATCGCCGGAATGAGCGCAGCGGGCTGCGCAGGTCTGCTGGCGGGAAGTCCACCGCCATCAGCGTCGCCATTTGTTCAGGTCTCCGGCTCGAAGCTCTTTTACCAGGAATGCGGATCAGGGAGCGATGATGTCGTTCTGATTCACGACGGAGTTGTCGATTCTGCGGTGTGGAACGATGTCTGGCCGGCGTTGTGCGAACAATTTCATGTTATTCGGTACGATCGCCGCGGCTTCGGTCGGTCGCCCGCCGCAACGAGTTGGTATTCGGAAGTGGATGACCTGGCCGCGATCTTGCGCACCACCCGCGTAAAACGAGCAACTCTTCTCGGCAGTTCGCACGGAGGCGAAATATCAATCGACTTTGCACTGGCGCATCCGGAACTCGTTAAGGGATTGGTGCTTGTGGGGGCCGTTGTGAGCGGCTTTCCCTACAGCGAGCATTTCATCGTGCGCGGTAGCAGCATCTCCGATGCTTATCCGCAAGGGCGATGTTCCGAATGGGCTGAAAGCTTTGGCGAGCGACCGGTATTTGATTGCACCGGGAAATGATGCAGCACGGCGGAAGCTTATTGATTTGCTCACCGCAAACCTGAAGGACGCGACGCATCCTGATCGCGCAATTCCACCAAAACCAGCATTCACGCGTTTAAATGAAATTCGAATTCCCACCTTGATTCTGGTTGGAGAAGCCGACATTCCGGATGTTCACGCGCATGCTGGTGCGATTGAGGCCGGTATCTCAAACGCGCGCCGTGTAGTTGTTAACGGAACAGGTCACCTCATGTACCTGGAGAAACCCGAAGAGTTTTCGCGCATGGTATTGAACTTCATCGAGACGAACAGAGATCTACTTTCCGATCCAATCAGCCCTTCGCCAACAGTTGGTCTTCAACACAATTGAAAATGCATCCGATTAGCGAGTCATCAGTAGTTCGAACGAGGTTAGCCGATGCCGCAAAGCAACATCAACCGCATCGATTAGTTCTTCATGCATCATAAGCGGCTTATGATGCAGATACTTCTCCTTCTGTTTTGGCTAATTGCACTAGTCACAAGTGCGATCGGCGCCGACGAACCGGACTTATCACCAGTAATTTTTGCACCGGAAATTATCTCGACTGACTTGGACGAAGGTTGCGGATCGTTTGGTCCTGACGGCAAGTCATTTTATTTTGTGCGCCGTGGCGCCTACACAACTTCGCCGCCGATCTCGATCATCTGTTTTTCAGAATTCCGCGATGGGAAATGGAGTCATCCCGAGGTCGCGCCATTCTCCGGAACTTACCTTGACTCTTCGCCCTGTTTCTCGCCGGATGGCAAACGGCTGTTCTTCGCGTCAAAGCGACCGACGAAAGCGAACCCGAACGGCCGCGACTGGAACATCTGGTTCGTTCATAAGATCGACAATCGCTGGGGTGAACCGCAAGAAATCGGCGAGCCAATCAATACGGCGAAGAACGACACTAATCCGGCAATTGCAGCTGATGGGACGTTGTATTTCGCGTCGGACCGCGACAGCCAGCCCGGTTACTTTCACATTTACCGCGCGCGCTTAAGGAACGCGAAATACGAGCAAGCCGAGAAACTCGGGCCGGAGGTCAACAGCGGCGAGGCCGAGATCAATCCTTACATCGCCCCCGATGAGAAGTTTCTAATCTTCGCGTCCTACCGAAAAGATAATCTCGATTCCGGCGGGAATCATTACGATCGCGCCGATCTTTACGTGAGCGAAAATCGCGACGGGCGTTGGATGCCGGCGCGGCATCTCGAGCACGGGATCAACACAAGCGCAACCGAAGGCAATCCGACGATCTCGGGCAAATGGCTCTACTTCACGAGCGAAAGAAGTCCGTTCGAGGTACCCATGAAGCAGCAGCTGACGACCGCGTCGTGGAAAGATCGACAATCAACAATCGAAAATGGCGTTGGAAACATTTATCGAATCCCGATTGAAGCGCTGGAGCTGAACAAACCGTGACAAGCTTGTCGATGTTGCTCAGCGTGGTGGTGATTGTCAGCGGATGGTGCATTGCAGCCGCTGGCGAACAAGAAGATGTCGCGACGATTCGTCGCGAGTATGCCGATTGGTTGCAGGCCTCCGAGCACAAGAAGCTGGCACGCACGATGGAAATTTTTGCGGCGGACTACATCTCCACATTTCCAGGAGCGGCAGACGCCGATCTAAATACGACCCGAGAACATTACGAGAAGTCGTTCGCCGCCGCCGGGCCAGCGCGCCAGTGGAAGCCAGCCGACATTGAAGTCGGTGTTTCTGGCGATCTCGCCTACATACTCGCCGATTGGCAACTGTTCGAGAATGGCGTCGTTAAACAAGCCAATCGAAGTCTCGACGTGCTCAAGCGAGAGAGAGACAAATGGAAAATAACCCGTGCGTTTGTCATTCCAAAAGATGGACGAGAGATAAAATCGTCGTGCGAAATTACGCTGCCCAAGGTTTCGCCAGAATCCTTCAACGGCAGCGCGCGTGAAGTATGGCAGACCTTGATGCGCTGGAGAGATTCGTACAACGCGCGCGACCTCGCAGGAGCGCTGGCGCCGTACGATCGTTCAATCAACGGAATGTACGCCGGTAATCAGTTGGATACCTTCCAAAACTTGCGAGACTCTTATGAACGCTCTTTCGCCGCGACCGATACGACACGAGCGATCGATTTTGAGCCGGAAGAAATTCTCGCCTCCGGCAATTTTGCCTTCGTGCGCGATCATTGGACGAGCACGGCGCGAACACCAGCCAGTGAAACGCGGCGGCTTTCGCGCGGAATCGAGTTTTGGCGCAGGAGCGACAACGGCCAATGGAAAGTCGTTCGTTACCTCAGCTACTTGGTCTGCAATTCAACGCCGAACGAGCCAGCAATTATCGGCCAAGGAATTATTTCTACGCCGCAGGATGAGTTCGGCGGATCGCTTTCGCCGGATGGCAAGACTATCTACTTCGATCGCTCGGTGCCCCCGCACTATCTCTACACGATGTGGAAATCACATTTGGTTAACGGCAAATGGTCAGCGCCGGAAATATTACCGTTCTCGGGCGAATATCGCGACTCAGACCCGGTTCTTTCGCCCGATGGCAAAAAACTACTCTTTGTCTCCGATCGGCCGGTGAACGGAAAGGATCCGCATCATTACGAAATTTGGATGTGCGAGCGGGAAAGTGACAAATGGTCGGACCCGAAAAATCTTGGCCCAACAATTAACACGCACAGCCAGTTCTTCGCCTCGATGGCGAGCAACGGAAATCTTTACTTCAGCGCAACAATCGCCGACGACAATCCCGAGATTGACATTTTTGTGTCCAAATTCGTCGACGGGAAATACACGGCGCCGGAGAATCTCGGTCCGCAGATCAACGGCAAAGGGATTGTGAACATCGAAGCGTTCATCTCGCCAGACGAAAAATTTCTCTTAATCGGCGCGTTCAGCCGGCCAGATTCAGTCGGCAGCTCGGACATTTACGTAAGCTACAATCAAAGCGGAAAATGGAGCACGCCAATTCCGGTGAACGCGGTCAATACTGCCGCGCGCGAATACAGTCCCCGCTTGTCGCCAGACGGAAAGCGACTCATTTTCACGAGCGAGCGCGGAATGGCCAACGAGAAACGCGACAAGCCATGGACGATGGCCGAGTTCGAACAAAAGTCGCGTTCAATTTGGAATGGCCTCGGTAATATTTATTCAGTGCCGATTGAGGCTTTGCCAAAGCCGACCGCTGAATAGCGACGTGACCCGGTCGACTGTCGCTCAGGGCAGGCGGTTGCATCCACTTACTGACTAGCCAGGATTGCCAAATTTTGAGGAGACCGTGAATTCTATGGCGGTCGCTCCGGCTGGGAATCGAAAAGGCAAGCGATGCGCTCGCTCTACAACAAATCATCCAGCAATCCTGTTAATCCTGTCTAGAATTTCAGTTGTGTCTTTCAAAGATCACTTCTCGAGACAGGCCGCTGATTACGCTAAATTTCGACCGGGCTACCCGCAGGAACTGTTCGCTTATCTCGGCGGGATCGTGCCGAGTCGCGAGCTCGCGTGGGATTGCGGTACGGGAAACGGACAGGCAGCGGTCGGATTGGCGTCGGTGTTCGATCATGTGATCGCCACCGATGCAAGCGAAAAGCAGATATCAAGCGCCCAGCCGCACGAGCGTGTCGAGTATCGCGTCGCGCCTGCAGAAGAAAGCGGCATAAAATCGGGAACACTTGATCTGATCATGATTGCACAGGCGTTACACTGGTTCGATCTGGATCTTTTCTATGCTGAAGCCCGGCGAGTATTGAAGCCTGACGGCGTTCTCGCTGCTTCGGCTTACAACTTGTTAGAGATCGAACCCGCGATCGATGAGATTGTGAATCGATACTACTACGAGGTTGTCGGGCCTTTCTGGCCGCCGGAGCGCAAACTCGTTGAACGGTTCACCGATCTACCCTTCCCATTTCACGAGATCGACCCGCCGAAATTCGAAATGACGGCGCATTGGAATCTCGATCATCTGGTGGGCTACCTTCGAACGTGGTCTTCGACGCAGCGGTTCATCGCGGCGAAGGAGAGCGATCCTTTGGACGAAATTGCCAGTGAACTCCACGCAGCGTGGGGTAACGCGAAACAGACGCGCCGCGTCGTTTGGCCGCTCACGCTCCGGGTTGGGATCAAGACAATACCTGAACCGCCGAAGCAATAGCAAACGTCACCTTGCGTCCAGTACTCGGTCGCTGAAAACAGCCGCCTCTACAACATCGTGCCCAACATGGGCATTACTACAACAAGCGGGGTGACATCTAACTTGCTTAGCGCGATGCCTGGGCTTATCGCGATTCATGAATCTGAAAATTATTTCGATAATAATGGCATTTAGCCTGGTGTTGAGCGGCGCCGTGCGCGCCGCTGGCGCAAAGACTCAGAAAGTCACTGGAACTGTGGTCCAGACCACACCGACGAAGATCGTCGTTCAGAAGGGCACGGAGCGATGGGAAATCGATCTCGACCCGCAGACCAAGATCCGCGGCGAATTAAAGGTCGGAGCGAAGGTAACCATCGCCTACACGATGAGCGCGTCGAAGATTGACGCAGGTCCCCTAACAAAACTCAAGGCCGCTGTCGAAGAGGCAGCAGCTCCAATCACTTCGAGCGTAGCGCCGGGTGCGCAGAAAAAGGAATCACCGGCTATTTCTCCGACTGCACCTCCTCAATAGAAGAAGGCGTCAAAAGATTAAAAAGTTGAAAAGCTAGGTCGGAAGAGCACGAAGGTTAAAGCGCTCGGCGCAGGGTGGGTTGCACGCCAGGCCGTAGCCGCACAAAGATGGCGTAGCCCTAATAGTTCGGTTCCGACCAAGCAGATCTCTCAAAACAAAAATTATTGAATACCAAGCTGCGAATGCGTCTAATCGACCAATATGAATATGAAAACAGCATTTAGTTTATTGGCAGCAGCGAGTTTAGCGTTCAGCAGCACAGGCTTTGCCGCAGGCGGGAAGACGTATCAAGTGACTGGGCCAGTCCTGGAGGTGACGGACACGATGATTGCAGTCCAGAAAGGAAAGGACCGCTGGGAAATCAGTCGTGACGCGAATACCAAGGTCACGGGCGACCTCAAGGTCGGCGAGAAAGTGACAATCACTTACACGATGTCAGCAACAGAAGTGGAAGTGAAAGCAGGCAAGGGAAAAAAGAAAGAGGCCACCAGCCCGGCCGGTGCGCCGACGCCATAAACGAAGAACGGATCAAATCGCCGGGTGCGTAAACGTATCCGGCGATTTTTTTTGTAACCGCGTTGCTGAGCGACCTGCGAAGACGGCCCGCAGGACCGTGGCTACAGCTATCTTCGGCGTCCGCTGCCGCCGAGAATCCCTCCCAGAATTCCGCGAGCTATTTGCCGGCCGATTGAGCCGCTGGCAGCGCGCATTGCACTTTTTACCATTGAAGTCGCAAGTGAATCGTAGCGTCCGCCGCGCGGTCCGATTGTAGGCTGGAATGCAGCTGTGGCGGTGCCGAGAGCTTCAGCCAATAAGGAACGCTTCTCTCCCTCGGGCGCTGGCGTGCTGTCGGCTACAGGGGGTGCACCAGCTATTTGCGTTTTCTCTCCTGCTCTGGCCTGAAGTATTTCGTAGGCTGATTCCCGATCGATCGCTTTCTCGTAATGGCCGGCGATGATAGATGACGAGATAATCCCCTTGCGTTGATCCGCCATGATCGCACCGACCTGGCTCCGTGGCGGAACAATCTTCGCCCTCTCGACAATTTCTGGGCTGCCATTTTCGTCCAGCATCGAGACCAGCGCTTCGCCGACTGCGAGTTGGGTCAGCACCGTCTCGACCTTTAGTTTCGGATTTTGCCGGAAAGTTTCCGCAGCAGCTTTCACCGCTTTCTGATCACGCGGGGTAAACGCGCGCAACGCATGCTGCACGCGATTCCCGAGCTGACCCAGCACAACATCAGGGATATCGAGCGGATTCTGGCTGACGAAATAAACGCCAACGCCTTTGGAACGAATCAGTCGTACCATTTGCTCGATCTTTTGCTCGACTACTGGCGCGATGTCAGCGAAGAGCAGATGCGCTTCATCGAAAAAGAAAACCAACTTTGGTTTTTCAGGATCGCCGATTTCCGGGAGATTCTCGAATAGCTCAGACAGCATCCAAAGTAGAAATGTCGCGTAAACTTTCGGCGATTTTTGCATCAACTTATCCGCAGCAAGGATGTTGACCGTTCCCCTGCCGCCCTGCGATTGAATCAAATCCTCGAGATTGAGGGCCGGTTCGCCAAAAAACTTGTCGGCGCCTTGCGATTCCAGTGCGAGGAGACTGCGCTGGATCGCTCCGGCGCTGGCAGCGGATATATTTCCGTATTGCGTTTTGAATTGATCAGCATTGTCCGCGACGTACTGCAACATCGCGCGCAGATCCTTCAGATCGAGAAGCAGCAATCCGTTCTCGTCGGCAATCTTGAAAACCATATTGAGTACGCCTTCCTGCGTCTCGTTCAGCTCGAGTAATCGTGCGAGTAGTAGCGGACCCATTTCGGAAACGGTGGCGCGCACCGGATGACCCTGTTCGCCGAACACATCCCAAAACACCACGGGGCAGGCTTCGCCTTTGAAATCATCCATCTTAAGTTCTTTCGCCCGCTCGAGAACTTTCGGATTATTTCCGCCCGGCTGACTCAGGCCCGCGAGGTCGCCTTTTACGTCAGCCATAAAAACGGGCACACCCCGCGCACTGAAATTCTCCGCGAGGGTTTGCAGAGTGACCGTTTTCCCAGTGCCGGTGGCCCCCGCAATCAAGCCGTGGCGGTTCGCCATTTTTGAGAGCAAAAAGATTTGTTCCTTCGATTGGGCAACGAGAATTGGTTCAACCATAGGAAGCTATTTATTCTGAGCCTGATTCCTCGCAGTTGTCGAGTCCATCAGTCAAGACTCGCAGTTAGTAAAGATACGGTTTGGAGAGCGGGAACGCGTTTCTGATTAATTCGACTCGTGGTTTCGCGTCGGCCTCCATGACGACTTCAATAACATCAAATCGGAAAAGAATATCCGGATTATCCAACATTCGTAGCCAGGCTAGGGCACCTCGCGAAATTCGCCTCCGTTTTTCGCGATCAACCGCTTCGACGGGCCGGCCAAAATCTTGGCGCCCGCGGGTTTTTACTTCGACAAATACGAGGGTGTCATTATCACGGCAGACAACATCGATCTCACCGCCGCTGCGGCCACGGAAGTTGCGGAAGAGGATTTTGTAACCGTTACGCTTGAGATAGCGGCACGCCAACTTCTCGCCGAGAACGCCCCGCCGGAGATGGCCGGACTTGGGCAAGCTCCTCCAACGCGAGAAGCGGTTGCGCCACCGGCTCGAAAGATCGGCGATGGATTGGGCAAGGCCCGAATTCATGGAGTTTCAGTAGATGCAACTCAGTTCCGTAACCTTTGTGCTGGTCGAAGCAATATTGCGGGAACTGGGAGCAAAAGTCACGCATCATCCGGTCGCGCGTTACCTTGGCGATCACGCTGGCGGCAGCGATGCTCAGACTAATGCAGTCTCCATCGATGATGGCAGTCTGCGGAAATGGAAAAGGAATGACCGGCAGTCCATCAATCAGGACGTGATTGGGACGGTCGATTAGTGCCCTGATCGCCAGGCGCATCGCTCGATGGCTCGCACGCAAAATATTGATGCGATCAATCTCGATAGAATCGATAATGCCGACTGTCCATCTGACTTCGGGATTGGACACCAGATCCGAATAGATTTCCTCGCGCAATTCCGGTGCAAGCTGTTTGGAATCGTTCAAGCGACGATGATGAAATTTTTCAGGAAGAACTACTGCAGCGGCCACAACCGGACCGGCCAACGCCCCGCGACCAGCTTCATCAATCCCAGCAATTCGCGCTACGCCGGTGGCGCGCAGTTTTTTCTCGTAACGAAATCCGCATCGCCGGTACATCCGCTTCGCAGATTACACAAATTTTCGCAGATGAAAAAATGAATTGCGAAAATTGTAGAGGCGCGCGTGTCTTAACGCGCAGTTTTTTAGGTTTGCGGCTGGAGACAGCCGCCACTACACCTATTCTCTAACCGCAGTTGCTTCCTTGCCTTTGCGACCGCGAAGATAATTTAGTCTGGCGCGACGCGCGCGCCCTTGTTGTTCCACTTCTACTTTTGCAATCCGGGGCGAATGCAGTGGGAACACCCGCTCCACACCTTCTCCGTAGGAGATTCGGCGCACGGTGAATGTTTCGTTGAGTCCCCGACCCTTACGGCCAATGACTATACCAGCGAATATCTGGACTCGTTCCTTGTCCCCTTCCACCACACGGGTATGAACGCGCACGCTATCCCCAACAGAAAACCGCGTCACCTCGCTCTTGCGCTGTTCTTTCTCAATGGCATCGATGATCTGATTCATGAAAATCCCCTTCCCCGCCCGCTCGGGCGGGCGAACAGTTTCCAGCAGGATAGATGAAATTGCAACCGCTCACAGGGTCGTTTAACGATTTAGAGGAATCATTAAGTTGGGCTATCTTCTGAATTCACCGCGCCCGTAGTTCAACTGGATAGAGCGACGGCCTCCGGAGCCGTAGGTTGCGCGTTCGAGCCGCGCCGGGCGCATTTTTTGGTAGGGCGCGACCCCCGAGCGCCACGGAATTTTCACGAAGCAAAAACTGTTCTATCCTGAGGCTTCGATTCGGTTCAACAACGGCTCAAGCTGCCGTAAGGCCTGCGCGGATCACGGCGGATATGAGGATTGACGCCAGCGCGGTCTCATCACGGCGGTTCCAGAGTTGCTTTCGGCTGCTCGTGAATGCGTCGTGCGTCAACGCAACTGCTTGCCGCGGATCGTCGGTCAATCGAGAAGCGAAGCTATAAACGGCCGGGTAGTAACGAGCGACCAACCTGTCAAAACGTGATCTTTTCGCTTTCATTGATAGCTTTCTTTTTTGCTTGGTCGCAGTCCCATTGGTTTTCCTTACACGTCTTGGCGACAGCGCGGGGCGATAGGCAGGTATGTTCATTGTTACTCCGGGGTGGTGTCACCTCCTTCTACGGTAACGATGGGACGAAGTTCTCAACAAACGCTTGCAGCGCGCGAGTTTGACGCCCGTCGCCACGCGTCTATGCTGCCGTGCAACGAATTTGCTTTTGGAGGAATTGCCATGTTGAAACGATCATTGACTGCTCTCCCGATTCTCGCACTCGCTTCCGCAACCTTGAGCGCGCAGGAACTCTCGCCAACTCGCCTTCATCAACCCACACTGACTCCGCAAGACAGCGGCACCACTAATGGCCTAATCGCGGTGTGGCCAGTGAACCCGCAGGTGGTGTGGGCATCCGGTCGTGCCGGCACGTTCACCGTCACGACTGATGGCGGACAGACGTGGAACGCCGGTGTTGTGGCGGGCGCCGAAGCACTGCAATTCCGCGATGTCCAGGCTTTCAGCGCGAGTGTTGCTTATCTGATGTCCATTGGAACGAACCCTACAGATTTTCGCGTCTACAAGACGCTGGACGGCGGGGCGACCTGGACGATTCAGTTCGAAAACCAGAATCCGCTTGCCTTCTATGATGCTTTCGCATTCTGGACGCCTCATCGCGGCATTCTGCACAGCGACTCGGTGAATGGGGTATTCCCGGATTTTCGCACGACCGATGGGATGACGTGGCAGGATATCAGTAACAATATGCCGCCGGCGTTGCCGGGGGAATTCTCCTTCGCATCGAGTGGTACTTGCGTCTCAACACAAGGTGGTAGGAACGCGTGGATTTGTACGGGTGGATCGGACATTGCCAGAGTCCTGGCTACCAGAGACGGAGGAGACACTTGGAATGCGTATGACACTCCCTTGGTGAGCTCGCCCAGCGCGGGTGCCTTCACCGTCGCTTTCCGCGATCCGTTCCATGGCATTGTTGGCGGGGGTGATCTGGACCCCGGTGATCCCAATAACGCGCGCACCGCGACGTCGAGCGATGGCGGTCAAACATGGACTCTTACAAACCCCCCGCCGGTGACGGGAGCCATCTTCGGCCTGAGCTACGTGGGTCACGCTGGTGGCGGTGCCGGAGACAATCTCGGCCGCGCAGTAGTGATTACGGCCAACGACGGAGGCGCGGCGTGGACTCCAGACGAGGGAAACACCTGGTTCACGTTACCTGGTGTCAGCGGCTTCTGGGCAGTGGCTTTCGCCACTCCCAAGGCCGGATGGCTGGTGGGCACGGACGGTCGCATCTTAAAGATCAGCTTCTAGCGGCCGTATCGCGTATCGCGAACTCTGCTAGCCTATGCCCAAAGGCCACAACAGCCGGCCGCACTGCAGCCGCTCAGCGAGAAATCTTCGAAATTCCCTCAGGCCAGCGTGTCGATTCGATTCAGCAAGTCTTTCTTGCTGGTGACCCCGGTGATTTGATCGCGCAGTTGGCCGTTCTTGAAAAAGAGTAAAGCTGGAATGGCGCGAATATTGTACTTGAGCGAAAGGCTCTGGTTATCGTCTACGTTAACTTTTGCCACCTTCACTGAACCTGCTTTTTCGCGCGCAATCTCATCCAGCAGCGGTGCGATCATTTTGCAGGGACCACACCATTCCGCCCAAAAGTCGACGATCACGGGCTTGTCGTCGTGCGTTACTTCACGGTCAAAATTGGATTCATCGAGCTTAATAACAGTGGAATTATCCATGGCTTTAAGAAAGGTAAGCCCAAATCTGAATAATTAAAATCACGGCGGAAACACCAAGCAGCAGCCACAACAGCGGCATTGGATTTTTCTCTACCGGCGCCACAGCGATTGAGGGGTTTTGCGGAGCCGTCTCCGGCATGGCGATAAGCGGCTGAGTCTTTTTCATTTGAACCGCACGAAGCGGAATGCGCACCGTCTCTTTGGTCGGCCCCGAGGACGGCAGATCTGGCGCGGGCATGACTGAGGCGCTTAACGACGCCGATGGAGATGGCGGCGGCTGAAAAAATTGCGGGGAGGTCACGTCCGGAACGGCGGGTTTCGAGACGGGTTGCGGTTCGGTCGAAATGCGAACGGGCGGCTCACGAAGCGGCAACTGGATTCGCACGGTGTCGCGCGATTTTGTATTTGAGTCCGGCGGTATTTCTGCGGACGCAGGAGCCAGGGGAATGCGAGTGGTCTCTTTTTTCGGTTCGTTTGGTTCGGTCATTGAGCAAACAGATCTTAAAGAAGTTTGATCGAAAAACGGAGCGCTGTCACCTGCCAATTACAATTCCCGCCAAAAGAACCTCTTTTGTAAGCTGCGGACTCAGGCCAGCAGATCGTAGCCGCGGCTTCCCACGATTGTGCGCCAAACAAACTCGCCGACTGCGGCCTCTTTCGATAAAATGACGCGCGCATCGACATCTGGAGCATCGGCTTCGCTTCGGGCGACATGCGGCTGATCCACTAGCAATTTCAATTCTCGTCCAGTTTTTTCGCGGGCAATTTCATGCGCGATTTCTCGCTGAATCGACATCGCGATCCGGTAGCGCGCGTTCTTGATTTTCACGGGAATCTGGCCTGCTATTTTCGCAGCGCGCGAGCCTTCTTCCCGCGAATATTTGAATACCCCGAGGCGTTCAAATCGAGTGCGCCGGATGAAATCAAGGAGGCTGGCGAATTCCGCTTCAGTTTCCCCCGGAAACCCGACAATGAAAGTCGTGCGCAACGTCACACCCGGAATTCCGGCGCGCAGCTTATGAATCAAGTCTTCGATGTGCTGACGTGAAGTTTCCCGTCGCATGCGTCCCAACATCGAGTCGTCGATATGCTGCAGAGGAATATCGATGTAGCGAGCGACCTTGTTGCAGTGCGCGATGGTGTCCATCAGTTCGTCACTCCAGTGCGCCGGGTGCGTATAAAGCAGGCGCACCCAGAAGTCCCCATCGATCTCTTGAATTTCGTGAAGAAGAGCGGCCAATGTTGGACCGCGTGTTGAGTCCACTGGTTGACGGGGTCCGGCCTTCGCCGACCAGAGATCCATCCCGTAATAGGTCGTATCTTGACTGATCAAATTGATCTCGCGAACGCCTTCCCCGACGAGCGCCCGAATTTCCGCCAGCACGGACTGTGGCGTGCGGCTGCGGTGCTTCCCGCGCATCTGTGGAATCACGCAAAAACTGCAGGGATGATTGCAGCCCTCGGCAATCTTCACGTAGACCGAATGCGCGGGCGTGAGCCTGAAGCGTGGTGTGTCGTAATCGGGAATGTAAGTCGGGCGCTTCTCTGCAAACGCGAGACTGACATCACCACTGTCCGAATCAACGTCCAACGCCCAACGTCCAACGTCCAACATTGAACTGCCTGCATCTAGCGTTGGGCGTTTTCTTAGAATCGTCTCTATGATTTTAACGAGCTGCGCGACCTGATCCAATCCGATAAATGCGTCCACCTCCGGCAACTCCCGTTGCAGCTCACGTGCAAACCGCTGCGACATGCAACCGCTCACGATGAGTTTTTGATCGGGCCGCTTGGTTAGGCCGCGCTGCTGATGCGCCTCCAGAATCGCATCGATCGATTCCTCCTTAGCTGAATCAATGAACGCACAGGTGTTAACCACCAAGACATCGGCATCCTCCGCGCGCGATGTGATTTCCATGCCACGCTGCAACACGCTGCCGAGCATAATTTCCGCATCGACGAGGTTCTTCGCGCAGCCGAGGCTGATCATGCCGACCTTGGTGGGCTGTAGCGGCAGGCGTGTCGCCTGCTCCTTACATTGCGCGCGGTGATTTGCAGCCGGCACGGCTGCCACTACAGGTGGCGAATTCATAAACCGCTATCAATTAACCGTCACGTCTTCGTCGCCTTCTTCCAACTCCCTGCCATTTTTCGTGATCTGGACAGCGTCAGGATCAAGAACGCGAATCGCGACATGTTTGCCGCGAAATTCCACAGTTCCATCTGCTGGAGAAACCCAGCGTTCGAACGCGGGACTTCCGCCTTTGTCGCCCACCGTCACCTTTACATAGGTTCTCTTAAGCGGCCGAATAGCGACGCGGTTCTGCTCGCCCGATTCCGCAGATGATGAATTCGCTTCCGCTGGCGCTTGTGCCAAGTCCTCTGGACGCACAGGCTTGGCACGACGCACCTCTGGCTCGCTCGGTCTTGCAGAAACTGCCGCAACTGCCCTGGGCGCAACTGTCGGAGCCACAGAAGCGGACGGTGCAACGGTTGGAGCGGATGCAACTGTACTCCGCGACGTTTCGGTCGCTCCCGGTTGCCCGGCCTTGGGACTCGGAGCCGGCGACGCACTCGGTGACACCTGTGCCGTGGACTCCGCTTTTCCAGGCGCAAGCCGCTGTACATTGAGGATTAACTTCATTACGGAGAAGCCGATGACCAGCACAAGCACGCCGAAGATGAGCGGCATTGGTGAGACACGCTCGCGGCTGGTTGTGGGACGCCGGCGCCGAACGACGGGGGCACTGACTGGTTTCTGAGGGCGATTTTCCTGAAGATAGGAATAGCCATCGACTGTCACGCGCTCAGAATCTTCGAACGCGTCGAGATACGGCGTGACATCGACATCTAAAAATTTGCCGTAGATGAGAAGAAAACCTTTTGCGTATGCAAGGCTGGGGAATTGGGAAAAATCATCCGCCTCAATCTCTGCCAGCCGCGCGGGACGAATCTTTGTCATCCGGGCTGCTTCGTCGAGTGTAAGATTCCTCGCAAGCCTCGCTTCCTGAAATTTCTTACCAAGCCCTTCTATCGTCATTGCACGAAAAAATGCCGGCTAAACGGCGGCATCGAGATCGACCAGAATCTCGCGTGGTTTGGCGCCTTCGCCGGGACCTAAAATACCGCGCTGCTCCAGAATATCAACGATGCGCGCGGCGCGCGTGTAGCCGAGTCGCAGGCGGCGCTGAAGCAACGACGTCGAGGCGCGTTTTTCCTGTCGAATGATCTCAAGACACTTTTCGACCAGCTCTTCGTCTTCATCGGTCACATCTTCCTCCGGTGTCGCCGCGGATTGTAGTTTCTCGTGCATCGCCGTATCGAAAGCCGGCGGGCTTTGCGCTGAAACGAATTCCACCAGCCGGTGAATCTCATCATCCGTAACGAGCACGCCTTGTGCGCGAATGAGACGCGAAGCGCTCGGCGGGAGATAAAGCATATCGCCCTGCCCAAGCAAACGATCGGCTCCGTTCTCATCCAGAATCACGCGACTATCGATCTTGGAGGCGACTTGAAATGCGATCCGGCTCGGAATATTCGCCTTGATCACACCAGTGATGACATCTGCGCGGGGAGTTTGCGTCGCCACGATAATGTGAATGCCCGCTGCGCGCGCCATTTGTGTGATGCGCGCAATGGCAGTTTCAACGTCCGCAGGCGCGGTTTGCATTAAATCGGCCAACTCGTCGACGATGACGACGACATAGGGCATCTTGTCGGGAATTTGGATTTCTGTAGTGGCAGCCGTGCCGGCTGCGCTCCCAGATTTCGCAGGCGACACGCCTGCCTCCACAGAATCATCTTCAAGATCAGAATCTTTCTTTTTAACCGGCCGCGCGTTGAAACCGACGATGTTGCGTACGCCGACACGGGCAAAAATTCTGTAACGACGCTCCATCTCGTCAATCAGCCACCGCAACGCGAGCATTACTTTTTTTGGATCGACAACTATCGGGAACGCAAGATGCGGCAGTGAATTATATGCCTGAAGTTCGACCATCTTCGGATCAATGATCGCCAGACGCAGTTCTTCGGGCGTGAAACGAAAGAGCATGCTGGCGATCAGCGCATTAATGCAAACACTCTTCCCGCTGCCGGTGGTACCCGCGACCAGCAGATGCGGCATTTGCGCCAGATCGGCGATAATCGTCTTGCCGTAAACGTCTTTACCGAGGGCGAGCGGAATTTTGGCGTGCCCCTTCGCGTCTTCCCAATCGGGTGATTGCAAGAGTTCACGCAATTTTACTGTCACTTTTCGACTGTTCGCCAGCTCAATCCCCACGGTGTCTTTCCCGGGGATCGGCGCCAGAATATTAATGCGTTCAGCACGTGTGGCTCGAGCGAGGTCGCGCTCCAGACTCACGATCTTGTCCACACGCACGCCTTTCGCAGGATACACTTCGTAGCGTGTAATCGTTGGGCCCTTTGTGATGTCGCCCGGCGCCACCGCGATCCCGAATTGCCCCAAGGTCTCAATTAGAACTTGCTGGACATCTTCCAGCTCCGAAGGATCAGCGGTGCCGCGTCCCTCCAGACTATGCTCATCCAGCAAATCCATCCCAGGCAGGACATAATTTTCCGATTTCCAAGCTGGAGTCACGACACTCGGAGCCGATCTTGTTTTCTGTTCACTGGCGCGCAATTCGGCGAGAGATGGTTTTCTGCGCGTCTCCTGTTCGCTCGGCAACGCCGTTGTATCGACAACCTTCGGTTTTGGCCGATTTGCCAGTTCCTCCGGCGAAATCATCGGCCCAACCAATTCAGCAACCGGCATGCCTTTCTTTTTTAATTGTTTTTCGAGCAGGCGTCGTTGCTTGGCGAGCTGCTTTTCACTGATCTCGAGTTTTCCCTTTAGATCCGATCTGCGCAGCCTGCGGCGCAATCGCCATTCCTGCAGCGCTACAGTCATGCGTCGCGTGAGGGCGACCGTCTCGCGAACAAGATGAATCGGACGCAGTCCCGTGACCAAAATCAGCGTGGTCACATAAATTCCAATTAGCAGGAGAAGCGAACCGAGTGGGCCAAGCGCGTTCCGGAGCAAACCGCGGTGTTCATCGGCAAAAGCGTATCCGACCCAACCGCCCGGCCCCTGGATATTGAAGGCGGCATGCCAGCCCCGCAGATGATACGGCTGCACGTGCAGCAGACAGGCACCCGATATGATGAATAAGACGATCCAAGCCAACCGCGGCGCGACCCGCAAACCGGGATAAAACAATTTTGCGGCTCCGAAACCGAGCAGAATCGCCGCTAAAAGGTACGACGCCGCTCCGATGGATTGATAGCAAATTCCTGCAATAATCGCGCCTACTGGCCCGATGAAATTCTGTGCAGGATGGTTCGCCGGCGAAATATGGCTGAACCAAACCCAGGAAGGCACATCTTTGGGCGTATAGGAGATCAGCGCAAAAAACAGCAGGGTTCCCGAGAACAGTAGAACGAGCGCGAAAACTTCGTTCCAAGCGCTGTGTCTGTCTGTGCGAGTCACCGCGTCTGATAGTAATCCCCCAGCGGCGTCTTTCAATCTTTTGTAGAGCCGCTGGATTTCTTGCTCGTCCTCGTCATGATAATCAAACCATTGAATAGTGTGCTCGACGGTCGCGCCATGCCATCGCGCTTTCGTCTTGCGCGCAACACCAGAGGCTGATAACTGTGCCAGCGCATTATGGCTCGTTTTCTCCGCCACGGCGTCATTGCTGTCGCGCTCGGCACGCTGCTGTTTTGCGTATCCTGCGAAAAACATCCGCTCGGCCAGATGCCGGAAGTCCAGCGGGAACAGCCCGATCCGACATCAAGAGTCTGGTCGGAAAAAAGCGAAATCGACTCTGAAAATTCGGCAATCTCACCGACGCCGGCGGAAGCAGTTCCGGGCGAGGCTCGTTAGTCAAAGGAGATCATATGGCCAAACACAAATACGCAACCTCGCCCCCAAACCTAACCGGCATGCCGCCGGGTGTGCCGTACATCATCGGCAACGAAGCGGCCGAGCGTTTCTCCTATTACGGCATGAAGTCGGTCCTGACCGTCTTCATGGCGCATTACATCTTGAATCAATCCGGTGTGCTCGCGCCGATGACACCGAACGAGGCGTACATGTACACGCATTACTTTGTTTTCGGCGTCTATTTCCTTCCGATTCTTGGTGCGATTATCGCCGACGGTTTCCTCGGCAAATATTGGACCATTCTGTCGCTTTCGATCGTCTACTGCCTTGGCAATCTCACCCTTGCCTGTATGGCCACTTCCTGGGGAATTGCCATTGGGCAGCGGACGATGCTCGCAGTTGGATTGATCCTGATCTGTTTGGGAGCGGGAGGTATTAAGCCCTGCGTTTCAGCCAACGTCGGCGACCAGTTTGGCGAATCGAACAAGCATCTGCTCTCGAAAATGTTTGGCTGGTTCTATTTTTCAATTAACGCCGGCTCTTTCATTTCTTCGCTCCTTTGTCCTTGGCTTCTCGGCAATCCGAAGTACGGACCGGGATGGGCATTTGGAATCCCTGGTATCGCGATGTTGATCGCCACTTTGTTTTTCTGGGGCGGTCGCAGCAAAATGGTGCATGTCCCTCCGGCTGGACTTGGTTATTTGCGCGAAACATTCAGCAAAGAAGGTCTCATCACCCTCACCCGTATCGCGATGGTTTACGTTTTCATTTTGGTTTTCTGGGCGTTGTGGGGAATGAGCAACGGCGCCGAATGGACCTTGCAAGCCGAGAAAATGGATCTGCACGTGTCCTGGCTGCCGTGGATCAATGTTAGCTTTTCGCCATTTCACATTTCAGGAGGATGGGGTCTGGATTTGCTGGCCGCGCAGGTGCAAACCGCAAACCCGATTTTGATCCTGATTTTTATTCCGTTGGTGAATTATGTGATCTATCCGCTGATTAACTCTGTCTTCCCGCTCACGCCACTGCGAAAAATCGGGATAGGCCTTTTCATTACCGCCCTCTCCTTTGTTGTTATCGTCTGGATCCAGGGGCAGATCGATGCAGGGTCAAGACCGCATATCAATTGGCAGTTCCTAGCGTACATCGTTCTCACGCTCGGTGAAGCGATGGTGTCGATCACGGGTTTGGAATTTTCCTACACCCAGGCACCGAACACGATGAAGAGTTCCGTGATGGCGCTGTGGCTTCTCACTGTCGCCTCGGGTGAACTCTTCGTCGGCCTTGTCAATAAATGGATCTTGGGCGCAGGCGCCGCGCACAAAGTCAGCGACTATCAGTACTTCACGTTCTTCACTTGGTTGATGTTTGGAGCCGCAGTCGTCTTCGTTATCGTCGCCTGCTTTTACAAAGGCCGCACTTACCTTCAAACACAGCAGCCTACGCTGGATGAAATCGCGACGGAACCGATTCTACATGGCGGCACGCCGAGCTGAGATCAGATGAAAATCATCATCGCAGCTGCCTCCGCGATATTGTTGTCGATGCTCAACGTATCCGCCACTGCGCAGGATGACGCGTTTCAAAAAATCGCGCACGAGTACATTGAACAGTACCTGCGGGCCAATCCTGAAGATGCAACCGAGCTCGGCGATCATCGGTTTGACGGTCAGCTAACCGATTACTCGCCCGAAGCGCAGGCGAAAGAACTGGCCACTCAAAAAGAGTTTCGCGACAAGCTGAACGCCATCGATGGCTCACAGCTTACCGGCGCGAACAATGTCGATTTTCGCGTCCTCAAGGAGAATATCGATTACCAAATCTTCCGGGCCGAAGAACTAAAGGAAGCGGAGTGGAATCCCCTCGTTTACATGCAGAGCCTGGCCAACAGCCTTTACCTGTTGGTCGCGCGCGATTTCGCGTCACCAGAACAGCGGATTCCAAATCTGCGCCAGCGTATGGAAGCAATTCCCCGCGTCATCGCGCAAGCGAAAGCCAACTTGCAACACCCGCCGCGCGTTCACACGGAAACAGCGATCGAGCAAACACAAGGCGCAATCAATCTCGTGCATGAAGGACTCGCCCCCCTTCTCGATCGCGCGCCACAACTAAAGAAAGACCTCGTGCCTTTGCAGGAGAAAACTGCGGCGGCTCTGGAGGATTACAAAAAATGGCTCCAGAATGATCTGCTGCCGCGCTCCGACGGCAATTTCCGTCTCGGCACGGATAAGTTCCGAAAGAAGCTGCGTTTCGCGCTCGCCTCGGACTTGTCGATGGAAGAAATCATGAAGCGAGCGCAGGCCGACCTGAAACAGACGCAAACCGCTATCTATGAAACTGCGCTGCCGCTCTACAAAAAATATTTTCCGAGCGCAGACTCGGCGACGCTCGTGGACAAACATAAAGTGACGGCTGCAGTCCTCGATAAACTTGCCGAGCAACATCCCGACGACGCTACAGTTGTCGGTTACGCGAAAGAAGTTGTCGGCGAGGCGACTGATTTCGTTAGGTTACATAATCTTGTTACCATTCCGGACACGCCACTGGACGTGATCGCGATGCCCGAGTTCAAACGCGGCGTGGCCATTGCATATTGCGATTCTCCCGGCCCGCTCGATAAAACCGGCAAAACATTTTTCGCCGTTGCGCCGACGCCGAAGGATTGGTCAAAGGAACGGAAAGAATCGTTCTTTCGTGAATACAACAACTATCAAATTCGCGATTTGACGGTGCACGAGGCGATGCCCGGTCATTATTTGCAGCTCGCCCACGCTAACGAATTCCGGGCGCCCACCTTGGTTCGCGCGATTTTCCGCAGTGGCACATTCATTGAAGGCTGGGCCGTTTATTGCGAACAAATGATGGCAGAACAGGGTTACGGCGGACCGGAAGTGAAGATGCAACAGTTGAAAATGCGACTGCGCGCGATCGCCAATGCCATTCTCGATCAAAGCATTCACGCCGGAAACATGAGCGAGAAGGAAGCGATGGATTTGATGACGAAAGAGACTTTCCAGCAGGAAGGCGAAGCCGTGGCGAAGTGGAAACGCGCTCGGCTCACTTCCGCTCAGCTCTCAACTTATTTTGTCGGCGCCACCGAGCACCTCGATCTGCGTGCAGCAGAGGAGAAAAAACTAGGTAAAGATTTCGACCTAAAAAAATATAACGACCAGGTAATTTCCTATGGCAGCCCGCCGGTGAAATATGTGCGGGAACTGATGGGATTGTAGGGCGTTTGATTCGCTCGCGTCCCGCTTGCTCGCCCATTGGGCTGCCCGTCTATCCGGCACGGCTCCCGCTGGCCGTATTCTGCGAAACGCCGATTGAAATAGACGGCTGACACAGCCGCCCGTGCATCTTACAATCTTTCATGCCGAATCTCGCTACCTGGATTCGACCGAAAGACGCAGAGTCATTTCACGCCATTTTCGCGAAACATCCCGAAATTAAGATTTGGAACGCGCTCAAACGAAAAGTGCCCCTCGAGAAAATGGACGGCCTTCTGCTTACCGGCGGTTCTGACATTTCACCGGAATTTCTGCGCCAGGAAATTGTCGATTCAAGTGTGATCGACAAGGATGTCGATCCAGACCGTGATCGCTGGGAATTTGAAGCGGTTCGGGAAGCGCTCTCACGGGGATTGCCCATTTTCGCTATCTGCAAAGGACTTCAAGTGTTCAACGTCGCCCTTGGCGGCACATTAAAGCTCGATATCAAAGGCCACAATTTACCGGAACAACGGGATCGCGATATTCAACCACTGCGCCATGCGCGCCGCGCATCGCACCGCTTCTCACAAGTGAACAGCGCGCATCATCAGGCCATCGAGCGGCTGGGAGACGATTTGGAGGTGGAAGCCTGGTCCGCTCACGATGGCATCGTCGAGCAAATATATCTGCAGAAATATCCCTATGCTCGCGCTGTGCAGTACCACCCTGAGCGGAGCCGCCTTTACGATTCGCTTTTCGAGGACTTCTTCTCGCGCCTGAAACTCCGCAAAGATTGAGGAGCTGACTGCTCCTGCCATGACGTCGCAAAACAGCATCGCGATCGTTTACGATTACGATCATACGCTTAGCCCGAGTTACATGCAGGACGACGTGATCTTTCCTGCTTTCGGCATCAACGCCGAAAGTTTCTGGCGACGCTGCGCCGACCTCGTACGCGATGAAGGCTACGACAACGAGCTCGCTTACATGAAAGTGATGCTCGACACGTTCGGCATGGATCGCCCGAGCAACGCCGAACTGAAAAAGCTCGGCAGCAAATTAAATTTTTACAAGGGTCTGCCGGAAATGTTCGAAGAATTTCGCAATCAGCTTCTCACCGAAGAACAAATCGTCCACGGCATCACGGTCGAGCACTACATTATCTCGTCCGGATTGAAGATGCTGCTCGATGGCAGCCGGTTGCAGCCTTACGTGCGCGCGATTTTCGGGTGCGAATTTGCCGAGGACGAAGCAGGCCGAATTGCTTTCCCCAAACGTGCCATCAGCCACACACAGAAGACGCAGTTCTTATTTCGAATAAACAAAGGCCTGCTCGATATGTCGCAGGACGTCAACGACCACATGGATCCCGAGATTCGGCCGATCCCCTTCCCAAACATGATTTACATTGGCGACGGCCCGACCGATGTCCCCTGTTTCACTGTGATGAACAAAAACGGCGGGCAAGCGATCGCGGTTTACGATCCGGACGATCCAGAGCGCAATAGTTTTCGTAAATGTTACCAGCTCTCAGCACACGCGGATCGGGTCAAGCATATCGCGCCCGCAGATTACCGGCCAAACACACATCTGCGGCTGCTCTTGGAACAAATGGTCGCGGAAACTGGCAACCGCATTATTGCCCAGCGCAAGGAATCAATCGAGACCGGCACCGTCCCAGCGCCAAAACACTAAGCTGCAGCGCCCTTGCGCACGCGATAACATTCGATCGCGCCTAACATCGCCACGATTCCTTGGCATTACTACCGTTTTCGAGAATAAGAAACGTGTTCTCGCTCGACATTAGCTGTAAATTTAAATTGGTTCGAGCGAAGGGCACTTGTGAGCGAGCATACGAGACGCGAGTTCATCAGGACGACTGCCGCTGCCGGCACAGCGTTCGCGCTTAGTTCTGTTCCAGGAGCAGATGCCTCGCCAAGGCCAACTGTGATTCCGATGCCTACCCAACGCTCGAAGGAGCTGATGGCGCTATTCGGCCTCAAGTATCCGATCTTCGAAGCGCCTCATGGCCCTATGAATACAAACCCCGAGCTTGCCATCGCAGTATCAAATGCTGGCGCAATGGGTGCGTTAGCACTTACCTATCACACTCCAGAGAGCGCACGTGATGCTGTGTCAAAGGTGCGCTCGGCGACCAAAGGAGCTTTCTTCATCAACTATATTCTTGCGTTCCCGTTCGCAGATGGCGCGGCATCGCTTCAAGCTGCGCTGGACGCAGGGGCGCCGACCGTGCAGTTCTCGTGGGGTTTGGCGCCTAAGGAAGCAATTTCAGCGATTCGCGCAGCTGGCGCCAAGCTAGGGATGCAGGTCACTAGTCCTGAGAGTGCCAAGGCGGCGCTGGACCTCGGCGCCGATTATCTCGTCTGCCAGGGCACGGAAGCTGGCGGGCACGTGCAAGCGACTAGAGCATTGTATGAGGCGCTGCCGAAGGTTTTAGAAGAGGCTAAGCAGAAGCCTGTGATCGCCTCTGGAGGGATTGGTAATGGACAGGGCATCCGTAAAGCTTTGTCGGCGGGGGCGTCCGGAGCGATGCTCGGAACGCGTTTCGTTGCAACAATCGAGAGCAATGGACACCCAGTTCACAAACAGGCAATCCTCGCGGCTCATGCACGAGATACTGCGTTAACCGTTTGCTTTCAGGATGGTTGGCTGGCTACACATCGCGTTTTACGAAACCGCACCTTCATTTTGTGGGATACAGCAGGATGCCCGCCCCCTGGCAAGAGACCGGGAGAGGGCGAAGAAGTGGCGACGAGACCAGATGGCAGCAAACTTCTTCGCTACGACTACCGATCCCCTTATCGAGGCGTGCAAGGAGCAGTGAGCGAGTGTGCGCTGTACGCTGGGCTCAGCGTTGACTTCGTCAAGGATCTCCCATCGGCTGGGGAACTGGTTGAGCGCCTTTGGCAAGAATGCGCGGCGCTGGATCCTCATCACACTCACTGACTGCTTGCTGATCTTTTATTGGCCGCGATAAACACAGCGTGCGGTCGGTGTTTCATGCACCACGATCTCGCAAAGGCCGGGACATTGTTGCTCTAATTTCTTCCAGAACCATTCTGCCATGTTCTCAATTGTAGGATTCTCCAACCCTTCGATGTTGTTGAGATAAGCGTGGTCCAACCTTTTTAGAAGCGGCTTCATTGCATCGCTGATTTTTGCATGATCGTAAACCCATCCGGCTTTTGGATCGACGTCGCCTTCTACTGAGACTTCCACTTTAAAACTATGGCCGTGCACACCACGGCATTTATGGCCCTCCGGCGCATGGGGCAAAGTCTGCGCCGCTTCAAAAGTGAAATCTTTTGTCAGGCGCGCTCGCATGATTGGCAAAATACCATTGCTTTGCCTTCGTTGTCATCCCGAGCGAAGCGAGGGACCGCCCACAAGCTCCAAAGATAACACGAGCTACTTTGTCTGAATCGTTACCCAGCCCGAGATCCTTCGTCGTCTTCACGACTCAGAATGAAGGTTCAAGGGCCTCAAGTTTCCCTCTGTAAGACGCTTCGCTCACATCGGCGATAAAAGGGGAATGCTAATACCAAAATGCCTAGCGCCGAGTGGCCTTGGTCGTAATCTGGGTTTGCATTGCTCCTTCCCCCATTTTCATGGCGGCCACCAAAGTGTGAGAAGTGGGCGTAAACGTAAATGTATCTCGCCAGGAGGCCTTGCTTCGCTTAACGGTCGCTTTGTAATCGTTCACAAACGACTCGCCTTCCTAATGCGCAGTGCCGCGCATCTCGCAAGGATGGTTGGGATTGTTGAAGCAGACAAAGACGCGATAAAGACTTGCGTCTCTGTCCCACCAGATGACGAGCATGCCATCGAGTTTTCCGGCGGAACCGTCGGAGTGGACTTCGTAAATCAATGTTGTCCCGCCAGCGGCCAGTCCCACATGGACGACACCGTGGCGCGATCCGCCATTGGGGAAAAATTCTCCCCGTTCCATCGTTTCCGTTGTGTTCCAATTGCCAACCAAGGCTTTGGCGAGTCTCTCCATTTCAGGCACTGGGCTGCTCTGATTGGGCGGAGTTGCACTCTGTGCTTGCTGAGCTGCAATAGGAGAAAAGAACCGAATAACTGAACAAAGGACCCAGAACAGCCACGGAATGGCGCGAGATGCTTTTATTTAGCTGCCGTTGTTATGCGGCTCGCGCCTGCTGTCAAACTCCCCGCTGTGTCGGGCTCCAGATGAACTTATGCATCTGGAGTTGGAAACGAACGTTCAGTTTGTCTGCCAGAATCCATTCGACAATCTCGCGCGGATCAATCCTGCCGAAAATCGGTGAAAACAGCACGGCGTGACAACGCGAAGGAAGATCATAGCGCTCCACCTTGTCGCGTGACCATTCGTAATCTTCGCGCGATCCCATCACGAATTTCACTTCGTCGCGTAGGGTGAGATGATCGATGTTCCACCACAAGTTCTTCTCTACTTCGCCGCTGCCCGGCGTTTTCAAGTCCATGATCCGGCGAACGCGCCGATCGACTTTCGAGATATCGTGCGCCCCGCTGGTTTCGAGGAGAACGGTATAACCGGCATCGCACAACATTGACATCAACGGCAGCACATTTTTCTGGAGCAACGGCTCGCCACCGGTGATCTCGACCAAAGGACAGCAAAACGCGGCCGCAGCATCCATGATCTCTTGCAGTGTTTGTTTTTTTCCCTCGTAAAACGCATACTCAGTATCGCAATAGTTGCAGCGCAGGTTGCAGAAGGTCAGCCGCACAAACACACAGGGTTGTCCTACCCAGGTGCTTTCACCCTGAATTGAGTGATAGATCTCGTTAATCGTCAGCGTCTTTTCGTGCTCGGCCATCATGTAAGAAACGTCTTACGCGAAGAATCGCAAAGCAAGTAACCCCGAGGCGCGCCGCAGGCAACGATCGCTATAGCTTGACGCTCCAACCGGCGTCCATAATCTGAAATTCGGCAAGCCAGATTTGATCTGACAACGCGTGGGGACAACGCGTTTCACCGTTCCTGGAACAGTTTGTAGCGTGAATGTTTTAGCAGCTTTTTATCGTTCGTCGGTCGGGAAGAAAATGATCGTCGCCGTCACCGGCATCATTCTGATCCTTTTCGTGATCGGGCACTTACTCGGGAATCTGCAGATTTTCATCGGCCCGGATTGGATCAATGGTTACTCGCAACATCTGCGCGATTTGGGTCCGCTTCTTTGGTTGATCCGAATTTTTCTGCTCGCCACTGTCATTATTCACATCTACGTGACGATCCAACTGGCAATTGAAAACCGGCGTGCCCGACCTGAGCCTTACATCGACAAGAGCTACGTCAAAGCGACGTTTGCCTCGCGTCACATGGTAATGAGTGGACTGATCGTGCTCGCGTTTATCGCTTATCACCTGGCTCATTTCACGTTCCGCAAAACCGACCCCCGTTTCGCGTTGCTCAAGCTTGATCCTCTTGGTCATTACGATGTCTATTCGATGATGGTCTATGGGTTCCAAAATTACCTTGTGTCGGGGTTTTACGTGCTCGGTCTATTTCTGCTCGCGCTCCACTTGAGCCATGGATCATCCAGTTTCTTTCAATCGCTTGGATTGAATGACAAGAAACTGACACCGCGCTTCGCGCTCGGGGGGCGAATTTTCGCGTGGCTCATTTTTATTGGTTACACATCGATTCCGGTCGCCGTCTTGCTAGGCTTGGTTAAGCCGGCCCAACAGCTATGATCGGGACGTTCGACGCCAAGATTCCACCTGGCTCGCTCGCCGAGAAATGGCGAAACCATCGTGATCATTCGCGATTAGTTAGTCCAAATAATCGGCGAAAGTTCGAGATCGTCGTTGTAGGAAGCGGTCTGGCCGGCGGGTCTGCTGCGGCGACGCTGGGTGAACTGGGTTATCGCGTGAAATGTTTTTGCTTTCAGGATTCCGCGCGACGCGCCCATTCGATTGCAGCCCAGGGCGGGATCAACGCGGCGAAAAATTACCAAAACGACGGCGACAGCGTTTACAGGTTATTTCATGACACGATCAAGGGCGGCGATTTTCGTTCCCGTGAAGCGAACGTGTATCGCCTCGCTGAGATCAGCAATAACATCATTGACCAATGCGTCGCGCAGGGCGTGCCATTTGCCCGCGAGTACGGCGGGCTGCTGGCCAACCGCTCCTTCGGCGGCGCGCAGGTATCGCGCACTTTCTACGCTCGTGGACAGACCGGTCAGCAACTTCTGCTTGGCTGTTATCAGGCGCTTTGTCGTCAAATCGCCGCGGGCACAGTGCAAATGTTCCCACAGACGGAGATGCTGGATCTCGTAATCGTGGAGGGACACGCCAAGGGAATCATTACCCGCGATTTGTGTTCCGGAAAAATCGAGAGATACGCTGCGGATGCTGTTGTGCTCGCCACCGGCGGATACGGGAACGTGTTTTATCTCTCGACCAACGCGCGCGGGTGCAATGTCACTGCCACCTATCGCGCTTACAAAAGAGGCGCGCTTTTCGCGAATCCGTCATTTACGCAGATTCATCCCACGTGCATCCCGGTTAGCGGTGAACATCAATCCAAGCTTACGCTCATGTCCGAGTCGCTGCGGAACGATGGGCGCGTCTGGGTTCCGAAACGCAGGGAAGATCGCGAAAAGCCACCGGGTGAAATTCCCGAAACAGATCGTGATTATTATCTTGAGCGAAAATATCCGAGCTACGGCAACCTCGCGCCGCGCGACATCTCGTCGCGCGCGGCAAAAGAAGTTTGCGACGAAGGCCGCGGCGTTGGGCCGGGCGGGCGCGGCGTTTATCTCGATTTTGCCGACGCCATTAAACGCCTGGGAGAACATACGATTCGCGAGCGCTACGGAAATTTGTTTGAGGTGTATGAAAAGATCACCGGCGAAAACGCCTACAAAGTGCCGATGCGGATTTACCCCGCGGTTCATTACACGATGGGCGGCTTATGGGTCGATTACGATCTCATGAGCAATGTGCCCGGTTTGTTTGTGATCGGCGAAGCCAATTTTTCCGATCACGGCGCGAACCGTCTCGGCGCCAGCGCTCTCATGCAAGGTTTGGCCGATGGTTATTTCATTTTGCCCAACACGCTGCCGAATTACCTCGCCGGACAGGTGGGAAAACGGCCGTCACCAGATTCACCGGAGTTTCGAGGAACGGAGGAAGACGTTCGTGCGAGAATTGAGAAACTCCTCAAGATCAACGGTAACCGTTCGCTCGATTCGTTCCATCGTGAGCTTGGTGTTCTTCTCTGGGACAAATCTGGAATGTCGCGTCACGAAAAGGGATTGCGCGAGGCCCTCCAAAAAATTCCCGAACTGCGAGAACAATTCTGGCACGATGTGCGCGTACCAGGAAACGGTGATGATTTTAATCAATCCCTGGAACGCGCCGGCCGCGTTGCCGATTTCCTCGAATTCGCCGAGCTGATGTGCACAGACGCACTGGAGCGCGACGAATCCTGTGGCGCGCATTTTCGCGAAGAACATCAAACCCCGGAAGGCGAAGCACTACGCGACGACGAAAACCACGCCGCGGTGTTTGCCTGGGAATTTCAAGGCGATCCCGCGACTGCGGGACCGAAATTGCATCGCGAGCCCCTTCATTTCGAAACCGTGCATCTGACACAAAGGAGCTATAAGTGAGCGCACCTTTGTCATTACGAGCGGAGTCGGCGAATCCCGTTGGGAACCCTGGGCATCTCCGCGGGATCCTTCGACTTCGCTTCGCTCCGCTCAGGATGACGTGAAAAGATGAACTTCAAACTAAAAATCTGGCGTCAACCGAACGCGAAATCGCCAGGCAAACTTGTCGATTACGAAGTGCGCGATATTTCGCCGAACACGTCGTTTCTCGAAATGCTCGACATTGTCAATGAGGCTTTGGTCAGAGACCGAGAGGAACCAATCGCATTCGACTCGGATTGCCGCGAAGGTATTTGTGGCACTTGCTCGCTCACGATTAACGGCGAACCACACGGACCCGATCATCCCGGCGCGGTGTGCGAGCTTTACATGAGAAAGTTTCGCGACGGTGCGACAATCACAGTTGAGCCTTTTCGCGTGGGATCGTTCCCGCTTGTGAAAGATTTGGTAATCGATCGCGGTGCGCTGGATCGCATTGTACAAGCCGGTGGATTCATTTCCGCGCGCGCAGGCTCCGCGCCAGAGGCGAACTCGATCCCGATTCCCAAGCACGATGCCGATCTGGCAATGGAAGCGGCCGCATGCATCGGATGCGGCGCGTGCGCCGCGGCCTGTCCAAATGGATCGGCCATGCTTTTCACGGCTGCGAAGGTCTCGCATTTATCGCTCTTGCCGCAGGGCCATCCGGAACGAGAGAGTCGTGTACTGCGAATGGTCAACGTGATGGATGCAGAAGGATTCGGCAATTGCACCAATACATACGAATGTGAAGCGGTTTGCCCCGCCGAGATCAGCGCCAGCTTTATTGCCAAGCTGAATCGCGAATACGCACGAGCGGCGATCCAACGCAGCGCAGGCGAATAGGCTCGGCGCGCACGCGCCATCTTGCGCCGTAACTTTCCCGGACCAAGGCGACCTTGTAATGGCGTTATCAGCGTGCGATGAAATCCGCAGTGCCGAAAGCAAAAACAAAAGCAGCAACCGCAAACATCTACGCAGTACTCGGTTCCGACGAAGCGGAAGTTAAACGCGTGGCTGCGGAGCTCGCGGCAAGTCTGACGCCGCCCGGCGCGGGCGATTTTGGATTGGACGTCATTGATGGAGTTGCCGACAACGCCGATCAGGCCGAGGCGCGGGTAAGATCGGCAATTGAGGCATTGCAAACACTGCCATTTTTTGGCAGCGAAAAAGTGGTTTGGTTAAAGAACGTTAATTTTCTCGGCGACGATCAAAAAGCGCGCTCGGCAACGGTGCAATCAGCCTTGGAAGAATTGTCCGAGTTAGTCGATAGCGGTTTCGGCCCGGGCATTACACTCCTGGTCAGTGCCACTGACCTGGATAAACGCCGTTCTTTTTATAAGACGCTACTTAAACGCGCGGAGGTACAGGTTTTTGACCGGCTCGATTCCGGCCGAAGTGGATGGGAAGAAGAAGCACTTGAGATGGTTCAGCAACGCGCAAAAAAAAGAAAACTCCAATTTGATGACGGTGCGCTCGATCTTTTTGTGTTGCTGACTGGCGGCGATACGCGACAGATCGATAACGAACTGGAAAAGATCGATACTTTTCTTGGTAAAGAGCGAGCAGTAACTGCCGATATTGTCCGCGAACTAGTGCCGCTTTCGCGCGCGGGCGTTATTTTCGAGTTGGGTAATGCGCTGGCGGCGCGTGATCTCCAACTATCGCTGACGCTGGTACGACGTTTATTGGATCAACGCGAAAGCGCCATCGGCATTTTGCTCGTGGCAATTGTTCCTACGATTCGCAACTTGTTACTTGCCAAAGATTTGATGGAACGATATCACCTGCCACGGCCGCATTCCCCGTTCCAGTTCATCTCGGCAATCAACCGCCTGCCCGCCGAGGCAACAGATCATTTGCCGCGTAAGAAAGATGGCTCGATCAACGCCTACGCGCTTGGCATCGCTGCACAGCAGGCGAGCCGGTTCGCGACAACGCAATTAATTGAGGCCATGGGGGCCTGTCTCGAGGCAAATGTAAAGCTGGTTACCACACAGCTAGATCACGAACTGATCTTGACTGAAGTGGTCGTCAAGCTGCTTGGAGAATAGCTGTAGAGGCGCGTGTCCTCACGCGCGGGCGCAACTAAAATTGCGGCTGAGGACAGCCGCCACTACACCTACGGCGCCGTGCCTTCCACCTGTCTGCGCGCAACCGGACCGATGTACGGGATGTCCCACCGGACGCCAGTAAAGGCCTTTACGATGGTGATGATCATGATCACCAGGAACACCAAGTGAACCAGCGCTGCGATGATCGCCCAGAAAAATACCAGAATTCCACCGATACCCGGGATTGCACCGAACACCGCATGGACGATCGCGGACACAATGTTAAAGAGAAACCATGCGCAACCGAAGATAATCGATTGCATCGCGTAAAAGCGCACAAAACTATCGTGCTTTTCGAGGATGTAAAAAATGATGCCACCAATCAGCGGGATGCAGGCGATGGCTGCAGCAACGTTGGAAGGTAAACCGGTCGATGTGGATTTTGCCGTCGTCCCGGGTTCGGGACCTGGCGGAGGCGGAGGTTGAGTGGGCACTTCGTCTGGCATGATCTACATACACAAACTGACAAGCGTATTGTCAAGCAACTTCCTTATGTGCAGTTCTTTTTCGCTTTCGCTCTTCAGCCTACCCAATATCATGGATTCCCACCCGAGTAGATAAATGGGTAAGAATTTCCATTTTTCCCGCGCTTTTACATTGATCGAATTACTCGTCGTAATAGCGGTCATCGCCATTCTCGCCACTATTGCGTACCCAGTCTATACGGGCGTTTTGGAGCGCGCAAAAGTGACAAAAGACATGAACAACCTGCGTCAACTTGGACTCGCAACGCAGACTTACATGAATGACAACAATGGCGTTCTACCCGGTTCAATAATCCCCGCAGCAATATGGATGTCGCAACTGAACCCAAAGTACCTCTCCGCCTGGCGTGTCCTTCAATCGCCTTTTGATGCGCGCTCCCCATCGGAATTGGGTAACGCAACAACGCCGATCAGCTACGGTATCAACGCTAACGTATACCAAAACAATGTCGCAATATCCGCGGACAAAATTACCAAGCCCACGGTGTTCATACTGTTTGCTCCGGCACAGGCTCCGGGGGCGGCGGTGAGTTTTCAAGGCGCAGCCGACTCTGCCGCTCCAGGCGTCACCGTGTTAGGGATAGGCGGCAATACTGCGACGAGCACCCCCGGCGGGAATGCCACGGGCGGCACCCAGAACAGCCGCCAACGAATCAACGCCCTCTTTGCTGATTTGCACTGTGAGACGATGCTTTGGACGACATTCACAAGCAATACAGCAAATCCACCAAGCGATCCGGACGGGTACCTCCGTTGGAATCCGTTCTGAAAATCTCCGGAGCCGCACATCGCTATCCGGCTCTTGTCGGCTTGAATCTGCTCGGGCAACTCGGGAAGAACACGCGCAAGTATCTCTCTCGTGGAACGTGCGTAATCATCTCTGATAGTAATGTCGCGCCACTCTTCGCCGATCACGTCAAACGCAGCTTAACGTCAGCCGGCTTTAACCCGACGTTGATCACGATACCAGCGGGCGAGAAATCAAAGACGATCAAGCAAGTGGGCGCAATTTGCGAGCAGATGATTGCTGCCGGATTGGATCGCCAATCTTTTGTAATCGGTCTCGGCGGCGGAGTGATCGGCGACATCTCCGGATTTGTCGCGGCGATTTATCATCGCGGTATTTCTCATGTTCAGATTCCCACGACGTTGCTGGCGATGGTGGACAGCTCAATCGGCGGAAAGACCGGAGTGAATACGCGGAATGGAAAGAATCTGATCGGCGCGGTCCATCAGCCAGCGCTCGTGATTGATGATGTGGATGTTTTGAAAACATTGCCTCGCCGCGAGTTCAATCAGGGATTCGCCGAGATTATCAAGCACGCCATCATCGCCGATGCGAAAATGTTCAAGGCGCTTCAATCTTGGAAGGCAAGGTCGCCGCGGCAACCGCTTGCCCTACAATCGCTCATCAAGCGTAATATCAAGATCAAAGCGGCGATCGTTGCGAAAGATGAACGCGACCAGACGGGCGAGCGCGCTCTCCTCAATTTCGGCCATACTATCGGGCACGGCATTGAGCGCGCGGGAGATTACCGGAAATTTCTTCACGGTGAAGCTCTCAGTCTGGGAATTGTCGCTGCATGCGCTATCTCAATTAAAAGAGCCGGTCTGCCATCCCGACAACGCAATGCAGTGATCGAGCTTTTGCAGCGATTCGAGCTGCCGACGTGTTTGCCGAAAAATTTTCCACGGAACAAGATCATTAGCGCAGTAAAGTTCGATAAAAAATTCGAAGGCGGAAAAATCCGGTTTGTTGTAACGCCCGGAATCGGCTCAGCGCACGTGTCACGCGACGTGACGATGGAAGACATTCGCGAAGCGATTGAGGCATTGTAGGTGGAACGCGTTCTCCGCAACGCGTTGGCAATCAGTTCGCGGAAGGCGCGGTTTGTGCATTCGGAGAACGCGACCCGCCCCGCCCTTTCGAATAATATTCGATTAATCCATCGGCTATGCTGTCGGCATATTCGCGGAAGATGCTTTTGCGTTCCGCGCCGTTGATGTTGCGCGTTCCTTCGTAATCGCCGGCCTGAATTCGGGCGAAGGCGTCTTTGCTGTTCATCACATAGGGCTCGCAATAAACCACCGGACAACGATAAAGCCGCGTCGCCAGCAAATTGCGCGCATAAACGTAACTACTGGTGCCGACTTTTGTTGTGCTGTTTGTGGTTGGGTATTGATAAGGTGGCAAGCCAGTATCGCGAGCCATTGCTATAGCAACGGTGTCCGCCAGTGGCAATTCTTCGTCATAAGCTCGGCTGAGAAGTCGCCGGATCATTTCGAAACGTTCGTCATCGAATTCGAGTTCATCCTGCAGATAAGACCCGTTCACGAGTAAATGAAGATGATTGATATCGGTCAGCGTTGGGTTATTCGGGTCGCCCCATCCTTCGGCATTGAAATGCAAGCAAAGGACGAGGTCGGGATGCAACTTGAAGTTTATCAGCACCGTCCGACGGCGAATCTCGCTGTAACGGTAAAATAAGATTTCGCTTTGCCAGCGAATGGTTTGCTCTTTTTCAGGATCATTCGGATCAAGAACGTCCGCACGCGGCTGTGGAACGCCGTTTCTAATCAGGACTTTCCTGGCCAGCTCGCGAAAGTCATCCGGCCGTTTCAGAGTGATCGGTTCATTGGCATTTCGTACAAAGAAAACTTTGGCACCTAATTCACGCAATCGCGGGGCGAGCAGCCGCGCAACTTTCAAAGTCAGATCACCTTCCTGAACCGGCTGGGTATTGCCGACCTGAAACCAACGCTCTTCCATTTTCGCCCACTTGCCACCGAGATGACCCGGGTCGAGCGCAATCCGCAAGCCTGAGAGCGGCTTGTCTGCTTTCGCATGTGGCAAAGATTTAGCGGGATGCCAAAGACGCGGCACCGGATTGCGCGAGGTGTCATTCTTTGCGAACCGTAAAGTGAAAAAACTTTGCGACTCGCGATTGGTCAAAATCCGCGCTGTGCCTGCGCCTACTTCAATCAAATCCGGAGCGAGTCCGTGGGTGCAGTAAACGTTCTGGATCAGCCGGCTAAACTCATCTTGGGTAATTGTCTCCTGATACTTTTCTAAGACCGCCCATTTCGGATGTGCGCCAAGGATTCCTAGATTGTCCGCGGCGCGACTCGCCGCGGGAAAAATTAAGAGAAAAGACGAAGCACGAATGACGAAAGACGAAAGAATTACGAAACACGAACGGCGAAAAGCGACCCTTCGAGCTTTGTCATTCGTCATTGGTTCGGATTTCGTCATTCGTGCTTCGTCATTCTCCCACCATTCGTGTTTGGATTTCGCTTCCTTTAATACGATGCTCGCGGAATGCTAACGGTTCTTATCCTGGGCGATATCGTTGGTGAGCCGGGACGCACGGCCGTGATCACCAGGCTCCCGGAACTAAAAGAGAAGCACGCCCTGGACTTCATCATCGTTAACGGCGAGAACGCGGCTGGCGGTCGCGGCATAACGGGAAAAATCACCATTGATCTCTTGCGCGCCGGCGCCTCAGTCATCACGACAGGCGATCACGTATGGGACCAAAAAGAAATTCTTGCGTTCATCGACACCGAGCCGCGTTTGTTGCGCCCCGTGAATTATCCCGACGGCGCGCCCGGGAGTGGGTCGATCGTCCTGGAAACGGCCAAGGGAAAAATCGGCGTTATCAACGTGCAAGCGCGCACATTTATGCAGCCGATTCTAGAAAACCCGTTTCGTGCTATGGAAGCAGCAGTGACAAAGATGCGCAATGAGACCAGGAACATCATCGTAGACGTGCATGGCGAGACCACGAGCGAGAAGATCGCGCTAGGCCGATTCCTCGATGGAAGAGTCTCCGCTGTAATTGGAACTCACACGCATGTTCAGACAGCCGATGAGCAAATCTTTCCTGGTGGCACAGCGTTCTTGTGCGACGCGGGCATGTGCGGTCCGGTAAATTCCATTCTCGGGCGCACCATCGATCCGATCATGAATCGGTTCGTCTCGAATCTGCCGGCATCGTTCCCTGTCGCCGGCGGCGAAGTGCGTCTGCATGGAGCGCTAATCCAAATCGATGAGGGCACCGGTCGTGCCACGCGCATTACACGTGTCGATGAGCCTGGACCCAGCGAAACTGCTTCATCGGAGCCCGAACCAAAGATAGACGTCGAGCAGGCACCATCTCCCGAACAGACTTAAAACAGTTGCGCTTGCGGCCACCTGTTCGCAGCGTGAACTTCGAATTGTTTAAGAACATCAACGTCCAAAAGAAATCATGAAAAAAACCTTTGTCTTTACTTTCATCGTGGCTCTGGCGCTTTGTGCTGCGCAGTGGTCCGAGGCTCAAGCCACCAAAGATGCGAAAGAAGCAAACAAGCTTGCCCGAGAAGGCGCGGAGGCGTCCAAAAGTCAGGATTTGGACAAAGCCATCGAACTGCTTCGCAAAGCGACCGCTCTCGACCACAAATACGCGGATGAGCTAGCGGCAGTTTATCAGCAACGTGGATACGCTGCTGCGACCAACCAGCAATTTCAGGACGCCGTCAACGATTACGGCGCAGCGATTAAGTTTAAACCGGACGATGCTCGAATTTATGAACAGCGCGCAGCGGTCGAGATGAAACTAAATGATGCTGATAAGGCGCTGGCCGATTATTCCGAGGCGATCAAACTCAAGCCGAACGAAGTTCGATATTACCTCTACCGTAGTTACATCCACGAGACCAAGGGCGACGTCAAAAGCTCAATGGCTGATACGGAGAAAGTGTTAAAGCTCGATCCGAACAACCAAGAGGCGAAAAGCCGTAAAGCGCGATTGGAAGCGCGACAATCCGCCACCACGCCTCTGCCGCCTCCGCCGCCCCGCGCGAGTTCGCCTAAGGCGTCACCCAGAACTGGTCGCACGCCGTGAATTGCATAATTGGCCGCGTGAGCCTGTAGAGGCGTTTGTGCCAAACGCCTGCGCACTGCGTTCGGTGCTTGACACAAGCACCACTACAACATCCCAGTTTTTGCTTTTCTTGACGATCGCCTGCGGCGCAGGGTTCGTAGCGGACCGCTTGTCCCTCTGATCACGTTTCGATCCGCGAAACAATTGGTTCGTTTTCGTCGGCTGTTTTCGGCTGCGGCGCAAATCGCTTCTTCCGGCGGTTCGCCGGCAGAGGTGCAAGGGTCATGGTGATATTGCGTCCGGTGATTTTTGGCTCCATTTCCACTTGCGACATTCCAGAGAGATCATCGCGCACTTTCTGCACGAGTTGCATGCCAAATTCCTGATGCGCCATCTCACGGCCGCGAAATTGCAGCTGCACACGCACTTTATTTCCCCGGTCTAGGAATTCTTCCCCATGCCGGATTTTGGTCAGATAATCGTGATCGTCGATGTTAACGCGAAACTTGATTTCTTTCAGCTTCGCGCCGGACGATCTTTTATCCTTAGTGTGTTTGGAAATATCGTATCGAAACTTTCCAAAATCGATGATCTTGCACACCGGCGGGCTGGCTGTTGGGGCGATTTCCACCAGATCAAGGCCAAGACTTTGAGCCTTGCGCAAGGCCTCGTTCAATTTCATGACACCGAGTTGTTCCCCGGTGGACCCGAGAATAACCCGGACTTCTCGGGCGCGGATCCGACCGTTTACACGAATTTGTGGTTGCAGATTCGATCTACTCCTGACCGACGGGGCGGGAGTGCGCCACACCGCCGTATTTCCATTTATCGCAATTCCCGGCGCCAGCCTTGGCAAACGCCCGAGCACTCTGACTTCGCCACGGCTGCGATTCACCGCGACGAAGGGCTCGCGTTAATAATCGCGGGCCGAAGGGAAGTTGTAGGCAACAATTTTGCGCTGGCAAGGCGAATCTCGTAACAACCAAGTGTCGATCTTCCAACAATCACTTTGCCGGGGGGTCGCCAAAGTGTGCTTTGTGCGCCGCGTACCCAGCGGCGTCATCGAGCATCGAATCGAGCGTTGCTGTCAGCGGCTCGATCTTCACAACTCCGGAAAACACCGCGCGATCGCCAATTTCTGTGTCGATCACGAATGCGGGTCGTTGCGTGATCTGAAGCGCATGAAATTCGGCGGTCGATGCTCGAACACGCTTTTCGATCTCGGGCGATCTCGCGTGGTCAAGCAATTTCTCGTTGTCGATCCCGCCCACTTCAGAGCCGATTTGAGCGCAAACGTTCCAATCGCTAACTTTCTTCCCTTCGCGCAGCGCGGAGCGAGCGAGCGCAAGGCGAACGCGATCATCGATAAAACCAAAGTCCTTGGCAGCTTCGGCCACACAATTCGGCGCGAGCCATTCCGGAAGGCTGGGATCGTACCAATCGGTGTTGAGCATGAACGACGAACGCATCATCATTCCGCTACGCCGATAGAACCATTGCTCCTGCTCGCGCGAAGTTGGCAAACCTTTCGGATCCATCAACGCGATCTTCCACTGAAACTCGACACGGCCGTCATAACGCTTCTTCAATTCCGCCCACGTCGGCTCGGACCAGAAACACCAGGATGAAACGACGTCGAGATAATCGGTGATTGTAATTCGCATAATTTGAATTGGACGTTGGAGGCTGCGCGTCGAACGTTTGAGCGTTTGTTGGGTTCAAAGGTTAACGTCCAACGCTCAACGTTCAACGCCGAACACTCAATGATTCGACTTCGGTGGCAATCGACATCGTGGACCTAAATCATATTTTTCTTTTTCTCGCCGTCGTTTCGCCACTGCTCGTTCTGGCCCGGGCATGGCGACCCGGTGCGCCTTATCATGGCTGGCGTGTCGTTGCGCTTGTGGTGCTTGCCATCACCGCTGTCGCGTGGATTCTCGCTCCAATTGCGGCTGGTTACATCGGCGGTTTGGCTTGGATCGTCCTTCTCTTTCTTCCGGCCATCGGATTAGGCAAAATGACAGAGTTCGCCGCTCAGGGAGACTACAAATCGGCTGCAAAACTTGGAACAATTCTTCAAATCCTGCACCCCAGTGCTGAGCTGCGCGATCAGATCCGATTATTTCGGCATTTGGAATCTCATCGAGCGCGCTTTGAGAGCGAGACGGTAGGGACGGCGCAGCGCGCCGACCGTACCTCAGGAGCTGGTCGAACGGCTCGGCATAGCCAACTGCGAAAAGCCCCGGCCGTTCTCGTCTTGATTCTGCTCAACGCGATCGCGTTCGTTTTTGAAATTTCGGTTGGCGATCTGAACGACCCGGAAGTCCTCCATCGAGTCGGCGCGCTGGAGCCTTATGCTGTCGTATCCCAGGGAGAATACTGGCGGCTTTTCACGGCGCTCTTCTTACACGGGGGTTTAGCCCATCTGCTTTTCAACATTTTCGCGCTTTATATTCTTGGCCCGCCGCTTGAACGATCCATAGGAACAATCCGATTCGCCGTGTGCTATCTGATTTCTGGGCTTGCCTCCAGCGCGGGAGTCGTGCTCTTGACGGTAATCGGCCTCGTACAAGTCGGCCAGCTCGTTGGCGCGTCGGGTTGTATCATGGGAATCGTCGGCACGTGGGCGGGATTTCTAGTGCGACATCGTCACGCGCCGCACGCTAAACAACGTCTGGGCAACGTCGTAATGATCATAGTGATTCAAGTCGCCTTCGATCTTTCGACGCCACAGGTCAGCATGGCGGCCCATCTATGCGGACTAAGCGCCGGTTTTTTTCTTGGGCTAATCCTAACGCCGCGCGCTTTAGCTGGGGTCGGCGACCCCGGCTGAGACCAAACGAAGGAATGCTCCGTTCGCCAGACATCCGAATCATTATGACCCCGAAGTTTTGTCCGCGTCGCTCTTCGTTACGATCAGCCGGAATTGGCTTCACGACTTGCCGAACGAAGTTTCTCGATTAATTGCGGCTCTCTTTCCGCTGCAGGCCAAATCGTCAGACGCCAATTCCAAGAATTCGCACCAATCGAAGAAACAGCAGGCTGAAGCCTTATGTAATTGGTGACAGTTCGTGCAAGTCGTGTCTGCGGAATCCTTGGCCGTCCCGGTTCGTGGTTTATCAAAGTCGAAGACAAATTACAAGCTCAAACACTGACAGTCATGCGTCGAACCCGAGCTACTGAAGACCGATACGCTTCAGAATAGCGATGAACTGCGGATTGGAGCGGAATGAATCCCATCTAGGATCGACTTTCAGCAGAGTGAGGCGGACATCTCGTTGATCGACAGCCTTCTCCAACGAGCGAAGCGCTTCGTCGTTATCTCCTAGGCCGTTGTAAACCAAAGCGATGTTGCACGGCGGGATGTAAGACTGCGCAGATCGAACTTTTAACTCGTCCAGCACCGCCAGCGCTTTGGCCTTGTCGCCAGCTAATCCCGCCACATAACCGATTGAGCCAATCGCTTCAGAGTTACCGTGCGAAAAATCCTTCGCTTTGGTGAACTCGGCAAGAGCCTCGGGATACTTTCTCTGTTGCGCATAGACTTTTCCCAACATCAGGTGCGCGATCCAAAAATTCGGATCAATCTGGAGAGTTTTTTCCAACTGCACAGTTGCCTGGTCTTCGCGGCGGGCGTGATAGAGAAACATCCCTTGCAACGCATTAAGCAACAGAAAGACTGGTTCTAACTCGATGGCTCGCGCTTGTTCAGCGATTGCCTCATCGTGGCGGCCCAAGTCGGAGAGCGCATGGGCACGGGCAAAATGGGCCATCGCGGAATTCGGATTCAAAGCGATAGCACGTTCGGCCTCTCTTTCGCCGCCGCGCCAGTCCCAATCGTACCAAATTAGACTGAACGACAAGGAGGCATGAGCTTCCGCAAGCGAATCGTCGATCTCCAGTGCCTTCATCGCGGCTGCTTTCGCCTGTGGCAGAGAATCCTTCGAAGGCACATCTGAGGTGATGGCCAGAGACCGATTCGCTTCTGCCAAACCAAAATACGCCAGCGCGTAGTTTGGATCCTTCTCGATGGCTTGCCGGAAAAAACCGATACCGGTTCTGATCTCTTGCGGAATAAGTCTGGCCCAATGATATCGGCCTGTCAGATACAGCTGATAAGCCTCGACATTTTCTGTGTAACGCTTGGTCAGGCGCTGCTGCTCTTCGCCGGTCAGCCGCAGGGCAAGCGCGTCCGCCACTTTTTGCGCAATGGCATCTTCAACGGAAAAAACGTCAGTGAATTTTTCGTCGAACGTGCCTGCCCACAAAGAAGCGCCGTCCGGCACACTGATCAGCCGCGCGCTGACTCGAATGCGGTCGCCAGATCTCTGGACGTTGCCCTCGAGAACTGAACCAACCTGGAGCTCACGACCCGCTGCGAGCGGATCCTGTTGGGATCCGGCATATTTGCGGACTGAACCCATGGAGGGAATGATGATTGCTCTGCTGCTGCTCAGCTTAGTAATCAAAGTGTCCGCCATGCCCATTTCCAGCACCTGATCGCGATCTTCGGCGGTCAGCGGTTTGAAAGGCAACACGGCGATGCTTGATTTGTTAGGCGCGCCCTGCGCCATTAGTTCCGGCAGAATGATTTTGTTGGCAAGCTTTTCGAAACGAAGATCGCCGCGCAGCGGGGCAAACATGGGATCGACTTTGATATAAGAAATGCTGCCTTCGCCGGTGCGGTAGCTTTGTTCGAGTCGGTTGAGTGCCTCGTTCTTGTCGTTGAGGCCAAGATAAACCAGGGCGAAGCCGAAGTTCCAGACGAGGTTCTGCCGCTCGAGGTCCTGCAACTGCTGGAGTAACTGGAAAGCTTTTTCGCGGTCGCCCTTTAGTCCGTAAGCGTGCGCGAGCGGCGACAGAAGATGAAAATCGTGGCTGAGATCGTAAGCTTTTTGGTACTCTCGGATTGCCTGGTCGAACTGTCCGCTTACGTCGAACGTATAACCCAGAACTCCGTGACCATAACTAAAACCTGGGTCTAACTCGATTGTTTTTTGGAGCTGGAGAATCGCATCAGAATAACGTCGCGCCATTGCGTAGGCACTACCAAGATTAGCGCTAATCGGTGCGGAGAGTGGATCAAGTTCAAGGGCGCGTTTGAACTCGGCAATCGCGTCATCAAATTGGCCGAGCGGCACAAGAACATTGTTGGCGTACCAGTGAGGTGCATTTGCGTAGTTGGGATCAAGATCGATTGCGTGCAGAAATTCGCGCTTTGCCTCGGGAATCTTCCCGCCCCCTATAAGCAACACTCCGAGCGAGACATGTGCTTCCGCCAGATGATTGTCGATTTCGATCGCTTTATTGGCAGCTATCTTCGCCTTTTGGCGACATTCAATCGGACTTAGTTTGCTGAAAAAGGGCAGCACGATGTAGCAATCGGCGATGCCCGAGTAGGCGCGGGCATATTTTGGGTCCTTGGCGATGGCCTGGTCAAAATAATCGATCGCACGCAGAAGGTCTTCCTCCGTGCGCTTGCTCCAAAAGTAGCGTCCTTTGAGATAAAACTGATAGGCCTCGCTGTTTTCGGTCGGCCGCGCTGCAATCGCACGTTGTTCCGAGCCCGTCAGTTTGGCTTGCAATGTGTTTGCGATCCTGGTCGCGATCTCGCTTTCCACGGCGAAAATGTCAGTGAGTTTACGATCGTACTTCTCGGCCCAAAGATGTGAATCGGTTCGCGCATTGATAAGTTGAACGTTGACGCGCACGGCGTCGCCGCTCTTCTGCACGCTTCCTTCCAGGATGTGAGCTACCCCAAGCTGCTTTGCGATATCGGGCAGATTGTCCGGCTTGCTCTTATACCGATGTGTCGAAGTACGCGAAATAACTTTTAGATCCGCAATTTTCGATAACCGCGTCAGGATTTCTTCCTGAGTTCCATCAGACAAATAGGCGTTTGTCTTATCCGGACTCAGATATTCAAACGGCAGCACCGCAATGCTCTTTTCTGGTACCGGAGTTGTACGCGGATGGAATTGCTCTCGCAGCAGCCAGACAACGGCAATTGCTAGCAGAAGACACGCGCTGGCCGCGCCGACCAGAGCGGGATTCCGCCGCGACCAACGCCAGACCCGCGCTGGGCGCGAAACCCGTCGCGCAGTAATCGGTCGTCCCTCCAAGTGGCGCAAGATATCCTCGGAAAACTGCTCGACTGACTGGTAGCGCCGCTCCGGCTCCTTGTGCAACGCCATCAAAGCGATGTTATCCAGTTCGCCCCGCAACAGCTTGGGATTTGGAGTTTGCGATTTGGAGCTTCCATCGCGTCTACCGACGGCCGTGCTTGGCCGCGCTGGCTCCTGTTCTGTAATTGCGCGTGAAATCTCTTCCGGCGTGCGCGTTTTCAGGCGGTAAGGTTGTTGGCCGGTCAGCAATTGATATAGCCCTACGCCGAGTGAATAGACGTCACTCGCTGTCGTCACTGCCTCGCCGCGCACTTGTTCAGGGCTGGCGTACTCCGGTGTCATTGGCCGTAGACCGGTAGTCGTCAGCAACGTTTCGGAGCCGTCGACCGGTTGCAGGATTTTTGCAATCCCAAAATCGAGCAGCTTCGGCACGCCATCGCTGGTGGCGAAAATGTTTGAGCATTTGATGTCCCGGTGAATGACACCGCGACCGTGGGCGTAGGCGACTGCCGCGCATACTTCACAGAATAATTTTAGGCGTTGAGCGATCGAGAGGCTGTGCGCATTGCAATACTCATCGATGGGAACACCTTGCACGTATTCCATCACGAAATAAGGCAGGCCCGTCGCGGTGGTGCCGGCGTCAAAGAGTCGGGCGACGTTGGGATGATCGAAGCCGGCGAGAATCTGTCGTTCCTTACGAAAATGCCGGAGCACGGAATCGGTGTCCATGCCGCGCTTGATGAGCTTGATAGCTACGCGTTTCTGATACTGCCCGTCAGCGCGCTCGGCCAGATACACAGCGCCCATGCCACCGCGGCCAAGCTCGCGCATAACCCGATACGCTCCGATCAGTTCCCCACTCGCAACCGTAGCGTCATCTCGATGGATTTCACCGGAGGCAACGAAGAGATTACGCTGATCAATGAAGCTGCCAGCGCGAGCATGAGAATTCAGCAGCGATTGAACTTCACGCCGTAGTTCTTCGTCGCCATCGCAGGTTCTTTGCAGGAACTGCGACCGTTCTGCCACCGGTAATTCGAGCGCCTGCTCGAAGACCGACTCGACTTGTTTCCAGCGCTCTGAGGTCACGACCTCTCGCCCGCGATCTCCCTGTAAAGCCAGGCTTTCGCAGTCTGCCACTGCCGGTCAACTGTGCGCGGAAAAACCCCATTACCTCGGCTGCCTCCCCTACGGACAACCCGCTGAAAAAGCGCAGCTCGACCATTCGGCTCGTTTGTGGATCAATTGTCTCCAGCTTGGTCAGCGCCTCATCGAGAGCGAGCAGATTCACATCGCGCTCTGGCGTCGCGGACAATTCTTCTACGAACGTGATACGCGGCTCGGCGCCACCTCTTTTCGCCGCCTGTCGCGTGCGTGCGTGGCTCACGAGAATGCGTCGCATCATTTGCGCAGCGATCCCGAAGAACTGTGCGCGATTTTGCCAGTTAGCCTCGCGCTGATTTACCAGGCGCAGATAAACTTCGTTCACCAGCGCCGTCGGCTGCAGCGTATGGCCGGATCGCTCACGGCTGAAGAAATGCATTGCTTGCCGGTGCAGTTCATCATAGACAAGCGGCAAGAGTTTCTCGAGCGCAACGGGATCGCCTTCGCGAGACGCGACGAGCCAACGCGTAATCTCGTCTCTGGAGGAACCGGGCATCTCCCTCTCAGGCTGCGGCGATTCGACCGACGATAATCCATCGCGCTCAGCGCTCCGTTTCATCGGGACCTTCCTCCTATAAACATTACTACGGGAGCTAGCGAAGAACGTAGCAAAAAAGTTAGCCCGATTTCACCGCGGCGTGCTCCAGCCGCCTCCCGTCTGCCCCGCCGAAGCTTGGGCGGCCACCTGTGGCCGGTTAGATGCATCACGCCGCAAACATCACACGGCCAATAAGGCGTGGCTACAGCTCCCAGAAAATTTTTGGCGCGATTCGCAGCCTATCTGCGCGTTACCGAGCAAAACCCAATTCAAATGAACACTTCACGAAAGGAGATAGCAGAAAAAATCATGAACAAACCAAACACTAACAAAAAGTCATTGCCGGGCCTTATGGGCCTTTGGGCGGTAGCGGCACTCGCTGGCGCCTTGATGCTCACTACTGCCGGAGTCGCTTCGGCTGACTACGGTCAGGGCGCTGTGTACCAGATAGAACTGTCGGCGCAGGTGCCGGGCGCTGGAGGCGCCTGGCTCTGGATCGCGCTGAACGAGGATGGGACCGGCGATTACGCAGGGTCCGACTGTGCCGGCGGACTAAACGGCCACCAGTTTCGTGGACACCCAGTCCCGGCAGCCAGCGACCGCGGCGACATCACCGGCTGGCATTACGACGGCGACAACGTTGTTATCGAGGGAATCCAGTTGAACAGCTTCCTTCCCTTGGTGTTTTACAGTACCATCACCGTCCCCAGGCTGTACGGGCACTACATCGCCATGGGAATCGGGGCTTACATGACCTGGCCATTCTTTGTAGATACCGGCGCCGGCTTCTCGCAGCTTCAGGTCGCGCCATAGTCAAGCGTGGCATCGGCAGAATTTCGATCCCGCTCCTCGTTTAGCCGATTAGAAGACAAATCACAACCCCAAAAGATCAACCAGCAAGATATGGTCACTCGCTCGGGCCAGTAGTCAAAGAATGAAAAGCTTCTTGTCTTACGTAATCGTCTTGATCCTAAGCGGTGTTGTGGCGTGCATTTCTGCCAAAACAGCAAATCAAGAAAACGCTGAAGAAGAAATCAGGCGGCTGAGCGACGAAGAGGTCCAGGCGTTCCTGCGGAAAGATGCAGAGGCCATGGCGCGGCTTTGGTCTAACGACTTGGTGGTTACCAATCCCTTGAACAAATTTGTGAACAAGCAAGGCGTGCTTGGCATGGTGCGATCCGGCTTTCTTGTCATCACATCGTACGAGCGTCGCATTGAATACGCTCGCGTTTACGGAGATACCGTGATCCTTGCTGGCAGCGAAACTGTGGTTTGGGGCGGAAAAATGCCAATGGCTGGTAAGTCTGAGCAACTCCGGTTCACCGCGATCTGGATGAAACAGCAGGATCGCTGGCAAGAAGTCGCCCGCCACGCCAACGTCGTGCCCAGCGATCAGCAATCTCAAACAACAAACACGAGATTGGAATTTGGGCCAACGCGGGGCCTTTCGAAACACACCTCATCTCCGCGTCAGTCCTGACCTGCTTCTGCCGGCCATAAGCCCGCGCTGTTAGTGTACCAACAAAATTTTTGGCGCGATTTGCGGCCCGACCGCGCGTTACCGGATAAAATCCCAATTCATCTAAAGGAGAAAACGTATGAAGACAATTGTGAATGTTATCTCCTGCGGCCTCGCGTTTCTCGCGATCGCCAGGTTTGGGCCCTTGCCCTCTCTGCAAGCCGTCAGCGCGGCGCCGGATGGCGGCTATGCGGGGAACAACACGGCGGAGGGAACTTCGGCCCTCTTTAGCCTGACCAGCGGGGTGGACAACACCGCTCTCGGCTTTCAAGCGCTCTATCACAACACCACCGGGAATTACAACAGCGCAGAAGGGTTTCGGGCGCTCTTCACGAGCACTACCGGCGACTACAACACCGGAACCGGGTTCGGAGCGCTTTATAGCAACACCACGGGTGGGCAAAACACCGCCGACGGTTTTGAAGCGCTCTATCACAACACGCTTACAGCAACACGGCCAGCGGATTTCAAGCGCTATACAACAATGTCACCGGCAGCGGCAACACGGCAGTCGGTGGAGGTGCGCTTTGCAGCAACACGGTCGGCCACAACACAGCCGTCGGTTATAGTGCACTCTACAGTAATACGACCGGCACTCAAAACACGGCCACTGGAAATGCCGCCCTCTTTAACAACATATCGGGAACTGGCAATACAGCAAACGGCTATTACGCGCTCAATTCCAACACTGGCAATTTCAATTCGGCGATTGGTGGTTACGCACTTTACTTTAGCACGACGGGCTATGATAACACAGCGAATGGCTATAAGGCGCTCTTTGAGAACACCACTGGCCATGACAACACGGCTGACGGCACAGTTGCGCTCTACTCGAATACCTCCGGGAACTACAATGTGGCCAACGGTTATGCCGCGCTCTATAACCACACCAATGGCTCTTTTAATACGGCCATCGGTGTAGCTGCGTTGTACAGCGACATCAACGGCGTTCAGAACACGGCGATCGGCGGAAATGCGCTCGATCAGAACCGCAGCGGGTACGGCAACACCGCGATTGGACAATCTGCGTTATATTACAGTACCGGAAACTACAACACAGCCTTGGGCGATGGAGCGGGCACCGGCGTGACCACGGCCAGTAACGTCATTGCCATCGGCGAAGCGGGTGCGGATGTGTCCAATAGCTGCTTCATCGCCAACATTCGCGGCATAACAACACAGCATAATGACGCCATGCCAGTGTA
>JBKPDP010000101.1:0-6696 GCA_046727935.1 Verrucomicrobiota bacterium | reverse complement strand
TAAAGTAAATCACTTTGCATTCCCAAGGTAGCATCACCGGAATGCGAGGTGGTCGAGGCATAAATCCGTAGGTTGTAGGGCGTCTGTGTCAGACGCCAGGCAAATCCACGATTAACAAATCGCGGCGTTTCACAGAAACGCCCTACAATTCTCGGTATCCCGCCTCTACAGCAGCTCTGCAATTTGCACCGCGTTCAGTGCTGCGCCTTTGAGCAATTGATCGCCCGATACCCAAAACGAGAGTCCGTTTTCAAATGCGCAATCAAGTCGCACGCGACCCACCTGACAATTATCCTTTCCTGCCACGCTGAGCGGCATCGGATAACGATTGCTCTGCGGTTCGTCCACCAGTTCCAAGCCCAGCGCTTTGGCGAAAACTTCGCGCGCCTGCTCGACCGAGATCGGGCGCTCAAATTCAGCGCTCACTGCTACTGAATGGGCGCGGTAAACCGGCACGCGGACGCAGGTCGCCGATACGCGAAGTTCCGGCAAATGCATAATTTTTTGCGCTTCATCTTGCATTTTGGCTTCTTCCTTCGTGTAACCGTTCTCAAGAAATGCGTCGATATGCGGCAGAAGATTGAACGCGATCGGATGCGGATAAAGTTCCGGCGGTGTATCTTTTGCTGCCATTTGGCGGTTCAATTCTTCAATGCCCCGTGCGCCACTACCGGAGACGGCCTGGAAACTAGTCGCGAACACGCGGCGCACACCAAAGACGCGGTGCAACGGATAAAGCGCCATCAGCATAACAGTCGTCGTACAATTGGGGTTCGCGATTACTCCGCGATTTTGCCTGACGTCTTCGGCGTTAATCTCAGGAATCACGAGCGGCACGTGCGGATCCATCCGAAAAGCCGACGATTTATCGATCGCCATCGCATCGCACTGGCAGGCAATCGGAACATAATTTCGTGAAACGTCGCCGCCGGCGCTGAAAAAGGCGATATCGATTTTGTCGAATGATCGATCGTCAAGTTTCTCAATCGGGATCGATTCTTCGCGAAATCGAATCGATTTCCCAACGGAGCGCGCCGACCCGATCGCACGCAGGCTCGCCACAGGGAAGTTTCGTCGTTCCAGCACGCGTAACAGTTCTGTGCCTGTGGCGCCAGTCGCGCCGACAACAGCGATATGGTAGCCTCTCATTGATACGCGGATTTTATCGCTGGCCTGAGTTGATGCAAACAAGCATACACATCTCGATCCGAGATCAATTGCTCACCGTGAAGGAAGGCGAGACACCGGTCCGCACTTATCCAGTGTCCACTTCGCGATTCGGAATCGGCACCGAAGAAGGGAGTCTGAAAACGCCGATTGGTCGCTTTCGTGTAGCGGAGAAGATCGGGGGCGACATGCCCGCCGGCACTATTTTTCAAAGCCGCGTGCCGCTCAAGCCCGGCGATCCACTTCCTCCGACCGAGGACCTGGTTATTTCGCGTATTTTATGGCTGGATGGATTGGACGAGCACAATGCCAACACGCGCGAGCGCTTCATTTACATCCATGGCACAAAACACGAGGCCAAGATTGGCAGCCCCGCCAGCTGCGGCTGCATTCGCATGCGCAACCGGGACGTCGTCGAGCTATTCGATCTCGTGGATCACGACACGCCCGTGATCATTGAAGAATAAAGCGGATAGGGTCACCGCTACGCTTGCAGTGTGTGTTACGCGCCGAAGGCGCAGCGTTCATTTGGCAGCCTGGGGCAACGCCCCAGGAAAGTAGTGCGTTCCAAAATGCAGCGCTGAAAGCGCGATTCAGTCCATTATTGTCACGTGCCGAATTGAGTCGCGCTTTCAGCGCTCGTTCACAAATATGGCTGGATTCCTGGGGCAGATGCCCCAGGCTGGAATGAGTAGCGCCTTTGGCGCTAAAAAGATGTGAAAATGAGGTGCTAAGGGCACAGCTAAACACATACAGTGCTGTAAGATTCCGGACAGGCCGGGCGCACTATCTGCGGGGCTGACACATCCAAAAAAGTTGAGAAAAACGTTGCTTCCCTGTAGTTACCTGCCTAAACAGACCGGAGCAACCTGCTGCGAAAGGAGGCGAAATAGATTGAAATTTCTAAGAGTGATCATGATCGTGGTTGTTTTGGCCACTGCTTTCAGTTTTGGTGCTTGCGCTCAAAGGAAGGAAACAGTGACCACGGGCGCGGGCACGACCGGTTACGCAAAATAAATCTGGTGCCCGGTTGTGACACGTTCAAAAAAGTTGAGAAAAGCATTGCCTCCCGTGAGTTCCCTGTCTAAACAGACCGGGAGCAACCTGCTGCGAAAGGAGGCGATATAGATTGAAATTTTTGAAAGTGATCATGATCGCGGTCGTAATGGCCAGCGCTTTGGGACTCGGGGCTTGTGCGCAAACGAGGGAAGCGCCGCCGCCACCTCCGACAGCCAAGAAATAAATCCAGCGGCTGGTTGTGTATTGTGGGCGGATTCGCCCAAAAGGCCAGGTCGTGTTTCGGCCTGGCCTTTTCTTTTTTCGCGTGTTTTTGCCTCACGCGAGGCATATGAGTCACGCGCGCGGTCACTTCCCATTTTCGTGTGTTCAATTAAGCTGTGCCGATGGAATTAAACGGCCAGACATTGACACTCGGCGACATCGCTGCGGTAGCGCTCAATGGGGAGGCAGTTCAGATTTCCGATCTTGCCCGGCCGCGTATTGGGGCGTCGCGCGAACTGGTTGAAGAAATTATTGCGCGTGATGCCACCGTTTACGGCGTCACAACGGGCTTTGGCAAGCTCTCTGATGTTCGTATTCCGCGTGACGCGCTGGCCGAGCTCCAGCTCAATCTTGTTCGCAGCCACGCCTGCGGGATCGGTCAGGCACTGGCGGAACCCGAGGTGCGCGCGATGATGTTGCTGCGCGCAAACGTGCTTGCGCTCGGCTTCAGCGGTATTCGGCTTGAGATCATCCAGATGCTTTGTGAGATGCTTAATCGCGGTGTGCATCCGGTCGTTCCGGAAAAAGGCTCAGTCGGCGCAAGCGGCGATCTCGCGCCGCTGGCGCATCTGGCACTGACGTTGATCGGCGAAGGCGAAGCCTTTTTCGACGGCGAACGAATGGAAAGCGCGGAAGCGTTGCGCCGCGCGAAATTGAGACCAGCACACTTGGAGGCGAAAGAGGGGCTCGCGCTATTAAACGGCACCCAGGCCATGCATGCAGTAGGCGGGCTTGCACTTCTCCGCGCGAAACGGCTCTCACGTATCGCGGACATATCAGGCGCCATGAGCCTCGAAGCGCTCAAAGGCACTCCCGCTGCGTTTGACGCCCGTTTGCAAGACGCCCGGCCGCATCCCGGGCAAAGAGCGGCGGCCAAACATTTGCTGGCGATTCTGGAAGGAAGCGAAATTCGGCAATCACATCTAAAGGGCGATCCGCGTGTCCAGGACGCCTACAGCCTGCGCTGCATGCCGCAGGTACACGGCGCTGTGCGCGGTGCGTTGTCGCACTGCGAAGATGTGCTGCTAGTTGAATCTGCGTCGGCGACTGATAATCCACTCGTCTTTGCTGAAAGTGGAGATGTCATTTCGGGCGGCAATTTTCATGGTGCGCCGCTCGCCCTGGCGTTCGATTACGCTGCGATTGCAATTGTCGATCTTATGAGCATGAGTGAGCGCCGAACAGATCGGCTGGTTAATCCGGACAAGAGCGAAGGTCTTCCTGCATTTCTCGCCCGGCAACCTGGACTCGAATCCGGTTTTATGACCGCGCACGTCGCGGCTGCCTCTCTGGTTAATGAGGCGCGCGTGCTTGCGCATCCAGCAAGCGTTGACAACATCACAACTTCGGGCGGAAAAGAAGATCACGTTTCCATGGGAATGACGAGCGCGTTGAAACTACGATCGATCGTCGATCTTGCCGAAAATTTGGTAGCCATTGAGTTGCTTGCTGCGGCAGAAGGCCTCGAACATCGGCGGCCGTTGAAGAGCGGCGCGGGTGTCGAACACGCCTTTGCGATTGTTCGCGGACTAGCGGCACCGCTGACACAGGATCGGCCACTCGCGAATGATATCGCGCGTGTTGCCGAAGCAATTCGCCGCGGCGATTTTGATAGCGAAGACGAAGAGTTATGACTGGAAAGAGAATTGTCCACGCTCCGCGTGGTGCAGAGCGCAGTTGTAAAGGTTGGCATCAGGAGGCCGCGATGCGAATGCTGATGAACAATCTCGATCCCAACGTCGCCGAGGACCCTGATCGGCTGGTTGTTTACGGCGGAACAGGTCGCGCCGCCCGAAGCTGGGACGCTTTCGATGCAATTGTTCGGTCACTGCGCGAGCTCGAAAACGACGAGACACTCCTAGTCCAATCTGGAAAACCAGTAGGCAAGTTCAAGACGCACGACGAGGCGCCGCGGGTTCTTATCGCCAATTCGAATCTCGTCGGTCAATGGAACAATTACACAGAGTTCAATCGCCTTGAACGGCTTGGCCTGACGATGTACGGCCAAATGACTGCCGGTTCTTGGATTTACATAGGCAGCCAGGGAATCGTGCAGGGCACGTTCGAAACTTTCGCCGCCGCTGCATGTAAGCATTTTGGCGGGTCGCTTGATGGAAAATTTGTCCTAACCGGCGGACTCGGCGGGATGGGCGGCGCGCAGCCGCTTGCCGCAACCATGAATGGCGCGGTGTTTCTCGGAGTGGAAGTGGATCCGGCGCGCATCGAGAAAAGATTGAAGAGCGGATATTGTGACAAGATCGCGCACTCGCTCGATGACGCGCTCAAGTTGATCGACCAGGCGCGCAAGGATCGAAAATCGCTTTCGGTCGGCCTCGTCGGCAATTGCGCCGACGTTCTACCTGAAATCGTGACGCGCGGAGTTGTTCCCGACGTTGTTACGGATCAAACCAGCGCACATGACGCGTTGAACGGTTATGTGCCTAACGGAATGTCGCTCGAAGAAGCACTCGCGCTGCGCCAGAAAAATCCTGATGAATACATCGAGCGTGCAATGCAGTCGATGGCTGTGCATGTTGAGGCGATGCTCGCGTTGCAGAAGAAAGGCGCGGTGACGTTCGATTATGGAAATAATATTCGGGCGCAGGCAAAAAAGGCCGGAGTCAAAAACGCGTTCGACATTCCCGGATTTGTTCTCGAATACATTCGCCCGCTATTTTGCGAAGGGCGTGGCCCGTTTCGCTGGGTCGCATTGAGTGGTGATGCCAACGATATTGCCCGTACCGACCAACTCGTGCTCGAATTATTTCCGAAAAATCGAACGCTCGCCCGCTGGATGAATCTCGCGCGTGAGCGAATTCAGTTTCAAGGATTGCCGGCGCGGATCTGCTGGCTCGGATATGGCGAACGCGCCGAGTTCGGCGTAGCCATGAACGAACTGGTGATGCGCGGCGAAATCAAAGCGCCGATTGTCATCGGGCGCGATCATCTCGATGCGGGCTCAGTCGCATCGCCCAATCGCGAAACTGAAGGAATGCTCGACGGTAGCGACGCCATCGCGGACTGGCCGCTGCTCAACGCACTGATTAACACAGCCGCGGGCGCATCCTGGGTGTCGATTCACAACGGCGGCGGCGTTGGCATCGGTTTCTCGCAGCACGCCGGCATGGTCGTCGTCGCCGACGGGAGCGATAATTCCAAACGCCGCCTTGAGCGCGTCCTCACCAGCGACCCGGGCATGGGTGTTCTTCGTCATGCCGACGCCGGCTACTCCAAAGCAATCGAATTCGCCGCCGCGCGCGATATCGAGATCCCGATGCAGCCTCAACGGCGTGACTAGGGTTGCGGATTCAAGACTCCATGGCAGAAAACGACATCAAATTGCGCGACGGCAGGATTGTTCGAAGCGAAGAACCGCTCAACTTGGAGATGCCGTTTGAAACGGTCGAAAGTTTCATTACGCCGACGCAATCATTCTATGTCCGAACACATTTCCCGATTCCGAAGATCGACAGGGATGCGTGGTGGCTACATGTAGAGGGCGAAGTCGAAAAACCGTTCGCGATTAATTACGAAGAATTGGTCAACTTAGAATCGCTGACGGCTCCGGTGACGCTGGAGTGCGCCGGGAACAATCGGAGTTTTCTCGAACCCAAGGTGAAAGGAGTTCAATGGGGACTGGGTGCGGTTGGCACTGCTGAGTGGACCGGTGTGCCGTTGTCGATTTTGCTAGACCGCGCGGTTGTCACCTCAAATGCGCGCGAGGTCATTCTCGAAGGAGCGGACCATGGCATGCTCGAAGATCCGAAAAGTCCGCCGGGTGAATTGACGTTTGCCCGCAGCGTTCCGCTCGAGAAGGCGCGGCGCGACATACTGCTCGCCTATAGAATGAACGGCAAGGACGTCCCGCCAGAACACGGATTTCCAGTGCGCGCGATTGTGCCCGGTTGGTACGCGATGGTGTCGATCAAATGGTTGCAGCGCATTATCGTCACGAACCAGCCATTCACCGGGTATTATCAGACTATGGATTACGCATACTGGAAAAGGCGAGGGGACATCGGCGAACTTACTCCGCTCTCCGAGATGCAAATCAAAGCGGAAATCGCCAAGCCGGCTCAAGGCGAAACTGTCCCAGCGAATTCCACCGTGCGCATTCACGGTGCCGCCTGGGCAAGCGATAACGAAATCGTTCGAGTGGAAGTGAGCATCGATGGAGGATCGACCTGGGAAGGGGCGACACTGCTCGGGGAACCGAAACCAAATGCCTGGCGATTTTGGGAATTCAAT
>JBKPDP010000100.1:0-55298 GCA_046727935.1 Verrucomicrobiota bacterium | reverse complement strand
TCTCGAGCTTGAAGGACTTGCTTCCGTTGCTCGAGAAAGTCGCGAAAGCGGGCCGTCCGCTCCTCATCATTGCTGAGGACGTGGAAGGCGAAGCGCTCGCAACCCTCGTCGTGAACAAACTGCGCGGCACATTGCAGGTTTGCGCGGTGAAAGCTCCCGGCTTCGGCGATCGTCGCAAGGCGATGCTGGAAGACATCGCGGTGCTCACCGGCGGACGTTGCATCACCGAAGACCTCGGCATCAAGCTTGAGAACATCAAGCTCGAGGACCTCGGCAAAGCCAAGCGCGTCACCATCGACAAGGAAAACACCACCATTGTCGAAGGCGAAGGCAAACAAAACGATATCCAGGGCCGCGTCGCCCAGATTCGGCGTCAAATTGAAGAGACGACCAGCGATTACGATCGCGAGAAACTGCAGGAGCGCCTCGCGAAACTCGCGGGCGGTGTTGCGGTCATTAACGTCGGCGCTGCGACCGAGACCGAGATGAAAGAGAAGAAAGCTCGCGTCGAAGACGCGTTGCACGCCACGCGCGCGGCGGTTGAGGAAGGCATCGTTCCAGGTGGCGGTGTCGCATTCCTGCGCACACAAAAAGCGCTCGACGGCATCAAGGATCTCGAAGCCGACGAAAAAGTTGGTGTTGCGATTGTGCGTCGTGCCGTTGAAGAGCCAACGCGTCAACTTGCCGACAACGCGGGCCGCGAAGGCGCGCTTGTCGTTGAGGAAGTGAAGAAGCGCAAAGGCAACGAAGGTTACGACGTTTCCGCTGATGAATACACCGATCTGGTAAAGGCGGGGATCGTCGATCCAACCAAGGTCACGCGCACGGCGCTGCAAAACGCCGCGTCTATCGCGGGCCTGTTGCTCACCACCGAAGCATTGGTGACGGAGATTCCTGAAAAGGAAAAAACTCCTCCGATGCCACCGGGCGGCATGGGCGGCATGGATTACTAAGCCGAATGACAGTATGAATTCGAACAGCCGGACTCGAAAGGGTCCGGCTGTTTTGTTTGTTCATCACAATCAATGATGAAAAGTGTCTGGATTGCATACGAAGTACTCAACTGGACGCCGCGTGTTTCACAATGGACTACAGCCGATTCGACAAAAGTGCGGCGTTCGTACGATTTTTTAAGCCGAGCGGAACATTTCTTGGCGTCTGATCAACCGACGGCAGCAGATCGAAGCGATTGCATCAGCAATCTTCGACGGTGTTTGACGCATAGACTTTAGTTGTTCGAGCGAATTTACAACCTCCGCGGATTAATAGCCGCCGGAGCGCGGCGTCAGTATCTCACAATCCTGTCGGAATTCAGAGTCGTGAGACCGTTCTTGCTCGAGCGTCTCCTGAAAGTTCGTAATGCCGTCGAGTACCGTGATGCTGTCCCGCCATCTGCAAGCCGATGCCGGGACTGCGCTGTACGCGGGGCTTCCCGGAAGGGTCTCACCCCGCTCTTCAATTCCCTTTCTTCACCCAGGAGGAGTGGGAGCGGACGATCACCCATTTGTCTCCGCGCTTCGCGAAAACATCCATCCAAGTCCCCTTGCCGCTCGTGTCTTGGCCTCGGTCGGTTCTCTTTTCGGTGACACTGCCCTGTACCACGGCAACATTGTCCAACACCTTCACATCCATAGGTCCAATTTCAAAAGACTCGAGTTTATGGTTGCCGGATTTCAGATCGCTCAAAAAGCCCTCCCTGGTTAAAATCCTGCCACTGGACCCGAGGCTCACCCAATCGTCGGTGAGGATCTGATTGAGCTTGTCGGTATCGACGGCCTTGATTGCATCCCCAAAATCCTGTTCGAGTTGCTTGAGAGTGTCGGCAACGCTCGCATCTGTGGCAGGCGGCTGGGGTGGGTCGGCCAAAATCAGTCCAGCGCACACACAGGTGAACAGAACCGTCCCGGCGAGCGTTTTCATTTGTAGCTTTTTCATCTGTTGTCCTCCTATTCGATTTACAGCGGGGACTGTATTGCGTGGAAAGTGCCTCGGACAAGGTCCATTCACGTCAAAAGATGTAGGACCATTCTCACGTCGTGCCGCAAATCAATTATTTGAGCGCCGCAGCCAGGCAGCGAATTCCCTCGCGAATCTCAGACTCCTGCAAGGGCGCATATCCGAGAACGACGCCGGTGCGCTTTGGCGGTTTTATATAGAATGACTCTACGGCGTACAACCCCACACCGGCCTTCTCTGCTTTGCCATGAACATCCGCGATCATTCCACCACTACTCCCTTTCAACCAAACAAGAAGATGGAGTCCGGCATTCGCACCGCAAACCTCTGCCTGTTCGGAGAACTCCTTGCGAACGGCGGCCACTAATGCATTTCGCCGAGCGGCATTCGAAGTGTTGGTGCGACGGAGATGACGATCGAAGTGCCCCGTGCTGATGAAGTCTGCAAGAACGAGCTGTTCCAGCGTCGCCGTTCCCGTGTCTCCCACTGCCTTTGCGGCCACAACCGGTTCTACCAACACTTCAGGTAAGACGAGATACCCCAGCCTCAAAGCTGGAAAGAGAATCTTGGAGAACGTGCCGACATAAATGACGCGGCCTTCCCGGTCGAGTCCGGCCAGTGCCTGAAGCGGTGGTCCGTCATAACGATATTCACTGTCGTAGTCATCCTCGACAATGAATGCCCCTACACGGGAGGCCCAATCGAGAAGCTCAAGGCGTCGCGCAATTGGAAGGACTACGCCGGTCGGAAATTGATGAGACGGTGTGACGTATGCGAGCCGAATACCGCGTTTTTGTGTCGTAACTTTCGGGACCTGAATCCCATTATTGTCGACCGCCGACGTGAGTAACTGGGCTCCGGCCGACATGAATACGCACCGCGCGCCGGTGTAATGAGGCTCCTCCATCAGAACGCGGTCTCCAGGATTTAAGAGAACGCGACTGATCAACTCCAAAGCCTGTTGCGTTCCGTTGACGATCACAATTCTCTCCGGGCTTGCATCGATTCCACGCAGCCGCCGGAGGCGAGTGGCGATGGCTTCCCGGAGCTCCCAGCGACCCGCCGGCGGGCCGTAGTCGAGATCACGCAGCGTAGCATGGCGGGCGCGTGCGCCGAGCAGCCTGCACCACAGTGCATACGGCAGATCGGGAAACGCCGCACGACCTGGCCGGAAATCGTACCGGAGGCGCGGCGGCGTTAGCTCCCAGCTTAAGCTTGGCAATCCCAGACTTTCGGTTGTTGCTCGTGCCGCCTTTAGGATTCTCTCTCCCACGATCGCAAGCCTGGCGTCACTGCGACTGAGGGTGTGCCATTGCCGGTCGAGCGACTCCGAGGAATGAGAGCGAAGAGAGTCCGGCGGTAGAACAGGCGCCACGACGGTTCCTGCCGCACCCACACGTGTCTCAAGATACCCTTCTGCAAGCAGTTGTTCGTAAGCCAATACAGCAGTGTTTCGCGATACTTTCACAAGGTCGGCAAGGGCTCGGGTCGAAGGAACTCGTTCGCCCGGTGGCAGGGCCCGGGTCAGGATATCGTTACGAAAGGCGCGGTAGATTTGCCGATAGAGCGGCCCCATTCCATCCAGCTGCAGCACAATGGACCTATTCAAATATAAAAACTCTAAGCATGCAAAGCTCCATGAACCCGGGAATTGCGCTCAACGTTTGTATGCCGCGAAAGAGTGACTGCGGATTACGCAGATCCCATTTGCCGCGAAGAACTAGGCAACTCTGCTAGAATCGACGTTCGCTTGCGCGCCGCTCAAATCGCTGAACCGTGTCGCTCTTCCGTGAGCGCAAAGTAGTATTCGGCGTGGAATCTGCTGGCAAAATTGACAAAGGACAATACGAGGCAGAGAAAGGGTTCAGCATGTGGGCGAGACCGACGAAGTTTTCAAAGTCAGGATCGGTGGAAAACAGAAGGCGGTCGAATAGCCAGAACTTGTCGCGTCTTGTTTGGCGCTGCGTCAGTCTAGTTGCATGGCTTTTTTTTGGCGGCGGATTTTTTTCCCTTAATGCCGCGACGTTGCCGGCTGGTTTCACCGAATCACAATGGGGCTCGGCTATGTCGGGTGCGGCTACGGCGATGGCTTTCGCGCCTGATGGGCGTTTGTTCGTTTGTTTGCAGAACGGTCAGGTGCGGGTCATCGACAAGGATGGCGTATTGCTGGCTAACCCGTTCGTGACGCTATCGGTCGATTCGAACGGCGAGCGCGGTCTTCTCGGCGTGGCGTTCGATCCGAATTTCGCAAGCAACCGTTACGTTTACGTCTATTACACCGTGCCTGGTTCACCGGCGCATAATCGCATAAGCCGGTTTACGGCGAACGGGAATGTCGCGGCGGCCAACAGCGAGTTCGTCCTGGTCGATCTCGACAACTTGAGCAACGCCACCAATCACAATGGTGGCGCGATCCATTTTGGACCAGACGGCAAGCTGTACGCTGGCGTCGGTGAAAATGCTAACGGCGCAAACGCGCAGTCGTTGAGCAATCGTTTGGGAAAAATTCTGCGCATCAATTCCAACGGCACCATTCCGTCGGATAATCCCAGATCGTTTCCGGGAATCGCCGGCTCGACTTTCGGCGCGAACCGCGCGATTTGGGCGGTCGGTTTGCGCAATCCATTCACGTTCGCGTTTCAACCGGGAACCGCTCGCCTGTTTATCAACGACGTTGGTCAAACCACGTGGGAGGAAATTAATGACGGTGTTACCGGATCGAACTATGGCTGGCCGGCCGCAGAAGGTCCTGCTTCCCCGCCGAATCCAAATTTCCGGGACCCGACCTTCTACTATGGGCACGGGTCGAGCAGGACCACTGGCTGCGCCATCGTCGGCGGAGCGTTCTACAATCCGTCGGTGCTGCAATTTCCGAGCCGTTTCGTTGGTAAATATTTCTTCGCCGACTTGTGCACCGGTTGGATTCGTGTGTTGGACCCTTCCAACAATGCGGCGAATGATTTTGCCTCCGAAATTTCCAGCCCCGTCGATCTCCACGTCGGACCGGATGGCGCGCTTTATTATCTGACCCACGGCGGCCGGGTCTTTCGCATTCAGGCGACGCCGTCGCAGGCGATGAACATATCGACGCGCGCGCGTGTGGAAACCGGCGACAACGTCTTGATTGGCGGATTTATTGTTACAGGAAGCGCTGCAAAGAAGGTCATCGTGCGTGCGATTGGTCCGTCACTCTCGCAGCATGGACTAAGCGATGTGCTGGCCGATCCGACGCTTGAATTGCACGACGGCAACGGCGCATTGCTTCAATCGAATGACAATTGGCGGGACGACCCCAGCCAAGCCTCGCAGATCAGCGCCAGCGGCCTCGCCCCCTCGAGCAATCTCGAGTCGGCGATCATCGCCACGCTGCAACCGGGCAACTACACCGCCATCGTGCGAGGAAAAAATTCCCGCCAGGGCATCGCTTTGGCCGAGGTGTACGATCTCGATCCGGCAGCGGATTCAGAGTTGGGAAACATCAGTGGCCGCTCGTATGTCCAAACGAGCGACGATGTGATGATTGGCGGATTCATCATCGGCAATAACATCGGCGCCACCAAGGTCATCATCCGTGCGATTGGGCCGTCGCTGTCGCAACACGGATTGAGCACCGTTCTGGCGGATCCAACTCTGGAACTGCATGATGGTAACGGCGCGTTGCTTGAATCGAACGACAACTGGCAGGACGACCCCGATCAAGCTGCGCGGATCAGCGCCGGCAATCTCGCACCATCCAATCCACTCGAGTCAGCCATTTGGGCAAGTCTGGCGCCTGGCAATTACACGGCGATCGTAAGAGGAAAGAACAACGGAGTCGGCATTGGTCTCGTCGAAATTTACAGCTTGCCGTAATCGCTGCGGTCTGACTTGAACAGGCGGCATGGATTACTAATCGACAGCCGAAAAACAATTAATAAACAGCCGAGCTCGAAAGGGCTCGGCTGTTTTGCTTTTTCCGAATTGTCATGCGGAGCGCAGTCGAGGAATCTCGGACTCGTGCCATCAACGTCCCGGCAGATCACTCCGCCATTGTCTCGCCCGATCCACCGATCTCCGCCGGAAAGTCTTTAAGCTTGGGTAGCCCGTCCCGAATTGGAAGAATCGTTTCAGCGTAGTTGAGGTGTACCTTTGGCTTGAACGGAAAATTCCGGAGAGCGCCGATGCGAACATCCATTAAACCGAGAGTTGGATGCTCGACCAAAATGTGGCCGCCGCACTTTGTGCAATAACCGCGTTCGCTGATGTCGCTGCTTTTGAATCGCTCAAGGAACTCCTCGCCTCTTGTGACGTTCACGTTTTCTTTCTTCCACAACGTAAACGCGCTCACCGGCGCGGCGGAATAACGCCGGCAGTTTTCGCAGTGGCAATAACCCACCTCGAGCGGATCGCCGCGCATCTTGATCTCCACCGCTCCGCAGTAACAACTACCTGTATGCGTTTCCGCCATTTCTTATTTGGTATGGCACAAACCACACAGCATTTGCAAGACTCTATTGCGTGCCAACCCGAAACATTCGGCACGAGTCACAACGGCGTGCGCAGGCGAGTATGTCAGATTGATCTGGAGTAGAACGAGCGACACAGTGTTCTTGCCGTCCAGCTGGAGACAAAATCCGGGTAGCGGCGACGTCGTGTATTGGGATGACATGCGCACGCAACGCTCTGCTCGTTTTCCTAATCGCGAATCTTATCGCCGGATGCCATAAGTGGTCCGATTCGCTTTCGCTTGATGAGATTGTCCAGCGCAACACCGATGCGATGGGCGGTCGTGCGGCGATTGAAGCGGTTCAATCGATCCAGATCGATCTGCACATCAAAGATCCGTCGTTCGAAGTGGACGGCACTTATTACGCGGCGCGCCCGGGCAAAATGCGGATCGATGTTAGCGCAGAAGGGAAGCATATTTTCACCGAAGGGTTTGATGGGCAGAGCGGCTGGGAATGGGAAGGCAAAGGAGAGCAGAAGCCGGCGACTGAAAAGGCTACTGCGGCTCTGAGGCATGGTGTCGAATTGCCGGGAAAGCTGTTCGGTCTACACGAACTCAAAGCGCACGGTCACGGGATGAAATTGATCGGGCGCGAACAAATCGACGGCGTTAACTATTACGCGCTCCAACTGATTCTGAACGATGGTTACACCGTCTCGTTGTACGTTGATCCGAACAGTTGGTTGCTTACCCGGCGTCGCGACGTTAGGCCCTTGCATGTTGATGTCGATCCAACGCCGACAACAATCGAGCAGATTAGCTCCGATTTTCGCGACGTGAACGGCGTAAAATTCCCGTTTGCAACGACTGAAACCGACCTTAACACGGGCAAGGTGCTCGAAAGCACGACAACGAAAAGTATGAAGATAAATCCAACTCTGCCGCCGACGTTGTTCGACAAGCTTTGAGTTTCGGCGCTAATCCGAGAGAACAAGCGAATCGCACGAGTCAGGTCAGCAATGGCGCAGTTATTTTGTTTTGTCGTGCCATTCAAAACTCGACAGGCGTGAGCCGACGCAAATTTGCTTTAATTCCGTGGGCGAACTGTGCAAGGTCGAGCGCGGAGGTTTTTATGACCATCTGGCAAATTATTCTGCTTATCGCCGCCTGTGGAGCTATCGGCGGAATTGTTAATTGCGCGATCAGCGGCGAATTTAATTACCCGCGGTTTGACGCGGCGGCGAAGGTATGGCGGCCTGGTTGGATCGGCAACGTTCTCGTCGGCGCGGTAGCGTCGGTGGTGGTGTGGGGCATTTACGGTCCGCTGGCATCGTACGATCTTTTGACCGGAGAGATGGCCGGTGTGCATTTGACTGTCGCGCAGCTGCTCACGTCGCTTGTGATTGGGTTGAGCGGTGGTAAAATTCTTACATTGATGGCCGAAAAGCAGGCGGCAACGATTTCCAAAGATCAACTCGCTGCCGCCGTGAAAGCGCTAACGAAAGGTTGATATGGTTATCGAAGACGAGAAGGCCGCAAAGATTCAGGAGCTTTTGAAGCAACTCTCCACGGCGGATACATTTCAATCGGTTGCGATCACAAGGGAAATCAGGGACATCGCGACCGGAAACCCGAAGCAGCAGCAGCCTGCTATAGGTAACCCCGTCGCCATTAACCCGGCACAACGGTAGTCGAGTCCTAAAGCAAACTGTATCGGCCTGCGGCAATTTTCCGGTTGCCTAATTCAATTTCGATCAGGTCGCGGGTCGCTTGCAATCTGACTTGCCATCGGCGCGCGTTTCGCGCATGATGAAGTCCCGATGGTCAGGGCGAATTGTCGGGCGCGGTTTACCGCCGCCGATTTCGACTTCATCGTGTGCACGCTCGCGCGGTCGCAAACCGATCAGGTTTCGCTGGTCGATCTTTTGAGCGACGTCGAGACGCGCGATTCCATTCTCGATCATCCGCGATTGGTTGACGCCATTCTGAATCACTGCGGGCATCTGCGGATATCGTCTCAGTTTTATTTTTACGTCCTGGCCCGGCACGTCTTGCAACAGGGCGGCATAGGGGACCGCAAGTTATGCGATTACGTCGGGTCTTTGCTCGAGACCTTTTCGCGCGCGAGCCAGTTGCAGATCTCCGATGAGGCCCACCATCTTGCTGAGCAATACATTTCGGACATGCTGATCGCGCTGACTCGCGCCAGTCCGGAGCAGGCGTTCTTGCTCCGGGCGCACATAGGTAATTACTCGCTTTTCATCAGCGGAATTTTTCATCCCGCAGTCGCGGGACAGTGCAGCTTACGCGGCGGCCCGGATATCGAGTTCTATGAGCAAGTTGGCCGGACGAACTATCAACTTGTTGCCTCACATGCCGTCGCACGTCGTTGCGAATTAAATGACGTGTTCGAAGGATTAGCCGATCGGTTTCACGATGTCCGAATCGCGCTGAATCAACTTTCCGATCGATTGCTCAATCTGGACGATGACGCGCGCCCATCGCTCTGCCTGTGAACGAAACGCTCTTCAGCCAAATCCAGAAAGTATTTGAGCGAACCTACGCGCAGGTTGGGATCAATCTCGAAGATTGCCTGATTGATCGGACGCGTTGCGCGCAATTGTCGATTCTGGCTGGGAGATCCGCCCGCGAATTGAGCGAGCTCGCGCGCACATTTCTGCGGCGTGCAGGCGATCAACTTTATGTCGGTATTTACTATTCGCGCTGGCTCATCGAACAGCTCGAGCAACACGATCCCCGAGCGGGCGTGGGCGACCGCAATATCCGGTCGCTGATCATGTTTGTGGAGGAACTCAATCATGCCTTGCATGCGGCGCTTCAATTCCAAAGCGGAATCCGCGAGATCGCATCTGAAGATTTTGCGCGCAATTTGGAGCTCCAGGCGCAGGTCGATACTTATCTTGTTCTGCTATTGTTTGTCGCGTTCTTTCGAAAAACGCAGCGCCTTTCGCGCATGGACCGGCGCTGGCTGCGCTTTCACCTTTTCGCGCGCCAATGCCCTGCTGCATTTCGCGATGTAAACCTGCGCTGGCGTTATCTGGAGACCAGCGAGCTTGCCGCTAGCTACACCCGTTACCTCGACACCCTCAATGCAGCGCGGCGCCTCGATGAAATCCGGCGCTTTCATTCCCTCGATTACGGTGCAAAAAAGGAACGGATCCTGGCGCTGACAAATCGCAGTGCGACAAACACAAGCTAGCTGCGGCATTTGCACGAATATGGCGGCGCGGCGATTACTCTGGAGTGACGACATATCCAAAAAGCCCGAAAGAGATGACGGGTGGCATGATGTATTTTCCCCGAATGGTGGACAAAATCCGACTGCACGCTCGCAGCGAGCTGCACGAGGATTATCACAAGAATCTGGGCGCGCCTCGAACGCTTGATGGCGCTTGCTGTAATTTTTTGCGCGTCAACTATGCCGATCTTTGCGAGCGCGTGAAGCAAGGTGGCACCGATGAAGAGATCCTCGAGTGGTGTTTTGAAATCGGGCGACGCTTGAATGAGGGCGACTTGTTTATCTGGAATGGATTCGCGTCGAAACTCGGATGGCGCGATTCTTTCGGTCCGGTGTTGGAGAAAAGGAAAAAGGAGCGCGATATTGCGGATCGCACCGACATTCTCACAATTTCCGACCTAATCGATTTCGACGAAGACCGGTTTCCAGAGACAAACAAGACTCTGTGACTTCATCGAACGTGACTTTTCAACAAATAATTTTCGGCATCGTCGGTTATCTTTGCGTTCTCGCGTTCACTTCATGTGAATACGAGGTTCCGATTACACCGAGTCCCACTCGCAAAGTGCAGGAGCAACTTCTCGGGAACTGGGTTTCACTGGATGGAAAGGAGAACATGAGAGTCCGCCGCTTAGACGACAGCACTTACGTTGTCTATTACGATGGTGATCTGTTTCGCGCTTATCACTCCGACATCGCGGACACGCCGTTTGCCAGTGTTCAGGACCTGAACTCAAACGATCGCAAATATGCTTACGTGACTTGGAAGCTGTCTGATGGCGGCGAACGGCTGGCTTTACGGAGCGTCAACAACAAGATCATCCCAACGGAAACAAAGGACTCGGTGTCGGTCGCGGCGCTTTTGACGAAAAACGCGCGCAACCCTGAGTTGTTTGGCGAGGGAATCGAGTTTCGCAAAGAGAAGTAGCCGCCGCCTGTTGTCGTGTTGAGCGGAGCGAAACATCTCTGATTATTGGCTTGCCGAGCGTGTGAAAAAAAGAATCTGAGATTCTTCGCTTCGCTCAGAATGACAAGCACGACATGTAACAGTCTGCTAGCGCGATGATCGAGCGGGAATCCCTATTTGCAGCAATTGATGATTGAAGGCTCTTCTGACAATGTTCGGGATGTTTCGATCGCAAAATCGTTTACGCGTAGTCTTTCTTCTCTGCCTTTTGTTTTTCTGCGCTCAACGAGTTGATGCGCAACAAACACCAACGCCGGAGTCGAGAGTGTCGCCGTCGCCGACACCCACTGTCTTTTCGCCGCAGACCCTGGCGGAGCTGAAACGATTGCAGCAAGCAGCTCTGAACAGCGACTACGCTTACCGTCAGGTCGCACATCTGGCGAATAACATCGGGCCGCGTTTGAGCGGATCGGCGCAGGCGGCCAAAGCGGTTGATTACGTTGCGAGCGAATTGAAGGCCATAGGCTGCGACGTACAGCTGGAGAAAGTGATGGTGCCGCATTGGGTGCGCGGCGAAGAGACTGCAGCGCTCGTTCAATTTCCCGGACAAGCGCCAGGCACTACACAGAAAGTTGTGCTCTGTGCGCTTGGGCCAAGCGTGGCGACGCCTCCAAACGGAATCGAAGCAGATGTGATCACTGTCAGAAACTTCGATGAACTCAAATCGCTACCGCGCGAAAAAGTCGCGGGCAAGATCGTCCTCTTCAATTATCCCTTCGACAAACAAATGGCCGCGGAAGGTCGTGGCGGCGAAGCATACGGCGAAGCAGTCGTTTATCGTAGCGATGGCCCGAGCGCGGCCGCGCGACAAGGCGCGGTTGCGTGCTTGATTCGTTCAGTTGGCGGAGCCGACTATCGGCTTCCACATACCGGACAGACGGATTACGCAAATGATGCGCCGAAAATTCCAGCCGGCGCGGTCACGGCGGAGGATGCAGATTTGATCGCGGATTTGGTCCGACAAGGACCGGTCAAAATGAAATTAGTTCTCACGCCGCAGCAATTGCCGGACGCCGAGAGCTCCAACGTCATTGGTGACATCAAAGGCAGCGAACATCCCGAACAGGTGATCGTCGTTTCCGGTCACCTGGACTCATGGGACCTTGGCACAGGCGCGATTGATGATGCCGCTGGTGTCGCCGTCTCCATGGAGGCGGCAAGTCTGATCCAAAAACTTCATCTCAAACCGAAGCGCACGATTCGCGTGATCGCGTGGATGAATGAAGAGAATGGGCTGGCGGGATCAAAACAGTACGCAAAAGATCACGAAAAAGAATGGATGAACCATTTCGCAACGATGGAAACGGACGGGGGCGCCGGCCATCCGCTTGGCATTAACATCAAGGGAAAACCAGAAGTAAAAAAAATGCTCGCGCCCGTCGCGGCAATTTTGCAGGAGTCAGGCGCGGGCATGCTTAATTTGGTCGAACATTGTGGCGCCGACATTGGGCCGATGGAAAAAGCCGGCGTGCCTGCTTTCAGTCCGATCCAGGACAGTCGTTTCTATTTTAATTATCACCACACAGCCGCTGACACGCTGGACAAGATCGTCCCGAAAGAATTGGCGGAGAATTCGGCCGTCGTAGCAGTCCTTGCATATGCGCTTGCAAACATGGAACAACCATTGCCTCGTTGATGCGCGAGGCTGGGAGCGGCGGTTTCGAGTCCGCCGCCCGGGCGATCTGGAAATCGCCTTCCTTGGGGCTGCCGCTTCAATCAGGGCGCATCAAATTGCGCACCTCGTTGAGCAAAACATTCTGAAATCGCCGGCCGCGGTTGCGCACAAATCGCCATGGTCCGGTATCGACGAAATATGTGAGCAGAATGCTATCGCGCGTTGTCACTTCCGGTCCGACTGGGTCGGCGGAATGCCATGTATTGTCAGCCACTGCAAACGCGTAGCCGCTATTGGGTGAGAATGGCATCTGCGCCTTTTTCGGTTTCCTTCCAGTGGGGAGTACTTCGTGAAAAATGGTCCCAATATGTGGCGTCGAATTGTCGCGCGGCAGGTAAAACTGAACCGTAATCCCCTTCCAAAGACTGTCAGTGTGTTTGAAGATGCGGTATCCAGGAATGTCGCGAGTCAGAATCGGCACCGGATACATTCGCACCTTCGCAAAGTTTGCCCCGAACCTGCGTCTCAAACCCGGCGCTAGCCGCTGCACGAAGGCCGCCTCCAACTCTTTGGAACGGAGGACGCGGCCTGCGACGTCCCAGATTGCGCGTTTCTTTGGCAGCAAATGGCGAATGTATTCCGGGAAAAGATCGATCTTGGAGCGAGTCGGTTTGCCGTCGGGCCTGACGCTGCCCATTTTACTTTTGCCAGACATTGCCCGGTAGTCCGCTGGCACGGGCATCGCCTCCAGCATCTCCGCGTAAAAGTCATCGGGAAACACGCGGTCGAATCTCAAATGATGGAATGGTGCGTCGTCCGCGTGTGCGTTTTGGATCGAGTCCACCACGAAATCGGTCAAATTGTTGACTGACCACGATTGTCTCATTGATTGAATTGTTCCCGTGAATCATGAGCCAAACAACTGAAAAACACTCGCGGTTTTCGGGCTTCGGCGGCTGGGTTGCGGAATTGGTTCTGGTGTTCGTTGGCGTTTCCGCGGCGTTCTGGCTCAGTAATTACCAGCAGCATCGGCAAGATGCAGAACGGCGGGACCGAATCCTAGCGTCGATCGAGCGAACGCTTCGCGAGGGAATCGAGAGCGGAAAAATTAACCGCGTGAATCAAGAACGGGAAGCTGCGGAATTTAAGCGCGCGCTCGACGCCGGTGAGATGCCGCCGCTGCGTCCGTTTGTTTTTTATCACGGACTACAGCCCAGGTGACTTCGCGACGTGGCTTCAATCCGGGGGCACCCAGTTGCTCGACTTGGAGACACTCATGGCGCTGCGCAACGACGAATCAGTTATCCGCTGGGGACTGAGCGGCATGGCGCGTTACCAAAAATTAAGCGACGAACTAATCGTGCCCAATCTCGACGAGGACATTTCCTTCTTTTACGATCCGGCCACCAGGAAATTGCGAAAACGCTTCGAGATATATCCCGAAGCTCTGCAAGCAACTGTGAAATTTGCTAACGACCTTGAACGGACTCACATCGAGCTGCTCGAACGAATCCAAGCTGAACGGCGACGAACTCGTTAACATGAACCCCGTAATCCGAATCTTCGCATTTCTCTCGTCCATGTTGGCCGCGACTTTCGCATCGGCCGCCGATTATCCGCCGCCGACGGAAGGGGATTACACTATTCGCAATTTCAAACTTGCCTCGGGCGAAACACTGCCGGAGTTGCATTTCCATTATCGGACGCTGGGAAAACCAGAGAAAGATGCGCAGGGCCAAACAAGGAACGCCGTTCTGGTCATGCACGGGACAACCGGAAGTGGCGCGCAATTTATTCGTCCCGAGTTCGCCGGCGAGTTGTTTGGGAAAGATCAGCCGCTCGATGCGACGAAATTTTTCATCGTGTTGCCGGATGCAATCGGCCACGGCAAATCCAGCAAGCCAAGCGACGGCATGCACGCGAAATTCCCGCGCTACGGTTACACCGACATGGTGGAAGCGCAGTATAGGTTGCTTACCGAGGGTCTCGGCGTGAATCACGCGCGACTGGTGATGGGAACGTCAATGGGCGGAATGCATACCTGGTTGTGGGGCGAATTGCATCCCGATTTTATGGACGCGCTGATGCCGTTGGCGAGTTTGCCGATACAGATTTCGGGGCGCAACCGTGCATGGCGTCGCATGGTCATTGATGCGATCCGTAACGATCCGGCCTGGAGCGGCGGCGATTACAAAACGCAACCGCCGAGCCTGCGCACCGCCGCTGAGATGCTTTGGTTCATGAGCAGCAATCCGGTCTTGCGTCAGAAGGACGCGCCCACACTCGCCAAGACGGACGAAGTTCTCGACAAGTTTATCGATGGGATCGTGAAAACTGATGACGCAAATGATGTGCTCTATGCATTGGAAGCTTCACACGACTACGATCCCGGACCGAACCTTGAAGAAATCCGCGCTCCGCTTCTGGCAATCAATTTTGCTGATGATCTCATTAACCCGCCTGAGCTCGGCATTCTTGAACGCGAGATCAAACGCGTCCCGCATGGCCGCGCGATCGTGATTCCGTTCAGTGACAAAACCCGCGGCCACGGCAGCCACACCCTGGCAACATTGTGGAAAGATCAATTAGCGGGACTCCTCCAGGAAACGGAAAAGTAACCGCGAATTGTACCAGCACGGCTCCGCCGCAACCGAAGAAACTGAAGGGCGGGCGATCGTCTGCCCTGGTCGAACTGGGCTAGCGAAGCGCTTGCCCTACAACAACTTAATTTTCTTTGCCGATATTCTGCTGCGTAAAGACGATCCATTCGCGCTTGTAAATTTTCCCGACGCCGCATAAACAACGAGGAATGCCGGCGGCGTTGAGTAATACGACTCGGGACATCTGGTTCGCGTCCACGCGGTGGACAGTTGTGCGCCAAGCGGCCGATTCTCAGACATCATCGGAGCATGCGCTCAGCGCTCTCTCTGAGCTCTGCCAAATTTATTGGCGGCCAGTTTATCTTTTTTTGCGGCGACAAGGAATCGGGCCGCATGATGCACAGGATCTCACCCAAAGTTTTTTTGCAGAGCTGATCGAGAATCGCGTTTACGCCAAAGCCGATGAAATGAAGGGAAGGTTCCGTTCGTTTTTGCTCGGCACACTGAAGCATTTCCTCGCGCACGCACGTGATCGTGGCCGAGCTCAAAAGCGGGGAGGCGGCGTCCTGCCTGTCCAACTTGATGAGGCCGCGCTCTCGGAGGCCGAAGTGCATGCCGCGCACTGCCAGAACTGGAGCGCAGACGGAGTATTCGAGCGCGAATGGGCGGCTTCACTTCTGCGGCAAGCGCTTGACCGGCTGGCGCAGGAATACGCGATCGCGGGCAAAGGGGCGTTGTTTGAAGCGCTGAAAGTTCATCTCAGAGCAGGCGCGGCCGCAGCCGCGCCGTACGAGGAAATGGCGAAGCGACTCGGACGCGCGGCGACAACACTGCGCAGCGACGTGGCGCGTTTGCGCGCGCGGTATCGCGCTCTCGTGCGCGAAGAAGTCGGCGGAACTGTAATCGATCCGCGCGACGTCGATGAGGAGTTGCGCCATCTGCGCCAGGCGATGGCCGCATAGGGAAATCGCAATGGCTGCCATAGACAAGAGCGCGCGCGTTTGCGAAACCTGCGGATCGCCAATTGAGACCACGAGCTCAGGCGATTTTGGTTGCATGGTGTGTTTGTTCGACGCTGCATTGGATCGCGACGCGGAAGGAGGCGAAGTCGCATTTGCATCAGCACAGGATCAGTTTGGTGCGTACACAATCGAGCATCGCGTTGACGGCAGCGCGTGGGAACTCGGCCGCGGCGCGATGGGAGTCACTTATCGCGCGATCGACAAAGTGCTCGACCGCCCGGTGGCGCTAAAACTCATCAATACTAATCTTGGATCGCGCAGCGCGGAAGCGCGTGAGCGGTTTATGCGCGAAGCGCGCGCAGCCGCTGCGTTGCGACATCCGAATGTTGCAACCGTGTATCAATTCGGGGTTCGCGAGGAGACCGGTCAATTCTTTTATGCAATGGAATTGGTCGAGGGCGAGACACTCGAGGAACGCGTTCGCCGGCTGGGCCCGCTCGACGTTTTAAGTACGGTCGATATCGCCTTGCAAGTGACCGCGGCATTGGCTGCCGCGGAAGAACGCGGACTGGTGCATCGCGATCTCAAGCCAGGGAATCTGATGCTAGTCGGCGCCACCGACGGCAAAGAGATAGGGCGGGCGCGCCGGGACCGGACGACCCAGCGGTCCGTCCCTACCGTCAAAGTGATCGATTTCGGCGTGGCTAAGGCGGTGGCGGAGAAAAAGAACGCAATGACGCTGACGCACGGCGGCTTCGTTGGCACACCGGCGTTCGCGAGCCCGGAGCAATTCACCTATGCGCCTGTGGACGTGCGCTCGGACATCTACTCGTTAGGCGCGACTCTCTGGTTCTTGCTGACAGGTCACTTGCTTTCCAGTGGCCGGACGGTTGAAGAAATTCGCGAAGGCCGCGGATCAAAACCATTGCCCATCGAGCAACTGAAAGCGGCGCGCGTTCCGCGTCGTTTTATCGCATTGCTGACATCGATGTTGGCGGTCGAACCGGCAGCCCGGCCGTCCGGTGCGCGCGAACTTGGCACAAAATTGCAGAAGGTCCGCGCTTCGATCACCGATCGGCGCAAAATTGTCGCGCGATTTACAGTTGCTGCCGCCATCTTGATTCTTGGTGCGTCCGCATTCTTTGTTTTTCCTTCACTGCGGACGGGCCACAAGTCAGCTTCGAACCCGGCGGTGCCGGAGAAAAGCATTGCCGTCCTTCCATTCCAGAATCTCAGCCGCGATCCGGATAGCGCCTATTTTGCCGACGGAATTCAGGAGGAGATCCTGACGCGTCTCGCGAGCATCGCGGATTTAAGAGTGATTTCGCGCACTTCCACGCAGCGGTATCGGAGCAAGCCCGGCAATCTCCCTGAGATCGCCAGCCAGCTTGGTGTAGCGAACATTCTTGAGGGCAGCATCCAAAAAACGACCGATCAAGTGCGGGTCAACGTTCAATTGATTAATGCGCAAACCGATTCCCACCTTTGGGCTGACACGTACGATCGGAAGTTGACAGATATCTTCGGGGTGGAGAGCGAGATCGCCAAAAGAATTGCGGATTCACTGCAAGCGAAGCTCTCTGGTCGCGAGCAGCAAGCGTTAACATCTAAACCGACAAACAACCCCGAGGCGTACGACGCTTATTTGCGCGGGCTAGCGTTCCAGGGACGCATCGGTCAGTCCACCCATCTCGCACTGAAAACCATCGGTTGTTTCGAGCGGGCGGTGCAGCTTGACGCTAATTTTGCGTTTGCTTGGGCGCGCCTTTCTCGCACAGACGCCTACCTTTACTTCCAGCGCGTTGACAATACTCGCCGCGATGCGGCCAGGGATGCGTTGGAGCATGCGCAGAAACTCCAGCCAAACTCGCCCGAGACCCTGCTCGCCTTGGGTTACTATCAGTACTGGGTGCTGCGTGATTACGGGCTAGCCAAAGCTACGTTCCGCCTGGTCAGCAACCTTTTACCAGGCAGCAGCGAGGTGGCGTGGGCCCTCAGCGCCGTTAACCGTCGCGACGGCAACTGGAATGAAAGCCTTGCCTCCGCGGAACAAGGCCTCGCCGTCGATCCGCGTAACGGCGAGTTAATAACGACTGAAGCATGGACTCATGCCCTGCTTCGACAATTCCCGACAGCGCTCCAGCTCTACGATCAAGCGCTGGACATTATCCCGAATGATCCGGATGTGATGTCCCTAGTGGCCAGCATTTATCAAGCCCAGGGTAACTTGGAGCAAGCCGCTAAATTTCTATCAGAAATAACCGTGCAGACTCCGTTTGAGAATGCCTTCATAGTCGAGGTGACTCAATTGAGACTCGAACAGAATCACGTTGAGGCCGTTCGATTGCTGCAAGCCCGACTGGCCCAATTCCAGTTTACTTCTGAGCTCCAAAAGGGCATTACTCAGGTCTTCCTGGCCTTCGCCCAGCGTCTGGCCGGCGACACGGTCGGTGCAAAGGTTACCGCTGAACAGGCGCGCAACACGCTCGAGCCGCTTTGCAAAGGTCAGCCAGATAACTCCGCGTTTGCGGCAGCCTTGAGTTTGGCGTATGCCGCCGTCGGGGAGAAAGACTTGGCCCTAAGGGAGGCGGAACGTGCAACCGTGCTTCTGCCGAGTGCTAAGGATAGAGTGGACGGACCTGGTTTGGAAGAGAACCTCGCGCTAGTTCAAGCCATCTGCGGTGAGCATGGCCGCGCGATCTCAACACTTAGCCGGCTGTTACAAACGCCATTTCAAAGCTCGCTTTACGGTCCAATGCCTCTTACCGCGGCACATCTAAGACTTGATCCGCTTTGGGATCCGCTGCGCAACGATCCGAGTTTTAAAAAGCTTGTTGAAGATGCGGAGCAACAGATCTCGCCGGAGCGATTGGTGAAGAGCGCGCCCGATAAGTCGATAGCCGTGCTTCCATTTGAGAATCTTAGCCACAATCCGGGCGACGCTTACCTCGCCGAAGGCATACAGGAGCAAGTGTTGACACGGCTGGTGAAAATCGCCGACTTAAAAGTCATTTCGCGCTCTTCCACGCAACGATATCAGAGCAAGCCGGCCAATCTCTCCGAGGTCGCCAGTCAGCTTGGCGTAGCCAACATTCTTGAGGGCAGCGTCCAAAAAGCGGGCGACCAGGTGCGAGTCAGCGTTCGGTTGCTTAATGCGCAAACCAATTCCCATGTGTGAGCGGAAACGTATGATCGGAAGTTGAGTAACATCCTTGACGTCGAGAGCGAGATCGCCAAAGGAATCGCGGAGTCGCTGCAAACGAAGCTTACCGGTCGCGAGGAGCAAGCTTTGGCAGCTAGACCAACAAACGACGCGGAGGCTTATGAAGCGTATTTGCGTGGCGTGGCGTTCCAAGGACGCGTCAACTACGCAAGCCCTCTCCTGCTGAAAACGATCGGTTATTTCGAGCGAGCGGTGCAGCTTGACCCTAATTTTGCAGCCGCTTGGGCGCGACTTTCTCGCGCACACGCACTTCTTTGCTTCTACGGCATTGACACTGCTCGCCCCGATGTGGCCAAAGAAGCGCTGGAGCATGCCCAGAAACTTCAGCCAAATTCACCCGAAACCCTGCTCGCTCTTGGTTATTTATCAGTATTGGGTGCTGCGTGATTACGGGCTCGCCAAAGCTACGTTTGGCCTCGTTAACAAACTGTTACCAGGTAACAGCGAGGTCGCAGCAGCCCTCAGCACAGTTAACCGACGCGATGGAAACTGGAATGAAAGCCTTGCGTGGGTTGAGCGGGCCCTCGCCCTGGACCCGCGTAACGGCGAGTTAATAACGACTGCAGCATGGAGTTACAGCCTGCTTCGACAATTCCCAACGGCGATCAAGCTCTACGATCGAGCCCTAGACAACATTCGGGGTGTTCAAACCCAAAACGCCAACGCCATACCAGTGCTGATCGATTCCGCCGGTCAGCTCGGCACGGCCAGTTCCTCGCGCCGGTTCAAGAAGGAGATCAAGCCGATGGACAAGGCCAGCGAATCCATCATGGCACTCAGGCCGGTGACGTTTCATTATCAAAACGACAACGCAAGCACGCCTCAGTTTGGTTTAATCGCCGAAGAAGTGGCGGAAGTAAATCCGGACTTGGTGGTGCGAGACAAGAAGGGCGAGATCTACACCGTGCGCTACGACGCGGTAAACGCGATGCTGCTCAACGAATTCCTCAAAGAGCACAAGGCGTTCCTCGAAGAGCAGCGCAAAATCCAGGAACAGGAAGTGACCATCACACAGCTGAGGTCTAATGCTGCGAAGCAAGAAGCGACCATCGAAGGATTAAAGTCAACGGTCGCTCGGCAACAGAAGGGAATGGACACCGTCGTTGCTCACCTTAAGGAACAGGATTCTAAAATTCAGAAGGTGAGCGCCCAGATTGAAGTCAGTAAACCAACACTGCGAAGGGTCGCAAATCATCCGTGAAGCATCTCCAGCCAGGTCTGCCCGCGAATCACGCGAAATGACGCCAATAGACAGCAAGTCAGTTAGTCGGTTCTTTCGCATCCATTTGTGTGATTCGTGGGCAGTCCCCAAAAACCACAGACTAAACAGAAAGAAATAACATCCATGAAGACACTAATCACTTCTCACCATTCACTTCTCACCGTTCACCGTTCCATTCTTATCGTCGTTGCGCTTGGCTTCCTTGCGCTTTCCCCAACCCCGAAAGCTTTCGGGGTTGTCCCAGCGCCGGATGGAGGCTATGCCGGAGGCAACACGGCCGAGAAACAGAGTGCCCTTCTTAGCCGCACCACCGGCATTTACAACACGGCAGTTGGCTTGTATTCACTCCTGAGCCTCACCGAAGGCAAGTTTTGCACGGGCGTCGGCGCTGGAACCCTGCTGGCGAACACTGCAGATCAAAACACGGCCACTGGCGCGGGAGCGCTTTTGACCAATAGCACGGGCACGGGCAATACGGCCAATGGAGCATTCGCCCTTTTTTCCAACACTACCGGCATCAGCAACACCGCAAATGGAGCGCTTGGGCTCTTAAACAACACTACTGGTAACGGCAACACGGCCACTGGTTTTAATGCGCTTTCTAGCAACACCGAAGGCAGCGGCAATACCGCCACCGGTGTTCAAGCGCTCTTGAGCAATACCACCGGCTTCAGCAATACGGCCACCGGTGATTCTGCGCTCCAGAATAACACCACGGGCGCCGGCAATACGGCCAGCGGTGCTGAGGCGCTCTCTGGCAACACCGAAGGCAACAACAATACGGCTAACGGTATCGACGCGCTCTCTAGCAATACCATTGGGTCCGACAACACAGCCAATGGAGCGTTCGCACTTTTTGCCAACATAGAAGGCATGCAGAACACGGCCGCCGGCGCTGATACGCTCAACAACAACACCATCGGCAATTCCAACACGGCTACCGGATTTGACGCGCTCCTTAGCAACACTGTCGGCAGCAACAACACGGCCAATGGTGTTGGTGCCCTGGGCAGCAACATCACGGGCCAACGGCAACACCGCCAACGGTGTTCTAGCGCTTGCGTTCAGCACCGGTGACGGCAACACGGCCAACGGTTTTCAAGCACTCTTTGGCAACACTGCCGGCAACTGCGAACACAGCCATCGGTTCCGGTGCGCTCGTTAGTAACACCATCGGTGTGGATAACACAGCCTTGGGCGTTGCGGCTGGCAGCGCCATCATTAACGTCAGTAACGTTATCTGTATCGGCTTCGGAGTGGCGGGTGCGAACGTGAGCAACAGCTGCTTTATCGGGAACATTTTCGGGCAGACGGTGGCCGCAGACAGCGGCATTCAAGTGTTCGTTGATGCCGATGGAAAGTTAGGGACTCTTGTCTCGTCGCGGCGCTTTAAGCACGATATTAAATCGATGGATAGAGCCAGCGAAGCCATTCTCGCGCTCAAACCGGTTTCCTTCCATTACAAAAGTGACGCTAAAGACACGCCGTGCTTTGGTTTAATCGCCGAGGACGTGGCCCAGGTAAACCCGGATCTGATCGTTCGCGACAAGAACGGCGAAATCTTGAGCGTACGCTACGACCAGGTGAACGCCATGTTGCTCAACGAGTTCTTGAAAGAACACAAAAGAGTCGAGGAACAGGAAGTGACTATCGGCCGCCTAAAGTCCGATGGTGCAAAGCAGGAAGCGACCATCGCCCAGTTAGCGTCAACAGTCGCTCAGCAGCAAAAAGGGATGGAAGTGTTGTCGGCACAGCTCAAGGAGCAGGCCGCAGAAATCCAAAAAGTGAGCGCGCGGGTCGAGATGACTAAACCTGCACCGCGAGTGGCGCGCAACAATCCGTAAAACACCGACCACGTATGGCATGGATTAAGGAAAAGGACAATGACGAAATCCGAATGACGAATGTCGAATGAATTATCAATGAAAGGAACTTAAACTTATGAAAACTCGAAACTACATATTCACAACGATGCTCCTGGCGCTCGGTTTCGTTGCGCTCTCCCCAAAAGCACAAGCGGTCAGTCCGGCGCCGGATGGAGGCTATCCCGGCGGCAACACCGCGGAAGGGCAGGCAGCCCTTTTGAGTCTCACGACCGGTACCTACAATACGGCCGTTGGCTTATACTCGCTCCTGAGCCTCACCGACGGCAAATTCTGCACTGGAGTCGGTGCTGGAGCGTTGCTTGCGAACACGGCAGACTCAAATACGGCCACTGGCGCGGGAGCGCTTTTGACTAACACTATTGGTACGGCCAACACAGCCAATGGAGCGTTCGCGCTTTTCTTGAACGACACCGGCAATAGCAACACGGCCAACGGTGCTCTAGCGCTCTTGAACAACACTACCGGCAGCAACAACACGGCGAACGGTAATCTAGCACTCCTGAGCAACACCGGCGGCAATAGCAACACGGCCAACGGTTTTCAAGCGCTCTTTAGCAACACTACCGGCTTCGAGAACACGGCTAACGGTGATTCCGCGCTCTCGAGTAACGACACTGGCAACTTCAACACGGCCAACGGTGTTAATGCGCTCCTTAACAATACCACCGGCAGTAACAACACGGCCAACGGTAAGTCTGCTCTCTTTACCAACAGTACCGGCTCCAAGAACACAGCCAACGGTGTTGAAGCGCTCTTTAACAACACCTCCGACAACAACACCGCGAACGGTTATGCTGCGCTCCGCAACAACATGACTGGCAACGGCAATACGGCCAGCGGTTTCAGTGCACTTACGACCAATACTGGCGGCAACGCCAACACGGCGACCGGTTCCTCCGCGCTTCAAGCGAACGATGCCGGGAGCGCGAACACGGCCACCGGTGCTCAAGCGCTCCAAAGCAACAACACCGGCGACTTCAATACGGCCGACGGTCAGGGATCGCTCCTCAGCAACACGACTGGGCAAGCCAACACGGCGGTCGGAGTGAGTGCGCTCCAATTCAACAGCACAGGCAGTATGAACATCGCCTTAGGCGCTGCCGCCGGCAGTGGCGTGCATACAGCCGATAACGTGATTGCTATCGGCGCATTGGGTGCGGACGTAAACAATAGCTGCTATATCGGGAATATTTTTAACCAATCCTCTCCTGGCGGGACGGCTGTTTTCGTCAATGCGGACGGCAAGCTCGGCACGACTGTTTCCTCGAAACGCTTTAAGGAAGAGATTAACCCGATGGAGAAAGCCAGCGAAGCGGTTCTGGCACTCCAACCGGTAACGTTCCGTTACAAAAAAGAATTCGATCCAACAAGGGCAGCCCAATTCGGCCTTGTGGCGGAAGAGGTCGAAAAAGTGAATCCCGACCTGGTCGTGCACGATAAAGAAGGCAACCCTATAGCGTGCGTTTCGACCAGGTGAACGCGATGTTGCTCAACGAGTTCTTGAAAGAACACAAGAAAGTGGAGCAATTGGAGAGTACGGTCGAGAGTCTCGCGGCTACAGTGAAGGAGCAGGCCGCGCAGATACAGAAAGTGAGCGCGCTAGTTGAGATGAGCAGACCGGCGCCGAACGTGGCTCTCAATCATCGGTAAAGCCGGGCCGGTGTTAGATCGCTAAAGCGTCGAAGTGTAAGAAAAGTCGCTAACAAACTGCTTGCATGTAGCCGGGGTTATTTCGCCCCGGCTACCGCTATAGTGACAAGCTTTTGATCCGTAGCGGCGGGCGTGCCACCTGCATTCAAATGAAATTGGAGCCGACACGGCTGCCACTACAGAAATGACGCGCCGCAAGTACGGAAATGATTAAACCTGATTATCAAGCAGAAAATAATCGGCTCGGCTCAATATTCGTAGTAGTACGCGCCGCCATAATAACTGTACCACGGATAGTACGGATAATAGTACGGTGCGTGATAAGTGTTGTAGCGTGAGCCGGGATCGTGAGCCCCGGCGTAATATCCCTCAGCGCATCCGCCGAGTGAAAGAGCAAAGAGGCCGGCGCAGAGGAGCGAGAGCACTGCGTGAGATGTGTTTGTAATCGCTGTCACCGATGTCTTCATCCGCTCATTTAATGACAACGGCGCAAACAAACAAAGCCAAATTAAAATAAATTTGTAGCCACGCCTCTGTGAGGCGTTGATTCGCTGGAGCCCTTCCTCGGTGATGGCGCGCAGCGCCGTGGCGACATCGTCCGTGAATTTTTAATTTTAACTCAGACTTTTAGTGCGTCCCGAAATCCGCTTTCAGCAGACCGCTCGAGCGCATCGGCGCATAATTGCATGCGCCAATGCGTCAACCGAGCGCGCGTCGCAAATCAATACCAGTCGCCGTAAATCGTGCTTCCGTAGTAGCGTGGCCCGTAAGCGTCATTGTAGCGGACGCCGGAGCGTACGATCGTACGATCATACGTCGGTCCGTAATAAGAATACGGATACCCGGGCGTGTAATACGCCGTCGGATAATAGTAACCGGTGTCATACGCTGTCACATAAGGGCTCTCCGCGCATCCGCCTAAGAAACTTGCAACGAGGCCTGCGCAAAGGACTGACAGCACGAAGCCTCGACTGCGACGCTTGGATTTAGATTTTGTTATCGTCTTCATCAGATCTTCCCCTTTCATTGAATTCTGATTTCCCCTCTCGGTGTCGGAAACCGTGCTCGGTTTTCAAATGAGATTGCCCTGCTGGCCAAGTCAGACAACACCAATGTTGCCTTCTTTGAAAGAATCGCGTCACGCGACACAATTGGCCGTGCGTGATGAGTACGCTTTCGACGAAACCTGTCGTCCACAACGCGTTGCCAATACGCTCGCAGTGAGCGAGGCATTCCAAAATTAGGCGTCAACATTGAACGTTGCGTTGGCTTTTGCGCCAACACCTCTGTTCGATACTTTCAATCGACATAATGAAACAAAACTTCTTTTGGCTCGGCGCGTTCCTGACAATTTTGTCCGCAATGTTCGCGCAGGGTCGGTCCCCATCGGGAGGATCGGCAGATTTTGACGTCGTCATCAAAGACGGCACGGTTTACGACGGCACCGGCGCCGAGCCGAAACAGACCGATGTCGCGATTCGCGGCGACCGGATTGCAGGCATCGGCGATTTCAAAACTGCGCATGCAAAGACGGTGATCAATGCGAAGGGACTCGCTGTCGCGCCCGGGTTTATCAACATGCTTTCCTGGTCCACCGAATCGCTGATTCAAGATGGCCGTTCGCAGAGCGAAATTCGGCAAGGTGTGACGACTGAGATTATGGGCGAAGGCGAATCCATGGGGCCGGTTAACGATCGCGTGCGCGAGCACAAGATTCGCCAGCAAACTGACATCAAATACGACATCACATGGAACACGCTGGCGGAGTATTTGCAGTATCTCGAAAAACGCGGCGTGTCATGCAATGTGGCGTCGTTCATCGGCGCGACCACGATTCGTGAGTATGTGATTGGCTTCGAAGATAAGGCGCCGACGCCGGAGCAACTCGACCAGATGCGCGAGCTGGTGCGCAAGGAGATGGAAGCGGGCGCACTTGGGATTGGTACTTCTCTAATCTATCCTCCCGCGTTTTATGCGAAGACCGAGGAGCTAATCGAGCTTTGCAAGGTTGCCGCGAAATACCAGGGCAAATACATCTCGCATATGCGCAGCGAGGGTAACCGGCTGCTCGAAGCGCTTGACGAATTAATTCGCATCAGCCGGGCGGCGAACATTCCCGCGGAGGTCTATCACATCAAAGTGTCTGGGCGGCAAAACTGGCCGAAGATCGACGATCTGCTTTCGCGAATCGAGGCCGCGCAAAAGGAAGGACTGAAAATCACCGCCGATATGTACACTTACACCGCAGGAGGAACCGGCCTGGACGCATCGCTTCCACCGTGGACAGAAGACGGCGGTTACCCTGCGTTATTCAAGCGGCTGCGCGATCCGGCGACGCGCGAGAAGATCAAGGCAGAGGTCCAAAAGCCCACAGACGCATGGGAAGACCTGTATCTGGACGCTGGAGGTCCGGAGCACATTCTGCTGGCCCAGTTCAAATCGGAAAGACTAAAGCCGCTGATCGGCAAGACACTGGCTGAAGTAGCCAAGATGCGCGGCAAAGATCCAATCGACACGGCCATGGATTTGATCGCCGAAGATGAATCGCGCATCGGCACACTTTATTTCATCATGTCTGAAGACAACGTGAAGAAGGAGTTTGCGAAGCCGTGGATTTCATTCGGCTCTGATGAGGCTTCGCAGGCCCCGGAGGGCGTTTTCTTGAAGTCCAATCCGCATCCGCGCGCCTATGGAAATTTTGCGCGGGTGCTGGGCAAATATGTCAGGGACGAAAAAGTGATTCCAATGCAGGAAGCGGTGCGGCGACTGAGTGGATTGCCCGCTACGAATCTGGGGCTCGATCATCGGGGGTTTCTAAAGGAAGGGATGTTTGCCGATGTAGTGGCGTTCGATCCGACGACAATTGCCGACCGCGCCACGTATGAGAAACCGCATCAATATGCGGTGGGCGTGAAGCATGTTTTTGTAAATGGCGTGCAAGTGCTAAAAGATGGCGAGCATACCGGCTCAAAACCCGGTCGCGCCTTGTGGGGTCCGGGAAAAGCGAAATAAGATTCCTCCAGTCCCATCAGGCACGTAAGTGTACGGCATCCGTGGTGGCCCTCTGACCCCAAGAGCCGTTTCCTTCAACCGAAAAAAGAAACGCGAACGCGCTGTTCGCACCGTATATTTTAGAAACGTGTGCTACGATCGAGTCTTCCAAGCGCTCCGGAGCGCAATCGCGCCGGAAGCAAATCCCAATCACATAATCTGGGCGCGATTTGGATGCGACAGGTAAGGGACGCCGTTGGCGTCCCAAGGGGAGCAGTCTGCTTACCCTGCAGGTTGAAAACGGAGCGCGCGCAGTAGAGGTTTGTTTTCGGATGGATCCAATCAGGAACATTAAGTTGCGCTGGCTGCATGGCGCGCTGCAGGATGTCACTTACGAACTGTCACGTTCGCATTTTTCCAGGTTCGCGCCGCATGCCTGGGAGCCGGCGATCAATGCGTATCGCTGCGAAAAATGCATTCGCATTTGTGTCGATCTGGCGGGGGTCGATCGCTCGCTCATCGATCTGACCGTCGAACTGCAACGCGTGGTGATTCGCGGCACGCGCGAGCTGCCGGAGCCGACCGACGACGAGGGATGCGCCCAGCAATTGCTGGCCATGGAAATCGATTACGGTCCGTTCATACGCGAAGTGCCGTTACCAGCCGAAGTGGAAATCGAGCAAGCACACGCTGAGCAGCGCAACGGATTACTCTGGATTTCGCTGCCATTGAAAGAGTCATGAGCGCAAAACAACTTAGCGTCCTGCGGTCCGGCGACGAAGCGAAGGCGGGAATGGCGAGCACCATCGCCGCGGGAATAGACGAAAGCGGGATGCCACGAATCCCGGAAGAATTATCGATTCTGCCAGTACGTGGGCTTGTCATTTTTCCGGGCACGGTCATTCCGCTTACCATTCAGCGCCCGGCGTCGCTTAAACTGCTCGATGAAACTTTGCCACGAACAAAAGTGATCGGGTTGCTGACGCAGCGCGATGAAATGAAGGAAGAACCGACACCACAAGATCTCTACTCGGTCGGCACGGCGGCGCTTGTGCTTAAGCTTCTGCGCCAGGCAGAGGACAATGTGCTGGTCATTGTGCAAGGGTTGCGTCGCTTTTCCCTCCGCAAAATTGTCGCGGCTTCGCCGTTTCTGCGTGCCGAGGTCGATTTGCCCGAATCGGTCATCCCGTCGCCAAGCAAGGAATGGGAAGCCACGTTCCGAAACTTGCGGGACTCGGCCGCACGATTGTTCGAACTCGCGCCAGACGCACCGGAACAGGCGCGTCTGATGATCTTGAACATCGAAAATCCCGAGCAGCTTGCTGATTTTCTTGCGCCAAACTTAAATGTGGATGTCGCGCAGAAGCAGGCATTGCTCGAGGAGCTCGATGTCGAAAAACGAGTGCGCGCCATACAGAAACAGATCTCTGCGCAGCTCGAGATCGCCGAGATCCAGCAAAAACTGCAAAAAGATGTGGCCTCGCAGTTTTCCGACGCACAACGGCGCGCTTACCTGCGTTCGCAAATCAAGGCGATCCAGCGCGAACTTGGCGAGGCTGAAGGTGGCGGCGAAGAACAGGCCCAGCAATTGCGCGCCCGGCTTGAGGAAGCCAAACCGCCGGAGGAGGTGATGAAACAAGCCGAGCGGGAATTGAAACGGCTCGATTTCATTCCTCCCGCCAGCCCGGAGTTTTCAGTCATCGTCAGTTACATCGAGATCATCGCCGATCTGCCTTGGAATAAATTGAGCCAGGACAATCTCGATCTCGATCAGGCGCAGAAAATTCTCGATCGCGATCACTACGATCTGGAAAAGGTGAAAAAGCGACTGATCGAATACCTGGCTGTACGCAAACTCAATCCGCAAGGGCACGGCGCGATCCTTTGTTTTCTTGGCCCACCTGGCGTGGGCAAAACCAGCCTTGGCCAGTCGATCGCCGACGCGCTGGGCCGCAAATTTGTTCGGATCAGTCTCGGCGGTATGCGTGACGAAGCGGAAATCCGCGGTCATCGCCGCACGTACATCGGTTCAATGCCCGGTCGCATCATTCAGGAACTGCGCCGTTGCGGCACGGGCAATCCTGTTTTCATGCTCGATGAGATCGACAAGATCGGCGCGGATTTTCGTGGCGACCCAGCCAGCGCCTTGCTCGAAGTGCTCGATCCGCGGCAAAACAATGCGTTTGTCGATCGTTACCTCGACGTGCCGTTCGATCTTTCGCAGGTGATTTTCATCGGCACGGCGAATTACATCGATGGTGTGCCCGAACCGTTGCGTGATCGAATTGAAGTTATTTCGCTTCCCGGTTACACCGAGCGCGAGAAACTCGAAATCGCCAAGCGATATCTCGTAAGGCGGCAGTTGGAGGAAAACGGACTCAAGCCCGAGCAGATCGAATGGCAGGACGAAGCGATCCGCCGGATCATTAACGATTATACGCACGAAGCAGGCGTTCGTGAGCTTGAACGCCAGATTGCGTCTGTTTGTCGTGGAATTGCATCCCAGGTCGCGCGGGGAAAAACAGAACATGCCACGGTCACGCCGGAGCTGGTGTCCGAAATGCTCGGTCCAGCGAAATACGTTCGCGAAACAAAACTGAAAACGAGCAAGCCAGGCGTTGTAACAGGGCTGGCTTACACGCCTGCCGGCGGCGAAGTGTTACACATCGAAGCAACCCGTTACCCAGGCAAGGGCAATGTCACGCTCACCGGTCACATTGGCGAAGTGATGAAAGAGTCCGTGCAGGCTGCGTTCAGTCTCGTGCGCAGCCGCAACAGCGAAATTGGCGCCAAAGCGGAAGATTTCCGCAACATCGACGTGCACGTGCATGTTCCGGCTGGCGCTGTGCCGAAAGACGGCCCGTCTGCCGGCATCGCGATGTTTACCGCGCTGGCCTCGCTTTTCAGCAATAGTCCGGTGCGACCGGATGTCGCCATGACTGGCGAAATTACTCTGCGTGGGCTGGTTCTACCAATCGGTGGTCTAAAGGAAAAAAGTCTGGCTGCGATGCGTGCCGGGATTTCCACGGTCATCATCCCCAAGCTGAACGAAAAAGATCTCGTCGATGTTCCCGAGGAAGCGAAACAAAAACTCAAATTCGTCCCGGTCGAAAACGTGGATGAGGTCTTGGCCGCGGCGTTGGAGAAAAACGGCACCAAGCCGCCGCACACCGGTTAAACGGGCGAATCGCAGGATTCGGGAGAATGCTCGCCAAGGCGTGATCGCTAGCACGCATCTCGCGTGCGCTCTCCAAAGTCGGGTTTACATGATCGCCACGGAAACGTCACCATTTTTTTGCCAGACCGTCATCTGTTTGTAACGTCGGGCTGCAATGGTGTGCGCGAATCAGAACAGCGATTCAACACAATGAAAGGCCAACGATCTGGTTGACGCGTTTACGCAGTGAGCGAATCGCAAGGAATTTGCTACCGATGGGTTAGGTTGCGCCACAGATAGACCCAGAGCCGGGCGCCTCGGGATGGAGCTTCTCCGGGGCGCCCGTTGCTTTGGCAAGCGTAGCGCGACAAGCAGCAAGCAGGTGGATCGGCTTCTCCGAAGACGATGGCAAAATAATCGCGGCGGAGCCGCCAAGTTTAACAACGCGTTAAGAACAACGCATCCCACCAACCCGCATACTTCACCACGCTTCCGTGTTCGCTCGTTGCTCGATCTGCTCGAGACTCGGATCGGTGCTGCGAATCCAATCACGAGCTTCGTTGATTTGAGTCGGATTAACTGGAATCGCGCGCGGAATCGGTTCGGCTCGCGCGACCAATTGTCCTTCATACTTCACTGGTTTCGCGCGTTTGATTGGAAATTTCCAGTGATGCCCGAATCTGTAGAGCGCGTAAAACATAGTTTTGGCCTCAACTCCGCTCACGCCGCTACAACGCATGGCGTAGTAGAACATGCGGTCGCAATCCTGCCACGGGCGCTTGTGTTCCCCATAAGCGACATCGTGTAACACGGAGGCCTTCCGATATTTTCCTTCGAACGGTCCGCCCATAATCGACCAGAGATAGCGCGGGATGGACGCGCCATCGACAACCGATCCGATCGGGGCGACCCAGACAATCCCCTGCGGGTCGGTATAGCGCAATTCAGTTAACAGCGTCATTGTCCGCCCATCCGGATTCCACTTCGTCACCGGCTCGCCGTTGAAGTTACCCCATTTGGATGCGCCTGAGACGGATCGCTCAGGCTCGGAAACCTGGGCTGGCTCCTTATCCGACGCGCATGCAGCCAAGACCGCCATGAAGCCGAAAAACGTGAAGGATTGAATGATTTTCCTGTTTCCCATGTGAGGGCAAAACGTTCAACGTCTTGCTTCAGCTTTCAACTCACGAACACTTTCGGAGTCAATGCTCAACAGTCGCCGGGATGGCTGGCGATTCGGCAGATGTCGGACGCTTCTCTTCTTTCGGTTTTAGACTAGTCGGCGCGATCGGTTCGCCTTCGGTTTGTTTTCGGTACGGCTGGAGATAAAACATCATGAACACTCCAATCACCACTAGCAACGAACCGATCCATTTCAGTAGCCAGCCCGGATCGCGTAAAATCTGCACGGTGCTTTGTCCCAGGTTTTCCGGGTTCCAGGACGCCTGAGAAATTTTGTAAGTAAGTCCAGTCCAGGTGCGCCACCAAGTATCAGGATAACTGAATGGATGGTTCATCCAGCACCCGCCGGTGGCGGTCTCGCCGTCGGCAGTGACGATTCGCAGCGTACTTTTGAATCCCGCAGGGCTGTCGCTGCCCTCATTCCGTTTTACTTCGAAGTTTAGCAATTCCAGTCCGATCGGCAACGGCACGGTTTTCCAGCCGTAGGCAACCATGATTTGGTTAGACGAAGTTTGCGCCGGTGAATCTGTCCTCTGGCTAATTGGAATTGTGATCTGCCAGCCCGCTGGCGCCCATCGCTCAAAGGTTTCGCCATTTTGCTGAATGCTGACGCGCACTCCGTCTGGCAAATCGGCGGTCGCTGATGCTGTCTCGGAATTTGTGGGGTTGAAATCCATTGAGCTCAACGCGTGCGGCATCGTCTTATCAATTGTCAGTTGCCAATCCGCCCAACCGGTCGGCAGCGGCTTATTCAACTCAATCTTGCCGCTCGATCTTCCGTTCTTTCGTGAAGCGAGCTCATAGCTGATCACGCCATCCTCGGCGATAAATAGCGTTAGATGATTCGGTGTTCCTTCACCAGGTGCGGGCATTGATGGTTTGCCTCCGGTCGTAGTGAGGTCTTTAGGGCTTCCATGTGGATTTGTTTCGCCTTCGCTGGTTGGGACACCTTTGCCTCGGATTGTCACAAGCACGGCGGGATTGTTCGGCTGATCGCTCAGGGAGTTGGGTTTGCCATTCTCGATTCGAAAATCGGCCCAGTAGTCGTCGACTCTGAGCGTGAATGGCGTACCGGCAATTGCGACATCGCGGCCGAGATTTTCTGCGACATCAAAACTAGCTTCTTTTTCGCCTAATGAAACAAGAACGCGACCCTTACTGCCGTTTTGAGGTTGTTCCAGACGCACTTTCGCGCCGGTACTGCCGCCCTTGCGAACATGGCCGATCTGCTCTTCAGGCGCTTTGCTAAAGGCGAAGATTGATTCTTCAAGATCGACCTCTTGATCCCTCGGACTCGCTTCGCTCTCCGAGGGCGGACGGCTCGGTAAGCCGTCCCTATCATTTGATGACGTTGGTGTCGGCGCGGTGCCGCGTCTGAGTTCGATATTGGCCAAACCCATGGAGAAATTTCCGTTTTGCGGATCATCGGCGAGCAGCCAGCCATCGAGATGCTGATTCATCATCGCGGTGGCAATGGTGAAATGCAGCGCCGGCGCTCCGCTATCATTCAGCGGCTTTGGATTGAGCTTTGCCTCGATCGCTGGCGCATAATCAATAATGCTTAAACGCGCCCCGCTCGCGAGAAGGCCAAGGTCGCGTGGATGCTGGGGACTTGGCGGATGATGCAAAAACTCCGCAGGGTACCCTTTTACGATTCCATCGACATCGTGGATGCGCAGCTGGCGTTCGTTGACCAGCAGCCGATTTGTTGGCGGTTCGCCCTTGAAAAGCGTGATTGTTCCTTCAATTCCCCACATTCTACCGATAAGCGAGCCGATCAGCAGCGTAATGATACCGAGATGCGTGATGAGGAACGCGAGATGATGCTTGCGCCAGGGCCAACGCGAGAGGGCAGAGCAGGCAAGGTTTGCGCCGAGCAAAACAAGCCAAAGATTGAACCACGGGGCCCCGTAAACATAGGCGCGCGCAACCTTCGCATCGAAGCTCGATTCATAGAGCGTCCCTGCGATCGCGGCGACTATGATCACCGCAAGCAGGACGACCGCGAGCTTGAGCGAGGCGAAAAATTCGAAGATCGGATTGCGTTGGCAAGCGGGTTGCTCGGATGAATTCGAGTTTGCCATGCGAAGAAGCACACCTTCCACGAGAACGCGGAGGTGTTCAAACAGAGACGCGTATCACCGCTTAACTCCGACGTTGCTTGTCAGGCAATTTCCCCAAAGCACGCGCAGACATCACGCTCGTCGCTCCTCGGTAAATACCACGTCGTATGCAATCGGAGTAATCTTCTCCGCTAAAGCTTCCACCCTCTTCGAAAATGCCTTAAATTCGTCACGAGAACGCGCCTTTTCGTATAACTCCCGGCTCTCCCATTGGCCATAATTGGCGATTCAGGTCGATTCCGCATTTCGGTGCAAGTTCGCAGAAATGAAGCCCGGTTGGTGGCGTACAAAACTTAGTCTCGTGCACGATCAAATCGAGAAGCGCATCGCAATTCTCGGGCTTCACCTCGATAGCAAGGATCAAAGTCAGGATTTGTGCTCGCGACCTCGCCCGGCTCCCTCGCAACCGGGATCATCGATTCGAGGCTACAACTCAACGGGTCCAGGCTTTCCAGCGCTTACGGATCGGCTTTGCGTAGCGGTCCACGTCGATCTTTTTCAGTCGCTTCACGCCATCTTTCACTGCTTCGGCAGAGCTTTCATATTTTTCCCTGGCTGATTTGAACAACGGCCAGAGAAAAGGCAGCGAAAGAATGCTCCAGTTCAGATTCCCCAGCGGCGATTGCACCTCGATTTCTGCCTTTCGCTCACTGGCAGAGGCGAAGCGGATCGCCAATCCAATGGCGATTCCGAGCCCTAACGCGCCAAGGATAGTGGGCACGGGGTTTTCGCGTACGAAATATTCGGTGCGCTCCCGCGCCCGGCCGGCTTTCTCCTTCGTCTCGTCCCACGTTTGGCTCATCGCCGTGGAAAACTTATTTGTTGCTCGACGAAACTGCTCACGCCCACCCGGACCAATTTGTTCTTCGCCCGGCTGAACCTGCATTGGTAGCGGTTCGTCCCTCGTAAGATTATTTTCGTTCGGATTAATCATACACAATGGAATCGAATGCGGCGGCTTGATTGCGTCTCTCAAATTCGCGCGCTTTTCTGCGTGTAGAGGCGGCTGTCCCCAGCCGCAAACTCAGAAATTGGGCGTGAGGACACGCGCCGCTACAACGATTGGCGATACGCGTTATAGATATTCTCGTCCCAAAGAACGAAAATCACTTTGTCGATCTTGTTCTCGGCCACGAGGAAATCGCGCGTGTTTTTCGCTGCGATTTGCGCTGCTTCCTGAATCGGATAGCCATATGCGCCGCAACTGATCGCCGGGAAGGCAATCGTCTTGATTCCATTTTCAACCGCGAGCTGCAACGAATTCCGATAACAATTCGCCAGGATCTCAGGCTCACCATGTTTTCCACCGCGCCAAATCGGACCAACTGTGTGTATGACAAAGCGTGCAGGCAGACGATATCCGCGAGTAATTTTCGCTTCACCAGGCTGGCAACCGTTGAGGGTTCGGCATTCCGCAAGCAACTCGGGTCCGGCGGCGCGATGAATTGCTCCATCGACTCCGCCGCCGCCAAGAAGCGTCGTATTCGCCGCGTTCACGATCGCATCCACATCGAGCTTTGTGAGGTCGCCGAGGATGATCTCTATCCTGTTATCCGTTTTTCTCTTCACAGGCAGTGTCACTATAATGACGAAGCTCGAATGACGAATGACGAAGGAAACCCGAATGCTCAAATGACGAAGTCGGCAGCCGAGGCGTTTTCGTCATTCGGATTTCGTCATTCTCATGGCGCCAGCCTCTCGATTAGCCAGCCGCCATCGGCTTGCCGCGTGTAACGAAAGCGATCGTGCAAACGGTTGGGGCGACCCTGCCAGAATTCAATTGTATCTGGCTTCACTCGATACCCACCCCAATGCGGCGGTAAGGGAATGCGCTTGTCCCGGAAGCGCTCAGTCATCTCGGCCATACGCGCATCCAGCACGCGGCGCCCATCGAGGATCTGGCTCTGACGAGACGCCCAGGCGCTCAACTGGCTGCCCACCGGACGCGAATGAAAATAAGTTTGCGACTCTTCGCGCGAAGTCTTTTCTGTTTTCCCGCTAATGCGAATTTGGCGGTCCAGCTCGATCCAGTAAAACGCCAGGGCCGCGTAAGGGTTGGCATCGAGCTGCTTTCCTTTTTCGCTCTCGTAGTTGGTAAAAAAGACGAACCCATCCTGGTCGAAGCCTTTCAGAAGAACAATGCGCACCGATGATCTGCCGTCAGCGCCGGCTGTAGCAAGGCTCATCGCGTTGACATCGCGAATACCGGCCTCGATTGCTGCAGTAAACCAGTTTCCAAATTGCTTGATCGGATCAGGATCAAGATCGCTCCGGCGCAGGCCCTTCGCCGCGTGCTCGTAACGCGAAGCAGCAGGATCGTGTGGAATCTCCATCAAGCTAACAAAAGTCGGCACCACATTACCCTGCAAGAAAATTGTCGAACGAGAATTGGTAGGGCGCGACCGCCGGGCGCGCCGGAACATTGTGCCGGCATCCGCCGCGGCGAACGCCTGACCGACGTTAACTGGTAGGGGCGATTGAGCTCAATCGCCCAGACGGTTCAGGCCTGCCGCGCCGTAGTCCAGCGAAGGCGGGTGAACCGCCTCTACCTTTGAGCATTACCCGCCAAGCGCGGCGCAGGTCTGCTCAGTTGCACCTGATCACTCACTTTCTGGATTTTTGCGTCCTGCTCTTTGGCATGCACAACGACAGCGTCCATCTCTTTCTTGAGCTGCGCGATCGTAGCTTCCTGCTCTCGCATTTTGCGATCTTGTTCCTTCACTTTCTGTTGTTCTTCAAGGAACGCCTTGTGCTCCTTGAGAAACTCATTGAGCAACATCGCGTTCACCTGGTCGTAGCGCACACTGTAGGTTTTTCCCTCTTTATCGCGCACGACCAAATCCGGGTTCACTTTTTCCACATGTTCCGCTACGAGTCCGAACTGCAATGTGCATGCCGGGTCAATCTCCTTCTTGTAACGGAAGCTAACCGGTTTGAGCGCAAAGAGCACTTCGCTCGCGCGCTCCATTGGCTGAATTTCCTCTTTAAACCGCCGGGATGAGGTAGTCGTCCCGAGCCTACCATTTGAATTAACGAGAACCGCTGTTCCTGAAGGAGATGTTTGGCCAAAGATGTTACCGATAAAGCAGCTGTCGCTCACATTCGCACCTAGGGCGCCGATACAGATAACGTTATCGGCCGTGGCGACGTTGCCGCCGGCGCTAACGCCCAATGCGATGTTTTCGTTGCCGGTGGTGTTGTTCAAGAGTGCTTCCTCACCAATAGCCATGTTGTGGTTGCCAGTGGTGTTGCTCAAGAGCGCATAATCACCGTTTGCTGTATTGCTGTTGCCGTCGGTGTTATCAAAGAGCGCATTAACACCGTTGGCCGTGTTGCCGGCGCCGGTAGTGTTGCTAAAAAGGGCAAACGTTCCATTGGCCGTGTTTTGGATCCCAGTGCTGTTGCTTAAAAGGGCTCCAGCACCAGTGGCCGTATTCTTGTCAGCGGTGTTGACAAGAAGCGTCCCAGCGCCGACACCCGTGCAGAACTTGCCATCCGTCAGGCTCAGGAGCGAATACAAGCCAATCGCCGTGTTGTACGTGCCGGTGGTGCGGCTAAGAAGCGCGTTTGTCCCTTCTGCTGTGTTGCCTCCGGGATAGCCGCCATCCGGCACAGGACTGAGTGCGTGTGTAGTTTGCAAGACCATAAGGCAGACAGTCAGGGTCAAAATTCGAATTAGGTTTTGAGGGTTCATGTTTATTTTTCCTTCTTTTGGTTTTCCCGGTGCATTGACCCTGCGCGCCTCAGGCGGGGACGACTGAAAAGGGGAAGAAAGTTCCGGGAGAAAGCTTCCTAGCCATACCCCCAAATTCAGATTTGATATTGATCACGCCGAGTTTTGAGAAAACTCGTCCAGCTTAGCAAGAACAATTGCTGACTGCGAATCACCTGCCTCCGCGAAGGCTGCGCATTTGTGTAGCCGCCGAGCTGCCTGCCTCGCCGTAGCCTGGTGAAGGTGGGTGGCCGGTTAAATAGTTTCACCCTTACCAAAAATCAACGGCTCACAGAGCCGTGGCTACAGGTGAAGCGGCACTAGTTGGCGCCGCGGTTTGACGCAGCTTCGCTATGACTTTTGGAATGACTTCGATCGCGCGATCGATTTGGGTGTCAGTGTTGAACCGACCAAGAGAAAAACGCAGACTGCGGCGCGCGCCATCGCCGCTTGGATTCATCGCTCGCAGCACATGCGAAGACTCCTGTGAGCCCGTCCGGCAGGCAGACCCCGCGGAACAACAGATACCTTGTCGATCTAACAAGAGAAGCGCCGCTGGAGATTCGATCCCTTCAAATGAAAGACTCGACGTGTTTGCGAGCCGTGCCGCGCCTGCGCCATTCACTGATGCTCCCCCGACCATTTCAAGCACCGATTTCTCAAATCGATCGCGCATCGCGCGAATCTTGCAGTTTCCTTCTGCGAGATATTTGAGGGCCAGCTCGGCGGCTTTTCCCAGGCCGACAATCGACGCAACGTTTTCCGTTCCACCTCGGCGCCCGTTTTCCTGGCCGCCGCCGGCAATCAACGGACTGAAGCTGGTTCGCCGGTCGATATAAAGCGCCCCCGCGCCTTTTGGGCCATGAAACTTGTGCGCGGAAAGAGAAAGAAAATTGATCGCCGTCTCGCGCAAACACATCGGGATCTTCGCGGTCGCTTGCACGGCATCGGTATGAAAGAGCGCCCCCTTCGCACGACAGATTTCAGCGATTTTCTCGATAGGAAATAACACGCCGGTCTCGTTATTCGCCCACATGATCGAGACAAGCGCAGTTTCGGGGCGAATCGCAGCTTCTAATTCGGTCAGGTCGAGATTGCCATGTGGATCTACGCCAAGAAATGTGACGTCACATCCTACTTTTCTGAGATCCTGACAGGGGCGCAGCACCGCGCTGTGTTCGACCGCGCTCGTGATCACATGCTTGCCACGTGCCTCAAGCTGCAGCGCCGAACTGATCACCGCATTATTCGATTCTGTACCGCCGCTGGTAAAAACAATTTCCGTCGGCTCACACCCGAGCAAAGCCGCCAACCGTTCGCGCGCAAGATTGATGGCTTTCCTCGCCATGGCCGCGAAGCCGTATCCACTCGAGGGATTGCCGTAATGCGTCGTCAAAAACGGCAGCATTTCCTCGATCACCGCGGGATCAAGCTGCGTGGTAGCGTTGTTATCGAGATAGATGATTTCGTTGTCCGTCATCATGCGCTTTCACACTTCTGCTTTTGCTCTTTGGAAACAAGTCCGGAGAAGAAGCATGAGCATGAGCAAGAGTAAGAGCAAGAATAAGAGCATGAAAAACACGCGAGTTGGAAAGTTGTTACACTTCCATTTAATCTCCTGCGCATGATTTCGATCTGGGAGCTGGCGAACCCGCAACTGCGCGAGATCACCGTCTACCAACCGGGAAAGCCGATCGAGGAAACGGCCCGGGAACTTGGCCTCGATGCAAGCGCAATCATCAAGCTGGCTTCTAACGAGAATCCGCTGGGCCCGTCACCCAAGGCAACCGAGGCGATGCGCGCCGCATTGGAAAAAGCTCACCTCTATCCAGATGGCGGCGGATTTTGCTTGTGCAAAGCAGTCGCAGCGAAACTCGGCCTCGCTCCAGAGAACGTCATTCTTGGCAATGGCTCAAATGAAGTGCTCGAATTTCTTGGTCATGGATTTCTTGAGCCCGGTGACGACGTGATCGCGTCCCAGTATGCGTTCGTCGTCTACAAATTGATCGCAACCTCGTTTGGCGCGCGCACAATTGAAGTGCCCAGCCCGGATTATCAGCAGGACTTGGACGGAATGCTGGCTGCGATTACGCCGAAGACCCGGCTCATTTTCGTACCCAACCCAAATAATCCAACCGGCACGTTGCTTTCGCAGCGGGCGATCAACGACTTTATCTCGCGCATCTCAGAAAATGTGATCGTCGTTTTCGATGAAGCCTATTTCGAGTTCCTTGATCGTTGGCCAGATACGCTGCGATTCGTTCGCGAAGGGCGGAACGTTGTTGTCCTGCGCACGTTCTCGAAGATTCATGGACTGGCCGGCTTGCGCATCGGCTACGCGGTTGGCCCGCCTGATCTGATCGAAGTACTTCACAAAACAAGGCAGCCATTTAACGTGAACAGCATCGCCCAAGCCGGTGCGCTGGCGGCGCTCGAGGATAATGACCACCTGCGCGAAACGAAGCGTGTTGTCGATGAAGGCCGCGCGTATTTACAACGACAACTTGCCGAAATGCAGGTTCCTTTCGTGCCTGCCGTGGCGAATTTTGTGATGGTGAATGTTGGCGACGGGCATGCGGTCTTTGAGAAAATGCTGAGGCAAAACATCATCGTGCGTCCGCTCAAGGGGTACAACTTACCCGAATGGGTCCGCATTTCGGTCGGCACAATGGACGAGAATAAGAAATGCGTCGCGGCACTGCGTGACGTGCTCTGCAGCTTTTGATACGTCAAGCCAGCACTGTGCGCAGAATTTGGGATAATGCCGACAGCAAGCGCAATCGGATTCCGCGATTCGGCGCGCCGGTCAATGGCGCAGTGACCAAAGGAGCAACTTACGTGTCGCAATCGCTCCCCCGATCGTGACCGCTTCAAGAGGAGCGAAGTTGGCAACCCAAGCGGTTGCCCTAGAATTGGCTAAATAATGACCGTTTCTGACACCATCGCTGCCATCTCGACTCCGCCCGGGGAAGGCGCCATTGCGCTTGTACGCGTTTCAGGCGCGAATGCGACCGCGGTAGCGGATAAAATCTTCCAAGGCAAAGAGACGCCGTCGCAATTTGAGCCGCACGTGCAGCATTTCGGCGAGATTTTTGGCTCAGAAGGCCGATTGATCGATCAAGTAGTGCTTTCCGTCCACCGCGCGCCGGCCAGTTACACCGGAGAGGATTTGGTCGAGATCAGTTGCCACGGAGGAACGCTGGTTTCTGCAAAGGTCCTTGAAGCGTGCTTGCGCGCCGGTGCACGCGCGGCGCGCCCGGGCGAATTCACTGAGCGCGCCTTTCTCAACGGCAAAATGGACCTCACTCAAGCCGAGGCGGTAATCGATCTGATCCGCGCAAAGACGGATCTGGCGCTGCGTTCGGCCACAGAACAGCTCGAAGGCAGACTCGGAGAACAAATCAGCAAAATTCGTGATGAGTTAGTCGAATTGCTCGCGCACATCAATGCGTCAATCGATTTTCCTGAGGAGGGCATCACGCCGGATGAAGGTGAAACACTGCGTGCGCGACTCGATTCCATCCGCGAAGAAATTGCAGCGTTACTCGCCACGGCTGATCAAGGACGCATTCTGCGTGAAGGCGTGCGCGTCGTAATTTATGGAGCAACGAATGCCGGGAAATCGAGCTTGCTCAATCGACTCCTCGGTTATGATCGCGTGATTGTGAGCGATACGCATGGTACCACCCGCGACACCATCGAAGAGACCATCAATCTGGACGGCGTTCCCATTCGTTTGCTTGATACAGCTGGTTTGAGAACATCCACCAGTGAGCTGGAGCGCGAGGGCATCGCCCGCACGGAGAAATCGCTGGAATTAGCTGATCTACGGCTCCACATCGCAGATCGCAGTACCCCGAAACCTCCGCATTTCCGGGAACGTATCTACGATTCCAACGAAATTGTCGTTTTAAACAAGAGCGATCTGCCCGAGAACAGTGACTGGAAGGATTTCCATGCATTGCGGATTTCGTGTCTCACAGGGGAAGGCCTGCCAGAGTTGCAAAGGGAGATTCTGGCCCGGATCACGAAACAAAATCTAAAGCCGGAGAGCACGCTCGCGATTAATGCGCGCCATCGCGATTGTCTGCGTCGCGCTCTGGAATTATCCGATCGGGCCGGGACAGCACAAGCCCAGGGATTATCGCCGGAATACGCTGCGATTCATCTTAATGAAGCATTGCGTGCAGTCGGGGAGGTAATTGGCGTTGTCGATGTGGAACAGATTCTCGACTCTGTGTTCAGCCAGTTTTGCATCGGGAAATGAGCGGTGGTAGGGGCGACCGCCGGGCGCGCCGACGATTACGAGCATGAACACGAGTAAAGCCATCCTGACATGAAAAATCTCTACGAACGACTCGTTAGGCCGCTGCTGTTTTCGCTTGAAGCCGAGGCCGCACATCATTTCACGATCGCATCGCTTCGCGGGGCTTCGCATTTTGATCCTGCGCTACGCGCGCTGAGACGGTTCAAGCCTCCATCGAAACCAAAGACCCTCTTTGGCTTGACCTTTCCGAATCCAATTGGCCTTGCCGCCGGACTGGATAAAAACGGCGTCGCCCTGCCGGCATGGGCGGTGCTTGGGTTTGGTTTTATTGAGATCGGGACGGTGACCGCCATGGCACAACCCGGAAATCCCAAGCCGCGCCTCTTTCGACTGCCTGAGCAAAAAGCGCTGATTAATCGTCTCGGATTTAACAATGACGGCGCCGATGCCATCGCAAAACGCTTTCGCGAACTGCGCGAGAGCGGACGATGGCCCGCAGTTCCAGTGGGAATCAATATTGGCAAATCGAGGACGACGCCCATCAACCGCGCAACAGACGATTACCTCTACTCGTTTCGATTGCTTCGCGACTTTGCCGACTACATCACCTTAAATGTCAGCTCGCCCAATACGCCCGGCCTAAGGAAACTGCAGGAACCCGCAGCGCTGTCACGATTGCTGCACGCGATTGCCAGTGAGCCGGGGCAGGTCGCGACGCCGCTCGTGGTGAAACTTTCACCTGATCTGTTGCCGGTCGAATTAGAAGCAGTCCTTGCGGCGTGTGAAGAAAACCGAGTTGCGGGGATCATCGTGACGAATACGACACTGGATCATGCCTCGATTCCGCCGGAGCTCGATGAGGAAGGTGGTTTGAGCGGCGCACCGCTACGGGAAAAATCGACCGCGCTGGTGCGCAGCATTGTTGCAAACTCGAAAATTCCCGTGATTGCCTCTGGTGGGATCTGCGATGCAGAATCCGCCCGGGAAAAATTTGAGGCGGGCGCACAGCTTATTCAACTTTACACCGGATTCGTTTACCGCGGTCCGCGACTTCTTCGCGAAATCATGGAGAAATTGTAGGGAGGCGCGTCGCCTCTTGTCGCTATGGTTGGCAACCGGAGCGGTTGCCCTACAGTTCATCGATTTTTGAAATGAAACTTTCCCGAAAAATTCTCAAGTTTACCAAACCACTGACCTATCGGCGTGGCTGGCGCAGAGCGCAACGCTCGATTTTTCGCATTCCACTTCGACCGATGCTGGCGAAAATTGATGAAGCACGCGCCCGAGAAATTGAGCAGCGCTATGCGAATTCTACTGCTGGATACGCCAAATACGCGAACATCGAGCCGTGGTTGCGATTAAATCGGGAACGCGCGCAGGATTTGAAACTCCATCGCTCAACGCCTAAACGCGTTCTCGATCTCGGTTGCGGCGGAGGATTTTTCTTGTTCATCGCCAAAAACCTGGGCCATTCGGTACTGGGCGTCGACATTGAACACGTCGCTCTCTTTACCGAGTTGCTCGAGCTTTTCGGTGTTCCGCGGATAATTTGGAGGATTAGCGCGTTTGAGCTATTGCCCGATCTTGGCCAAAAGTTCGATTGGATCACGGGGTTCTCGGTCAACTTCAACCTTCACCATCCATCGAAAGAACGCTGGGGGACAGCGGAATGGGATTTTTTCCTGGGCGATTTGCAGCAACATCTCGCCCCGGGCGGCAAGATTTTTTTTGGGCTGAATCCTCTCTACGGCGGCGAATACTACACGCCCGAACTGCGCGATCTTTTCGTTAGCCGCGGCGCAGACGTCGAGCGCGAACGAATATTTTTTGAGAACGGATTACGGTTCTAACGCGCTGCAGAGTTAAATGGAGGGGCAGCTCTGCGAGTCTGCGGTGCCGCGCGAAAAATCGACAGGCGTCGGGGAGCTTCCGTCCTCCATAGTCGCTATGGGGTAGGCGATGCTTCGGGAGCAAATTCGGGAAGACCGTGCCGATGGCGCCACCGATGGTGGCGCTCTTTCATTTGTTGCAATTTTTGCCCTTGTTCGTCCGTGAGATTGGGAGTTATCTGCTGGTGCGCTTCCATCCAGATCTCGCCGACGCGACGGCCGGTGTCGCGCCTCACCTGCTGTAGCTCCGCGGCCGTCTTATCGATAATAGGAGAAATTTTCGCCATCTGTTCGGGTGTCAAACGAAGCTCCGAGCGAAACTGTTCCTTCATTCTAGCGCCGATCATTCTTGGATGGTGGAACCCAAAGAAGAGATGCCGGGCGTAAAATCCACCCAGAGCAGCGCCGGCGATTCCACCGGCGACGAATACAAGAACAAATCCAGTAATGAGTTTCCACTTTAACGCCTGATTCATTGCGAAAACTCATCTTGAATGGCTGTGTCCGCGATGGCGAACCCATTCGTGAGGTTGTTGAATTGTTGCCGGCTTTGTCTGGCCTCGCGGAGGGCTGCTAGCGTCGAAATGACGATCACCCCTGCCGATACGAGCGCGACGCGCCGCAGCAACGATGTTACGCCATTCGGCTTCGTCGCCGCACGCCAAAGCGCAACCACCCGCGTTTCGAATCCAAACGGCATCTCAGCCGGTACCCTGTGGGGCGTCGCCCGTGCGGCTGATCGCAACAACCGATCGATTTCGTGATCTTTCATATTCTTTCCTTTGCCGAAAGCCTCGCGAGGTATTTTTTCATTTTTTGTCTCGCTCGAAACGCCCGTACTTTAACGAGCGCCGTGCTCCAGCCGGTGATCTTGCGGACCTCTTCAACCGAACGTTCCTGTAAGTATAGCAGATCGATGGCGAGCCGCTCGACCGGCTTGAGCGCAGCGAGAAGATGTTCAACCAGTTGGCGCGAGGCAAAACGCTGGTCCGGAGCCAGCTCATCAGCGGAGGTTGTCAGGTTCTCAATCACGGCTTGCTCTTCCACGCTCAAATCGGCGTGACGAAGTTCGGGCCGTATTCTCTCCGACTCGATTTGGTTCAGGCAAGTGTTGACTGCAATGCGTGAGACCCAGTGCTCCAGCGGTACCGTGCCGGAAAATTGCGATAACTTTTGGAAGATTTTGATGAAAATCATTTGGCAGATGTCCTCTTCTGATGTTCGACGCGGGCGATGGGCACGCACGATCTTGGCAACGAGCGGATAAAGCTGCCGCACCAACGCGCGAGCCGCCTCGTCGTCATGCTGCAGCGCAGCCTTAACCAGCGCGCCTGCGTCAAAATCATCCATGTGACTGAGAGCGCGTCCACACCACTAGCAATGACCGGTGCTGCTGCGCTTTGGTTACAATTTTGGGTGTAGAAGCGCTGATGCCAAGCGCTGTCGCGGGCAAGGGCCGTTACAACCGAAGACCAGAAGAAAAATTGTAACCGGCCAGACTGGTTGCTGGTCATCACCTGCAGAAGCAAAGGAAGCTTCGCAAACGGAAAAGGAAACAAACTATGAAAAGAAATATATTAACGTTTGTAACCGCTGGTGCCATCGCGCTCGGCGGCTTTGTCGTCGCGCAGGCACAAGCTGGCGGCGGATTCGGGTGCCCGCACGGCGGATTCGGTCTGCGGCATCTAACCGAGCAGTTGAACCTGACTTCTGAGCAACAGACCAAGGTTCAACCAGTTCTCGACGCGGCCAAACCGCAAATCGCCGCCATTCATCAGGAGGCGATGCAGAAGGCAAAAACGGTGATCGACAGCACACTGTCGCAAGTCCGGCCATTGCTCACGGCTGATCAGCAGAAGAAGCTCGATACCATCCAGAAGGCGCATCAGGACATGATGAACGCCCGCAAGGAGCTTCACGACGCAATGCAGGAGGAGTAACCCCGATTATTCAGAGCGGTGGGACGGCGGCGATCTGGGCAGGATCGCCGCCACCGATCTTTTTGATGCACTGGTATTAGAAGCATTGCAGCCGACACAGCTGCCTCTACAAAAGAGGGTTTATGCGCGGGCGGACCTTTCAGGTGTAGTGGCAGGCGTGTCGCCTACGAAAGCGCACGGTTCCTCAGCTCTGTTTTTTTCTGAAGGAAAACAGAAGTACAAGGACGCCCAATCCCGCGAAAATCGCCGCGGCGATGAAGCCTGCGGTCGAAATCTCAGCGCGCGATTGAAAACCCGCCTTCAAGTGAGCAGCGATGCCGATCAGAAAAAACAGAAATCCCAGGCAGATCAGAATCAGACTGATCGCTTTTTGGTCATCGGACGAAATCTTCATTTGGTGGTGAGCAATCAAATATAATCGGGATACCAAAATTCAAGTGCACTCTTTAAATAGAAGGCATTAATGTGGCTGGTGCGCTGGCTTAAGCTCAGTTTTGGGCTGTTCGCTCTATTGATTGTCGGTCTTCGGCTTAACGCCCAGATCGATCGCATCACGGGAAAGAATTTCGCCACGCGATCGGAAGTGCTTGCGCGGCATGGAATGGTCTGCACAAGCGTGCCCGCGGCCACGGAGGTCGGCATCGATATCTTGAAACGCGGTGGCAGCGCCGTGGATGCGGCGATTGCTGCGAACGCAACATTGGGTTTGATGGAGCCTGTCTCCAATGGAATCGGCGGTGATCTCTTCGCAATCGTTTATAGCGCCAAGGAAAACAAGCTCTACGGAATAAACGGCAGCGGACGTTCGCCGCTCGGTTTGAGTTACGATCAGATGAAAGCCGAGCTGGCAAAACTGCATCGCCAAACGATTCCGCCGGTAGGCATGCTGCCGATCGCTGTGCCCGGAACAGTGGACGCCTGGGCGGAGCTACACAAAAGATTCGGCAAACTAAAGCTGAATGACGATCTTTCGCCTGCCATTCGGTATGCCGAAGAGGGTTTTCCTGTCACGGAATTAATCGCCTATTACTGGGCATTTGGTCCGCGGCTATACAAAGGGTTTCCCGGCGCATTTCTCGAGATTTACACGCTCGACGGAAAAGGGCGAACACCGGCCAAGGGCGATATTTTCAAGAACCCCGCCCTCGCGAAAACCTTGCGGCTGATTGCTGAAAAAGGTCGCGACGCTTTTTATAAAGGCGAGATCGCCGACAAGGTCGACGATTTCATGCAGGCCAATGGCGGTTTTCTCCGGAAAGCCGATTTCGAAAAACATACATCGTCTTGGGTTGAGCCGGTCTCGACGAGTTATCGCGGCTACAACGTCTTCGAGCTTCCGCCAAATGGTCAGGGCATCGCGGTCCTGCAGATGTTGAACATTCTGGAAGGATTCGATCTGCGCGCGATGGGGCGCAATTCGCCCGAGACGCTGCATACCATGATGGAAGCGAAGAAAATCGCTTGGGCCGATCGAGCGAAGTTTTATGCCGATCCAGCATTCGCAAAAATTCCGCTCACCGGTTTGCTTTCGAAAAGCTACGCAGCCGAACGTCGCAAGTTGATCGATCCAAATCACGCGGCTAAAAAGGTCGAGGCTGGCAATCCGGCGCTCGATCAAGGTGACACGATCTATCTCTGTACGGCTGACGACGATGGCAACATGGTCTCGCTCATTCAAAGCAATTATCGCGGGATGGGCAGCGGGATTGTGGTGCCCGGACTCGGATTCATGTTTCAAGATCGCGGCGAACTTTTTTCCATGGATACGAACCACGCGAACGTTTACGCGCCAAGCAAACGCCCATTTCACACCATCATTCCTGGTTTCGTGATGAAAGATGGTAAACCGTGGGAAGCGTTTGGTGTCATGGGCGGCGGCATGCAGCCGCAGGGCCATGTCCAGGTGCTCACCAACCAGATCGATTTTGGTTTGAATGTGCAGGAAGCTGGCGACGCGTCGCGCTGGCAGCATGAAGGCGACAACGAACCGACCGGAGAAAAAATGACTGAATCAGGCGGCTACGTTGAAGTCGAGAGCGGTATTCCGTACGAGACTGTGCGGGAATTACGCAAAAAAGGACACGACGTGCGTTTCGATGTCGGCGGATACGGCGGTTATCAAGCGATCAGAGTCGAAATGCACGATGGCCAGCGCGTCTATGTGGGCGCAAGCGAGTCACGCAAAGACGGGATGGCGGCGGGCTATTAAGCCCGGAGACGGAGAAACGGCGAATGGGCGAAACAGCGAATGCACCGGTTCGCTGACTCTCCGATTCACCGATTCGATCTTCATCGGTTATTCTGCGCTTTGAGCTCTGCGAGTTTTTCTTCGGCGCGAGTGACGTCCGATTTTCCTGCGATGCCGAGCTTAAGGAGCTTTTGCTGGCGGCGTAAGTTTGCTTCTGCGGCCTCGAGCTCGGCGCGCTCACGTTTCGCCGCTGCGACTTGCGCGGCTTCGGTTAATTGCGCCAGCGCTGTTTTCACTGCTTCCAGTTCGTCTCTTGTAATTTCGGCCGTCGCGAATTGAGATTCTTTGGCGGCAAGTTCCTCCTTTGCGCGAGCGACGCGCGCATTTGCCAGATCTGATTCACAACGGACAACCTTCAACACGCGTTGCTCCACCTCCACTTTTGCTAGTACGCCAATCTTCCAGAGGCGTTCTGTGCCTACGGCGTTTTGTTTTGCACGTTCCAATTGCTTTTCCAAACGCGCCACATCGCCATCTGGCAACGTCTCATCCGAGAGGTTTTGCTTCAATACCGGTGGCTCTATGTCGAATGAGTCGGGTTCCTCGGATTTGTTTCCCGCTGATTGATCTGCAGCCCATACTGTTATCGCCAGAGCGAAAGCCGTGACCAGCAGCGTGAAAATGCGGGTCATTCTGAGAGCTTACCACAAATTGCGCGCACACACGTGCGGATCAGGCGCTTGCGGCCTTTTTTTGGATTTCCCTGTGCGTCGAGCAATTCTGCCAGCCAATCCGGGGCTTCCATCTCCAGGTGGCGCTTTAAAATGTCGCGAACGAAACAGCGAAAGTCTCCGTCGCAATCCGTGCAAAGCTTCTCCATGGTGTAGGCGCCAAGCATTCGATAGCTCTCAAATTGCGATTCGGAGAAAAATTGGTTCGCCGTGCTCTCGTGCGGAAACGTCGGATTTGTCTTGAAGTATTCGTAGATGTCGCGGGGTTCGTCGCCGTAACAAGCCGGTTTTATGTAAACGATAATGCCATCTGGAGCATCGGCACCGTCGACTACGGAGTAGCGGATGCGACCGACAGCGCAATTGTGGCCAGGAGTTTTTAGCGTGTCGATTGCGCTCCGGGGATAGATTGTCATGGTGCCGAACTCGATCGGGATTCCAAAATCGATACGAATCTTACGGACAGCCTCACCCAGATCGGCAAAAGAACATTCCGAGTCCTCGCCACCATCGCTAACCGCAATGTAATGACAGCGGCGCAGCACCATCTCGTACAGCCCAAGGTTTTCGAAGTGCCCGCCGTCGGAGAGATTCACGTATTTGTAGCGATCGGTTGTTTTCCCAAGCGCCTCGGAAAACAACGGTCCAACGGAATATCCAGGCCCAGCTCGGCGCCAGGTTTTGGCGCCTCGGGATCCCGGATTCCCCAGCCACCAGCCCAGGCGCATATTGAACAGTGCCATCAGAAAGCCAACGACAGGCGATGAATGATACCCCATATTCGGATTCGCGGCGGCGCCAGAAATGGCCATTGCGGTACCCAGGCTAATTCCGGCGCCATATTCAGATGAGGGCCTGTAATCAACATGCAAGCAGCCGCAATGCAGCCGGCTCATTGTAAACGATTCAGCCTTCCGCTCCTGCCAGGCTAATTGCTGGCCTTTAACGAGGTTGAGCGTGCCATTGATCACGTGAAGAGGCTTTTCTGAAGACAACTCGCACAACGCAAAGTTGTCGATTGGATCAAACCCGGTAAATAAACTCGGCTTACGCGTCCCCGCGATGCGCGAAGCGGCAAGGTAAGCACGGATTAACCGGTTTCGATAGGTCGCGTGCAGGGAAAACTTGTTCGCGTTGATGAAAAAACCCATGACGATTCCGAAAATCAGCATGGCACCGGTGAGAAGGAAGGCCGCAAACAGTTGACTGGTCCAATCATTTGGATTTTGCAGCCAGGACTGCGAGCCGATCAGTAGCAGAGCCCAGGAAATTACAATCGCCAGGAGAACAAAGAAAAGAACCGCCGCAATGATTAGAGGCCATTGAGAGCCGATTTGCCTGCCCAGTTTTTTGCTCAGTTTGGATCGAAGGGCCACTAACGCCGCGACAATGCCGGTCATTCCGCCGAACGCGCCGAGGATGGCGTTTGCAATCCGATTTGCCTTCACGTCTCCCAGAAAAACGGCGAGCTCATTTTCCGGAGTTGTGGAAATCGCCTGAGCGCCCCAAAGAACGACCAGGTTGACGCCGACCCAGGCGACTACCGTGATTAAAATCCACGCTGCCGACCGCGCCAACCATTCGCGATCCTCGTCTTCCGTCACCCAGCTCGCCAGACCAGTAAAGACGAAATTGACCAGCAGCAGCACCACCAGAATCAGCGCGGGCGCGAAGGAGGCGTACGTGACAGCGTGTCGCACCGGCGCGGGCAGAGGAAAACGCAGTTCCACGGCGTCGAAATCTTTCTTCGCAATCGTTGCCGTAACGCGATCGGCTTCAACGGTGTAAGTCTCGCCGCCGATTTGCTTAATTACACCCGTAATCCCCTGTGGGAGCGTCACCTTCTGATTGCTTGAAATGTCGGTCGCTTCGAAAGCGCGTTTTAATCTAAACCTTGTCCAATCATCTTGAGGGCCGCGCGCAGGATTTAGCTCGAACGCATCAAGGTCTTTCTTCGCAACACGTGCCGAGACTGGATCGGTTTGAACGGTGTAACTCCTCTCGACGTTTTGGATGATCTCACCCTCGGTTCCTTTTTGAATCAGTGTTTCCTTCCCGCTGGGAATCTGGATCGCCTTGCAATTGCGTTTTACTACGAATTTTTTTGGCAAATTAGTTTCGGTGGCGCGCTCCGAGACATCAATGTCTCCTTCCGCAATGCGTGCCGGTCCTTGAGGGGTTGCAACGATGTAGCTGCCCTCGACGATTTTTGTAATCTCGCCCGTGGTGCCCTTCCGGAGCACCATTTTTTCTCCGCTCGGAATCTGAATCGCCTCGCAGTCGCCTTTTATTGTAAATTCAATTTTTTCGGGGTACAAAAACATCCGAGTGGCCATTGCCCATAGACAAAACCCGGCAAACGCGGCCGTGACCACGATCACAACAAATCGCGAAACGCGACCGGGCCGCGCCTTTTCCTCGCGCTTCCGAAATGAAGGAACAACCCACGCGAGCAACTCGCCACACAAATAGCTAGCGACAGAAAAAGCGACGAATTTGAGCAACCCATCGGCATGTTGAAATGCGCCACGCGTGCCATGAACACTGCAAAACACAGCCCACCATGCCGCTAAAATGAGGGACGCGAGGAACAGCGGAACTTGACGCCATAACAGAAAGCGGCGTTGCGGCAATCGCGCGTTGCCGGTGGATGGGACATCGATAATTGCGTAGGCCATCGCGACGGCGATCAATGCGAATCCGACAGCGAGTGAGATCGTCAGACATATGTCCCACGGGTGGTTAAAGCTATCCACCCATGTCTGCCAGTCCGGCATCATTTGCTCCGCCAGTTGGTCCCCTAACTCCAATTTCTTCTGCGACAGCTCCCAGGAATAACGCGTCGACAGACCTGACCAGTCCGGCTGAATTTGGGTGACCGCCAAATAAAACCTTGGGACCATCATCGCGGCTGCCAGCAACGAGATTAGCACCAGCCAGTTGAGAAACATATTGCGGATGAAAGTGGCGATCAGGGTCCAGAAATCCACGGACGTGAGCCCGGTTTTCGGCGCCAAATAATTGCTGAATTCCCGGAGATGGCGGATCGGTCGCGGCTCAGGATCGAGCGTGGAATGGGGCCGTCGTTTCAATTCCGCGACAACGCCGCGAATGCCGTTTTGATTATTCTTGATCCACGCGCTCAGCCAACTGCCAATGTATCCACCGCCGGAGACAGTGGACAGGTAGTGAAACTTATCCAGTAGCCCGCAGCGCGCCAGTCCCTGCAAAATTCCCAGTCCAAAGGTGGCGCTCCGGATGCCACCGCCCGAAATGCAAAGCGCCGCGCGTTTTTCCTTTAGTTCGTGAACGGCTGCCCACAACGCTTTTAGCCGGGTTTCCGGTTGGCTCGACCGGGGATAATTTGGCGGCAATTCTCCATGCAAAGCGACAAACTCAGCTTCCAAAACCTCGTGTAATGGCACCGAAGATTCGGCCGATGAAATTTGCTTCGCCATAGCTGCGAGTCCGCAGTCGGGGACTCGCGCTCCAGCGTTTATCAAGACGACGGTGATTGGTCAATCTTGTTCCGCAATGATCGATAGCACTTGAGTGTGGTATCACGCGATGTTTGCGAAGCTATTTCAAGCGTCGTTTGTTTGTGTCTGACGATCTAAGCGAAGGCAAAAATGAATCAGCCGACCTTACCAGGCTCAAGTGGCGAAGAGCACATGCTCGGCCATGGTTTTTATAACAAGCATTCACACGAACAGGCGAAAGCGAACACTTACGGTTTGCCACTGATCATCGAAGCGATCAATCAGATCGACCTTCGGCAGATTGGCAGGGAGTTTCGGATCGCCGATTACGGTTCGGCACAGGGGCGAAATTCGCTTCTGCCTGTGAAGACCGCCATTGCGCAAATCAAGACGCTGGCGACAAAGGCTGGCAGAACAGGAATTCCGATCACAGTTACACACACGGATTTGCCGACCAACGATTGGACGACACTATTTCACACAGTCCTCTCTTCACCTGACAGCTATCTGGCGGGCGAGAGCAATGTGTTTTGTTTCGCGAGTGGCATTTCCATTTATCAGCAGATTTTTCCGCCGAACCAGATCGCGTTCGGCTATTCAGCCATCACCGAACATTGGTTAAGCAGGAAGCCGTGCAATATCCCAGATGAAATCTGGTCTACTCGGGCGACCGGAAAGGTGCGCGATGCCTGGGCAGCACAAGCCAAAGCCGACTGGAACGCATTCTTGCAATATCGCGCGCTGGAAATGCAAACATCAGCGCGACTGCTTATCGTTGGCAGTGGTGCGAATCAGGAGGGCGACAGCGGAGCCGAAGGCTTGATTGATCTCGCAAATGCCGTGCTGCAACAGTTGGTGAAAGATGGCACGCTCTATCCGGAGGAATACAAAGAAATGGCGATCCCGACCTATTATCGCACCGCGCAAGAGTGGAAAGAGCCTTTCACATCGGATTCCAGTTTTACTCAGGCGTTCTCACTTGATCATTTTGAAGAATTCTCGCTGCCCGACGTTTATCTCGAACAGTTTCAACAGGACGGTGATGCCCAAGCATTCGCAAAAGCCTACGCCGGCTTTTTCAAAGCGGCATTCGAACCGTGCCTGTTTGTGAACCTAAGCGATAAGCGCACATCTGAGAACCGGCAGCAAGTAAGCGACTTGTTCTCGCAAAGAATGCAATCCGCGCTTGCGAAAGATCCCAAAAAGTATTCGTGCCGCTGGCTAATCCACTTGATGCTTATCTCGAAAAAGCAAAAGTAACAATCGCGCAGCTCCACTACCTTTTATTCGTTGCGAAAAGCGGTATATGTCTTGATTCTGCGCCCGTAGCTCAGCCGGATAGAGCAACGGATTTCTAATCCGTGGGTCGGGTGTTCGAGTCACCCCGGGCGCGCGCCTCTTTTTACTCTCGAAAACGTGATTTTACTAGGGAGATTTGTTAGTCTAGACGATCTTGGCGATTACGAACGGTCGCGCACAGAAATGCACGAAAGAGCCATTTATTCGCCAAGTATTCGTCAAGTGCCTTGCAACGGATTGCAGGCTTTTTGGCGTTTTCTTCGTGGCGCGCGAACGGGTCTCAGCCCCGGTACTCCGAAACCGCGTCACCGTTTGGCAAAGCCAATTGAGCGCGGGGTTGATCAGCTTCGGCCTTGATGCGCTCGGGGGGGGAGTTTATGCCGTTGTTAAGTAGCTGTCGCCTCCACGTCTACGGGCCAGCCGGGGTTAATGTTGCCATTAAAATCGGCTGCTCCCACTACGCTCCAGCCGGCCGGAAGAGTTGGACCGACCGCGCCGCTGACCAAAATGTTGTTGTTCAGAAACCAGATCGCTGTTTGGCGCGAGGTTGATCGGTAGAGCACATAGTACGGGTGGCCGTCGCTGTTAAAGTCGGCTGTCGCCACCAAGGCCCAGCCACTGGGCAGAGTCGGCCGCTCATCTCCCGCAATTGATCCGATCGTCACGCCCGGGGAGTTGTGGCCGGATAGTTCACGTGAACAGTTAACTCGGTTGTTTAATTGCGCAAATTTATGCTTGCTACAAATCACAATTTTCCCAGAATCCAGTGTTTGTTTCACCAGTCCTGTCGCGCCGCTCACGATTTGTCGCGCTCAGGGATTTCGGAGCGAAAAAAGCCGCACGATCCATGCGGAACCGTGCGGCCCTTTTTGGTGTTATTCAAAGGTGCGTACTCAGTCTAAGACAACCACGTGATCAACCACACGTGAAGCGCCTGTGTTCATGTAATAAACAACCACGCGACTGCCGGGCTTGATCGCGGTTTGGACGACTTGGCCCCACTTGTTTATGACGCGCCCGGGCCCGTTGAGAACAAAACGACCTGGATTATTCGAGCCGTCCTCGCGAACAACGAGCGTTTTGACCGGCTGATAATTGGTGGCCGCGCCTTGCTCAGGCGTTGGGACGATCGTTCCCGTTACCGTTACTGCTTCTGTCGTAGTTGTTCTATGTCTTGTATGCGCCGAACGGGTCTGCGCAAATGCCAGCGGCGCAATCAGTGTGCAGCAGGTTAGAGTGACAATTGTTTTCTTCATTATGATACCTCACTTGTTGATGTTTAATGAACGGCCGTTTTCCTTTCTTCTCGCCAACCGTTTCTAACGGCGGGGACAGCGTCAACCTCGCAAAAGTTACAACCTTATTAACTTGCAAAGCCGATGAATCCGGGAACGTGATCGAGACACGAGCACGCGGGCGATTTCAAAGAGAGATAAAGGAGGGGCTGCTACTTGCGGCCGCCGGAGCCGTGACTGAGCTTGTGTCTCGTTACGAACGCACATACCACTATGAAAGTTGCAGGACTCAAAGGTTGTTTCGAGAAGACTCGCGGCGTTTTCTATTTTGCTAGGATGTGCTCCAAGATTCGCCTGCATGCACAGGGCAAGCTTCCGAAGGATTACCATGAGGCGTTAGGACAGGGATTCGATGGCCGGACATGCCGATATTTTGGGGTGCGCTATGAGGATGCCAGAGCACAGGTGCTTTCTGGAAAAACCGACGCGGAAGTACTCGACTGGTGCTTCGCCAATGGTCGGCGGCTCACGGAGGAGGAGATTCTGATTTACAACAGTTTCATTAGCAAGCGAGGCTGGCATGATGATGAGACCGATGGGTTCCTCGCTGAGATGATTAAGAAGCTTGGTTTGAGGGATGACGGCAGCGCGCTCACTTATTTTGACCTCATCGAGATGGACGAGGGTCGCTGGTATCCCGACATGTGGCGAGACGCTTGGAGGTGAGCACGAGAATGCCTAAGCAATCCACCAGCCAAGTTTTTCAGCCGCTCACACGATGCTGTGATTCGCGTTTACGATGGGGCGGATAAGGTGATAGAGCCGCACGAGCAGGCGGGCGGTTTCAAAGAGCCGTGAGTTCGCTTTTTTGTCGCGCCCGGCCTCTGCTGGGCGCGGAGCCGCATAGAGGCTAAGCGGAAACCATAAACAGAAAATCGGACCTCGTTAGACATTACTGGCCACACAGGCAGAACTAATCACGGCTCCGCTCATTTTTTGCGCATAATTGCAGCGCGTTTTGTTGGGTGCGAGTCTTTATCCTAATGCTTTATCGCAAACCAGTTCTGGCAGTGTTGCTGGGACTGATTTTCCTTTCGTTTTTCGGAACGCTTGGCGCGAGCGCGTCGATGTTTCCAGGGAATTACGACTGGCGTTACCGCGTGATTTCGAACCTGCTTTCGCCACGCGATAACCCCGGCCATTATTGGCTGCCCGCTTGCGGAATGGCGTTCGCAGGATTGTTGACGCTGCCGTTGGCCGGATATTTGCGGCGGCATTTGGAAATCGCTTCGCCGCGCGCGGCACGGGTGAGCGGCGCGGCCTTTATGGCGGGAATTGT
>JBKPDP010000099.1:0-17538 GCA_046727935.1 Verrucomicrobiota bacterium | reverse complement strand
GTGCGATGATCGATCTCTTCACCGAAGTGTCCAACGAGAATCCCCGCGAAAAGAACGCCAGCTGTCCCAAGGCCAATGCCGCGAAACTTGAGGCTGCCAAGAGCCATGCCAACAACGCAGACGAAGGCAAGCAGGCCGATCGCGTGTGCGATCGGTTGCATCTTGTGAAGTTCAAAAAGCCAGCTCATCCCTCAGCTGCTGGGGCCGCGGCTTTCACCTCGGCGCTCGCGCCTGGGGCGTAAGTCTCGAAATTCTTGTTGAAGAGGGTGGCCAGCTTCTTCGCTGCTGCGTCATAAGCAGATTTGTCGGCCCAACTTTCCCGAGGGCGCAGAATTTCGGGCGGGACACCGGGGCACTCGACGACGATGTTGAAACCAAATACAGGATCGCGCTCAGTCTTCGACTTGCCGAGAGCGCCGCTATGAATGGCGTCGATAATGGCACGCGTATTTTTAAGGCTGATGCGTTTGCCGGTGCCATAAGCACCCCCACCCCAGCCCGTGTTCACTAACCACACGCGTGCCTTGTGTTTGCGCATCTTTTCCGCAAGGAGCTCGGCGTATTTGCTCGGGTGCCAGACAAGGAACGGCCCACCGAAACACGGCGAGAACGTGGCCTGCGGCTCAGTTACGCCCATCTCGGTACCTGCGACTTTTGCAGTGTAGCCGCTGATAAAGTGATACATCGCGTGCGCTGGTGAAAGCGCAGCAACCGGCGGTAGCACCCCGAATGCGTCGCACGTGAGAAAGATTATGTCAGTCGGATGTCCCGCAGTGCACGGTATTTTTGCGTTGGCGATGAACTCGATCGGATACGCGCCACGCGTGTTCTCTGTTATACTCGTGTCGGTGTAATCAACATCGCGATCCTCATCGAGGACAACGTTCTCGAGCACCGCGCCGAAGCGGAGCGCCTGAAAAATGTCCGGCTCGCTTTCTGGCGTGAGATTAATCGCTTTCGCGTAGCAGCCGCCTTCGATGTTGAAAATGCCTTCATCGCTCCAAACGTGCTCGTCATCGCCAATGAGATTACGCTTCGGATCTGCTGAGAGAGTGGTTTTCCCGGTGCCGCTCAGACCGAAGAGCAGAGACGACACACCTGTCTTCTTGTCGGCTGTGGCTGAGCAATGCATCGACAGCAGGCCGCGTTTCGGCGCGAAATAGTTCGCAACGGTGAAAACGCCTTTTTTCATCTCGCCTGCGTACTCGGTACCGAGAATGACGAGTTCTTTGTCCTCGAGGCTCAGATCGATGCTGGTAGTCGAGCCCATACCGGTCGTTAGGCGATTTGCCGGAAAGGCGCCTGCGTTATAGATGATCAAGTCCGGCGTGCCGAAACTGGCGAGTTCTTCATGTATCGGACGAATGAGCATGGTGTGCATAAAGAGCGCATGGTACGGCCTCGAACAGATCACGCGCACTTTGATGCGATATTTCGGATCCCAGCCTGCGAACCCGTCGAAGCAGTAGAGCCGCTCGCGGGTGTTGAGATAATCGAGCGCACGCTGGCGGTTGATTTGGAACGTTCGCTCATCGCATGGGATATTCACTGCTCCCCACCAGACGTCGTTTTTTGAATCAGGATTCTCAACCACACGCTTATCCTTTGGCGAACGCCCAGTTTTAACGCCAGAGTACGCAACGAGTGCGCCGTTTTCTGCGATGCTTGCGTCTTTCTCGTACCGAATCGCGTGTTCATAAAGCTCGCTCGGCGGAAGGTTACGGTGCACTTTAGCAACGCTGAGGCCATGCTGATCGGGAGTGAATGTAACTGCAGGATTCGTGTTGTTCATTTTGTGGTGGGATTGCAATTAGACATCGTGGCACAACCGTGGGGCAGCGTATTCGACGAAAGTCTTAGTCACGGAACCACCGCCCTCCGGTTTGGTTCTTGCCGAAGACAGTCTGCTACTCCGTTGACTGCGTCGCAAGCCAGGCTGCGCGATTCTCGCGAATCAGGGCGATACATTCCTCGATTGTGCTCACGCAATGGGGAATGGTGAAATCGATCTCGCTCGCGAGTTCCTGGCCTTTTCGCAACATCGAGCGGCGACCCCATTCGACAAGTTCGGCCCACATCTTTCCGACGAGAACGAGTGGCGTATTATAAAGCTTGCGCACTTGTAGGAGTTGCCACGCGAGCGACAACTCCAGCAAAGTTCCTATACCGCCGGGCACGACGACAAAAGCGTCGGAAATGATCATGAAATGGTGCAGCCGCGAAAAGAAAGTCCGGTGTTCGTAAGCAAGGCCGACGAACGGATTGAGTTCCTGCTCGAATGGCAACTCCACGCGGATGCCCACCGAGCGGTGCAGGGCTTTCGGATCAACAGAACGCGCACCTTCATTCGCCGCCTGCATAATCCCGGGACCACCACCGCTAACGATGTCGCAACCCATTTTCGTCAGCTCAGCCGCCAACTGTTTCACTCCATCGTAAGCGACGGTGCCAGGTTTAAGCCGCGCCGAACCGAAGATGGTGACGCGATAATTTTGTCGAGTCGTGCGACGGAAGCGCGTCAGTTCATTGACGACTTCCCACAAACCGGTCACCGCGCGTTCGAGAAGTTCGGTGGCCGCGTCCTCGTCGCTGAGCCGAACGATGTCAGATTGTCCGAAGGATGATTTTCTCTTGCTCATGTTGTGGTTGGATTTGGCGGAAGTTCAGCACGTAGCACTACGAGGGAGCGCGCTTGCAATGGAAATTCGCTCAGGTGCTCGAATGCGTGCTTTGTTGCGTGGGGAGCAGCGGTGTCGAGCACGCACGTCCAGCGAACATTGCGCTTTCGCGTGCCGAGACGGAAAGAAATCGGCTCGTGGTGAGCATTGAAAATGCATGATGAATGAATCGCCGACAATTTGTTCGCCATGTTCACCGACTTCTGCGATCTGATCCCCGGGCAGAACCATGCCCAGGCACCGTGCGAAGGCAGACTCCCAATCGCGATCGGACATCTCTGTGCCATCTGGCTTGAGCCAGTACAGGTCTTTAATCTCCGCGCCATGAATCGGGCGCCCCTGAAAAAAGTGACGCCGGCGAAAAACGGGCTGCGTTTTGCGGAGGCGCATGATATCGCGAACGCAGTCGAGCAGAGCGCACTGTTCCGCAGAGAAATTCCAATCGAGCCACGCGATCGGTGAATCCTGGCAATACGCGTTGTTGTTGCCATGTTGCGTCTGGCCGAATTCATCTCCCGAGAGGAGCATCGGTACCCCTTGGGAAAAGAGGAGTGTTGCAAGAAAATTCCGCTGTTGTTGCGCGCGCATTCTGTTGACATTTGCGTCGTTCGTCGGTCCTTCGACGCCGCAGTTCCAACTGTCATTATCATTCGTGCCATCACGATTGTCTTCACCGTTCGCTTCATTGTGTTTTTGATTGTAGCTAACCAGATCGCGCAGCGTGAAGCCATCATGCGCGGTAATGAAATTGAGGCTCGCGCTCGGGCGCCGGCCATTATGCGCGTAAAGATCGCTGCTGCCTGAAAGTCGCGAGGCGAGTTCACCGATCGTGCCTCCATCGCCTTTCCAAAATCGCCGCACACAATCGCGGTACTTGCCGTTCCACTCTGTCCAAAGCACAGGAAAATTGCCGACTTGATAGCCGCTCGGTCCCAGATCCCACGGCTCGGCGATAAGTTTTACCTCTGAGAGGACGGGGTCCTGGTGAATGATGTCGAAGAACGTGCTAAGGCGGTCGACTTCCCACAACTCTCGAGCAAGCGCACTGGCAAGATCGAAACGAAATCCGTCGACGTGCATTTCCTGCACCCAATAACGTAGTGAATCCATGATAAGCTGGAGCGTGCGCGGGTGCGCGACATTGAGCGAATTACCGCATCCGGTGAAATCGACGTAGCGCGAGCGATCCTTGGCGAGTCGGTAATAAGCGGCGTTGTCGATTCCACGCAGCGAGAGCGTCGGGCCCTCGTGATCGCCCTCGGCAGTATGATTATAGACCACGTCGAGAATAACTTCGATGTTGGCGGCGTGAAGTTGTTTCACCATTGCCTTGAACTCGTGCACAGGGCCTTCTGGCCCGCTCGCGGCATAGCGCGGATCGAGGGCGAAAAACCCAAGCGTATTGTAGCCCCAGTAGTTCACGCGATTGCGCTTCACTAAAAAGCGTTCATCAACATGGTAGTGCACGGGCAGGAGCTCGACCGCCGTCACGCCCAACCCACGCAGATGCTCGATAGCTGCCGGCGACGCCAATCCCGCGTACGTCCCACGCAAACTCTCAGGCACATCTGGATGCTGCTTTGTGAAACCTTTTACGTGCAACTCATAAACGACCGTCTCATGCCAGGGCCTGCGCAGCGCGCGATCGTTTTTCCATTCAAACCTTGTATCGACAACGCGAGCGAGTGGAGCAAAAGCGGCGGTGTCACGTTCAGGACTGTACACCGCATCGTCCCAGAGCAGATCGCGGGCGATTTGCTTAGCGTAAGGGTCGAGCAGAATTTTGCGCGGATTGAAACGATGTCCACGTGCGGGATCATCCGGCCCGTGCACACGATAGCCGTAAATCTGGCCTGGCCTCACATTAGGCAGACAGCCGTGCCAGACCTGGTTGGTCTTCTCCGGCAACGTGATGCAATGCGACTCACTTTGAGCCTCAAGTGAATCGAAGAGGCAAAGCTGTACCTCGGTCGCGTTTTCAGAGAAGATTGCGAAGTTTACTCCGTTGTTTTTAAGACTCGCGCCCAACGGCGAGGGTAGACCCGGCAAGGCAGCGGATTTCCTTTTTTGTTTTAACATTCAATGGAAAGACGCATTAGCTCGATCCGGTGGTTCGCGTTCGGATTTCGCGGCGATGGGCCGGCGACGAGCATCACGCGATTAGCAGCAACATTATTTTCGCGCAGCCACTTCGTGACCCATCGGCGCCAGTCCTCAGGTTCCTCTGTAAGACGAACAGGATGGACGCCGTAAGAAAAAGCGAGACTTTGGCACGCAGCTGGGTCGCAGCTGGGTGCGATTATCCACACCGGCGGTTTGCACCGTGATATGTGCCGCGCCGTCGTGCCGCCCTGCGTTGGCACTAGCACGGCGTCACGCGGAACTGTGTCCAGCGCGTGCTCGACAAGGGATGCTATGCGATCAGTGCCGGTAATCGCTGCTTGTTGTTGGAGAAACTCACGTCGTGCGGCAAGAGTTGTGCGCGGTCGATGCGTCTCCGTGAAAGCCGCAATTTTCGCGAGCATCATCACGGCTTCCTCGGGAAATTTGCCCATCGCCGACTCACCCGAGAGCATGACGCAATCGGTGCCGTCGAGAATCGCATTTGCCACATCGGTCGCTTCGGCACGCGTGGGAACACGGCTGCTCATCATCGACTCCAGCATTTGCGTCGCAGTAATGACCGGTTTGCCAGCAAGGTTCGCTTTGGCGATGAGCTGCTTCTGCGTCTAGGCAATTTCCTCGATCGGCACTTCCACCCCGAGATCGCCACGTGCGACCATGATCCCGTCGGCCGCCGTGAGAATTTCGTCGAAGTGCGCGAGAGCGTCGGACCGCTCGATCTTTGCAATAATGAATGGCTGCGCGCCCATCTTTGTCGCTGCCGCGCGCACAGCTTCAATGTCAGCAGCGCGTTCGACGAATGACTGACTGACAGCGTCAACGCGGGCTTGAAGCGCGAATTCGAGACACGCGCGATCATGCTCAGTAAAGGCACTGATGCCAAGCTCGATACCAGGCAGATTGAGTCCTTTGCGGGAACGCAGTTCGCCGCCGACAGCAACCGTGCACTCCACGTCATTGCCCGAGACGCGCTCGACCACGAGTTGCACCAGACCGTCGTTAAGAAAGATGCGGTGGCCCGGTTTCACCACTCGCGGCAGCGGCTCAAAACTCATCGAGACGCGCTGCGTATTGCCCACGATGTTCTCGTTGGTAAGCGTGAAGCGCGCGCCCGGCACGAGCTGGATCGGGTCTGGATCCATCTTGCCGAGCCGCATTTTCGGTCCCGGCAAATCGGCCATAATCGCCACGCGTCGGCCGGCTGCACGTGCTGCATCGCGGATGCGTTGCGCGACCTCCGCGTGTTTCGAAAAGTCGCCGTGCGAGAAATTCAACCGCGCAATGTTGAGCCCTGCACGGATCAGGCGGACAAGCGTCTCGGGCGATTCCGAAGCTGGCCCGATGGTCGCGACGATCTTCGTTTTATGTGCGGGCAGCGCCGCATTCATCACGCGAACATCGTCTTGCCAGTACCCCGCAGGTCGCTCACAGCCTGCTTCACCCGCTCAGCCATTGCCGCCTCTGCAAACGCCAAATAGGAGCGTGGATCATACACTTTCTTCCTGCCCAATTCACCGTCCACTTTGAGCACGCCGTCGTAATTTTTAAACATGTGTCCGGCGACTGCGCGCGTGAACGCATACTGCATGTCGGTATCGACATTCATCTTCACCACACCGTAATCGAGCGATTCGTGAATTTCCTCCTGCGTCGACCCGGAGCCGCCGTGGAAGACAAGGAAAAATCGCGCGTTCTCACCGTACGCTTTCACGACCGCGTCCTGGCATTCTTTCAACACACCGGGTTTCAGCTTGACGTGACCTGGTTTGTAAACGCCGTGGACGTTTCCGAAGGTCGCCGCGAGCAAGTAGCGACCGCCGATCGGATTCAACCGCCGCGCTACTTCGAGCGTGTCCTCAGGCGTCGTGTACAGCTTCGCGGCACGATCACGGACAACGTCGTCCTCCTCACCGCCGACCGCTCCGGTTTCGATCTCCAGCACAAGATCGTTTTTAGTGAAGCGCTGGAGCAGCTTTGCCGAAACCTCGAGGTTCTCCTTTAGGGAAAGATTGCTCCCGTCAAACATATGCCCGGTGAAGAGGTTCGGTCGACCCGCAGCTCTGCGCTTTTCCGTCTCTTCGACGAGCGGGACGACAAATTTGTCGAGCTTGTCTTTCAGGCAATGATCTGTGTGCAACGCCACGTAGATTGGGTATCGCTCCGCAGCGCGATGCACGTGTTCGGCAATCGAAATGGCACCGAGCGCCATGTCCTTGACCGACGAACCCGACGCGAATGCTCCGCCGCCTGTGGAAATCTGGATGATGCCGTCCGCCTTGCTCTCGGCAAGCCCGCGCAGGACGGCGTTAGCGGTAGTGAGTGATGTGACATTGACGGCCGGAAGGGCGTACCGCCCGGCGCGCGCTCGATCGAGCATTGTGCAGTAGGTTTTGTAGTCGGCAACTGGCATGGTGGTAATTAGGGTTGGTGTTTTTTGAACTTTCGTCAGCGCATTTTTCCGCCGTAAACCGCATCGTCACCGAGCTCTTCCTCGATCCGCAGAAGCTGATTGTATTTGGCGACTCGGTCGGTACGGCTGAGCGATCCGGTCTTTATTTGCCCCGCATTTGTCGCCACGGCGATGTCTGCAATCGTCGTGTCTTCGCTTTCTCCTGAGCGATGACTGATGATTGCGGTGTACTTGTTTTCCCTCGCGAGTTCGATGGCATCGAGCGTCTGGGTCAGCGAGCCTATCTGGTTCACTTTTACGAGAATGGAATTGGCGATGCCGCGATCGATGGCTTTGCGCAGAAACTCAACATTCGTGACCAGCAGGTCGTCGCCGACGAGCTGTGTGGTCCCGCCCATGGCCTCGGTCAGTTTTTTCCAGCCGTCCCAATCATTCTCCGCGCAACCGTCTTCGATCGAAATGATGGGAAATTTCTTCGCCAGCTCCTGGTAGTAGGAAATCAATTCCTCGACATTCCGCTTCGAGCCATCGGATTTCTTGAAGACATATTGTTTCAGCTTTGCGTCGTAGAACTCCGACGCGGCGACATCGAGCGCGACGAAGATTTCTTCACCGATCTTGTAGCCGGCTTTTTCCACGGCCTTGACAATGGTGGCCAGCGCGTCGTCGGCGCTTTTGAAATTCGGCGCGAACCCGCCTTCGTCGCCTACCGCAGTCGAGAGCCCGCGATCTCTGAGCACGCTTTTTAGGTGGTGGAAAATCTCGCACCCTGCGCGCAGAGCTTCGAAGAAGGTAGGCACTCCTTTGGGCATGATCATGAACTCCTGAAAATCCACAGGCGCATCCGAGTGCGCGCCACCGTTGACGATGTTCATCATCGGTACGGGAAGCACCTTGGCGTTCGGCCCGCCGAGATATTTGAAAAGCGGAAGACCGAGCTGGTTAGCCGCAGCGCGCGCAGTTGCGAGCGAGACAGCCAGAATCGCATTCGCCCCGAGCTTGCTCTTGTTCCGCGTGCCATCGAGCGTGATCATTGTCTTATCCACGCGGACCTGATCGAGAGCGTCCATGCCGACCAGTTCTTTCGCGATGATTTCGTTCACATTTGCCACAGCTTTGGCAACACCACGGCCGAGAAAGCGTTCTTTCACACCATCGCGCAACTCCCACGCCTCGTGTTCCCCTGTGCTGGCGCCGCTTGGTACGATGGCACTGCCGATACCACCGCCTGCGACGATGACTACGGCTTCAACAGTTGGGTTGCCGCGAGAATCGATTACTTGGCGGCCGTGGACTTGGAGAATTTTCGTTAAGGACATTTCGCTTTGAATGAAGTGACGAGAAGATTCGGCCACTGCAAGTCAGTTGTGAGTAGGACTAAAGTCGCAGACTCCAAGCCGCGTTACAGTTGCGTGTCCTTGAGAAACGGTGCGCCGGTCGCGAACGCGGTGAGATTCGCCACCGTAACCCGCGCGATTTCGGCGAGTGCTTCCTGAGTCAGGAAGGCCTGATGCGCAGTGATTAGCACGTTTGGGAAAGTTAGCAGGCGTGCCAGTTCGTCGTCCTGTAAAATCTGGCCGGACAAGTCCTCGAAAAAGACGCCTTCTTCTTCCTCGTAAACGTCCAGACCGACGCCGCCGAGCCGGCGGCATTTCAATGCCTCGATAAGCGCCTTCGTGTCGATGAGCGCACCGCGGCTGACGTTGATCAGGATCGCGCCGGGCTTCATCAGCTCGATCGTCTCACGGCGAATAATGTGGTACGTCTGAGGTGTCAGCGGCGTGTGGAGCGAAATCACTTCGCATTCGCGCGCGAGCGTCTTCGCGTCGGTGTATTCCACGCCGTACTCCTTAGCCCACTCGGGCGATGGCAATAGGTCGAAGGCCAGCACTTTCATTCCAAATCCGCGCAGGATTTGCGCAGCGACGCGGCCAATCTTTCCGGTGCCGAAAATACCGGCCGTCTTGCCGTGAAGATCGAAACCAACTAGTCCGTTGAGCGAGAAGTTCGCGTCACGTACCCGATTGCTTGCGCGTGGAATCTTGCGGTTGAGCGCGAGAAGGAGCGCGACCGCATGCTCGGCCACGGCATAGGGCGAGTAAGCCGGAACGCGCGTGACTGAGAGGCCGAGCTCCTTTGCAGCCGTTAGATCAACGCCGTTGAAGCCAGCGCAGCGAAGCGCGACATGTTTTATGCCTAACGAGTGAAGCGCTTCGAGGCATCTTCGATCGGCGGCATCGTTGACAAAGATACAGACCGCCTGCGCGCTACGTGCTGCCGGCGCGGTTTCGACCGAAAGGCGTGAATCAAAAAAGCGCCATTCGATTTCGCCGTTCCGAGTCGCCCGCTGAAGCGATTCGCGATCGTAGGTTTTGGTGTCGAAAACTACCGTCTGCAGCTTAGTCATGGCAGTCTATTGGCTGGGTTTGATGTTCCACACGCGCTCACAGTAATCGCGGATCGAGCGGTCCGAGGAAAATTTGCCCATGTGTGCGGTGTTGAGGATGGACGCGCGCGTCCACGCTTGCGGATCGCGCCAGAGCGCGCTCACCCGCTCCTGCGCATCGATGTAAGGCTGGTAATCGGCAAGAAGAAGGAATGGATCGTGATCAAGGAGATTCTCGACCATCGGGCGAAACAACTCACGGTCGCCACGACCAAGCGCGCCGCTTGCGATGAAGTCGATCACCTCTCGTAATGCGCTATTTTCTTCGTACTGATCGCGTGGGTGATATCCGCGCGCTTTTACTTTCTCGACTTCTTGGGCAGTGAGACCGAAGAGGAAAAAATTCTCTGCGCCAACTTCTTCCCGGATCTCTACGTTCGCACCGTCGAGCGTTCCGATGGTGAGAGCGCCGTTGAGTGCGAATTTCATGTTGCCCGTGCCGCTCGCTTCTTTTCCGGCAGTGGAAATCTGTTCAGACAAGTCTGCCGCGGGATAAACGAACTGCGCATTCTTGACGTTAAAATCAGGGAAGTAAACGACTTTGAGCCGATCACGCACTGCCGGATCGACATTCACGATTTCACCGATCGAGTTGATCAACTTGATAATGCGCTTCGCCAAGAAATACCCGGGTGCGGCTTTTCCGCCGAAAATGAACGTACGCGATGGAACATCGGCCTGTGGATCGCGCTTCAGTCGCAGATAGAGGGTGAGAACGTGTAGTGCTGCCAGATGCTGGCGTTTGTACTCATGGATACGTTTTACCTGCACATCGAACAGCGATTCTGGCGCGACTACAATGCCGGTGCGCTCTCTGATAAGTGCGGCGAGACGCCGTTTATTCGCCAGTTTCACATTGCGCCATTGCTGTTGAAATTCGGCGTCATCTGCGAGCGGTTCGAGATTTCGCAATCGATTAAGATCCTGCAACCACCCCTCACCAATGCGCGACGTGATCAGCCTGGTTAGTCCCGGATTGCTAAGGGCGACAAACCGGCGCGGCGTGACGCCGTTCGTCACGTTGCAGAATTTTTTCGGCCAGAGTTCGGCAAAATCGCGTAGCACGGTCTGCTTGAGCAATTCGGAGTGAAGTTGTGCGACGCCGTTGATCATATGACTGCCGACGCACGCGAGATGTGCCATGCGCACGTAGCGTGGCCCGCTTTCATCAATAAGCGAGAGTCGCGCGATGCGAGCGTCGTCGCCGGGGAATTTCGCGCACACTTCTTCAAGAAATCGGCGATTGATTTCGTAGATGATTTCGAGATGCCGCGGCAGCAACCTGCCGAAAATCTCGACACTCCATTTCTCGAGCGCTTCAGGCAGCAGGGTGTGATTGGTATAGGCAAAAGTCGCGCATGTAACTTCCCACGCCTTGTCCCAATCGAACGCGTATTCATCGACCAGCAGGCGCATCAATTCCGCCACCGCGATCGCGGGATGTGTGTCGTTCAACTGCACCGCCCACTTCTCGTGAAGCGTGGCCGGTGTTCCGCCGAGTAGCACATGAATGCGCAGCATGTCCTGGAGCGAACAGCTCGAGAAAAAGAATTGCTGTTTGAGCCGTAATTCTTTCCCGGCCGCGACTTCGTCATTCGGATACAGGACCTTGGTGATGTTTTCCGAAACCATTTTGTCCTGCACCGCCCGGTAGTAGTCGCCGTGATTAAACGCGGCGAAGTCGAACGATTCGACGGCTTCGGCTTTCCACAATCGCAGAATGTTGCAGGTGCCGACTGCATAACCGGTAATCGGCGTGTCGTAAGCGATTCCTTTTACTTCGGTTTCTGGAATCCAGCGCACGCGCGAGCGTCCGCGCTCGTCGGTGCAGGTTTCGGTACGGCCGCCGAATTTTATTTCATAGGCGATCTCCGAGCGCGCGACCTCCCAGGGATTACCGAAACGCAACCATTTATCCGTAATCTCGCATTGCCAGCCGTCACGAATCGTTTGATCGAAGATGCCGAATTCATAGCGAATGCCGTAACCGATTGCCGGCACTTCGACCGATGCGAGCGAATCCATAAAGCAGGAGGCGAGCCGGCCAAGCCCGCCGTTTCCGAGGCCGGGCTCTTCTTCCTGCGCGGTGATTTGGTCGAGATCGATATCGAGCGATCGCAGGGCCTCACGAGTCGCTTCCGTGATACCGAGATTGAGAAGATTGTTCGCAAGATGCGGACCGGGCAGATATTCAGCCGAAAGATATGCGACCCGGCGCGCGTTCGCACCGCCGTAACTTTCCATGCTCTCGACCGTTCGCTGGAAAACGCGATCACGAACCGTGAGTGCGAGCGCGCAATACAGATCATGCCTGGTTGCGGTGCGTTCCAGCCGGCCAAGTCCGCAACGCACATTTTCCCGGAAATCTTGTTTGATCTCCTCACTTGTTAGGCCAGTGCGAACGGATTGGCTCATGGATCTTCAAATGGGTAGCGTGGCCGTGCGAACCACAGCAAAGATGAAAACTGCGGTCGCGAAACTAAATGTCACCAGACGGACACGCCGCTGTTCGAATTTTCCCGAAGCGCTGGCAAAGAAGAGCACCGCAGCGAACAAAACAGTGTTCGCGAGGTACTGACCGGAAATACTGCCAGCGGCGCCTGCTTGCTGCTGATTGGTCGCAGCCTTCGCGGTCGCATCAGCGGCTTCACGCGTCCCTCGCGGTTCGTAGAGCTTTGGCACAAAGGGGTGCGGATCGGCGTTTGGATTTTCAAAAGGTTTCTGCGCCAGCCAGGCGTCGTAAGCCTTGCGCACATCGGGCGGAAAACGTTCGACGTAAAAGTTCACCAGTTTCTCGTTGCCCGCCTGTTGCGCGGCGAGTAGCTGCATAAACATTGCGGCGTGAATCGTCGCCTGCTGCGTTCCCTGCATCGTCAGCAGGCCCGCTTTGCGCTCCAGCGCATTAAATTCATTCATTAGTCGATTGCTTCTTCGAGTCCACGCCGCTGACTCAAATGAGCACCACGCCGTACTTAGTGTCGCCAGCGCCATAAGCAAGGCCGCTACAGGCTCGACCCATTTTTTCCTTTCCTGACCCTCTCGGTCAGATGTCGCCGACAGATCAGATCGACTTTTCACATGGTCAGGTTTGGCTCCTTTCGTCCATGCGCTGTAAAAACCTTCTGCTGAGTACAGCGAAGAAAAATGCGATGGACAGCCCGACCATTAGGCTGCCGGTGAGTGCCTCAAGCGGTCCGAATAGCCGCCATTGTTTCGGCAGGAGGAGGTCGCCGTAACCGAGTGTCGCATAGGTCACGCCAGAAAAATAGAATGACGACTCGAGGTTTGGCAGACACTTCTGCCACCAGAAAAACAATGCCCAGACCGCGATCTCAAACATATGAATGACAATCAACAACCAGGCGATACGGATGAGCAACCAAGTAATCGGCCAGAACCGCCTTTCCGGCTGCTCCGTTGAGCGCAACGCGTGGCTCAACGCCCACCCGAGCCCGGCGGCGTGAATTGTCACGGTGATTGCGACCAAGCATGAAAGGATTAAAAGGTTCCCGATCATCGCGGCCTCGATCTTGTCATCCCCTACTGATCTCGGTTTTTCGGAAAATCTCCAATCGGGTCCGTGACCGAAGTAAAGCGGTTGTTCGGAGCACCATACCTCTCGATTGGCTTCGTGCGCAGCCGATCAGACGCGAGCACGTGCATGCGCAGGAGGAAGAAGGTTTTCATGCGAAGAGACAGCTCGGCCGATTAGGTTCTAGGATTCGACTTTAAGAACTCATCCACTGCATCAGCAAGGGACTTGAACCGGCCGATGCGCCCGACTTTGTCCTCAACTCCCTCCGCCTGTAGCCGATCGCGCACGGAAGAACGGGCTTCGACAATTTGCAGGCGAACGTTCACCAACGCGAGTTGGTCGTAGAGCCCCGCGAGCATCTCTGCCCCGGCCAAATCCACGTAAGGGGACGCCGAGAGGTCGCAAATCGCCAGGCGCAGGCCGGCGCCCGTCTCGGCCACGCGTTTCATGACCGTGTCGCGCACATAATCGACATTGAAATAAAGCAGGCTCGCTTCGGTACGGAAAAGGAGCGCGCCGGGGATGGGCTCGTTGTCCGGATGGCGCGCCATGTCGGAGAATCGGCGGGCCCCTGGAATGCGTCCGAGGAAAGCCACGTGCGGCCGTGAAGCACGGCGCAGAAGCTGCACAAGCGAAATGATCGCGCCGATGAGAACGCCACGTAACAGACCAGACCCAAGCACGCCCAGCAGCGCAGCTGTAGCGACAACAAACTCAGCTCGATCCGCGCGCCAGAGATGTCTGAGCGCTGTTAGCTTAAACAGACCTGTTACTGCCATGAGCACAATAGCCGCTAGCACCGGCTGCGGGAGATAGCGTAGTGCACCCGAGACGAATAACACGACTAGCAGCATCAGTAGGGCCGCGATGAATCCGGACAACGGTGTGCGCGCGCCCCCGCTTTCGTTCACAAGTGACTGTGACATCCCGCCGCTAACGGGAAAACCATGGCCTAGCCCAGACATGACATTTGAGCTCGCGATGCCGAGCAGTTCCTGATTCGCATCGAACCGATAGCTGTGCTTGAGCGCGAACATGCGACCGAGAGCGGCCGTTTCTACCACACCGAGAAGAAAGCAACCCAGCGCAAGAGGCAGCAGCTCGTTGAGGTCGGAGAGATGAATTGCCGGAAGCCCGAATGGTGGCAGCCCCTGTGGCACCTGGCCCAATAATTTCACGCCGAGACTGCCGAGATCCATGCGCGAAGCAGCGATAATGCCAGCGATGACAACAAACAGGGACACGGGTTTGTTTTTGAGAAATCGTTTCCCCAAGAGCAATACCGCAAGCGCGCCGAGGCCGAGCAGGAGCGAGGCCATGTTTGTTTCTCGAAGGTGCGAAAAAAAATAGCCTGATCGTTCCCAAAAATCGCCATGCGATCCTTTGAATCCGAAGAGCTTTGGCAACTGCGTGCTGGCTATAAACAGAGCGATACCGCACTTGAATCCAACAAGGACACTTTCAGAAATGAAGTTCACGATCACTCCTGCCTTAGCCAGCCATGCGATGAAACCCAGTCCGCCAACAATCAACGCCGTGCACGATGCCAGAGCCCAAAATCGTGAAGCGTCACCTCCAGCGAGATCCCCGAGCGATGCTCCCACGAGCACTGAGATAGCTGACGTGACCGTGATAGCTGTGTGCCGCGAGCTGCAAAACAACCAGAACACAATGCCGGAGAAGAGGCAGGCATAAAGACCAGCTTCGGGCGGCAGATTAGCAAGAGAAGCATCCGCGAGCCCAGCAGGCATTAGGTAAGCCGCCAGAGTAACACCGGCGATTAAATCCGCGCGCAGCCACTTACGTTGGTAGACACGCAACCACGTTAGGGCTGCAAATATGTTATACCACGCGCCGGAAGCCGTCGCGCGAGGTTCAAAACTCTTCGCTACTGACTCGGGGGCAGTCTCTTTCGTCGCGGCAATCTCCTTGCCCATACTTTCGAGTCAGCTTATTTGCGACGCTTTTTGCGGTGACGCTCTTGGTATCCGACCGCCCATGCCCTGGCCGCTTCCAACGGATTGCCGTTTTTCTGACGTTCTATCCAAGCCTTGAGTCCTGCTTCATCAACAGGCAGGTCGAGAACCTGTGGTCGGCCGAGCAGTTTACCAAATGTTTCCATTATTTCCGCTGTCGTCGAGAAGACGATCTCGTCCATGGCTTCCGGTTTGCCCTGGCAGGCGTATGCGTTGAAATCGATCCAGCGTCCATCCGGACGCAGCACAAACATCCGTTCCTTGCCAAACGGATCGCTTGGGGACGCGCCTGTCTGAGTTACCAGATAAGGACCGCGTTCGCCGCCGGAACCTAAATTCAAAATGTGCGCATCCCGATAATTGTTGGTGATCGTTCGCATCACGCCCGCGCTTTACGTTTCAGTTCACTGCCGTCGAGAAGTGTCGAGTTCATTTTGGTGCGCCAGTTCCCTCGAAATCACCGCCGAGGGCCAAGTACAGGTTTACCCGTTCGCGGAGGCGTGAAGCGCGTATTTGTGTCAATTGCACCTTCGCGGCGAGATTTTCACCAGCGAGACGCAAGATCGTGAACATATCGATCTGACCCTGCTCGAGCTGCTTCCCCGCGAGCGTCACGGCGTCGCCGCTATTCGAAACCGCGTCGGTCAGCGCCCCTTCGCGTTGGCGCAAATAGTGGTCGTTGGCAAGAGCGTCTTCCACGTCTCCGAACGCGCGCAAGGCCGAACCCACGTAGCTTGCGGCGGCGGCTTTTTGCTCGGCGGTACGGAGATCCACTGCAGCTTGAAGTTCGCCGCCAAAGAAAATCGGTTGAGTAACCCCGGCAGCGAAAGTCCAAAGGACAGCGTTGAGCGTGCCGACCGAATCGAGTTGCGCGGTTCCAATCCCACCGACCCCGGTGAGCACAAAGCGCGGCAGGCGCGCCGTGCGCGCCTCGTTCACGCGATGAAAAGCGCCGGCGAAGCGGCGCTCGCTGGCGATGAGATCCGGCCGGCGTTCGAGGAGTTGCGTGGGTAGACCAGCCGGCGGGTTTTTCGGTTGGCCGGGGAAGGAACGCCGCACCTCAAACCTGCCGGAGGGGTAATGGCTGGTGACAACTTCGATTGCGCGGATTGTCTGCGCCCGCGCCTGCTGCGCAGTGTAGAGTGCATCTTGCGCGCTGGCGGTACGCGACTTGATTTGCGCCACGTCAAAGTCGCTCGCGAACCCCTGTTGTTTTTGCACGTCGGTGAGCTTCGAATACTCCTGGTAAAGATTGAGCGTCTCCTGCGCGTTGGCTTCCTGTTGCGCGGCTTCGATTGTCGAGAAGTACGCGCGCGCCACGGCAGCCGCGAGAGATTGTCGGGCGAATTCGTAGTCGGCTTCCAGCGCGGCGCTTTCAGCCTTCGCGGCAGCTTTTTTCGAGCGTATCCGCCCCCACACATCGGCCTCCCATGCAGCGCCGGCAGCAATGCCGTACACCCAGCGCTGTGATGTTTCATCCGTGCTGGTGTCGAGGCCAGCGCCACCGGCATTCTCGACTCCCGAGCTCCCGAAATCCGGTGGATTGATGTCGCGACCGAGGTCCCCGCTAAGATGCTGGCCCTGGCGTTGGCCCAGTCCCTTCATCCCGATCCGAGGATAGAGCGATGATGCAGCGATGCGCACGGCAGCGCGCGATGCTTCCACTCGGGCAGCAGCGGCCTTGAGATCGGGATTACGCTCGACGGCGTCCGCAACAAGGGCAGTCAGCTCTGGGTCGTGAAACGTACGAATCCAGTTTGGTACGACGGCGCCACTACGACGCGGGCCTGCCCAACTTCCCGGGATTTGCGCGCGAGCCGATTCAGGCATGATGTCCGCGCCAAAGGGCGGATGCTTGATCGCGCAACTGGCAAGTGTGAGGCTGCTGGCGGTAGCAAGAAGCAGGGTGCAGCGCCGAGCGTTCATCGTTTCATCCCTAGTGTCCGCCAAAGAGGGCGGAGAGGTGTTTGATGACGAACCAGTCGAGCTTCGCCTGGATGCGGACGATCACGCGGCGGATGAGCTGGATCATCTGATGCTCCTCCGTGTAGATCGCTCCCTGACCACGGGCGCCAGCAGCGAGAAAGACGTCTTTATCCTTCCCATCTGTGAGGAGTCGCACTGCGATGCGCTGTTCCGGTGCGACCATCGGCTGCGTGTTCGGCAGGGTCCCGCTGATCGGCAACTGGCCTTGTGCCGTCGCCCAAAGGATGGAATCGACCTTGCATTTGATGATGCGGCCCGGATACATCTTCATGAAGATTTCCGCTTCCTCGCCGGGTTTGACGAAGCGCAGCTCGTTTTGCCGGTAGAAGGCTAGCAGCCACGGATCGTCCTCCTGGATGAAGCTCATCACGGGCATTGTCGCG
>JBKPDP010000098.1:0-46338 GCA_046727935.1 Verrucomicrobiota bacterium | reverse complement strand
TTGTGCTTTGTTAAAAAGCTCGCCGAGTTCTTTACAACGATGTTTCATCTTGTTTTCTCGTTTGTGCTGATAATGACCCAATGCCCAGCGTCTGGCCGTTCTGCTTTGATCGGATATGGTGGACGTTGCACCGCTAGAATCGTTTCCGAAGAAACGAAAAAAAGCAGTCCAATAATTATTGCAACTAATGTTTTCTTCATGACCACGGGGGGAATGGTTGGTATTTCCATTTATCACCTCCTTCTACGGAGGCGACGGAACGAAGTTCTCCAAAAACGCTAAACGTCGCCCGAAGTGTTGCTTGCCAGGGCCGTAATGACCGAAGAGTCGATAGTTGGTAGTTGAGAGTTGATTGTTGATCCGCCTACGCCAACGCCCGGCCTTCAAGCTCCCATCAGCCAAGAGTAATCGTCTCTCGGAAAAAACCCGATGCTTTCCGGGTCGCTTCACGCGCACTGACAGCTATCAACTATCAGCATCGGCTATCAGCTCTCTCGCTACTCATTCACGACCTCGATCTGCTTATCGATCACTAGCCCTGTGCACCAATCGATCGTCACGTGAATCCAGTAGTGTTGTTCGCCTTCTACGACGAATCGTTTTGAAGACTCGCATTTGGCTTAAAGCGGCCTGACTGGGCTAGCATCAATCAATAAGTTCCGCAGCACGAGCACGCATAGCTTAAAGGTCACGATAGACTTCGGATCGGTGTTGAATTCGGTAGATACGCACAATTTTCTCAGTGTGATAGATCCAGTAAAGGATGCGCCAGTCACCCACTCGTAATTTACACAAGCCTTCTAGATCGTCAGGCATGCCAACAAGCCGCCGATGAATCATGGCAGCAGCGTTTTGTGCCAACCAGATTATCTTTCGCTCGACCGCCGCTCCAACGGTTGCGTCGAGTTCGTTCAGTGAGATCTGGCCTTCTGGCCTACTTCGACTCGGTAGGCCATGGCACATGGCGCGGTTCCCACGCTTTAAATTCACCAGCCAAGTCCTGGCGACGCGCTTCACGCAACTCAGCAACGATCCACGGATTTTGCGCCGTTAACCAGTCTAGAAGTTCATCAAGGCTTTCCACCGATGAAAGTACGGGTACAGGAATTTCGACAGTGTCCTTGGACATATAACCAGCGTATCGACTTAGATCTGAAAAAGCAAATTTGGTTGTCGCCTCATTTCGGAAATTCCGTCCACCTTGTGCAGTGCGCCCTCCCATCAGCTACTTGTCACGCGGTAGTCCCGCGACTGCGGGACGAAGGCGGATCAGCTATCAGCTATCGACTATCAGCCATCAGCTATTGGCCTTCTGCCTACTCATTCACGACCTCGATCTGCTTGTCGATGACTTGCCCGGTAAACCGATCAATCGCTACGTGCACCCAGTAACGTTGTTCGCCTTGGACATTGAACCTTGCCAGGTTGGTTTCACCTGGCGCATATTTTCCGCTCTGCGCGATCACATCAATCAGCAAGTTCCAAGTCCGCGTCTGATCTGCTTCGCCAAGCGCGCGAGCGACGGATTCACGCTCTGTTTTCGGAGTAATCGGGCCTAGCCCGGTTGTGTTGGGCAGGTTCGCGATCGCAGTCGTCAAGCCGGCTCTATTTACGAGAGGGTTGGCGATTGTGGACAACGTTAGGCTCGCGGCCACGTTGTTTGCCGAGGGAGAAGCCAGGGGCACCGGTGTTGGCAATGGCGCCCCGCCGCTGCCACGAGGCGTGTTTTCCCGTGTGACCGTGCTTGTAAGCACGCCAGCAAGCGCAGGGGCTTGGCGAGAATTCAAACTAATAACCCCACCGCGCATGCCAGATGGATCACTGTAATCGTTCGTTGTAAAAAGATCGAGCAGGCCTGCGTCCGGGCTGTTAGCTGAAGAAAAACTAAGCGTTCTAAACGGCTGATCTCGGAATGAATAACCCATCTCGCCGACACTGCGAAATGGCCGATTCATCATAACTGGTCGCCAGTTGTCGCCGACGCTAACAGTTTGTCCCACTGGTATAAATTCGTTGTACGGATTAGCAGCACTACCGGCTGGGATGTTATCACCCAGCGTAGCAGGATTAGGATTTGGAGTCGGCGTTGGAATAGGGAAGCCTGATGGCGTCAGTGGTGGCGGCGTGGCGTACGGACTCGGCCAAATCGATCCGATAATACCAGCAGATGTAAATGGCATCGGCGGGTTTGCCAGGTTCACAACACCGATCATACTGTTATAGCGAATGCTTCTTGGGTCAGCCTTCGCAAACATCGGGGCTTGTGCAAGCGCCTGAGCGCTCCACGGAGTTGGCGTCAATGTGCCGGAGTTGACGATCGTCGGAAACGCACCGGGTGGTGGCGGAATATTCAGAAAGTATTGGCTGAAACTCGTAGCAAGACATAACCCAGGATTTGCGGTAATCCAGGTACTAGTCGCATTATTTCCCTGCAGAAATGAGTAGGGATACCATTGCCCATTCGGCGATTGATAATCCAGGCTGACCTGGAAACCCGGTTGGAGTATAAGGACTGGCTTTTGGCCAAGTATGCTAAGAGGTAAAATAAGATTTCCCGGAAGCGACAACCTGAATACAACGAACTGGTCCGTTCGATAGGTCGAGGTGTCATTCACCGGCCGGGCTACTCTGTTCCACTGAGCCACAACCGAAAGTCCGGGAGATGTCGTTGGATCGAAGAGAGTCAGCGTGTCGCTAATGTCGGACACACCCAAACGCATTGCTTCACGGAGACCGTCGCGACCAAACGCGCTGTTACCAGTCGTAAGAGTCAAGCTTCCATTAATGCCTGTTGATTGTGCCGGGAACAGCGTGACTGATGCTGGATCAACACTGCCGCTTTGGGACGAGGTGGTGCCTCCAAAGCCAACGCCTCCTCTGAGAGTGATCCGCACAGGCGGCCTCAAATAACCTGGTGTTGACAAAGGACCGTTCCCGTTATTGCCGGCATTGGCTTCAGTAAGGTCCCAGGTGTCCCGGAACGGATCCCACAAATTTGGAATAAGCAACCAGTTAACGCCTCCGGTGAGGCCTGTGCCTGCAACGGGACACGCAGCCAGTGAGCTAAGGCACGGCAGTCGCGGCATGCCAACAGCTTCCATTGTAGTTCCGCCGACGTTGCAGGCTATTCGGACAGGATAAGAATCTACACGGGATTGAGCAATCAAGTTCGCTCCGATCGTAAGGATATGGAGCATCTTCGACTGTTGGTGAACTGAAGGTAACGCCGGATCTGAATAGGCGGGGGCGTCGCCAAGCGAGCTGTTTAGGATTCCTGCCTGTAATAGTTCAAAAAAGTCAGGCTCACGCGTACCGGTCAGTGTGCCAAGCGTCGCGATGGAAGTCGCCAACGAACCTCCCGAAGGTCCGGTGTAGTTCCAGCGTTCGTTTGTGGTATCCCAAACCAAACCAAAATATTTCAGGATGTTGGCCGCTGTTCCCTGCTGCAAAAAAGCGCTTGGAAGACCAAATTTGATGCCATTCGGCCTTGTCAGCAGCCACATATCGTAATCTGGGGCGCATGCTGCAGATACAGGGATGCACCCCGTGAGGCTTGGCGCGGACGTTGGAATCGTTCGACTTGCACTTGGTCCTTTGTAAGTGAGCCAGTTGAGACGCTGAAGCAGAAACCGTTTGTTGACCAGGTAGTCTCCGACGTTGGCTATGGTTCCATCGTTGCGTGTAAACGAATTGGTAACCAGCAAAGTTTGAAAGTTTAGATTTGTCGAGTCCGGGGTCGCCGGACTCCATTGAGGGATACTTGCCAGCGCTTCTCGCGAAAACGTTCCTAGATACTGAAGAGCATTAGAAAACGAAATGCCAGTGCTCACTCCGGAACGAAGGCTACTCAGTTCTTGCCGAGTCGTGAGTGCCTGATCGGTCCGATTGTTATACACCGGCGCCTGGCTCGTTGTCAAAAAGGAGTTCGTGAAGTAGGTGGTCAATTGAATATAGTTTGGGTCAGAGAGAATAAAATTGTAGTAGGTATTCGCTGCGGTTGTGTCGAAGCTAAAACTCGGAAAGTTCCCACTCGGCTGGGAGGAAGCATAGTTGCGCCAACCGACGACATTATCGATCGCCGTGGTAGATAATCCATACGTCGACAGCCCTGTAAGGTCAGCAAAGGCAAGCGAACCTTTGCGGCCATATTGCAATATTGTCGTGGGCGACGGGTATCCGGCCGCGTTCATATCCAATAACCCACCTTCGTCATAAATAGCATAGGCGTATCGGCCGATGACTGAAGTGCTCGGTGCCGTGATCACGGCGGCGCCGTTGGCTGTGACAAAAACCCAGTCCGGCGCCCAGTAATTCGGCGGGTTGAAACCGGTAGTTATGGGATCAGACCTACCGTCACCGGGATTCGACTTCGGGATCATGTAGTGGCTGTTCCACCGCGTGAGACTGACAGAACGCCCGTTAGCGGAGATATCGCCTGTGGAATTCACGGCGGAGGCACGGCTTCCAAGCGCCGGTCCGACAGTCAGATCGGGCCACAACGAGGACTCGGAGCGGACGCTACGCCGAATGAGATTTGGAATGGCCGGCGTGGTACCAGGTGTGGGTGTGGGCTTGCTCATTGGTACCATGTTAGCGTTACTTGTTGGCACAAACAGAGAGGCGGGGCTGGCCGTGGGACTAGGGCTCCCCGATCCATTGAATATTTCCTGGCGAAGATCGCCGATGATGGTATCCATCGCGCTCTGCGCTAGCTGATCCACGTTAGATTGATTGAAGCTACTATGCGCAACTTGACGGTCACTAGCCGTCCTCGATAGGTAAGCGATAGCTACACCCGTCAGCAGGACGGCGAATGCAAGGACGATGATGAGTGCGGCCCCTCGTTCCCGAGAGGGGAGCGCTTTGGGCAGCCAGTTCATCCTACAAACTCTTCAAATCGAAGTAGCGATTGTAAATCCGAATTGCCTTGGCTGCTTCCGGTGGAACAGGCGAACCTGCGCTGGTCTGACCCGTATTGATAACGCCAGGTATCCCCATACTGGCGTCCCCCACCAGAACGGCCTTCCACTGGTATTCCATGTCACCAATTTTTTTTGTGCCACCAACGCCCCTGCCCGGCGCCGTCTTGAAGTCGTCCATATCGGAAGCTAGATCGAAGAGGCTCGAAGACGAGGCACCATTTATCAGTGCCCGACCTGCCGGATCTATTACAGCGATTGCCACCGCAATTGACTCTATTTCGCTAAGGCCGATATTCGTTGGGTTAGTGAGGCTTGTCCGCGTTGACCCCCAGACGTCTCTATTCCACGGCACATCCGTCACCTGTCCGTTCTTGAGAAGATAATAATATTCAAACCGGAAAACGCCCGGCCCGATCATCTCATAATCGGGATCGCAACTGTTGTTGCTACCGCCGCCGCAGCTGCTGCTGTTGTTGATTGCGGCAGACCACGGTCGACCAATCCCGGCAATCGTCTGGGGCAAAAAAACGATCGGATACGTCGCGTTTTGATTTGTTTGTGTATCGACGCCATTCCAACGCAGCCCTTTGCCCATCCGTTCAAGCTTGAGAAAGGCCGAGTTACCCGTATTCGTGTTCTGGTTAACACGATAAGCTACCAGCGACAACGGGCTTTTATAGGTGTCCGCTGGGTAATATCCGGGCACCTGAGTGAAGAAAGCGATTTGATCGTTGGCCTGTTGATCGGTTCCAGTTCCTCTCCCCCACCCATGTCCATTGCCGTGCCCCTGATAATTCGCAGGACCCTTAACATAATAATCCACATCGGTTCGCTTTAGCATTTGGGCGAAGTCCAACGCGATCCGATCAAGTACGACTCTAGCCTGAGTGTCGGTGTCGATGTGTTTGTGGCCAGTCCGCGTAACAGCCGTTGCACTGGTCATCAGTTGCGCAACCATGAAAATAATTATCGCTAGGACAAACACCGAGACGAGGAGTTCGGCCAGAGTGAAGCCACCACAGGTGCGCCCCACTGCTGCAATAGCTGATCGTTTCGCAGTCATCGATTAACGGCCACGAAGGCTGTGACAGAGCCTGCCGGCACGCCACCCGCTGCGGGATCGACCTGCGCGGGCCAACTAACAGTTATATCCGCCAGCGACGTCGTATCGGTCGGCGGCCTCCGGTACGTGATCTTCGCTCTAAAAACGGCGTCTGCCGGCGGACTTCCGTTTACGTTGCCAGTTTGCTTCCCTTCCTGTGTGAAATAGAGCGTGTCGGGCGTCAGCATTTGCGCCCAATGACCGTGCAGCTGAAATCCAGAGTCGCCTTCGTGGGAGGCCAATCCTGGGGGCAGACGAAGATCGGCACGCAGATCGGAAAAGATTTGTGAAATGATCTGGTTCGCAGTTGTCTGCTCAATACTCGCTTGTTGGGTCTTTAAGCTCGCGGGCAGCAGTCCGATTATTGCAAGCAAGGCAAAGGCCGCCACCCCCAGGGCCAAGGTTACTTCAACAAGCGAAAATGCAGCACTTCCCGACAAAGGCCGCTTCATCTTTTAGATATTGTCAAACTGCCTCCAATGCCGTCAATCTTAATTGAAATCGCCTTAAGGAAAGCTCTTCCGGTTCATCGTCGATAGATTCTTACGTCCCCTGCAAAGCCGTTTATTTGAACGGCTGCGACGTTACCAACATATTGGCCGGCGCCAGGGCTAGGTGTGGGAGCGACGTTCCCGTGAGTCTGAACCAACCCGATCTCGACAACCCGTCTGAGGTCATAGCTGTCTCCATTCACCCTGCTCTCGCCGCGTGGGCTAAACTGAAGAAGTTTCGAGAACGTGTACAGTCCAGCCGGAGCTGGATTCCCAACCGGATATTGAAAATTATGGGGCGTTGTTAATGGAGCAGTGTTGGGGGGTCCGGCGTTCAGCTCTCCGAATCGCGAGTAGTTAGCGTCCGTGGCCGGTGAGGGCGACGGACGTGCGTCAAATGTATCCGCGGTACCTGTGCCTAGGGCAAAGAGAGGAAGATGGATATTGTCGATTTTTATCAACTTCCTCACTTGGATTAGCTTGTCTGGGCAGATGGTCCCGCTGTTTGAACCAGAACAGACATTGTTGCTAGAACCGTACACGTTCGTTCCGTCCTTTGAGGCGACGATGGACATGACGAGCCTTCCGACTCCAGGCGTTGGTGGATTCGTTGACGGTTGCGAGCCGTCTTCTTCATAAAACCCAACCCAAGTATAAGTATTGTTTGCTTTGGCGTACGTGCGGGCTGTGTCCAGCGCGCCCTTGATCGTGTATGCGGCGCTCGTAACGTCCCCGGCGCTTTTAAGACTTGTAAACGTCGGAGCGATCAGGATCAGTAAGACGGCAATAATGCCGATAACGATTAGCAGTTCGAGCAACGTAAAGCCTGCTCGAATTGAGTTGAGAGTTGAGGGTTGATAGCTGAGAGGCAACGCCCGCTGCGGGCGGAATCGACGCTTCGACATTCGACGTTCCCTTGCTACGCCGTAGTATCGGCGAATGCATGTAATCAGCCGCCTGGCTTCCCGGGGAAACATTGGAGTAAAGGAGGAACGCGCATTATAGCAGAGGCCCGCCTTCTCGCAAGACCACTCCGAATGCGTTCGCGAGCACGCCGTCGCAGCGGACTGGGTTTCGGTTATCGTGCCTTATTTTCTTTCGCCGGTAACTTTGAGACATGGCCGGCGAGCAAACGCCAGCGCCCGCCGTCTTTGACGAATGTATCGGTAAATTGAAACTGCGAATCTAACGTTTTCCGCCAGAGATTCCTTTTGTATGCGTCTTACCGGTGACAACCGCGGTGTCGCCATGGACCCGCACTTTCATGTCGTAATTTTCAAAGATTTCGTATTTGGGATCTTTTTCCTTCGCCTCATTGATGTCGTCAGTCGCGTGGTGATTTTGCCCGTTGAATTGGTCAGCGTGTAATCCTCCATGACGCCCTGCGCGATGGTGTCGACGTCGCCTTTTTGATAAGCGTTGGCGAGGTCGCGTTCTGTTTGCAGGACCTCGTTCGCCGGATCATTCCCTTGCGCAAACGCAAAGAACAAACTGGTCGGAACTACTAACGCAAAAACGGCGGTGATTTTCGTAGTCGCGATTCTAATCAGCTCTCGCTTCCTGTCTTCTTCCAATGATCATCGACTACAGAGCACGGATCACTGACTTCTGTTGCGGCTGAGGACAGCCGCCTCTACAGTTTGCCCCTTATGCCGTACAAAGATGTTGCTCCGCCCGCAGGGGAAAAGATTACCAGGACCGATAAACTGAATGTACCGGATCAACCGGTCATTCCATTTATCCGCGGAGACGGAACCGGGCCGGATATCTGGGCTGCGAGTGTACGCGTGTTCGATGCTGCAGTCGAAAAAGCGTATGGCGGCAGAAAAAAGATCTCGTGGTTTGAGGTGTTCGCCGGTCAGGCAGCGAAGGACAAATTCGGTGAATGGCTGCCGGACGATACAGTGGAAGCGTTCCGCGAATATCATGTGGGGATCAAAGGCCCACTCACCACGCCGGTAGGCGGCGGCATCCGCTCGCTGAACGTTGCGTTACGCCAGCTTCTCGATCTTTTCGTTTGCTTGCGACCAGTGCAGTACTTCAAAGGCGTCCCCTCGCCTCTCAAGCATCCGGAAAAAGTTAACATGGTCATCTTCCGGGAAAATACGGAAGACATCTACGCAGGTGTCGAATTCGCCGCTGGCACTCCGGACGCGCAAAAGGTTCTTGATTTTCTACAGAAAGAATTCCCGGAACGATTCGAGAAAATTCGCTTCGGGACAAAACAGAAAGCGGCGGAGTTTTGGAAAAAAGTTGGCGCATCGGAAAAGGATGACGTTTGCGTCGGAATCGGCATTAAACCGGTCAGTCGATCCGGCACCGTCCGCCTGGTCCATAGCGCGATCTCTTATGCAATTGCGAACCGCCGCAAGAGCGTAACGCTGGTCCACAAGGGTAACATCATGAAATTCACCGAGGGCGCTTTCCGCGACTGGGGCTATGAAGTCGCAAAGCAATATTTCGGCGCGAAAGAGATCGACGGTGGCCCATGGTGCAAAATTCCCATGGGCAAACCGGGGGCTGGCATCGTGATCAAGGACGCCATCGCCGACAATGCGCTCCAGCAATTCCTGTTGCGCCCCGAAGACTATGACGTAATCGCGACGTTGAATCTAAATGGCGACTACTTGAGCGATGCGTTGGCCGCGCAGGTGGGAGGAATCGGAATCGCACCTGGAGGAAATATCAATTACATTGCCGGCCACGCGGTATTCGAAGCAACCCACGGCACCGCGCCGAAATATACCAATCAGGACAAGGTCAATCCCGGCTCGGTGATTCTTTCAGGGGAAATGATGTTCCGTTACATGGGCTGGACGGAAGCTGCCGATCTGATTCTCAAAGGATTGTGCGGCGCGATTGCGAGCAAACGCGTTACTTACGATTTCGCGCGCTTGATGGAGGGCGCAACGGAGATCAAGTGTTCGCAATTTGGCGATAATGTGATCGAACACATGTGATCGCTCACGTGTGAGCGAAACGACGCGCCTTCACTACGGCTTCGGCGTGGCAAGCGAAATCCGAGTATCGAATAACGAAACAATGACGAACGATCAAATGATGAAACAATGTCGATCGTGCAAGGTAGGCTTCTGGTTCCGTCGTTCATTCGTCATTCGTCATTTGTCATTCGTCATTCTCCTCGGCCTCACCGCTGCAACTACCAGTGCATTGGCCGAGAAGCGCAACATCACTGAAAAAGATTTGTTCGATTTCGTTTGGATTGGAGACCCGCAAGTTTCTCCAGACGGATCGCGGGTGGCGTTTGTGCGTGTGACGGTTAATGAGAAGAAGGAAGGTTATAATACTTCCATCTGGACTGTGCCGCTTGCAGGCGGGGAAGAGCCTCATCAACTAACAAAAGGAGATCATGATTCCGTGCCTCGCTGGTCGCCGGACGGAAAATTTTTGCTCTTCCTGCGCGCGACTGAAAAGGATGGCAAGCCCGAGCCGCCACAACTGGCGATCCTGCCGATAGCAGGCGGCGATTCATTTGTCTTTACCGATCTGCCAAAAGGCGCAGGAAATCCAAGCTGGGCCCCGGATGGAAAAACAATCGCGTTCACCAGCGAGACCAATGCGGAAGACCTGGCCAAGCAGGAAAAGAAAAAATCCAAAGAAGAAGAACTGAAAAAAGCGGGCAGCGGGAAAGTTCCCGCGGAACCGGGGTCATCCGCCTCCGCTAAAGCTACGGCGGACAAGCCGACCCCGGCTACAGATGAACACGAGAGCGACGTTCGTGTGATCACACGCGCGATCTATCGGCGAGACAATGAAGGTTACGCCGATCCAAAGCATCCTACACATATTTGGCTGGTGGCCGCGCCGCACAGCGCCGACGAAAAAGTAAAACCGCGCCAACTTACGACTGGCCGATTCGATGAGGAGAACGCGATTTGGTCGAAGGACGGTTCGCAGATTTATTTTACGTCGAGCCGGATCGACGAACCGTACTACGAACTGCCGAGAACCGACCTTTACTCAGTGGCGGCAACCGGCGGTCAACCGGCAAAGATCACGACGATCGATCTGGACACGCTATTCGGACCGGACTCCGGGGCGTTGTCCCTCAGCCCCGACGGCAAACAAGTGGCGTTTACGGCCGCAACTACACATCCGATTAACTCATACACGCAGCCCGACTTGTGGGTTCTCGATCTTTTGCCAAACGCGAAGCCGCGTAATTTAACCGCCAACTTTGATTTCGATGTGCCCGGTTTTGTGATCGCGGACGGCGCGCCGCCGCGGGCAAGCGGACGGAACAAGCCGATCTGGACCACGGATGGAAGAGGCCTCATCGCAGTTTACACCAAAGAAGGCAAGGCGACTCTCGCGCTGTTCGATGTACCTGTAACCGGGGGCGCCGACCCCGGCCGGGCTGAAGTGCACGACTTAACTTCTGGAAACCAGGGCGTGATGAGTTTTCGCGTGTTGCCTGACGCCTCGAAGTTGGTTTACGTAGTTTCGACACCGACGCGCATCAACGATCTTTTTGTGCTGGACCGCACGACCGGTAATGCGACTCCCAAACAATTGACGCACGTCAACGACCAGCTCGTCTCCAAGCTAAACCTAACCGAGCCGGAAGAGATTTGGTACGACAGCTTTGACGGCAAGCGTATCGAAGCCTGGTTGCAGAAGCCGCCGAACTTCGATTCGCACAAAAAGTATCCGTTGATCCTGAACATCCACGGCGGACCGCATGTGGCATACGGCCATATTTTCGATCACGAATTTCAGTGGATGGCGGCCAAGGGCTATGTCGTGCTTTATCCGAATCCACGCGGGAGCACGAGTTACGGTCAGGAATTTGGAAACATCATTCAGTATCATTACCCCGGCGACGACTACAAGGACCTGATGGCTGGGGTGGATGAGGCGATCAAACGCGGTTACATCGACGATAAGAAACTCGGCGTGACCGGCGGCAGTGGCGGCGGATTGCTGACGAACTGGGTTGTAGGTCAAACAAACCGCTTTGCCGCGGCGGTTGCGCAACGTGATATCGCTAGTTGGGAAGATTGGTGGTACTCGTGGGACTTTGCCATTTTCCATCCTACATGGTTCAAAGTGCCGCCATTCGAAGACCCGCAGGAGTACCGGGCGCGTTCACCGATCAATTACATCAAAAATGTGACGACGCCGATGATGTTTATTCTTGGTGAAGCAGATTATCGGACACCGCCTGGCGCTGGTGGAGAACAAATGTTTCGCGCGCTAAAATTCCGCAAGATTCCAACGGTGATGGTGCGGTTCCCTAACGAATCGCACGAGCTTTCGCGCTCCGGTCAGCCGTGGCACCGCGTCGAGCGTCTGCAGCATATCGTCGGTTGGTTCGACCACTGGCTAATGGGCGTGCCCAAGCAGGAATATGAGGTCGCGGCACAAGAGGAAGCGGCAGCTAAGAAAGGCAGCGGAGCCACCGAAAATAACGAATGACGAATGCCTAATGACGAACCAATGACGAAAACGGTACAGCCCTTGTGCCTAGGATTTCGTGTGTCGTCTTTCCTTCTTCATTCGTCATTGAGGCTTCGTCATTTATCTAAGCCTCATTGACCTCTGCCACTGATTGCGATTAGCTGCAATCGTGCCTTCCTCATCACTCTGGCAGCGTTTTCAACAATATTTTTTGTACTACCGCGATTTCGGTTTTTCTCTCGACATCAGCCGGATGAAATTCCCGGATGATTTCTTTGAAAAAATGCAGCCGAAAATCGATACAGCGTTTGCAGCGATGCGAGCGCTGGAGGCCGGGGCAATCGCTAATCCCACCGAGAAGCGAATGGTTGGACATTATTGGCTTAGGAACCCCAAGCTGTCCCCCACTCCAGAAATTCGCGCTGAGATCGAAGAGACGATCAAACGCATCAAAACATTCGCTGCGAATGTTCACGCCGGAAAAATCACGGCTGAAAATGGAAAACGCTTCGAGCACGTACTCGTTATTGGGATTGGCGGCTCGGCGCTCGGGCCGCAATTCGTTTCCGACGCGCTCAGGTCATCAGATGATCCTATGGACATCTTTTTTTTCGATAATACCGATCCGGACGGCTTCGATCGCGTTTTTGAGGAGATGGGCGACGACCTCTCGCAGACGCTCGTCGTAGTGGTTTCTAAATCTGGCGGGACGAAGGAAACACGAAACGGAATGCTGGAGGCGGAAGCAAGATTCAAACAGACCGGGCTGCAATTTAACAAACATGCGGTGGCAGTTACCGGCGTGGGTAGCGACTTGAACAAGTACGCCGAAAAGAACGGTTGGCTCGCCCGATTTCCGATGCACGATTGGATCGGTGGCCGCACTTCAGTGATGAGCGCGGTCGGGCTTCTGCCGATGGCGCTGCAAGGTTTTGACATTGACGATTTTCTTGCTGGCGCGGCGGCGATGGATGAGCGGACGCGCACACAGGATGTGACCCAAAATGCCGCGATGCTTCTGGCGCTCATGTGGTATTACGCCGGCAACGGCAAAGGCGACAAGGATATGGTGATCCTTCCCTACAAGGACCATCTGGCACTGTTTGCGAAATATTTGCAGCAGTTGGTGATGGAATCGCTCGGGAAAAAAAAGGATCTCGACGGGAAGATCGTGCACCAAGGCATTGCCGTTTACGGAAACAAGGGATCGACCGACCAGCATGCCTACGTGCAACAGTTGCGCGACGGCGTTTTGAATTTTTTCGTGACCTTCATTGAAGTGGACAAGGATCGGCGCAACTCAGCGATCGAAATCGAAGATGGAGTCACAAGCGGCGACTACCTCCACGGATTTCTGCGCGGCACGCGAAGAGCACTCTACGAAAGCGGGCGTGAATCAACTACCATGAGCATTCCCGAGGCGAACGCATTTAATATCGGCGCGTTGATCGCACTTTATGAGCGTGCGGTAGGCATTTACGGCTCACTGGTTAACATCAATGCCTACGATCAACCCGGCGTTGAAGCCGGAAAAAAGGCGGCGACAAGATTGCTGGAGCTTCAAAAGCAAGTGCGCGCGAAACTAACTGGTGGACCCGGGAAAACGGCCGAAGAAATTGCGCGTTCCATCGATGCGGACCCGGAAGACGTGTTTCATGTGCTGCGGCATTTGGCGAGCAACGATCCGCATATCCGGGTCTCGCACGGTGACGAACCGGCCGACGATCAATTTTCGCACGCCGGCTAGAATGCTGGAGACTAAGCCAGGATATGGCGAAGCCGCCTTCCGAAGATCGAACTGAGATTCCAAACGTTGCCTGGAGCGATGTGGTTCGTTTCATTCGCCAACTCAGTCACGACCTGCGCAATCATTTGAATGCGATCGAGCTGCAGTCCGCTTATATCAGCGAGCTGGAACGAGATGACGAACTCAAGAGCGAAATCAAGCGTTTGCGCGAAATGATCTCTGGAATGACTTCGATACTACAATCCCTTTCCAGGGGAGTTAGCGATGTCAAACCTAACCTGATCGCCTATCGTGCGGCGGACTTCATCGAAGATTTGCGCAAGAAAATAGACCGCGATTTCGCCCGGGAAAGCTCGGAAATCACTTGGAAGACTCGGCTTGGCGACGCGATGCTAAATGTTGATCCTCAGCTTTTGCAGGAAGTGTTCGCCGAGCTTCTTGCCAATGCTTTTCGGCACAATCCCGGCAAGAGCGTGCTTGTTGCGACTGCCAAAATAGACAATAACCAATTCCTTTTTACGCTCGAGGAGCCGAAAGTGGGATTTGACTTGCCCAGCGACGATTGGGGCCGTGAGCCGCTTCGGAAAATCAGCCAGGGCCATTACAGTCTTGGTCTGAATCGGGTTCGCGCTATCGTAGAGGCCCACGGTGGCAAAATGTATGCTCAATATGATCCGAACGCTTCAGTACTCACTACGACCCTCGCTCTCCCCGTCTCAGGCGCCCCTTCCAAAGACGCCTGAGTCGCGTCATTTTCCACCTTTTAAACAAACTGGAGTTCACTGCTCGCGCGTAGTACGAGCGTAATAGGTCGACATGAAAAATGGGAACCATCGCGTCCTGATCATCGACGATGAACGCCCCGTGCTCATGACGCTCGAGGCATTGTTAGAGCGGCATGGTTATCATGTGGACACAGCATCGACCGCCTCGCAAGGACTCAAGTTATTAAGGTCCAAACCTCCCACACTCGTCTTGCTCGATCTCCAATTGCCCGATGCGGATGGACTAGAAACGCTCGATCAGATCAAAACCGAGGTTCCCCAGACACAGGTCATTATTTTGACGGCGCACGACTCATTGCACAATGCCATCGAGTCGATTAAACGCGGCGCTTACCATTTTATCAGCAAGCCGTACGCGCCCGAGGAGCTGCTGAGCCTGATGGAGAAAGCATTGGAAAAAGAGTTGCTTTTGCGAGAAGCCGAAGAACTCCGCGAAAAAACAGAGCAACTCGAGCGGCGTCTGCAGATGGCAGAGGCGCGGCCCACGCTGATTTTTAAGAGCAAACCGATGCACGAAATCGAGGAATTGATCAATGCCATGGCGCCCTCGGATGCCAATGCTCTTATCGTTGGTGAGAGCGGCGTGGGGAAGGAGGTAATCGCCAACGCCATTCACGCGCGAAGCCGGCGCGCAGGAAAACCAATGGTAAAACTCAATTGTGCGGCGTTTCCCCAAACGATGATTGAAGGAGAGCTTTTCGGCTATGTGAAAGGTGCGTTCACCGGGGCAATGCACGATTTCCCCGGAATGATCGCGGCGGCCGATAGCGGCACGCTTTTTCTCGACGAAATATCCGATATGCCGGCGGAGCTGCAGACGCGCTTTTTGCGCGTGCTACAAGAGCGCGAGTATCGGCCGCTTGGAAGCACGCAAATTATGAAAGCAGATTTTCGGGCAATTGCTTCCACCAATCGGCCAATCGCCCAAGCGCTCGCGGAGAACCGGCTGCGTTCCGATTTGTACTACCGGCTAAACACGTTTCAAATTGAAGTGCCGCCGCTTCGAAAACGGAAACAGGATATCCCACCGCTGATCGCCGCGTTCGTGAAACAGTTTGCTCAGCAGCTTGGCAAACCCGAGCCAGACATTTCGCCAGAGGCGTTTCAAAAATTGCTCGATTACTCGTGGCCGGGAAATGTTCGCGAATTGCAAAACGCGATCGAATACGCCGTGGTATTGGCGCGCCAGGGAATGATCGGTGTGAAAGAGTTGCCCGCAGAAATACAGTTGCCTCTCGCGCTGCAACAAGCCGAGCTTGCCGGGTTACCGCGTTCGGGGGTCCAGAGCCTCGACGACGTCGAGCGTGCCGCCATTCTTCAGGCACTCGCAGAATGCCACGGAAACAAGAAAAAAGCGGCCGAACTTCTCGGCATCCAGCGTCCCACGCTCTACAACAAGATGAAGCGTTACGCGATCGAGTTGTAAGAGAGCGCGTGCAAATATAGACGTCGCCATCAACCTTCCTCCGGCGAACAATTGCAATCCTCGCCACAGCTTGCTTGCTCGCCAATCACGACTTCCAGTTTTATTTGCTGGAACGCGAGCTGATCATGAATCAGGCCGAGTAACTCAAGTGCGCGCGCGTCCGGCATACGCGCGCAGCGCAGCTCAATCCGTGCTGGTTTACCGGCAAGCTCCGGATGCGCTTCCGCCATTTCGCCGTCGAGCAGGAATGAAACGTAAGCGTTAAATCGCTCCTGTAACGCGAGCAATTGTTCGTCCGAGTCGTCCCACGGCTCGGGTTCATTCATCACCAGCACGACCTCGCCGGCCCTGAAGTCCTGCCCGATGACGTCGATCACGTCGGTCCGGCCCTTCACCTTCTTGTTCTGTTTTTCGTTGTTCATTCAACAAATGGCGTTAGGCTTGCGAATAGGTACCCCGATCGGATATTCTAACGAAAAAAATTCAGTCTAACCAAAGCTTCGAATGCGATTGCCATGAAAAACGATTGAACAAATAAGGAAACATGAAAAGGGAAATTAAAGCTATTGCACTATGTGGCAGCTTTTTGATGCTGGCGCCACTTAGCACCCCAACATTCGGCGCCCCGAAACCAAAGAACTTACGAGCTGGTGCTGTGTATGTTTTGACAAATCAGGCTAGTAATACAGTGGCAGCTTTTCGCCGCAACGCCAAAGGCGTGCTGACTTCGGCGGGCGAATTTCCGACCGGCGGCGTCGGCAATCCGACCCCGCAGCCTCCAGACCCGGCGACTGATCCGCTGGCATCGCAGAGCGCGTTGATCATAAGCCATGGTAATCGATTTCTGTTTGCGGTTAACGCCGGGAGCAACCAGATCTCGGTTTTGAAGATTAAGAAAAACGAATTGCAGCTGGTTGACGTCGTTGATTCGGGAGGCGTCCGCCCGATCAGCCTGGCTTTACATGATGATTTGTTGTACGTGCTCAATGAGGGTGGGACCCCCAATATTGCAGGCTTTGACTTCGATGAGGACGGAACACTAACACCGTTGCCGGGCTCTACTCGCCCGTTGATTGGCGGCGTCGCGGCTGATCCCGCCCAAATTGGTTTTAGTCACGACGGTGAGTTGCTTGTCGTAACAGAAAAAAGCGGCAACCGAATCAACACCTACACAATCAATGACGATGGACTACCGAGCCCACCGATGGACAATGCTTCCAATGGAATGACGCCGTTTGGGTTTGCGTTTAACAATGCCGATACCTTGGTTGTGTCAGAAGCTTTTGGCGGCGCGGCAAACCAATCAGCGGCATCGTCGTATAGTGCCTCGGATGACGGCACCTTAAACGTGATCAGCGGTTCAGTGCCAAATTCTCAAAGCGCCTCTTGCTGGGTGGTGATCACTAACAATGGAAAATTTGCTTTCGTGTCCAACACCGCCAGCGGCACCATCTCCAGCTATCGTATCAACGCCGAGGACGGATCGCTTACTCTGCTTAACCCGGTGGCCGCCAACACGGGAATGGGCAGCGCGCCGATAGACATGACTTTGAGTAATAACAGTCGCATCCTGTTTGTGCTTCTCGCCGGTACCCAATCGGTGGCCTCTTTTCGCATATGGCGCAACGGCAATCTGACGCCAGTTGATACTGCTGGCGGACTGCCGCTCGGGGCACAGGGAATCGCCGCCAAATAGCTGCTTTCGACTTGCTTCTTACAGCTTGGATTTCCACTCCAGGTTAGTTCTTGGACGTTGGCGTTCGCGCCTTACGAAACTACACGTACGCGGACTGTAACCGGTAGCCTTTGGCGAAGCTGGATGCCATATTGAAAACAAATGGTCAATGAACTGACTGCCGAAGAGATTCGCGCGCTCCTCAAGCTTGAGCCTCACGCCACGTGTGGGTTTGTGCGCGTGACTTTCACGAGCGAAAAGCGCATAGAACCTGGTGGGCTGCCACCACCATTCGCCGGAGGGCGTCCAGCCGGTTCCGCTCTCTACTTCATGGTAACCCCCGATGCGCCGGTGCGCTTGCATCGCATCCGCAATGATCAGCTTTATCACTATTACCTCGGCGATCCGATCGAGGTTTTGATGCTGCACGAAAACGGAACGCCTCAGCGCATCATAGTCGGCCCGGATTTGCGCCAAGGTCAATGCATCCAGCTACTGATTCCCGGAAATACATTTCACACTGCGCGCGTGGTCGGACCGCGCCGGTGGTTTCTGGGCGCGAGCACTGAATGGCCAGGCGTCGAGCCAGCCGACGTCGAAATCGGCAATGTGGATGCGTTAGCAGCAAAATATCCAGACGTGGCTGGCGATCTGCGTGCATTCCAAAAAGGTAGGGGCGATTGACCTCAACCGGCTTCGGGCGAACTTTGATATCGCCGTGGCGAAAACAAAACGCTCAGGTCAGTTGACGCTGTTGGGACGAAGCGAAGCAAGAATTCCGGCCTCGCCAGTGGAGGCCCGCCTTGAGACCTTCCCAAATCCGGCGCGACGGAATTACCGGATTCATTTCGAAACGGACGATTTCACTTCGGTTTGTCCAATTACGGGTCAGCCCGATTTTGCCAGGATCGACATCGATTACGTGCCGGATCGCCTCTGCCTGGAAAGCAAGTCGCTCAAGTTTTATCTCGCTTCGTATCGGAACGAGCGGGCCTTCAATGAAGCGGTCACGAACCGGATTCTGGACGATTTTGTGAAAGCATGCGCGCCGCGCGAGGCAATCGTGACCGCCCAATTCTCCGCCCGGGGCGGAATCGCCCTCACAGTGCGCGCAGAATATCCGGACAAAACAAGAATTGCCCGCGACGGCAGATGACGTGGTAGGGCGCGACCGGCGGGCGCGCCAACGAATAGCTCCACGGCTTCGTTACAACGTTAAGCTATGAACGAGAAAAAACGCGCAGTCGTTCTCTTGAGCGGCGGAATTGATTCGACCACCACGCTGGCCATTGCACTCGCCGAAGGCTACGAAGCATACGCGCTCTCGTTCGATTACGGCCAACGTCATCAAATCGAAACGGAAGCTGCGCGTCGTGTAGCCGACTCGTTAGGCGCAAAGGAACATTGCGTCGCAAAAATCGACCTGCGTATCTTTGGCAGCTCGGCGCTCACTGATGATGTCGATGTACCAAAGAAGCGATCCGAAAAAGAAATCGTGCACGGGATCCCGGTCACATATGTGCCCGCGCGCAACACAATTTTTCTTGCTTACGCGCTTGCGTGGGCGGAAGTGATTCCGGCCAGTGACATTTTTCTCGGAGTCAATGCAATCGACTACAGCGGCTACCCCGATTGCCGGCCGGAATTCATCGAAGCGTTTGAGACCCTGGCCAATGTTGGAACAAAAGTGGGAGTCGAAGGCAGACGATTTAATATCCACACGCCACTAATCAAACTTACGAAAGCCGAAATCATCCGCAAAGCAATTGAGCTCGGCGTCGATCTCTCGCTCACGCACAGTTGTTACGATCCAACACCAGAAGGTCTCGCCTGTGGCGAATGCGATTCCTGCCTCTTGCGGCTCAAAGGCTTTCGAGAAGCCGGAATAAAAGATCCGACTCGTTACGTGAAAAAATGAAGCGCTTGTTCCGGATTTTTGAACTCTCGAAAAACGAACAGCGCGTCGTGCTGATCCTGATGTTCGTGCTAATCGCGATTGCGTTCGTGGGATACCAGCGCCGCGTTCACCGCCCTCCGGTTCACCTAACACCAGCCATGGAACCGAAACCGTCTCCGAGCCCTGTGGAAATCGAAGATGAGCAATAGTTCGCTGGCAAGAATTTCCTACAGCGATGGTTCTACGTGCGCCTATGATGCGCAGACAAGCGAATCGTGCCGAATCGGACAAGAAATTGAAACGCACATTTGAAATTTTGAATGTTTAGGTGCGACCCCATCTGGGCCTCAAGCTGAAGCTCCGGAGCGCCTATGGTTCCTTCCCGCACGCACCTTCGAGTTCCTTTTCGGAAAGATTGCCGGCCTTCGCGGCTTGCCTTTTTTCTGTGGCCCTGATACACCGCTGACATGATGAACGTGCCTGCGGTTGCGCTGCGCCAATGTGATAGGGGGCGATTTCGAACGCTTCGTATTTTTTTGGATCGAATTTGGCCCAGACTAAAAAGCAAGAGAGCAGTCTGTGCCAGCTTCATTACGTGGACAATAAGGAAGGCCTGTAATTCACGCGCTATGTAACAATCTTTTCGAGACTATGGATGATACCGCTCTCACAATAATTGCGGTAGGACTTTTCATCGCCTGGGTTTTTGGTCCGATTGTTATCCTCCAATATATTCGTGTGGTTGTTCCGCGGCGATTGAAGGAAATTAAAGATTGGTTTCTTTCAAGCCAAGATGGGGATGAATCTGGAGCTTGGCATTACGCCCGCTTGTTAAACCCAGGTGGGGATCCTAAAAAAACTCCTGAGGATATCCTCGAAGACCAATTCTGGCAGTTTCATGCTGGGAAGTATTATGCCCCGCCGCTGATACTCGTGATTGCGTTATCGGGCTTGATGCTCGCCTTCACTGGTCTGTGGCTTGCAAATTCTCTCAGTTCAACACGCGTGCCAACAACCTTATTAAGCCTCATAACAATTCCGTTTATCATGGCTCTGTTGGGTGCTTTTGTTTGGTCCCTTTATGAAATTCTCAGCCGAAGAAATTCAGGTGATTTAACTCCTGCGTGCCTTTACAATGTGGCCTTTCGCTTTATTACCGCTGTTCCAATTGGCTATGCCTTTTCACTATTGGTGTTCGACACCGTGCCTGGCTTAGTGGCGTTTGCTGTTTCAGCTTTTCCGTTGCGAGATGTCCGGCTATTTATGAGCAAACAAGCCTTACAGAAAATCGGGGAAAGTTCCCAAGCAACTTCTTCACGTACGTCGAAAGGGTATATAGGCAAATTGGTGTCCGGTTTGGGAAACGACACTCTGGCGAGACTCCAAGAACTTAACATTGAAACTTATCTCGACCTCGCCTACGCCGACCCGATTCACCTAATGGTAGCAACCGGAGTGCCCATCAAGCTGGCTCTTTCGTGGATTGATCAGGCATTGCCTGCGGTTTATTTCCCGAAGCAGAAGCACATTCTTGACCAACTTGGAATGCCGTGTGCGTTGGATCTCTGGGAGTTTTACACAAATCACTATGTTGATGTCGCAGGGAAACAAAAAAATTGGCGAGATGACCAAGCGGTTAAAGACTTGTCTGCAAAATTAGACATCCCCATTGAAGTTCTTTATCAACCTCTCACAAGCCTTTACGAAGACCCTAATGCCAAATTCTTAACTCGAGTGTCGCATCAGTCCGCCGCTCGAGTTTCGCATCAGTCCGCCGCTACTGAAGGGGAGACGGGGTCAAATCTCAACATTTAACGTTCGCCAGACCAAGACGTGTACGTTCATGTCAAATGTTTAAACGTTTGACATTTCAATCCCCGCTCAAACCCGAGATTCTCCCGTAGCCAACAAATACTGGACTGAGTTTGGCGTCTCCGCTCTGGGGAGGTGGCGGCATTTTGAAATCGAAAACGCTGACACCAAAACGCTGTTTGCCATCGTATGTGCGACCGTCGCTCGATCCGAGCATGACACGCTTTTTGCTATGTTTTTCGCGGCCCAGATAAATCATTGTATGGGTGACCGGTGGGTCGCGATCGATGTTGTAGGTGCCGCTCCAAAAGAGCAGGTCGCCCGGCTTAAGAGCATCGAGCTCGAAGGAATCCTCGTGCCGGCTCAACACTGCATTGAAATTTCCAGCTTTGCGCACCCAGACATATTGCTGGCTAGAATCGCGCGGCACATCTTTGAACCCGTTTTGGTTGAGAAGATAATAAATGAAACCCGAGCAATCCATGCCGCCATTTGCAGGATCGGCCGAGCCGTATGTGTAACCCAGATTTTGTTTCGTTAGCGCGAGCCCGGCGTCGATGATTTGGCGCACTTTCTCGGGATAGCCGTCATAATCCGCAATCTCGTCAGGCGAAAGAGTCACGTTGGGCGCGCCTTTCTTTTCGGCAGCGGGATGCGGCGAGCGTGAAGGGCTTGGAGTCTCAGTTGGACTTAGGACCGGGCTTTCTTCAGGCGTCGCTGTTGGCGCTGGAGATTTCCTTTTGTGTTTTCGTTTTGTCTCTGATGTCGGGGTCGGAGACGGAGTCGGTGAAATCTTCTTGTGTCTTGGCGATGCTGTGGGGGATGGGCTGGGCGTTGCCTTCCTCGCTGAGCGCTTCCTATGCTTGCGCGTCGGAGCCGGCGTTGGTGTCGGTGCGAAAATCTTTTTAATCTTTGTGCCTAACGACTCTTCAGCTACGCCCGTCGTAACAATCACGCCGGATAACATTGTAAGGATCACAAAACAGCGAAGTAAGGTTTTGGAGACGATCCAGGTTGTACGGCGTTTCTGTGAAACGCCGATAGCCCCAGCGTCTGACACAGACGCCCTACAGTTTATGCCACGGCGCGTAACTTCTCGGGGAGTGTTTTTGATCGTGAGAAACAATCAGCGAGCGAGCTCTTGCAGAATTGCTTTGTTGAGGCGAATCCCGCCCTCGAAATTTTCGAGGGGAAAATTTTCGTTAGGCGAATGCGCCCGGCAATCAGACAATCCGAGGCCCACCAGCAGCGTTTCAATGCCCAAAATGCCGCGGAATTGCGAGACGATCGGGATGCTACCGCCTTCGCGGATGAGCGCGGGGTCGTGATCGAATGCTTTGCGCAATGCACGTTGCGCAGCTTCGCCGATTGCTGAATGCGGATCAGTGAGATACCACGGACCACTATGACCGTCGGCGATTTCCAGGGTAACGCCTTTAGGCAGGTTCTTTCGCAAATGTGTCTTTGCCAGTTTCAGGATTTCATCCCCTTCCTGTTCAGGAACGAGGCGAAACGTCAGTTTCGCCATCGCATGACTGGCAATCACAGTCTTTGTGCCTTTCCCCTGATAGCCGCCGCCGATTCCATTGATCTCGGCGGTAGGACGCGCCCAGATACGCTCGACCGAATTGTAGCCGGCTTCGCCGAAAAGTTCAGGCACACCCGTTTCCTTTAGCACGAGTTTGTCGCCATCCACTGGAAGTTTGCGCCACGCTTCCCGCTCCCAGTTCTCCAGCGGTTTAACGCGATCATAGAACCCAGCGATTGCTACTCGGCCTTCGCGATCATGAAGCGTGGCGAGTAATTGCGCTAGCGCAGTGATTGGATTTGAAACGGCTCCTCCAAAAACACCGGAATGCAAATCCATCGTTGGTCCGGTTACTTTAATCTCGAGGGCGGTTACTCCGCGCAGCCCGTAACTTAGTGTTGGCACGCCGCGCGCGATCATCATGGTATCGGAAACCACCGCCACGTCGCTTTTGAGTGCATCGCGATTTTCCTCCAAAAAACCGCCGAGATGTGCGCTGCCGATTTCTTCTTCGCCCTCGATCACCAGATGCAAGTTCACCGGCAGGTCGCCACTCTGTTCGATCGTCTCCTGAATGCCGACAATGTGTGAAAGGATTTGCCCTTTGTTGTCAGTTGCGCCGCGCGCAAAGACGTAACCGTTTTTCAAAACAGGCTCGAACGGCGGTGAATCCCATAGTTCCAGAGGATCCGGCGGCTGCACATCGTAATGCCCGTAGATCAAAACGGTGCGACGCCCGGGCTGATGTTTGTTGCGCGCCCAGACGATCGGGTGCCCGGGCGTAGGAACAAGCTGTGTCTCCAGACCAATGCTGGTGAGTTTTTTAACGAGCCAATGCGCGCACTCGGCCAGCCTTTCAGCATATTGGTCGTCAGTCGAAATGCTTGGAAAGCGCAGGAAAGAATAATACTCCTCAAGGTAATTTTGACGCATGGCCACAAGCTAATCGGTTTTCGCCGTTTGCCTACGATTTCCGACTGAGCTGGAAGCGGATCAGATACATAATCGAAGCGAGCGCGAGCACGATCCCAGTTACCACAAATTCGCGAGCTGTCGCATGGGCGAGAATCCAAATGATCGCGAGGATTGCCAGCGCAGGCACAATTTTCATCCCGGGGAAATTGAAAGGCTTACCATCCGAGCGCACGTTGCGTTGCACCAGAAACCAGCAGGCGGCGCAGCAGAGCAAATACATCAACAGGACGGCAACGTTCGAAAGCACCGCCAGCTTTTCAAAGGTGCCACTGATTGACAACATAAAGGCCAGCGTCGCGTAAGTAATGATCGCGACGTCCGGTGATCGATAGCGGGGATGAACGTGCGCGAAAAACTGCGGCAACGCGCCGTCGCGGCCGAAAGCAAAGATCATACGCGGTGAACTCAGGATATCGCTTGTCACAAATCCAAATGCCGAGATCGTGGCTCCAGCCAGAAGAACCGTGCGGCCCAAGCTGCCGAGAAATTTCGCTGCCGATTCGGCGAGTGGAGCGTCAGGATGGTTCGCGAGATCGGCGCCGAGCGTACCCTGCCCTACGACTTGGATCAGGATGTAAATGACCGTTGTAATCACGAGCGCGAGGTAGGCGGAACGCGGAACCGTGCGCGCCGGATTCTTCACTTCGCCGCTCGGAATCAACGCCACCTCAATTCCGACGAATGCGAAAATTAACAGGATAACGGCATCGCCTAACGACTTGCTGCTGGGCCAACCGCTCCAGCCAAGATTCGGCGGCTGAACAAAAAATATTCCGACGCAAACGAACAGCAAAAGGGGCAAAAGCTTTGCCACCGTGATCACGGTGACCGCACCCGCGCCTTCGCGCACCCCACGGACATTGATCAGTACAAGCGAACCGTAAACGGCGAGCATGACGATAATGCGCATCATAGGGCTGCCGAGGAATGGAACGACGAGTGCAACTGAATTCGCGAGAACGTTCACGACGCCAGCAACCGCGCCAAGTGCGGTTAGAAAATAGAGCATACCGGCAAGGAATCCGACGTAACGACCAAACGCGACTTCGACATACGCGTATAGTCCACCGGTCAGCGATACCCGGCTGCCCGCAATTGCGAAGCAAGTGACGAACAGCACCATCGCAACCGCACAACAAACAAATGCGAGTGGGGCAGCGGACCCTAGTCCTCTCGCAACCGTTGCCGGAATCACGAAAATTCCTGCACCAATTGTCGAACTGACAATGTTGGCAGTCAGAGCTGGAATTCCGATGCCGCGGACCAACTGATGATCGACGCGCTCCGCTTGTTGGATCGACAGCGTCGATTCAGCCATTGGTGAATCCTGCGTGATTCAGTTGTCTAAAGCAAGAGTGCGAGCTAAGCTTCGCGGCCAAGGCGTTATTCCTAACGCCGCGTCGGTTGCAATGGCTTGGATACTCGGGGTTACGCGAATCAATGGAGACTGAAAGGTTGAAATGTTCCATGGATCTCAGGCGTTCAAATTGCAGTTCAAACCCGGTCCCGGATCCCAATATGCTGTGGTTAGCACCGACCAAAAACCCTTCAAATGGTGTGTTTTTCACTTGTAACCCTCGAACGCCTGCTGTATTGACCTCGCGAGGCCCGAGGTTTGGCCTACCATGCATTTACGATCGCTAGAGCTTCTCGGCTTTAAGTCGTTTGCCGACAAAACGATTCTTAATTTTCACGAAGGCACGACCGCTATTGTTGGGCCGAACGGCTGCGGAAAATCCAACGTGCTTGATGCCGTTCGCTGGGTACTGGGCGAGCAATCCGCAAAATCTTTGCGCGGCGACGAGATGGCTGACGTGATTTTCAACGGCAGTGAGGCGCGCAAGCCCGTAGGATTCGCTGAGGTCTCGCTCACTTTTACCGATTGCGCTGAAGAACTCGGAATCGATTGGCACGACGTCCGCGTAGCACGTCGCGTCTATCGCGATGGCAATTCGGAATACTTATTGAACAAAACGTCCTGTCGACTGCGTGACATTCAAAATCTCTTCGCCGACACCGGTATCGGGCGAGCCGCATACTCAATGATGGAACAGGGCAAGATCGACATGATCCTGAGTTCGCGCCCGGAAGATCGACGCGCAGTTTTTGAGGAAGCGGCAGGAGTCACAAAATACAAGACGCAAAAACGCGAGGCACTGCGCAAGCTGGAAGCGACGGAGGCAAATCTCCTGCGCATTGGCGACATCATTAAGGAGGTGAAACGTCAAATCGGTTCGTTGCAGCGCCAGGCGGGCAAGGCGCGGCGTTACCAGGCATTGCATGAGGATCTCCGCGTTCTTGATACGCATTATTCGCGCAAGCAACTCGAGGTGCTCGAAGCTGACTTCTCCCATTGCCAGGCTGAGATTGCGCGCCTTGGCGAATCAGAAAACGCTGCTCGCGCCAAAATCGACGCAGGGGAAAACGACTTGGCCGAGCAGCGGCGCGCGTTGGAAGAAATCGATGCGCAGATTGCGAGCGGCCGCAGCGAACTCCAGAGTCTTGAAAGCGAAATTAACGCGCATCGAAATCGAATTCAATTCAATCGGCAGCGGGCCGAGGAATTGAACGAACTGATTGAACATTCCCGAAAGGATATTGCTGCTGCCGAAACTAAACGCGAGCAGCAAGGCAAAGAAATTAAAGAAGCAAACGCGCTGATTGAAAAGACGAGCGAGGCTCTGCGGACCAAAGAAGCGGAGCTAAATAAACTTACTCGCCGACTCTCCGAACTTCGCACCGAGCGAAGCGCGCATGAATCGAAACTCGAGACGCTGCAAAAAGCGGCGTCAGAAATCGAGAGTCGAATCGCGGACCTGGAGGAGGAGATTTCCGGACTTAAAATTCGCCGTGAAACCACAGAGGAAAATCGGCGCGGTTTAGATACCGCGGTTTCCAACATAGAGGCCGCCCGCGCCCGAATCCAGGACGAGATCACCGCTGCACGCACGACGGCCGAGAACCTTCAGAACAAACTCGATCATTGTCGAGCCGCTGTTCAGTCTGGCGACGAGAAGCTACGACAACACCAACAACTTGTCGCAAGCATGGAGAAAGAGCTCGCCACAATTGAGCGTGGGCAGACAGAAAAAGAATCGCGCCTTGAAATTCTGCGTCAGTTTAGCGACGAAGGCGAAGGTCTTGGGCAAGGTTCGCAAGCCGTGCTCAAGGGCCTGCATGATCAGTCTCGAATCAAGCCCGCGCTGGCCGGCGCTCTGGTTGCAAATCTCGATGTGGATCAGAATTTCATCCCTGCGATCGAAGCAGCATTGGGCCGAAATTTGCAGGCGATCGTGCTAAAAGATGCACAATTGGCGCCCGAAATTATTGCGGCTTTGAAAGAGAAGAAACTCGGCCAGGCGGCGTTGGTCGTTCCACACCTCGGCAATGGCATGACAAATGAGCGCGGAAAGCGCGCTCCTGAGAAATCGCTCGGCTGGGCAATCGACAAAGTGAAAGCGCCGGAACCGATCGCCCCAGTCGTTGCACACTTGCTTCACAACATCGCAATCTTTGAGCATCTCGACGATGCGCTGACTGCCAAGAAAAAGCACAGCGAAATCGCAGCTGCGACGCTGGATGGCGAATTGATTTCGGCCGAGGGAGTTGTGTTTGGTGGGAGTCGAGAAGCATCGGCAGATTCTCTACTCGAACGCAAAGCGCGAATGTCGGCCTTAGACAAGGAGTGTTCCGAGATCCGTAAGCAACGCGACGCTCTGCTTAAAAAATCCAACGACGCCAGAGCGGCACGGGAGAGAACGACTAGCGAATTGGAAGAAGCCCGACGGTATTACGGAACCGCGGAACGTGAAAAGTCCGATTGCGACAATCGATTTCTCTTCCTCACGCGAGAACTGAAAGAAGGCGAACAAAAGCAGACCCAGGTCCGCTCTGAGCAAAGTACGCTGGCCCGACAGATCCAAGCCGCAGACGAACGCATTGCAAAGCTGGAAGACGAATTGGCCGGAGAACAAGCGGCGCTGGCCGCGAACCAAAGTGAGCAAGAGGTAGCGCAGGCGGCGCAGGATGATGTTACGAAGCGAGAAAATGAGGCAATGGAGCAACTAAACGAATTGCGTCTCAGCGTCGCCACAGAGCGACAGCGCTACGAACATCTCATCGCGCAGCGCCAGCCGATGAGCGCCCGTGAAGTCGAACTTGCAGAGGCAATCGCCGCGCGCCAGGTTGAGATCACCAATTTCGAGAAGCGGCTAACTACGCAGGCCGAAGAATCGCGAACGGCCGAATCCGCCATCGAGCGCCAAACCAGGCAGCACGCCGATCTCGAGGAAGCACTAGCCGCGCTCACCGAACAGCGCAGGGAGCGCTCGACAACAATGAACGAAGCGGAATCGAGTCTCCGCACAATTCGAAACTCGTTGAATGACCTGCGCGATTCGCGTTCCAAGGAACAGGTGCGCCAGGCAGAGCTGCAGTTGAAAACCGACAATCTCACCGAACGCGTTTCTCGCCGATATCAAATTAATCTGCGTGAATTTAGTCCCGACCAAGCAGCGTTTGAAAAAACTCTGCGAGCGCAACTGAAACGTAGCTCTGATGTCCAACCCGCAGAGGATCGGCAGCCGCCTTCGCCAAAAGGCTACAGCGCGCCAGGGGACGCCGATGCCACAAAGCTCACTGACGCCGATCTCGACAAGTTGATTGTGGAGCTTCGAACGCAGCTCGACAACATGGGCCCGGTGAACCTGGATGCTGTTCACGAGTACGACGAGCTGGAAGAGCGATACAAATTTCTCGAAGCGCAAAATAATGACCTTGCCAATTCGCGTCGCGAATTGCTCGACGTGATTGCGCAGATCAACTCGACTACCCGGAAGTTGTTTAGCGAGACCTTTGCGCAGGTACGGACCAACTTCCGCGAAATGTTTGCAGAGCTCTTCGGCGGCGGACGCGCGGACCTGTCCCTGCTCGACGAAAACGATCCACTCAACTGCGGAATCGAGATCAGCGCAAAGCCTCCGGGCAAGCAGTTACAAAGCGTTTCTCTGCTGAGCGGAGGAGAGCGCTCCATGGTCGCGGTGGCGTTGCTGTTCGCAATTTACATGGTTCGGCCAAGTCCGTTCTGCATTCTCGACGAAGTGGATGCGGCGATGGACGAGGGTAACATCAACCGCTTTATTCGCGTGCTGGATCGGTTCGTAGAGCAGAGCCAGTTCATTATCATCACGCACAATAAACGCACCATTGCCAAGGCCGATGTGCTTTATGGCGTGACAATGGAAGAGCGCGGCGTAAGCAAGCTGGTTGGGATGAAATTGACTGCGCCACAACAAGTCTCCGCCGAAACGTCGACGAATGGAGGCGAACAGAACCCGAGACAGCAACGCCTCGCTGTTGCGACCCGATAACGCTGGGGAGCGCAGCTTCTAGCCTGCAGTCGTCGGCAGCTTGCCGACGACATAGTGGGTAAAAGCGCGCCCAAAAAAATTTTGCGCGCAGTAGTCGATCTCGCCTAAAATTGTCAAATGCTTCAGACGGCGCAGCGCCAATCAAAAACCAAAAAACCCGCGCCGCCGCACGAGCGCTTCCTCGAAGCGTTTCGTTGGATGCTGCTGTCGCGCACGTTGGAGGAAAAACTCGTTAGTCTCTATCGGGGCGGCTTAATCACGGGCGGCGTCTATATCGGCAAAGGCCAGGAGGCGGTCAGCGTAGCGTGCGGTTTGTTTTTAAAGAAGGGCGATATCTTCGCGCCATTGATTCGAGATCAAGCAGGACGATCCGCGTTTGGCGAACCGTTATTGGATGTCACGCGTACTTATCTCGGTTCGCGCCTGGGTCCAATGCGCGGGCGCGATGGCAACATCCATCGGGGCCGGCCCCAAGAGAACCAGCTTGCCATGGTCAGCCACCTTGGCGCGATGATTTCTGTGACAGTAGGCGCGTTGATGGCGAAACGGTCTAAGGGAGAGAAGGGCTTCATCGGCCTGGCGTGCATCGGCGAAGGCGGGATGCAGACCGGTGCGTTTCACGAGGGAATGAATATCGCCGCAGTGGAACAAGTGCCGCTTGTGGTAGTCGCGACAAATAATCATTATGCCTACTCCACCCCAAACGACCGTGAATTCGCGTGCCATGATCTGGTCGATCGCGCGATCGGTTATGGTTTCGAAGGCTACAGTCTTGATGGAACGGATCTCAGCGCTTGTCTGGAGGTGATCGGCGGCGCAGTCAAACGTGCACGCGCAGGCCGTCCGCCGCAGTTGGTGGTAGTGGAGGTGCTACGGCTTTCGGGTCACGGCGAACATGACGATGCAAGCTATGTGACAGAGGAGATAAAGCGCGAACCATTCGCGCGCGATTGTTTGAAAGTCGCCGAGCAAACAATCGCTGATTTGAATCTGGTCGATTCTGGGACGCTGGCTGAGTGGCGCAAGGAGGCGGTGGCGAAGGTGGACGAAGCCATTGCCACCGCACAAAAAGAGGCTCCGCCTGAAGGTGACAAAGAAGATTGGTACGCAATCTCCACGCGCGACCTTGTTGACAGCCCGGAATGAGCATCACGTATCTCGAAGCGATCCGCGAGGCGCAGGCAAAGCTGCTCCGTGACGACGAACGGGTGTTTATCTATGGACAAGACGTCGGCGGCACGTTTGGTGGCGCTTTCAAAGCAACGAAAGGTCTCGCTAAAGAATTTCCAGGCCGGGTGCTGAACACTCCGATTAGTGAAGATGCGATCGTGGGGACCGCAATCGGGGCGGCGATTAAAGGAATGCGTCCGATTGTCGAAATGCAGTTCGCAGATTTCTCCAGCATCGCGCTCAACCAAATCCTGAACAATGCCGGCACGCATTACTGGCGGACGAATGTGCCGGTCCCCATCACGGTTCGCCTACCATCTGGCGGCACCAAAGGCAGCGGGCCGTTTCACAGTCAATCGATGGAATCACTTTATGCCCATTATCCGGGTCTCATCGTCGTGACGCCCGCAACGGTGGAAGACGCCTACACCATGCTCATTGAAGCAGTAGCCATCGATGATCCGGTCATCTACTGCGAGCACAAATATCTCTATTATCACCTTAAGGCGGAGAAACTGCCGACCAAAGGCTTGCCTACGGGCAGGGCGCGTATCGCCCGAGAAGGGCGCGACCTAACCATTGTCAGTTATAGCGCCATGGTGCATGAAGCGCTCGCAGTGGCCGAAGAAATGGCCAGCGAAGGTTTTGAAATCGAAGTTGTCGATCTTCGCTCGGTCAAGCCGCTTGATACAAATACCGTCCTCGCCTCAGTCGCGCGTACGGGCCGCCTGCTGTGTGTGGGAGAATCGTTTCCATGGGGTGGCGTAACAGCTGAGGTGATTGCGCGCGTTTCGGCCGAAGGTTTTCATCTGTTGGACGCCCCGCCGCAGCGACTCAACGCGAAAGACACACCGATCCCTTATCATCCAAATCTTTGGTCGGCCCATCGACCCAACGCAAAGGAGATCGCGCGAAAGGCTCGCGCGCTGCTTCGAGAGTAAAAATTTATGCCGCAAGTGCCAATTATCATGCCGCAGCTAGGCGAATCGATCGCCGAAGCCACAATTGTCGATATTAAAGTGAAGCCGGGCGATGAGGTTGCGGATGATCAGGAAATTATAGACGTCGAAACCAACAAAGCGGTAATGGGCGTGACGACGCCGTGCAAAGGCAAGATTGCCCAAATCACCGTGCAATTGAAAGAGACTTACCCAGTGGGCGCAGTCCTTGGATACGTGGAAGCGAGCGAAGCGGACGCCGCGAGATTTGCCAAACAAGCGCCGCCACCACAGCAGCGCGAAGTCGCGGAGGAGATTCCTGCGCGCGCTGATCAGGAGGTCGCTCCCGCGCGCGAGAAGAAAATCGCCGCGCGCGACGGCGACGGCGCACGCACTGGCGGATTGCCCGTTCCAGTTGCAGCAAAAGGCGCAACATTTATGTCCCCGCGTGTTCGAGCGCGGATGGCTGAGCTCCAGCTAACAACCGCCGACCTCGCCAGCATCATGGGCACGGGCGCGGGCAACCGGGTCACAATCAAAGACCTCGAAAATTTTCTGCATAAGATCGAGGGCCAAACGGCGCACGAAGCTTCTGCGATTCGCGCAGGTGTGGCCGACGCGATGCGGCGAAGTTGGACACGACCACTCTCCACGATTGGTTCGTCGGTGAATCTCGATCTCGTGCTACAGGATCGACAGTCGCGCGATCCCAAACCTGGCCCAGGTTTGTACGCGCTGCGCGCGCTTGCGCGCGCCCTTGCGGAAACTCCGGGCGCAGCGGCGAAATTAATTGGCAATCGCGTTGTTCAATCAAACTCCATTGATGTCGGCATCGCGGTTGAAGCCGAAGACGGAATCATGGTGCCAGTCATTCGGGCGGCCGACAAAACTTCGCTTGCCGACCTTACGACGAAATACAAGGAACTAGTCGATCTCGCGCGACAGCGACGCATCTCGCCAGACATGCAAGCCGGCGGCCTCGCGACTGTTTCAAACTTCGGGACTTTCGGAATGGAATGGGGCACGCCAATCCCACTGCCGGATCAGACATTGCTGCTTGGTCTCGGGGCCGGGAAAAAAGTTCCCTCATGGAATGAAGAGAAAAAAGAATTTGTTCCCAGGACTGAGGCGCAGATTACACTGAGCTTCGATCATCGTAGTATTGACGGCGGCGGCGCAGGCCGCTTGCTCAAACGTGTGATCGAGCTGCTAGAAAAGCCGAAAGGGCTCTAACGCCCTTTCGCTATTGCCGGACGCCAAAACAGATCCGTAAAAAGCACGCCCACGAGAATCAATATTGAAAGCAATAAGAGTTCCATCATAGGCAGAGCATAGCGTGGCTGAAGCTGTGCGAAGAAACAATTGAGTAGCATGATGACCATCCCAACAATAGACAAACAGGCGGCGAAGAGAATTACTGGCGTGTTTCGCCGGCCCCGTTTGTAGTCTGCAATAAGCGCGGATATCAAAGATAGAAATCCGGCGAGAGCCCATGCGCGGAAGGAAAGCAGGCTCCACCATTGAAAATAAAACAGCTTGCGGGCATTGATCAGTCGATCATGCTCGCGAAAGGTTTTGAGCCCTGAGCACTGCGGCATTTTGTCGCGGTGTGAGAAAAAATAATCTGTATTCACAAAAAGGAACTTTACGATATCGCTCTCGGTGAATTCCGTTGCCTTTGTGAAGTCGCTCAATGCGACCGACCTAAGAGGTGCGGCTGGCGGACAAAGAAAACCGAATGCGATCTCATTCAGAACTCGATCAAACTTCTCGCCGTGAAATTTCATTTCAGAATCGGGCAAATTGGAATGAGCGTCTCGGATAAAAGCTCCCGGGTCCCAATGTTTATTTCGATCAATCCAATTACCGAGCAGCTCAAGCAGTTGGTGAGATTCGGGTAGTCTGCATTTTGATTCTACGAGGTTAAGGAGTGTGTGACGCGACGCGAACTGCATTGTGTCGAGAAAATTGAAGCGCCAGAGGAAGGTGTAACCGAAGGTTGAACGCCATGGTGTGCGTGCTCGCCAGGAAAGGAAATGAGTAATACTCGTTGTACCGATCAATCCGATCACACCGGCGGCAACAGAAATTAAGAATATCAGTGATGCTTTGCCAGACTTAGAGTTTGCAGCGGAGTTGCCTGTTGGTGCCACGAGACGACATAAACCGCCCTCAATCATGATCGCAATCACCGTAATCGGTAGAACGGCGGCAAGAACGCAATTAATGTGACGCGTCAACGACACGGCAGCCAGCAACGCGGTGAAGACAATCCAGTCGCGTCGTGAAATATCCGGATAACAAAGCATTAAGCGCACGCCACTTCCGGCCAGGAATAAAATTAGGAGCATACTCAACGCTTCAGAACCGACGCAGTGCGCAAACCCATAGAATAGCGGCTGGCTGGCGAACAGCACCGCAAGGAACAACCGCGCGAGTAACGTTTTCGCGATTGCGTAAATCAAATAAAGAGCGCCGCACCAGAGAGCGATGTGTTGCAAAGCCAGCAAGGCAAACACGCCGGCGTCGGTAAGCTGCGAATGCTTGATGAAATGGCCAAGCGACACCGCTGGTCCCGCTCCACTGACCAGATAGCCGAACCAAAGCGGCACATGGCTGAGAGTACAATACAGGGGACCGTGCAGCAAAATTGTGACCATTCCTGGCGGCAAAGTGGTTTGGTTGTACGCATCCACACCGCGCCAGAGTGGCGGCACGCACACCATGAGCCAAAGCGAAGGTGCGGCGAGAAAGAGAAGTGGTAAGGCTGTCGCGACGAGTTTTCTCACATCGCGCGACTTAGGTTTGTCTATGCTGCGCAACTCTCCCGTCATCGACTAAGTGGCGTACGTCTGAATTAAACTCGTCAAGCTCACGCGATTATTGCAGATATATCCCGACGGTGAAGCGTGAAATTTCTTACATCATTGCTTCCGTTCAGCGCAGCGGAACGCATTTGCTTTGCAGTATCCTCCGGAGCACTGGTGTAGCCGGCTCGCCGGAAGAGTATTTTTTGTCCAAGCCCGGAGAAACCTGGGAAAAACGCTGGGGCACACCATCGCGCGTCGCCTTTGTGCAACTTGTTTTGCGGCAAAATACCGCAGCTAATGGTGTCTTCGGTACCGTCGTGATGTGGAGTTATTTCGAACGAATGCTCCAGATGCTGCAGGAAATTCCCGCGTACGAGAATCTTAACGGAGCGCAACTTCTCGCGGCTGTTTTCTGCAATCCGAAATACATCTGGTTGCGTCGCCGGAATCATGTCGAGCAGGCGGTCTCCTGGGCCATGGCATGCCAGACAGGCGTCTGGACTCAAAAAGGCGAGGAAAAATCGCAACCGCGCGGCATACCCAAGTTCGATTTCAAGGTAATCGACGAGTGGTGCAACCGCATAGCGGCGCACGACGAAGGCTGGGCGAATTATTTTCGTGAAAACCAAATTGAGCCTCTGGTCCTGTTTTATGAAGACGTCGTCGTGTCTCACCGCAGCGCGGCGGAACGAGTTCTGGAATTTCTGGGATTGCCATTACCGCCCGGTCTGGAAATCCCACGGCCCGTCGTTGAAAAACAAGCTACTCGGATTTCCGAAGAATGGGCAGCACGTTACCTCAAGCTCAAAAGAAAGAAGACCGGAAGGCTCGCGCGCATCATTCGGCGCATACGACTTTAGCCGTCACCAGGCTGCGTCGCGATGCCAGGACACTGACAGCAAAAAATCAGTTGTTCGCTCTGCCCCTTAAGGTGAATGCCAACGCGATTACAAGAATGCACGCGACAGCGGCCGCACTTCCCCAAATCAACCAAGCCGGCCGATAAATGAGAGCCAGGCGTCCACGCGCGCCAGCTGGGACTTCAACAATCGGAAACAATCCGCGATAGAACGTGACAGCGAGTTTTCGATTACCCAGCCGCGCGTCGTATCCTCGAAAATATGGTCGCGAGAAAGTCAGCAGAGCCGGATGATCGCCATTGGGCACATCGACATCTACTTCCACTCGATTTCGCGAATTGTTGACCCGCGAAACAGTTGCCAACGTAAATTGCTCTCCAGGCCGCGAATCGATGGAAGTTATCGAGCGCACTGAGGCGAATGGAGCGCCGCGTCGATGAAAGACTCGTCCTTCATCGGTCGTAAGAACGGCTTCCCATTCGGAAGTCGGCTGTGGCGTGATATCTAATTCTCGCGCAACGACGATTCCGTCCACGCCCAACAAAGCTAATTCGCCATCCTTACCGGCCTGGTTACTGAGCAAATAACTTCCTACAGTGGGATTGATCTCACCATGAATCGACGTCGCAAATTCCCGGGCTACGCCAGCAGGCCGAATTGGGCTATAGCCGTTAATGAAATGCAATCCAGCCCACATCGGTGTGCTGCCTGGGCGCAGAACTTCACCCACCGGCTGAGGTTTGTTTGACACGCAATAGGTAAGCTCCGCCCACGGATAAACGCTGAGATAAAGACGTCCTGGGTCGAGCGGTTCTGGTTTAAGCAATTCTTGGGAAAAATTGTACTTGGGAACACCGCAGTTCGTGGGGAGGCAGATATATATCGTGAGCAGCGTTGAAAACGTGATCACCACCGGTGCCCATTTCTGAAATTCATAATGGCGCAGCAGGAACTCCCAAAGGCACCAAATCGCCGTGAGGCCGAGAAAGATCCATGTCAACGGGAGAGCGTACGAGCCAGTTCTACGCAGCATTACCATCGCGACGGCCGTCAAGGCGGTAAGAGCGAGCGCCGCTGTAGCCGGGATCGCTGACCCCGATTGAAGGCGCAGCGCGTCTGCGGCACAAATCGCCAGGACTAAATGAAAAAACGGTAGCCAGCGAAAACTCCAACGAAAAAGCCCAGCCGTTGGAACCATGGAGAGCAAGAGCAAGAGCAGGAGCAGGATTAGCTCCCATTTGATTTGCTTAACGAGCGCCCGCGCGCGACAAACCAATCCAGCGATGAGCGCTGTTGGAGCGACGACTCCGCAAGCCAGTTCAATTGCCGCGTGTGGCAGATAGCGGTTGGAAAAATCGGCCCAATTAACGGTCCAGCATGGCAGGATCAAGCCGGGCAACGCCGCCGGCGGAACGAGCCATTGCCAATGCGCTCTCGCTGGCTGTAATTCCCGCGCTGAACCCTGAACCAAATCGAGAATCGCAAGCCAAGCGGGAGCGGACAATCCGAAGCCGAGTGCTACGCCAACGAGCATTGGCACGACTGAAAAAATGCTTCGCGTTTCGATTAATGACTTGATTGCCAGCCATGCGATCAAGAGGAATAGCATCAAAACCGTGTAAGGAAATCCGCCAGTCACGACGAGATATACAAACGGCGCGGGCCAAAGGAATCTCCATTTGCTTCGCTGCGGATCAAGAGCGCGCGCCGCGCCCCACCACGCCCAAGGCAGCCATGTGAAAGCGCCAAGCGCACCGAACCAATCGGTCGCGCCCCAACAGATGATCCAACCGTTCAAAGAAGCGACAAGCGCGACCAAGATCGACAAGGGAACTGAAAATTGGCGATCGCGCGCGAGCAAAAACGCGCCCACTGCGAGAGCGAAAAGATGCGCGATGGAAACGGCAGCCGCTTGCTGCGGAAATGTCAATGGAAATTTCCAGACAGCGATAATGACCGTATTTACAAAAACAGAAAACACTCCGTACTGAAATTCCCCAGCGAGATTGCCGCAGACCCATGAATAGGGGCTTAAGATTGGCCAATGGCCTTCTGACCAGCTGCGCGCCATGTCGGCGAACACGGGCAGAACAGACAATTCATAGTCATCGTTCCAAAAAACGAGCGGATCGCGCCAGAGCAGGATGAGGCAGAAGAAGACGACGGCGAACCCTGCTGTTGTTGCACCAAGGATTTCCGAACGCAGGGAGCGCGGAGCAAACATCTAGACGAAAACGCTCAACGCCCAACATCCAACGCCCAACGTCCAATGCACAAGCCAAAAGCTTGCGGCGTCATTGGGCTTTCCTTTCAGCCGTGCGGATACTTGAGAAGAAAATCTTTATGAGTTCCTCAGTCTCGTTGAGAATCGCGGCCATTTTCGGCGCCGGCACCATGGTCGATTTGGAAGCCAATCGTAACCAACGTCGGGTCTCTTTCAGTTCCTTGAGGCAAACTCTTAATTTGTGAACGAAATCTTTACGCGATTCTGCCGCTTCGACTTCACCATGGTTTCCGTATGGCGAAGTTCCGCATCGCAGAAGCTGTCCGGCAATGTGATTTGCAGCTCGCGTGTTCGGCAAAGCATCAACCAAGCGAATGATGCGGGCACTGAAATCCAGTAGCGTATCTTCCAAATCGAAGCGGGCGGCCTTTCTTGGTTGAGCGTTGGACGTTGGACGTTGGGCGTTGGACGTTACGGCCTTCGACGCGTAAGCGCTTTCGTCCTCCATTACTCCGAGCCATTCGACACTCGGCGTTTTCTTCTTCATAAAACAACCGGTGTCCCCTCAGTCATCACAAGGATCTTCTCTTCAATCCCGTGTTCGCGTGCGGATTTGAGCAAACGTTGCGGCGGTTCATGCAGCGGTTCAAACCCGAGGCGAAAAGTTCCGTAATGCATCGGGATCAAAGTCTTGGCCCCAAGCTCCATGAAGGCCTTGACCGCTTCTTCTGGATTCATATGAACCTCCCGCCCGGTTGGCGCTTCGTAAGCACCAATGGGAAGCAGAGCAATCTCAATTCTGTAGCGGTCACCGATTTCTCTAAAGCCGGGAAAGTAGGCGCTATCGCCACAGTGAAAAATGGTGCGGCCATTTGCCGCGATGACAAATCCACCGAAGTCGCGATGCAAATCCGCCAGAAACCGCGCCCCCCAATGATGACACGGTGTGAGCGAAATTTTGAGCGGACCCAGCTCAACTGTCTGCCAGTAATCGAGCTCGTGCACGATGTGAAAACCGAGATCGTGTACCAGGTTTCCTACACCCATCGGCACAACAATCGGCTGGTCGGCCGCTACGCGGCGCAGCGTACGACGATCGAGATGATCGAAATGAGCGTGAGTAACCAAAACGAAATCAATCGATGGCAAATGATGAATTTCGAAGCCGGGTTGCTTCAGACGCTTGATTACCTTGAGCCACTTCGACCAGTTTGGGTCGATCAAGACGTTGGCTTCGTGGGTCTGAACAAGAAATGAGGCATGGCCGATCCATGTGATACAAATCTCGCCTTCTCGAATTTTTGGGAATTGCGGAGGCGGCGGCGCGTGACGACCGGTCCGCTTAACAAAAAGCGACGGGATTAGGACGCTGGTCAGAAAATTGCGTTTGTGCCAGTCCGCTCGCGGTCGGAGCCGGACTCGGGTGGAACGCTTGGCATTTGCACTTTCCGACGATTGGCGAACAACGTTTCGCCGGCTCTTTTTTGGAAAACCAATTGGCACGATTCCAGAAGGATATTAGCGCGCCCCAGTGAAGCAAAACCTTTTGCTGCGCGTGGCAGGCGACACGCCTGCCGCTACAGGAGTTGATTGAAACTCAATTCCGCGTTGAGTTGTGCGGGTTATGCGAGGTTGGAAAGTCTTTATACTGCTGTTTTTGCTTTGTTTGGTCGCGTTCGCATCTGAATCGCGCTTACCGTTCAGCACTGTCTTTAAAGGACAGGACCAGTTTAACCGACTGGTCGCAAAGGCCAAAGCGGGGAATTGGAAAGCGTTGCCGATTGGCGAGCGGACCGCGGCGGTAGGACAGGCACTAGTCGGGACCCGTTACAAACATTTCACCCTTGAGATCGACAACCGGATCGAGTCGCCCTCAGTAAATTTTCAAGGAATGGATTGCTGGACCTTTTTCGAGATCGCGCTCAGTTTCGCCCGAATGCTGAATGAGGCGGAATCGAACTGGAGTCCGGAACGTCTGCTGCATTACATCGAGCTGGACCGATACCGCGGTGGTGAATGCACCGGCGATTATCTTTCGCGACTCCATTACTTGGAAGACTGGCTGTACGATAATAATCGCCGGGGCCTTGTGGAAGATCTGACCCGCGACCTGGGCGGGCGCAGCGTTCCACATTCTGCGCGGGAAATGACCGCGGGCTGGCGACATTATCGTTATCTCGCCGCGAACCGTTCGCTGCTGGGACCCCTTGCGCGCATGGAAGCAAATGTTTCCTCACGCTCCCTTTACGAAATTCCAAAGGACCGTGTCGCAGGAATTGAATCAAAACTGCGCAGTGGCGACATCATCGGAATTATTTCACGCGACCGGAGTGGGCTTTATTCTACGGCGCATGTTGGCCTCGCATTGCGCACAAGCGACGGCGTCTTGCATTTCATGCACGCTTCTTCGCCCAGCAATTACGGCCGCGTGGTCGTAGACTCACAGCTTTCGAAATATCTTTATCGCTACCACTCCGACAGCGGAACCCTAGTGGCGCGGCCTTTGCGCTAGTCAGTTTCCTTTTCGTGGAATTCAGCGAGTAACTTCTCCAAGTCCTCCAGAGCGTCGTCTGCGTCGATGCCGTGTGCTTCGAGCGTAGCCGTCGCACCGCAATCGAGGTTGGCACGTAGAACGTCAATAAGACTGGAGGCAGAAAACCGTTTGCCCTCTTTTACCAGCCAAATTTCCGATCGAAAGCTCCGTACGCGCTTGACGAATTGTGCGGCCGGCCGCGCGTGTAATCCGAGTTTGTTGGTAACGCGCACGTCACGTTGTGCCGAAGTAGGCGCTTTCTTATGTCCGAGTTTCATGCCTGGCTCGTCCCCCAGCGTCGATGCAGAAACTTTTCGATCGGTGAAAAGAAAATTTTGTCGGCCAGCAAACCGATCACGACAATCACAATCATGATCCCAATCACCTGCTCCATGGCGCTCAGTTCACGGCCATAATGGAGAAGCTGGCCAAGGCCAAAACCAGTCAGGATTGTCACGAAAATCTCAGCGGCCATCAGTGACCGCCAGGCAAAAGCCCACCCTTGTTTCATTCCACTGACGATAAAGGGAAGCGCCGCAGGCAGGATGACTTTGAACCAGATGTGGAACCGCTTAGACCCCATGGTCAAAGCAGCACGGCGGTAAATTGGCGGGACGTTGCGCACGCCGGTCTCGGTAGCGATGACCACCGACCACAGCGTTCCCATCACAACAACAAACAGCATAGCCGCCTCTGTTTGCCCAAACCATAAGAGCGCCAGCGGGACCCAGCAGACACTTGGCAATGTCTGCAGACCTAGCGCCATAGTCCCAATCGTGTCGCGAAACAGTTTCCAGCGCGCAGTCAAAAGCCCGAGTGGGAGTCCCGCGACAAGTCCAATGAAATACCCTATCAGCAAGCGGCGCATGGTGATCACCGTGGCTTTTACCAGAGTTCCATCCAGTGCAGCACCTTCTAGGTAGGTCACAACCTGCCACGGTGACGGCAAGAGAACGGGCGACCAAATTTTAGCGCGAAACACCACGTCCCAAAGCAAAAGGAGGACAGCAAAAAAAGCAGCCACCAACAGAAATCGTTTCATGCTGTGACTGCAGCCTCGGCTTGACCGAGACTTTTCAGAGCTTTGGTAATTTGTGTGGCGTACGCCGCAAGATCCACACTGTTGATGTCGCGCGGGCGCGGCAGATTCACGGCAAATTCTTCGTGAATGCGACCGGGATGCGGCGCAAAAAGCAGGACACGATCGCCGAGGCATGCGGCTTCGCGAACATTGTGGGTAACAAAAACGATGGTTTTGCGGCGCGCCTTCCAGATTCGCTGAATGTCACCATAAAGTTGCTCACGCGTGAGCGCGTCGAGAGCAGCGAACGGCTCGTCCATGAGCAGCACTCGGGGATTCGGCGCCAACGCGCGTGCGAGCGAGACGCGCTGCTTCATCCCACCGGAAAGTTCATGAATATTGGCGCGCTCGAACCTGCTCAAGCCGACCAGTTCCAGATAATAGCTGGCGACATCCCGCCGATCTTTTCTTGTCAGATTCGGCTTGAGCTTGAGCCCAAAAAGCACATTGCCGAAAACATCGAGCCAAGGAAAAAGAGCCGGTTCCTGAAACATGACGAGCCGTTCGCGGCCAGGTCCGGTAACGGGTTTACCATCCGCCAGCACCGTACCGCTGTCCGGCTTCTCCAGGCCAGCAATGATATTGAGCAAAGTCGTTTTGCCACAGCCGCTGGCGCCGACCAGACAAACAAATTCAGCTTCAGCAACGTTCAGGCTCACCCGGTCGAGCGCCAGCACCGGACCAGACGCGCCTCTAAAGCTCTTCGAGACGTTCTCGATCGCGAGCTTCGATGGCGCGATGACCTGGAGCTCTTCAGTAGCTGAGGAACGGTGGCGGCCAGCTCGATGCATCTACGGAGTTTCGATCAGCTTTGATGTGTCTGTCGAGCCTTTCAAGAAACCCGCGTCTTTTCCGTCCTGAACCGATTTGGCAAGCAAATCGCGCGATACCTCGCTTGTAAATTGGATCCGCTTCCAAGCTTGCGCCACTGCATCGGGTGCAAAATCGGCCCGCGTTTCCGCTTTCAATTCTTCGATCAATAACTTCTGCGCTTCCGCTTCGTTTTGTTGAATCCATTTTGTTAATTCCACGTTCGCTTCTGCGATTTTCTTCGCCAAATCGCGTCGGTCACGCAGGAACTTGACGCTGGAAACAAGCCACGTGGTAATAGTGTCCTTGTCTTCAAGAAAAACGCGCGCCTTGGCGTCGCGCTCGAGACGAGTTACCCAGGGCTCGACTGTCCAAACAGCATCAACTCCGCCACTTTGGAAGAGTCCGAGCTGATCCGGGTTCGCGGTAGGGATCACCGTCACATCGCCGCCGGTTTGAGTGACGCTGAATCCGTGCGCTTTCAACCACGCCCGGCATGAAATGTCCTGCGTGTTACCAAGTTGTGGCGTAGCAATTTTTTTTCCGCGAAAATCAGCCGGCGCTTTGATAGGCGAATCAGCCTTTACCACCAAGGCCGCTCCTGCATTGGCTGCGCCGGAAATTACACGAACTTCTTCACCGTTTGATTTGAAGTACGCGTTGAGCGCAGGACTCGGGCCCACGTAGGTGATATCGAGCGATCCGGCAAAGATCGCTTCCATTGCCGAAGGCCCAGCATTATAAGTGAACCATTGAATCTCGACATTCGGTCCCAGGCGTTTCTCAAACCAGCCCTTGCCTTGCCGCGAGAGCGCGTGTGCGATCACGCCCTGCGCATGAGTGATGTTCGGGAAATGCCCGAATCGAATCGTGTTCTTCTCTTGCGCAGCCGCAAACTGTCCCCAAAGCAGGAACATTCCAATAATTGCTGTTATTCTTATTTTCATAATTGATTCAATGGCAGAGCGCGCTCACAAATTGACTAACAGTTCGCATCGTCGCGGCTCAAGATTCGCTGACTAAAACATTAGCTGCAGCCGCCCGATAACTTCATCGAACTGGTCCTCGCCAAACTCGGGATTGGCCTGGCGGAAATCCGACCAGGTATGAATATAGTTGACCATTAGCTTCAGATCGTCGCCATGGATGTAATAGTTGAGTCCGCCCGTAATCGACGAAATGCCGTCATTACCCTTTTGCCCGGGATTGAGGTGTTCCCACCGAGCAGCTAACTGAAGCTTCTTCGGAATCAAGAAATAACCTCCGGTAATATAGAATCCGTCGGCCGTGAACTTAGAAAAGGCAGGAGCCGCACCAGGGACGGTGCGAGGGTGGACTTTTTCCTGAAGAAATTCACCAATTAGATCAAATGGACCTAACCTTAGCCACGCATCCACACTCCACGCCGTCCGCTCATCCGCTTCCGGCAGGACGAACGGAGAGAGGGAACCATCATCGTTTACCAACAGGTTCAGTGACGGCGAGATATTCGTTCCCGCATCGTCGCGGCTGTTGAGGATATCGGCGCCAAGTTTCAGATACGACTCTCCCCATAACTTGCTTTTAAATAGCGCCGATTCCAACCGGCCCACATACATGAAATTGTTGTTGTCGTTTATACTGACGTTTCGCCCGTTCCCATTGAATATGCCTGCGTAATACGTCAGCAGATCCTTCTGGTCAGGCCAGATGCTGGCGAATGGCTTGCCCCAAAGCTGAACGCCAATTTGTCGCTCCGGCGTGAGCGCACCAGTAGGCAAACTGCGCTCGATAATATACAAGGATGTATCTGGAGTAATTTGTTCTAGACCGAATGGTGCTTTCCATTGTCCGATCTTGATTTGTGCTTCGGGATATTGATGCCAGTTGACGAAAATATCCGTCGCTGAAAAGGCAGTGCGGCTGGAGTTAAGTCCATCGCCCTGACCAAAGTCGCCCTCCATTTTGAAATCGAATTGCTCCGCAAAATCGCCAGTCAGATTGATGCGTGCCCGACGCAGACGAAAGCGATCCTTTAACGCAGTCTGACCGAACCGGCCTTCGAACGCGGAGACGTCGCCATCTTCAAAATTCACCTGAACGAATCCACCGAGCACCAGCTTTAATTCCGGTCCACGCTGCTGGACGTAAATAGGCGCTTTCTCTTCTACGACGGCCTTTTCAACGTACGTTTTTCCTTCTGAGATGATTTTTGTTTTCATTTTCCCCTCAGGAACAGGTGCTGACTGTTTCTTCAACTCGGCGATCTCTTTTTTGAGCTCAGCGACAGTGCGCTCGAGTTCCTCGATTCGCTTAGAGTCGGAAGCGCTTTCCGCTGCGAGCGGTTGTATCGTCGTTAGCATCAGTATCGAAACGACAACGCTGGTCTGGCATAAAAAACATCTTCTGATCGACATAAATTATCTCCTATCTAGCCGCAGTTTTTGGGCGGCCGTTCTGTGACTGGCTCCCTCGGGACCCTGAAAAGTGCTTCGACCCCTCCACTCTGCTTTTGCCACGAAGCGGCAGCCCGCCCTCCTTGGACAAGACCGATGCGAGGGGGATCGACCGATGAAGGAAAGGCGGCGCGACTTTGTCGCGACGATATCTGCGAAGCGTGATCTCGACGATATCTGCAAGAGTGAAGCGATCGAGCACTGCAGTGATCGCGTTTCGAACGTCGAACATCAACATTCGTAAGCCACAGTGAATCTCATCCGGACAAGAGCAGCGCGCGTAGGATGTGGCGCTGACGCATCGGATCGGCGCCAGCGGTCCGTCAACCAACCGAATGACAGCGCCAAACTTTATCTGGCTCGTCGGGCGGGCCAGCGAGTAACCGCCAAACTTCCCGCGTCTGCTTTTCACATATCCGGCTGCCTTGAGCTGGATAAAAATCTGTTCGAGAAATTTGATCGGCAGTTTTTCTTTCGTGGCCAGCTCACTTATCTGAAGCATCGGCCAGCCGAGTTCAGAGGCGATGCCGAGATCGATAAGAGCTCGGAGCGCGTATTCGCCGCGTTTAGAAAGTTTCATCTCTCGTCCTTATACGTGCAGATCGCTCGGAGACTCACGTCCATTCTCGTCGGACTTGCCGTTGGATGAGTCGGACATAACGACCAAGGGCAGATCGCCGACTACGCGGTAGAATATGAAATCCATCCGCGCCCTCATGGCCTACCGGCGCCCGATAGAGTGCGGCACAGATTGCAGCCAAAGCAGACGCGCCTGCAACTAGAACGAATGCAGCTCCGAAGCGCGACGCCATTTGATATTCAACCCAAACTGCGCCCGCGCAGAACGACGCCAAACAAATTAGTCCCGCCATCTTTTTCATACTCTTGTTCCTCCATTTCGGTTCTAATGTCTACTGAACTACTACGGTTTACAAATCCCTACTACTACAGTAGGAAATAAAGCGCAAACACTTTTTTTCAATTTTTTTCTGGCCACAACGCTCGCGTTTGAGTGCGTGCCTTGAGTCCGATGGTATACCCCAATCAGCCTTCGACCCCGACCCGTTCTGACGAGAGGAGGAAAAACAGGTCCGCTAAGATGATTCCTTAGCCGGAACGTGCCGTCAGAGTCGCGAGACAGGTCGGCAGAGTAGCAGCCTCACCAGGCTCGACAATTCAGGAGTTGTAGCCGAATCGGGAATCGAGCTCACTCAATGCATTCGCAGCGTATTGTTGATCCTCGGCAGAAAGATACTCGCGATAACCTCCAACTTTTCCGCGACGCACTTTGAACGACTCCGGATCACGCACGTCACCCGGATGCAGGATTTTCGAATCGAAAACCCCGGCCGCTTCTAATTTTTGCATGTTCTCAAAACGAGAAAACTCCAGCGCCTCCTGAAAGATGGACATATCTGGCGTCGTTTCGCCAACCACGGCAAGCAGTTCTCGAAAATGTTCGGCCGGAGATGCCCGTAGCGCTTCGTACCGGATGATCGTGAAATCCTTTCGACCCGAAAATTCGTCAAGCCACTCGTTCATTGCGCGGACAATGCCGCGGATTCCAAATTTTTTGTCGCGTAGGAGTTCACTGACAGATTTTTGCTTCAATGCTGCATCCGCACTGGGATCGCGCCGTGTCATTTGTAAGTAGAGAGAGACGAAACAATCCCGGGGGTCTCGCACGAGCAGGATGATCTTTGCTCTTCGAAGCTCACTTCTCGGAACGAGATACTTGCCGCGCAAGCGGTCCCAGCGATTGCCCTTCGTCGAGTGCTCAAAACGATCGTGCGAGAATATTACCCGGGGAAATCCCGGATGATCGTATCGTCCGGGCTGCAGCGTGAACTCAAGACCGTGCCGCTTGCACAAGTAAGCGCAAAGAAATGTCCGAATCCATGTGCGTCCGCTTTTTGGCGCTGAAAGAACGACGACCTCTCCGCCTGAAAGCAACTTCGCCCGACTACTGAAGTTTCGGCGTGTCCATCGCAGGGAGCGCCGCAAGAATCGAGAGGACGCAATAGATTTCTCAGGGAGTCCCGAAAGTTCCCGGGGCTGGATTGCCCCGCCCGGGGCAATCTCTGCCTGCTGCGTGTCAGCCAAAGATCGAGCTATTATTTCAATTGCCATGCAGATCGTTCCGAAGAACGTTCGAACCTGTTGCATAAGACCGCAAAAAGAGGTAATTGTTCAAGCACAAAAAAGGGGGCGTACTGGCTTCGACTCATCGTTGGAAGCGCAGGCGGCATGTCGAGGATGGTTCGTTGGCCTCGTTAAAAACCGGACCAAAAAACAAACGCAGACAACGAAGGTCTCGCTCTCGCGGC
>JBKPDP010000097.1:0-9106 GCA_046727935.1 Verrucomicrobiota bacterium | reverse complement strand
CCTCTTATCATCGGATCATCAGTTTGCAGCAGATGCGTCAATGCCTCGCTGAAGGTTATCCGTTTGTTTTCGGTTTCTCTGTTTATGAGGCATTCGAGTCCGAGGAGGTTGCCAGCACCGGCAAGTTGGACCTACCTAAGCCAGGTGAAAAACAACTTGGCGGCCACGCCGTGATGGCCGTGGGTTACGACGACTCTGCCAAAGGTGCGCTTATCCGTAACTCTTGGGGCAGGAGCTGGGGCATTAAGGGTTACTTCACCATGCCGTACGACTACATCTCGGACGACAACCTGGCAGACGACTTCTGGACCATCCGTGGGGTCGAAAATGTGTAGAAGGGGGAAGCGCGTCAGCGGCCGACCATTCTCGTCTAGACCGGACAATGACGCATATGGCAACAAGCTTAGGTGTAAGATGGCAACCGTGGTCGGAGATCGGTCCCTATCGGGGCGTACAGGCAGTTGTTAATGGTCAGGAATTTGCAATTACCTCACGAACCAGTAACCCGCGGGGTGGTTGAACGCCAAGGCGACGATCATCGCCAGCGAGATTTGGTCGTTGAGTAAGGTGTCAGCGATTGGGTCAATGAGCCCACGCAGCGACTCTTGCAAGAACACCTCACGGTCCCTCTGGGAAGTCGCTGCCGACGAGCAGTAGCCATCGCTTACATCGAGGTCACCAGTGGGATGGCGTGGTTTGTCTGGACACTTATCCTGGGATAATGTTTGCCGCAAATATTTACAACGAACTGGCAATGCCAGAGTTCAATGCGACGTTGCTTGGTTTGGAATTAGCGCTGGCACACCACTGTTCTTGATCCATTCGGCCCACATCGCACGCTGAATATGATCTTGTGCAGGTCCTGGCCTATGACCGGAGGCGCAATCGTGTCTTCGCAGATAAAAATGGAATCTCACAAGTCTGACCTCCTGTACCGGGCTGACGTTCGGTATACATATGAAGTCTCGGGACACTCGTACGAGGGTAAGAGGGTTTCATTTTCATTTGGAGAAGGGGCGTCATCTGATAAAGCGCTTGCCCAGCATGTTGTAGATCGCTACCCGGTAGGGACGGCTGTTCAAATCGCTTACGACCCGACGAACTCGAAAAAATCGGTCCTTGAACCTGGTGTTCACGTGAGCAGCTTGTTAGTCTTTTTTGTCGTACTATTGCTCATGTTATTGTTCATGTTGACAGGTTCAGCCATCCTAATCTCTAACCTTCTCTTACTGCTCCAGCGGCAGGGCAGGAGGAATGCGTAGTGGGTATCACACTGTTACTCGACGGCAAAACGGGGGTCTCCAGCCAACAACTGGTCTCGAACATGGTTAAGGCCGCTCTACTGGCACACGAACAGGCAGGCAGCATCCGCCTCGAGATCGAACAGGAGAAGGTTCGGGGCATGATGAGTTCGGATTCGCTCGTCGTCGTTCCTACGAGGAAAGAAGTGGAGTGGCCGGCCAACACGCTGGAAGCACGCCTATTACTGAATCGACGGGCCAGCGTCTCTGAAATCGTCTTCGACTGGCTTGGCGAAGAAAGCACCGATCCGTGGGATCGAGGCGCCGAGCAAGGCAAGATCATGTTGGTTTTGCGAGGCATCGCCGATGTCACTGTGAGCAAGTGGGGCAGGCGAAAATATGTGCTCACAAAGGATACTTCCAAGGCAATGCTGCAAACGTGCGCGCACCTCGCCAGGGATCTTCTGGCCGACTGCCGGCAGAGTCGACCCGAGGTCTGGAAGCTCCTTGAAAAAGAGATTGAGAAGGGGGTTAAGAGGCGGACGCATTACCGTCGTGGCGAGCACGACTCTTTCCAAGACCCAGATCCTTGGTTGGCAGAGAGAGTCGCCGATCAGGAGAGATTTGCTGTACATGTTAGGCCGGCAATGATGCCGATCTGGATCACGATTCCGCTGGGCATCGCGCTGGCACTTTTGGTTGGATGGTTGGCTATCGGCGCGGAAGTCGGAGTTTTTGCGGCGGCAACGGCAGCCGTTTTAACTGTCGTGTTGGGACTCTTCTTGCTGCCCTTTCAGCCGCTACGCAACATTGAGAAACGAATATTGGTATGGAGTTGGGCCCGCCTGCGGCCCCCGGGCTTAGTTTGGGAGCCGACTGTACCCACCCAGAAAGACCGGTTTGCCGGTATCTTGGTGTATGTTCCCATCCTCACGGGATTGGTGGTTTTGTCTCGCGTTTATATTCCGAAGCATCCAGTACCGTCGCTCATTCTTGCATGTTGCTCGGGCTACGGTCTCTTTTATTTACTCCGCCATTGGTCAAAAAAGAAGGTAGCGGACGCGATTACTGCGAAAGTGACTGGCGGCGAATTGCTAGCAACGGAGCTCCCGATCGCGGAGGCCTATCAGGAAACGACGACCACCCCGGTGGCAATGTCGGTAGATTTGCACTCATTAGGACCACGAGTGGCTGAGACGACGGCGCGCACAGAGCAAGTTGCTGAACCTGCCGACGCTGCGACACCAAGCGCGGAACAACCTCGGGCCCGCCGACCTCTGCCGGTCGCACTGGAAGTGGTAACGGTTGACGCACTGCCTCCTGCATCCGACAAGAGCAGCCGTAGAGTTGAGGCCATCTGGTCCCGCGGACCTTCGATTCGCCGCGCCTACCATAGCGGGATTCTCCTTCTCGCAGGATTGACTACGCTTCTGGCAATCATCTACTGGTTGACGGGCCCGTCTCCATTCGATTTCCCGTCAGCGTCCGATGGTCTGCCAGAGCGGATGCCTGTATTTCTGCTCATTGCTCTAGTCGTCACGCTTGTGCGCCTTAGCCGTGCCCGTATCGGTTTTTTTTGGGTTGTTCTCGTTAGAAAGTTCCTGTCCCTGATGTCGGGCGCAGACGATAAGATGGGGACGATTCGCCCCGCCGGGCTGTCCCTACTCGGGGGAATCTGGGTCATGATAGCACTTCTTGTGACGGTGGCACATTACTCCACATTGCGGCCACCGCAGGGAATGCTGTTCAGTGTGGCCTCGCTGGCGTGTGCCCTGGGATATCTGTACTGGATTCACAGAAGCACGATAGCGATCGAGCGTCGTTACCCTTATCAGGCGCCACTTAACCTTCTGGCGCTTCGAGCCTTCAAGAGCCCGTACCTCTCTGACTTCCTCCACCTGACCAATGCGTGGCAGTGGGTCGGAACGCGGCAAATGCTCGACGGTCCTGACACGACTGGTCAGAAGATGCGTGACCTTATCAACTACTTCTCCGGTCATATCGAGAATTCGATCGTTAAGGACCCGCAAGAACTCCGTGAAGTGCTCGGTCATTTCAGAACGCAACCCGATCGGCACCTCCGATTTCCAGTGAACTCGATGCAGTGCGGCGACGCGACATGGAAGAAAGCGCTCCAGCACCTACTCGATGCTATGGACGTTGTCGTCATGGATCTATCAAGTCTTTCGGAAGAGAATCGTGGCGTCGCTTACGAGCTCGGTAAACTTCTCGACCAAATCCCAATGCAACGCATCATCCTTCTGATCAACGATTCGACCGACATGAGTGTCCTCAAGGACATACTTGCACAGTCGTGGAACGACATGGCGGCGGATTCGCCCAACCGCGATACCGCTGAACCTCGGATTCGGGTGTACCATATCGGTGGGCCGTCCGAGCGTGGGACGGATGAATCTCTCTACGACTGGAAACGCCGCCTGAGCGCGCGCCTTGATGAAAAGCACCTCGTGTGCCTGCTATGTGATGCTGCTCAACCAGCGCGTATCCCGGCCACCATTGATCCGAAGCGCGACCGGGAGGCGATCCGATGGAGCCGCCCAATGCCCCCTGTGTTTCGTCTAGTTCGCAATATCGCCTTCGGGATCTTTTTGTTTTTCGTTCTTCTTATCAGCAGCTGTAACATGATCAGATCATCATGACGACATGATAGCATTCTACGAGGTTAAAAGATGGAGAGCGGTGTCAACTTTTCGACACGCCTACGATCACCTCGATGCGCGTCAGCCGGATCGGCTGGGCCGAGCGTAAGTTCGGGCACGCTCGTGTAGTTAGGTACAATGAACTACAAGGCCCTCTGTTTCGTGGACATGCCGTTTGGCCAGAAGCCAAATCTCAAAAGCTGAGTGGTTGTATATTTCGATTAGATTTATTGCGACACGATCAAGAGTTGTTCGCATACTTAAGGTATCACCTACGCCAGCAGCCCCTGCGACCAACAGCTGCCACGCCCACAGGAAGTCTTCATTTCGTATTCGCGCAAGGACAAGGAATTCGTGCGTCGCTTGGATGAGGCGTTGAAGAGTCGGGGCCGAGAGGCGTGGGTGGACTGGGCAGACATTCGCCCAGCAGAAGAATGGATGCAGGCGATTTGCGGCGCAATCGAGGGTGCTGACACGTTCATTTTTGTGCTCACGCCCGACTCGGTTGTCTCAGCTGTGTGCGGTCGCGAAATCGCGCATGCGGCGGCGCATAACAAGCGGATGGTGCCGATTGTCGCACGGGACCTGGATACCAACACGGCACCCGAAGCGCTGGCAAAGCTAAACTACATCTGGTTTCGCGAAAGCGATGATTTCGAAAAAGCGACTGACACTCTAATCAGCGCACTCGATACCGATCTCAAGTGGCTGCGCGTGCACACGCGTCTGCTCACCCGTGCTGCTAAATTCTCGAAGCGCTCTTCGAAATTGACTCCGTTACAGCGATTCATGAAATGGAGCGTCTCGGATCGCAGAAGCCGGACGATTTCTCCCTTTTTGCAAGTCACAGTTTCCGAATGGCTTGAGGACAGGATCAAGGAGGGAGCTGTCGACGGGCTGCGAGCCGCGATGCAGGTCGATCCATCGAATGCTCGCGTAACCGCACATCTTGGCAGGGGTCTTGCCGACTATGCGCTTAGCAAAGACAGTGATCCTGATGAAGCGCGGCGCGGTCGAGGAGAAGCCGACTTTCTAACAAGCCGTGCGGTAAAGCTCGCTCCCGACAACGACGAAGTTAAGAAATTGCGCGACGAAGTAGTCAAATTACTGGGACTCAAGACGAACTGAACCTCGAATCAAAACCGATGAATTTGTCTTGACTGCCCGTATGGAAATTTGAGAATTTCTGGTTGCGTCAAGTTCGTGAGGCGCCTCCAAGCGCCTACCCCTCTTCCCGCTGGGAAACCGCGAACTTAAGGGTTGTTCGCATACTTTAAGTAACATTTATGTCCGCAGCCTCCGGCGACCAACAGGCGCCACGGCCACAGGAAGTCTTCATATCATACTCGCGCAAGGGCAAGGAGTTCATGCGTCGAATGGACGAAACTATTTTAAAGAGTCGCGGCTGCGAGGCATGTAGCTCATTTGGCAACCCAGATGACCACCGCCAGCACTAAGCATTTCATCTGGCCTGTTTCAGCTGTCGCCAGGCTAGCGCTACGCTTGGTCGGAGGGCTTTTCATTTTCATCGCGGTTAGCGGTTTCTTTCGGGCACTTTGGGAACTCGCGAAGTTTCTTTCAGGAATCTTTTATTATGGCGCACTGGTCGTACATGCCGACGCATTCTCTGAGCAGTCAGGCCGTGTACTTGGTGCTTTGATCGGTCCTCTCCTGTGCGGCGCATTCGGAGGGCTATGTTGGGCTTACGCTAAAAGGTGGACACTTCGCGACAATTTAGCGAGACAGACTAACGACGCGCGCCCACCAGTCATTTACATGCGTTCTTTTGATGTGGACAAACGCCTCGCGCGACGGCCATTGAACATCGGACGGTTCGTGTCGGTGCGGACCGAGGAAGAACAGCTTGTTGAAGCGCTTCGTGAAATAGGTCCAATTGTTGCAATTGGCAGACCGGGCGAGCGCCTCCCTCGACTCGGTGCCCAACGGATATATGTCGAGGATAAAGACTGGCAGCAGCAGGTTCTTTCGTGGTTTAAAACTGCCGCATTGGTCGTGATACAAGTACCGTCAAATCCGACTAGAGGCGTGACCTGGGAAATTGACCAAAGCCTGAATCTGCTACCACTCGATCGCCTAGTCTTTCTTGTTTCCCGAAGTTCGCAGTCGTTGGACTGGCTCAATCAGAAGCTTCGGGATCACGGGTCAAATGTGGGGAAGATGACGAAGCTGCACCGTGCGCCCTACGGAAGCCCCATTTCCGGAATCATGTACTTCGTCAACGGGCAGGTCAAATTCCGTGCACTCGTCAAACCGCCATTCTTCAATCGACCATTCGGATCTCCCCTCGTTCCCGTGTATCGATCTGCGCTTCAGCCCGTGACGACCCAAATCACGGGATCTTGGCAGCCTCTTTCTCGCGAGTTCGGTGCCGCGTTCTTTGTAGCAGTGTGGGTCACGGTCTGTACACTTTTTCCCGCCGCGGGATTTTATTTGCGCTGGAGCGAGCCGCTCGAGCGCGAAAGCATGGTTCTCGGTCAACGTCTGATAAACAAGCTTCCAGTTGAAGTTCGGCAACTTGTTGAGAAAGGTGATAAGGCGGCGGCAGGCGCTTGGTTACAGTCAGCATTCAAAAGTGGTCTGCCTTACACTTCGGATAGCGTCGTTCTGCATATGGCGAACCTCACGCGTCAGATTCTTAGAATTTCATCTGCCGCAGACTGCGGAGCTATTTCTGATGGAACGATCGGAGAGCCTGCTGTGAAGAACATTCTTAACAAGCTGGGCAGGCAAAAGCTGGTGACACTGTACAATTATAAAGAGAAGGTGATCCTGGAATCGCTCAAATCCGAGCACGTTGACTTTTTTCCGGTATCCGAGGCAGATGCGACCGCAGCCTTGATCGCTCTATACAACAGCCTCTCTGAGAAAGACAAAGCGCGGTATCACCGCGTCACAGAAAATTTTGCGCACTTGACCACGGAAGAACAGTGTTGGTTCGTGCGGGCTATGTACGAAGGGATTGAAAGGCTTTCGGAACCCTCTCGGAGCAAGCTCGCCCGTTTGGCGTTGGGACAGGAGCCAGGAAGGCCCTGAGCTTGCTTACCTATTGTTGCGACCATTATGTTAATCAGCGCGGGCGACGCCAATCTGGATTAGGCTCACACTGATACTGGCGCCGAAAGAGCTCCCATGCTACAGCGGTTCGAACTGAACTACATCATCGCGAGCCGCGAACAGGCGGTAAGAGAGACCGCACCAGCCCCCTCGAGGCGAAGCCGACGTTCTAATACGGCGTGCACGAAAGCCTGGTCCCGACAGCGAGGAGTTAAGAAGGTGCGGGACGAAGTAATGAAATTACTGGGACTTCAAACCTACTGACCTCGCAACCGTACCGAATTGCGTAGGCCGGCGTCCCAACCTGGCGAGTCAGCAAATCACCGTTGCGAGTCGCAAACAATTTACTGCGACGTTTGCACAACGAGTTGAACCTGGGTGAGGCGTTGATTCTTCCGTCATGAAAATATTTGGTCGCCTTGTGCCTAGGCCATCATTTGCTAGCCGGCTTTAAAACGGAACGCGAGGGGTCGCTGATTGGCTTTCGTTAATCGCTGCCTTTTCGCGACGTCGTTGTCGTGGGGAGTTGCGTTTGAGAATACGCATAGTGGTGTGGGTTTTTGGTTGGGTTCGTCTGATGCGACGAAGAGGATCGGGTTAACCGATCAGTCGCTGGCAAGCAAACCTGGATTTTAGGCAGCTATCTTCGCAGGGAGCCGATGGGAAGCATGGCGCAGGGCTTAAGGGACGGCTATTCCGGTGGCGGTGCGAAGGGCTTTCGCGGCGACGTCCAAGGCGGCGTTGATAGCGTCTTGAGCGGCTGCAAGGCTCGTGGCCTCGACGGCTAGGACGGCGGTTCTCTCCGACTCTCGAATCTCATCAAAGGCAAACTTCGCATCCTTCTTGGTTATCTTCTTTTTTAGCCGGTCGGCAGCTATCGCGGCAGTCCCATCAGCGATCAGCTTGACTCGGGCTTTGAGGTAATTTTCCAAGTCTTTCGCGTGGCCCTTAGCAGCTCCTGTGGCAGCGGTAAGCATATTTTTAGCAAGGCTTATTGTATCCATAAGAGGCTAGAGGTTTAGTGAGGTTCGGATTACTGTGAAGTGCTGGTCTTGTTTAGGCCACTGCTGAAAACGGAACTGCGTTTCTTCGCCACTTGGATCTGTTGGGCGTCCAGTAGCGTGGCACGCAGTCCGGTTGTGAGGGACGTGCGCGGTGAGGCGTGGCGCTCGTGCAGGGCGCGATAGCGCTTGGCTAACTCGTCAAGGGCCGTGATTTCCTGTTCGTTCTTGGCATAGAGGCCAGCGCGCATCTTCATTGCGTTAACAGTGCCCTCGGCCTCGGCATAAAATTTCTCCCGCTCCCCGACTGACAACTGATCGTTATCGGCTTTGACAACGACTGTCTCCGTCAGCACCGTGAGATCGGTGAGGAGGCGGTCGGTGGTCGCGTCATAAGGAGCGATGAAGAGGACGCTGCATCCGGCGAGAAGCAGGCCGAAAAGGAAGACGAGCAGGGTGCCGGGACGTCGAGCGAAGAACGAGGGGAGGGCGGTCATGAATGAGGTTGGACGATTACCAGTTTGCGGGCAGCGTCTTGCCTGCGGCAAGTGCTCCGGATTGGATCCCATTGCGGATGCACGTCAGGTAGCCTTAGGTCATATCATGATCGCCGATCAGTTCCGGGTTGTGAGTGAAATCGCCCACCACCGCGCTGATCGTGCCAAAGGCGCGCGCCAGAAAACTCTGTTGCTCCTGGCTGTCGGCGTCGGGCTCGCCGTTGGAGTCGAAGTGAATGAGACGACCGGTGTGCGTGTAATCGAAAGCGCGTGGCGGCACGCGCGGGACCACGTCGCGATCGTTGACGAAGCGGTAATAGACGCTGCCGAATTTGGTTTCGATATTGTTGCAGAAATCATGCAAGCCTACGCGGGGCTGGCCGAAGGTGTAAAGGCCATTGACCGGGAGCAATGTGTCGGGATCGTACGTACAGGCCCCGCCTGCGAGGACGGCGAGCGCGCCGCCGAGGCTGTGGCCGGTGATCCACAAAGTGCGGCGCGTCCCGGCGCCGGCTTTTTTCAATAACTTGCGGATACTCTCAGCCCAGCTATCCCGCAGTGAATTCGCGAAGCCAGAATGGACGTTGCCGACATCGGGCGCAAGCTCGAAGAACCAGCGAAACGCACTGGGC
>JBKPDP010000096.1:0-42855 GCA_046727935.1 Verrucomicrobiota bacterium | reverse complement strand
AACGTTCGTCTCAATAGCGGAAATCTTCTCATCGCGAATGAAAGATAAATTCGCTTCTTTGACCCTTTCCCGCTCCGAGGACTTTAATTGTTCGATCGTGCCGCGATAACCGGACCCCAAAAGGATCGTCCACCAATCCTCAGCAGAGTGAATGGGGTGAGAGTGGTTTTCGGCGATTATCTTTGGTGATTCGACACCGCCTTCTTTCAAAATCGCTTTAAGACTTGCCCGATCGTTGATTCGGTCCCAAGGATTGAAGCTTTTATGCAGATCGGGGCGCACTTCCTTAATCGAGCGCCAAAACGCGCTGTTAGCTGGCTCGAAGAAATTTTGGCCCCATGTTGTTACCGCCAGCTGTCCTCCCGGCCGAACACAACGCCAGAGTTCTCGTACGGCCATCTCCATATCGGGAACAAAGAAAATTCCGAACACGCACACGACTGCGTCAAAACTTTCGTTTGGAAACCTGAGAGAGAGCAAATCACCCAGCTCGAACTGCGTGTTGCCAAGACCTCGTTGCGCTGGTTTCGTCCGTGCCAACTCCAAAAGTGCTTGAGCAACGTCAACCCCTATCACCTTTCCTTTGGAGCCCACCAATTCAGCAGCTGGGAGCGCGGAACCTCCAGCCCCGCAACAAACATCTAGTACTCGACCTGCAATCGGCAACGAAAGCAATTCAATTGTTCGTCGGCCAAAATAATTCCAGAAGCTCAGAGGCGCAGCATCGTAGAAATCTGCAGCGGCGTTATAGGCAAAAGCAGCGCGACGTTGCGCCTCATCAGGCTGGTTTGTTTTCATTCGAAATTTGGATCAGGATCGCTTGGCTACAGTTCAATCACGGCTCACACGATAGCACAGATGAAAACAACGATCTTGATCTTGGTTTCCTTGTCCGTGCTATCCGCGCTTGCCCGCCGTAGCCCTTTGGGCGAAGGCGGGTAATCTGTGGTTTCTTATGCGGTGCAATGAGCATGCTTGAAAGACTGCAAACACGCTGCGCGATAGTAGGTGGCGGACCGGCAGGGATGATGGCTGGTTATCTGCTTGCGCGGGCGGGCGTGCACGTAGCAGTCCTGGAGAAGCACGCTGATTTTAATCGCGATTTTCGTGGCGATACGATTCACCCGTCGACGCTCGAGTTAATGTACGAACTCGGGTTGCTCGATGACTTCCTGAAACAGCCGCATCAGGAACTGCGAGAATTGCGCGCCGTGGTTAACGGTCAAGCCGTGCCGGTCGCCGACTTCTCGAAGCTTCCCACGTGTTGCAAGTTCATCGCGTTCATGCCGCAGTGGGATTTTCTAAATTTCCTTTCAAGTCGCGCAAAACGTTTTCCGACATTCCAATTGCACATGGAAACCGAAGTCGTCGATTTGTTAATGGAGGATACGCGCGTGACGGGCGTACGCGCAAAGACGCCGCGGGGGGAATTGGAGTTTCGCGCGGACCTTGTGATTGGCGCTGACGGGCGGCATTCGACTGTTCACAGTCGCGCTGGTTTTAAGCAACGCGAGTTCGGCGTACCGATTGACGTTCTTTGGATGCGAATTTCCAGGAAGCAGGGTGACCCGAAACAAACGTTCGGCTTTTTCCAACGCGGCCAGCTGCTCGTGTTACTCGACCGCGACGATTACTGGCAGTGCGGCTTTGTCATTCCAAAAGGTCAGTTCGACGAGATCAAAGAGGGTGGGCTGCCGCAATTTCAAAACGAGGTAGTCAGCTTCGCCGGATTTCTGCGCGACCGCGTTGCCGAGTTGGACGACTGGTCAAAGATCAAATTGCTAACCGTGCAAGTAAATCGTCTGCGTGATTGGTGCTCTGAAGGATTACTTTGCATCGGCGACTCTGCGCATGCCATGTCACCAGCGGGCGGCGTTGGAATCAATCTCGCCATTCAGGACGCAGTCGCGGCTGCAAACTTGCTCGCGGAAAAGCTCCAGCGTGGTCCAGTTTCCGTTGACGATTTGCAAAAAGTACAGGCGCGCCGCGAATGGCCAACCCGCCTGATCCAGGGAATGCAGGTCTTTATTCATCGTCGAGTCGTCACTGGCCGAAGCTCCAATGAGAAAAACGCTTCGCTTCCATTCGTGCTTCGTTTGCTGAAATGGTTTCCAATTCTGCGCCAACTGCCGGCTCGCTTTATCGGCCTTGGCCCGCGTCCAGAGCATATCCGCAGCGCAACCCAGCCTAAAAGCCGATAAGGTTTCAAATTCTCGAATCCATTTCGGGCGCACGGCACATCTGCTGTGAGGTAACTCGAAATCTGCGCAATGGCACACGAAACTCCATTTCCTTCTACCAATCCACTTGCCTCACGAGCCCTCAGCGCGTTCGAGTTCTTGTTCGGCGCATTCATTGTTATCGGTCACAATGTTTTTCGTATTGTGCCAAACTAAGTCATTGTCCTCTGTGTGCTTGGGCTGGTATCGGTGCGACTGCGCGATGGTGGATGGTCTGCGATGGGATTCACGCGGCCGGCGTCCTGGCGCCAAATTTTTCTAATCGCCTTGGCGGCGGCAGGTGTGCGCATCCTCCTGGGGCAATTCGTGATCGAACCGGTTACTGGATTTTTCTGGCCGGCGCCGACTGCGCCGGCGTTAGCAAATAAAATTACCGGCAATGCGAAAATTGCACTGCTTGCTTTGTTATTGGTCTGGACGTTTGCCGCGTTCGGTGAAGAAATCGCGTATCGAGGATATCTCCTTACGCGTGCTGCCGACATCGGCAGAAGATGGATAATAGCTTACTGGCTTGGGATTGTGCTTGTGTCGGTTTTGTTTGGCTACGGCCATTATTATAAAGGTCCATCGGGAATCATTGATTCCGGGATTGCCGGCTTAATTTTAGGAACGGCCTACATGCTGGCGCACCGAAATCTTTGGGCCTGCATTTTCACGCACGGATTTATTGACACATTTGGAGTCATCGACGCTTTTTTCGGATGGTCATGATAAACTGTCAGATCGATCTACCTCGCCTCAAACACCCGATTTTGGCCGAGCAAAAAAACAGAAGCATGACGCAGTAAGGTTACAGCACAGCTCGTACTAAACCGCTGAATAATCCACGCTTCCTTGCTTCGAAGGATTCGCTCGAGATAATCCGGGTGGTAACGGACGAGTGAACCCAAATAAAAAAAAATCAAATAGCCAGCGATAAACTCATCCATTTTTACCGTAGGTTCGCTTGGAAGCGGTAACGAAAAGAGGAAGTCGTCTTCGTCTGGGAAAACATTCGGCATAAAAAGCGATTCGATTGCCTTCCGAGTATCCTCATGTAGTAGTGCCAATTCGTTTTGACCATCTTCGGTGATACGGTAAATGCGCTTACCTTGAAAAAATCTGTAGCTCATCCGCATCACGGCGTTCATGCCGAAAATGCGTTCGCATTCACCCTTTTCGAGATTGACCTCCTCAAATGTCTGCAGAAGCGTCGTTAATGTGTGCGATCGTTCAGCCAATCTCTCGTGCTTGCCCACAGCGAGTACTGGCCAAGCTTCCGTAACGGAACGGGGCTCCGAAAGCTGGCGGACGAACAACCGGCTTTTTACTGGAACAATTAGCGGTACGCTAAATCCGGCATCTTGATATTCGAAACTGATGTCTGTTAGATATCCGAGTAGATCGATGATCCGAAACGAATGAGAGTTCGGAAGCTGCTGTTTCTCTAGCAGTTCATACAACTCAGGAAATACCCCGGGCTCAACTACGGTTACAATGTGAGAGTTGAAATCAGCTTTTGCGTTGTATCGCAGACTCAAACCGTGTTTCAATGGATTAGCGAACAGATCCGGTTTTCGCAGTGCGATATGTGCCTTTGCGAGATTCAAAAATGCATAATAATAAAAAAGCGGGCTCGCTCGGTGGGCTAAGTGACGAGCGGAGGAAAAAAATGTCTGACCTTGTCGGATAAATGCCTGAAATAAATCATACGTGTCATTGCACTGCGTGCCCTCAAACCCCGTCAAATCGTGAACAAGTTTTTTACCTGCATCCTCGACATCGCAATAAAAGCTTAAGGCGCTGAATATTTCGTCCTCAGGGTTACAGCTCGTGCGGAGTTCTACACGAGGATACGTATCAAGCTGCAGGCGCATAAACCCCGTTGAAGCGCGAGCGGTAGGCAATGTGGCGAATCGGTCAAGTTGCGGCTCGCTCATAGGCGATGAAGGATGATGCTAGCTGGCTTAATTTGACTCGCAGCAAAGTTGTAATCTACACAAGTTAAAGAAATGCGTCTCGATTTTCCGGCTATTCTTTCAGCCCGCGAGCGGATTCAACCACACATTCATCGCACGCTCGTGCTGACGAGCTCGCGCCTGGATGAGGCCAGTAAAGCCTCTCTTTTCTTTAAATGCGAAAATTTTCAGAAGATTGGCGCATTTAAAGCGCGTGGCGCGACAAATGCCGTCTTTTCGCTCGACGATGCGACAGCCCGGCGTGGTGTGGCGACGCATTCGTCGGGAAACCATGGGGCCGCGGTGGCGCGAGCGGCGAAGCTCCGCGGGATTCCCGCGCATATCGTGATGCCGTCGAACTCGGCAAAGGTGAAGATTCACGCCGTGGAGGGCTACGGAGCGCGCGTCGTATTTTGCGAACCAATCGAAGAGGCGCGCGAAACCACATGCGCAGACGTGATCGCGAAGACGGGCGCAACGCTAATTCACTCGTTCGAAAATCCGGACGTGATAGCGGGGCAGGGGACAGCCGTGGTGGAATTACTCGAAGACGTTTCAGATCTCGATCTTGTAATCTGTCCTGTCGGCGGAGGGGGGTTGCTCTCAGGTACAGCAGTCGCTGCAAAATCGATGCGACCAAACATCAAAGTGATCGCGGTTGAACCTGAGAACGCGGACGATGCAGCGCAATCTTTTCGCGCGGGACGAGTCATCCATACCGAAAAAAAATTTACCATTGCCGACGGCCTGCGGACAAATGTTGGCGAGCCGAACTTTGCGATCATCCAGCGTTATGTGGATGACATCGTGACAGTGAGCGAGGAAGCGATTATTTCCGCCATGCGCACGATTTGGGAAACCATGAAGATCGTTGTCGAGCCATCAGCAGCTGTTCCGTATGCCGCGATTCAGGAGCGCAGGATCGATATCGCAGGAAACCGACTCGGCATCATTCTTACGGGAGGTAATGTCGATCTCGATGCGTTGCCGTGGAATCTGTAGCCGGGATCGGCGATCCCGCGCTGGCATCGCAGCCACTCATCTGGCATTAGCTGTGCCGGTTACAGCAGATTTTTTCATAGTCAGGGAGCTATCGGTCAAGCGGAAATCGAAACCTCTATCTGTGAAGGGGGTTCAATTGGTATGAAAACGTTAAGTGTAATCACAGCAACACTCATTCTGCTGGTCGGGACGGCTGTTTCTCGCGGAGCGAATCTGACGAGAATTTCGGCTGCGACGGGAGTTCCTGTCGAAACGCTGCAAGCTGAGAGAGCGTCGACCGGGTTGGGTTGGGGCGGATTGGAGAAAGCACACCTGCTGGCAAACGCCACTGGACAGAGCTTCGATGATATCGTCGCGTTGCATCAGTCGGGGCAAGGCTGGGGAAAGATTGCGCACGATAACGGTCTGAATCTCGGCAGGCTTGTAAGTAACGCGAACCGCTCAGGCCAGGCAGCGTCGCATGCACGGAACACGCAGACGGTCCACGGCAAAAACAGCAGGGTTCATGGGAGAAGCGCTACTAATATAGGCCGTGGCCACAGCAGTAGAATGACTACAACCCGCGGCATGGGCCACGGCATGAGTGGCATGGGCCACGGTGGTCGCGGCCGGTAAAAGTGCTAAACGGAGGACCGTGCGAGGAAAGATTACTTAAGGGTAATCTCGCGCATGGTTTTTGTGCCGATGATTTCACGGATGTCGAGCCGCTTCGTAGCGGTGGCGAGACGTTGGTCTTCGGTGCCCATGACCTTTTCGACGATAGGATCCATCTTGTCCCGCAGATTATCGAATGCCGCCCAGTTAGGATATTCAACCAGGATCAGGATGTTGAAATCCTGAGGACCGGACGCCTCGCCGTTCAGGATTTTATAATCGAGTATGATCTTTTGCTTTTTCCCCTCTTCGTAAACAGGCTTCACCGATCCTGTGATCTGTTTGAGGTACTCGTCAGCCAAACCGGTTTTGGTTTTAATCATCGTCAGAGTCCAAACCGGGCCTTCGTTGTAAGGTGCGTTGCTGCCTTTCACACTTGCAGCGTTTGGCTGCGCGATACCAGCGACAGCAAGAGAAAACGTTAATGCGGCGATTGCATAAATCTTAGTGGTCGTCATATGGGCACATTGATTGGGACGCGCTGAAGAGGCGAGAACAATTTTCTTAAATATGTTTCACTCCCGCGCGGGGATGCGATTGCGACAGTAACTCGGCAGTCGTCTAGATATCTGTCGCGGCCCAGAATTTGCGAAACGCGTTTGGCCAGCTCCGGTCAAAGACACTTTTCCTGGCCGCATCGCCCATGCGTTCTCGCAACGCAGCATCTGTAGCCAGCGAGCGGATGGCTCGCGTTAAATCATCCACATCGCGTGATCGAGTGATCAAACCGTTGGTTCTGTCTTCCACCAATTCCTTTGGTCCGCCAGAATCGGAAACAATTACCGGTACGCCGCAGGCCTGCGCTTCCAGGATGACATTGCCGAATGTGTCGGTGGTGCTGGGAAACACAAAAATATCAGCTGACGCGTAGGCGGTCGCCAATTCCTTTCCCGTGAGGTAGCCGGTAAAAACTGCCTCTGGCAGCGATCGCGCGAGCTTCTCGGAGTACGGACCGTGACCGACAACAAAAAGCTGCAGTGGAAGCCCGTCATTGCGTAATCGGCGATATGCGTCTGCTAAAATATCGAGATCCTTCTCCCGGGATATTCGACCAACATAAAGCAGGCGGATCTGGCCGTTAGCAGCACTAAATTTTTCCCAAAAGGCCGGCTCGCGTCGCGCTGGCGAGAAGAGCTCAGTATCGAGGCCGCGTGGCAAAATTTTCAATTTCGCGGGGTCAAAGCCGCGTTTGATCCAGCTTTGCCGATATTCTTCAGAGTTAACGAAAACGGTGTCGAGTTGGCCATAGAACCAGTGCATGTAACGCCACGCGACGCTTTCCAGGAAGCTGTCCTCAGTAAGAATCCGGACGTATTGCGGGAAATCGGTATGATAAATGCCGCTCGTTTGCAGATTGAGCATTTTGGCGGCGAGCAGCGCAGTAAGCCCGACCGGTCCAGGCGTGCTGATAACAATCTCAGTAAATTTTTCCCGCTGAATGTAATCGAGCATCTGAAGGATCGGCGGGAAACTCAATTTTTGGAGCTCATACTCGGGCAATTCGAATTCGCCAATCGGCGGGAAGTTTTTGATTGGGATATCACAGGTTTGCAGATTATTGCGGGAAGTTACGACTGTTAATTCCTTGCCAGCTGCGGCTCCCGCGGCGGTCATCTTGCGGATGGTTGTAGCTACTCCATTAACGTCTTCCAGGGTATCGGTGAACCAGGCGCGTTTACGATTTTGCAACGCGAGCGGAATCTCGCCGGTCAATTCTTTGAAAATAGCCCGCAACCATTTTCGAGACGGCGCCTGGCTATGAAAGCCATAGATGTACGGCGTAAGAATCACTAGGATCGGTGCAATCGCGCTGAGAGCTTGCATGCTCTCGACCATGTTGCCGCTACCAATTTGCTGAACGAATTTCTGGAAAAACCGAAACGTGAGCTGCTCGGCCACCATATTCGCCATGAGAAATGTGCGGCGTTCCGGTTCGTTGACTCCGTGTAATTGCGCGGCGAGTTTCGCTTTTACTCCCGGTTGCGCGAAATAACCTGAAAGCTCTTTCCACAGCGACACGTTCGCAGGCTTGACGAATTCGAAAATTTTTCCCGACAAAACGCCCTGCACTATAAATTCCATTTTTTCTTTGAGAGTGAATTCAGTCGGGGCGCGGCCTTCCATGAACCGCGAAAACATTTTCTCCAGCAGCGCGGCGCCCGGTCCGAGCTTCTCATTGAAACGATCCTGAATGTAACAAGCGACCGTGTTATAAAAACCATGCGAAAGAACCAACGGCGTGCCGCCGTGGCCTTGTGCGTTGCAGGCGCCGTTGCGCACATGTTCGAGAAAATTTTCCGCTGATTGCGCCGCAGGAGTTTCTGTGAAAGCCGAAGCAGCGAATTGCCCACCGTGATCGTCAGAGCCGCCCACAAAAATCTTTTTCCAAGGCTCCGCGTGCGTGGGCGCCAGATTATGGCGATTTGCGAGCGCCTCGATTTTTTCCGGCGTCAGTTGTTTGAACAGTGTCTGGGCCAGGTCGCTCAAAAGGGCATCGCGCAAACCGTTGATGCCCTCGAAATGCTTGAAAAGAAGAATGAGCAACTCAAGATGACGCGAATCGAGTTTGCCGTTGATACTGTAAAGGGGATGCGCAACCGCATGCGCGATCTGCGCAGCCTGCAGGTAGCGTTGTAGGTCAAAAATATCATCGCGCATTGCATCGATCTCGCGGTGCTGGTTCTCTGTAATTCCCCAAACAAGAACGTGCAGCTTGCACGCATCGTTGGGAAAATAGGTAGTGACTTGTGCGCTGATAAAAGTGCAAGGTCGATCGATGATTTGCAGGCAGCCATCGATCGTATCGTGGTCGGTAATGGTGACGTAGTCCATTCCCCGTTCGAGCAATTTTTCATACAGGCGTTTCGGGTCCGAATAGCTGTCGGGGAAATCGAAACGGCGAAAGAGCCATTCTTCGGAGCGCGCGCTGTAGCGCGAATGAATGTGAAGATCGCACCTGCTCACAATTAGATTCCGCGTCTCAGTCTTTGTTGCGCGATCCAGTCGTGGTAGGTCGTCGCCGTCCGTGACCCAATCGACCTCTCAATGAGACAGGTGATCTGCCGCCAAATCGTCGGGTGCGAATAATCGGATGGATGAATGCTTATACGCAAGAGTGGATTGCCTTTGAGAAATCGAAAGAGCGTGGCGTTGCACGTTCGGCTAAGCGCGCGCCGCCAGTTCTTTCGAACGCTGTAAACAATCGATCGCGCGGCGAATTCATCGCCTGCCCGGAGATCGCACACCTTGTGTAATCGCGTCGTGTATTCCATCCCGGCATCGCGCGCGGCACGCTCAGCATCCTTGTTGAGCAGCCATGCCGGAGCCACAAAACCTCGCGGCTTAAGACCGCTCGCGTGAAATTCATCTCGCGCGGTTGTGATTCGGTGCAGCGCTTCGTCGTAGTTCAGGTCGTAAAATTCACCTTCGTGTTGCGTGTAAAATCTCGTGAGGAACTTGTCACGCAAACTCTCTTTTGCACTGCGAGGGCGCTCATGGAAATAGCCGTGAATGACAATTTCATGACCGTCCGCTTCCAAGCCTCGTAGCCAGGACACAAATTGTTGATTTGTTGTGAATATCCCCTGATGATGATAATCCGGAACGACGAGAAGAGAACAAACGCTCACCCCGCGCCGGGCCAGTTCTGAAATGATTGTATTCGCGATCTGCTGATTGGAGGGAACGACGTCGTGCAGAGAGACGACCATAAAATCTCTCGTGGCAGCGCCGGTTGCGACGAGGGGTAGGAACTCCGTTGCCGCAATCGTACTCATTTGGCAATTTTCGGCCTCGACACAGCTTTGAACAAGACAAAAGGTGGAACGCGTTGTCCTCAACACGTTGGCAAAGAAAGTACGGCTTTCGCCGCCTAAAATTTGCGCCTTTGGCGATTAGCTTGGCATCGTCCCGCCGCGGCGGGTCGGTCCACCTATGCCTGCGCCCATCTTCAGGATTTCACGAAATTCCGACTCCGCCAATGGCATAACGGACAGCCGCGATTGCCGAACCAACGGTATTCCTTTCAGCCGTGGATGGCTTTTGATTTCGCGAAGCGTAACTGACCGGCGCAGTGGTTTGACCGGGGCAAGGTTGACAGTGGACCAATCTCCTTCCTGCGCAGTCGAATCTCGATAGGCAGTCCGAATAACTTTCGCGATCCCGACGACAGCTTTGTCGTCACCGCTGTGATAGAAAAAGACTTCATCGCCCTTCTCCATTCTGCGCAGATTATTGCGCGCAGCATAATTGCGCACGCCAGTCCAACTGGTTTGGCCTTCCGCAACAAAGTCCGACCACGAATACGAGGATGGTTCCTGTTTCACTAACCAAAAATTTTTCATCATTGGATTGTAATTCAAGGAAGCTGCACGGAGCAAACAGCGGAAGGCAGAGCGCCTGCGACGCCGAAAACTCGCAGGCGCGCGGCGCTCGGCTCTTCAGCCTCTCCCTGATGCGCGCATTCGACAATCGCAGATGCCTGTTTCACAATCGACATCATGCCCCGGCTGCCATTCATCACATTTGAAGGATCAGAGGGTAGCGGAAAATCGACGCAGGCGCAGAGATTGGCCGTGCGACTGGAGCGTTCTGGCGTGCCATATCTGGTCACCCGCGAACCTGGCGGCACGCCGATCGGCGAGACCATTCGCGAGCTTCTGCAATTTGCTTCGCACAATTCCGGTATGACCCCAGAAACGGAGCTGCTTCTCTTTGAAGCGAGTCGCAGCCAGCTCGTGCGCGAGATCATCAAGCCAGCGCTTGAACGTGGCATGTGCGTGATTGCCGATCGTTTCTTTGATTCCACCACTGTTTATCAAGGGGCGGCACGGAAATTAGATCGAGAAATGGTCGAGCGTTTGAATGCGTTTGCGGTCGGCGATTGCATTCCAGACATTACTCTTGTTCTCGATATCGATGCGGCCAGCGCGAAGTCGCGAATGCAGAAGCCGCGTCGACCGGATCGGATGGAGCAGGAGCCAGCCGAGTTTTACGAGCGCGTTCGCGAAGCATATCGCGAACTGGCTGCGCGCGAATCGCGTCGAGTCGTGTTGATCGATGGCTCGCGCGGCGCGGATGAAATTGAGGTGGAAATCTGGGAGACGCTTTGCAGTCGCTTCTCAAATCTGAACACTCGCCTCTAACAATGGACGAAACGGCGAAACGGCGAGACGGCGAAACGGCGAGGAAGCCAATCCGGCATTTCCGCGATTTGGAGGTCTACCAAAATGCGCTTGCTGCTGGTCTCTGCGTTTACGACCTGACCCGGAGATTTCCGGTCGAAGAACGCTATGCGCTGACTGATCAGGTTCGCCGGTCCTCGCGCTCCGTCTGCGCGAACATTGCCGAAGCGTGGAGAAAGCGCCGATATAAGGCGGCGTTTGTTTCAAAACTCAGCGATGCGGAAAGTGAAGCCGCGGAAACGCAGGTCCATTTGGAATTCGGGTTTCATCATGGATATCTGTCTCGCAATGAATTGCTGAAGGTGGATGACGCGTACGAAAAGATAATCAGCCAGCTCGTGAAGATGATCGACCAGCCTGACAAATGGCTGATCAAAAATTCGCGGCCTCGCCCATGAATTGCTTCGAAACAGAGCACCGGCAGGATAGGACAAGGGCGCTTTCGCCGATTCGCCCATTCGCTGTTTCGCCGTTTCGTCACTTCTGAATAAAATGCCTTTTTCCCGCACCACAGCGCTTGAGTATTTGCGTCGCGCCCACGAACAGAATCGATTGGCGCACGCCTATTTGATTTCAGGGCCGCCAGGTAGTGGGAAACAACAGCTCGCCGCGGACCTAGCCAGTCTTGTTAATGGCACACCTGTCGGTGACGTTTTCTCAGCTAAGGCACGGGAAATTTTCGTTGCCCGGCCAGAATCGAAATCGCGCCGTATTGTTATCGAGCAAATTCGCGATCTTGAGCACGCGCTGCAAATGCGCGCATCGAATGGCCGGCGCAAAGTGGCGATTATTTCCGATGCCGATCGGCTACAGTCTCAGGCTGCAAACGCGTTTCTCAAGACACTTGAAGAACCGCCGAAGGATTCCCTGCTGCTTCTGCTGAGTGCTTTGCCGGAAGCCCTGCCGGAGACAATTCTTTCGCGGTGCCTTGCAATTCCACTTGCGCCAGACGGCCAACTGCAGAGCAAGGACGAAGAAAAGAAGCTGGTGAAGTTACTGCAACAGGCGTCCCATGAACAAAACTGGACCGTTCAGTTTGCCTATCGCCTGGCCCAGGAATTTCAGAGCCTGCTCCGCGCGGTCCGCGAAGAAGTTAAGCACGAAACAGACGAGGCATTGAAGCAGGAACAAATGCGTTACAAGGATGCGACCGATGGCGCGTGGCTGGATGAACGCGAACAATACTACAAGGCGCTCGCCGAAAGTCTTTACCTGCAGCGGCGCGCGGGATTGATCGAGACTTTGTTCGCCTGGTGGTCTGATGTTCTGCGGTCCAGTAACGGCGTGGTCCAGCGTGATTTCCCACGCGCAAAAGAAGAAACCGCTGCGCTCGCAATGCGGTTTAGCACCACCGAAATCTTGAAACGAATCCGTTGTCTCGAGGAGTTGCGCGATAATCTAAATCGCAATATTCACGAAGCCCTTGCGATCGAAGTAGCGTTCCTGACAATCTTCACCGCGTGAAACTATAGCCGGCGGTCGCTGACCCTGATCACAAACATGTAGAGGCGGTCTGTCCTCAGCCGCAAAACTGTAGAGGCGGTCTGTCCTCAGCCGCAATCTTGGGACCGCGACGAGCGCCCCTACAGCATCCACCTTACTCGTTATTCGCAACCGCTCTTGTGGCCGCGTCGTTCATCTCAACTTGATCCCTCACTTTCCGGATTTGCGACGCCTGTTCTTTGAGCTGAGCGCTCAGAAGTTGAATTTCCTTTTGTTGCTGTGTGCTGACCATTTGGAAATCCCTCTCCAACTGCGCGATGGCCGCTTCTTGCTGCTCAACCTTGCGATGCTCTTTGAGGAACTCATTGAGCAACATCGCGTTTACCGCGTCGTAACGCACGGAATTCGCCTGGCCATCACCGCCGCGGGTAACCAGATCGAAACTTATCTCTTCTACTTCCTCGGCAATCAGCCCGAAGCCGGGCGGACGCGTTGGTTCAATCTCCGGTTTGTACCGAAAGGTCACCGGCCTGAGGCTGTAGATCACTTCGCTAGCCCACTCCATCGGTTTGACCTCGTCCTTGAACCGCCGCGAGGAGACCTGTGCTCCCAGTTTCCCTTCTGAATTCACATAGACGGCTTGCGTTCCGTCCGATTGGTTCCAGATGTTGCCGATGTAGCAACTGTTGTTCACGTTTGCGCCGCCCGCGCCGATGCAGATAACGTAACTGGCCGTGGTCACACCGATGCCGGCTTGAACGCCCACGCCGGTGTTGTTGTTTCCGGCTTGGCTTGAGCTAAGTGCTCCAAAACCGATGGCTGTGTTGTTGCTGCCGGTCTCGTTAAAAGAGAGCGCGCCAGCACCGGTGGCCGTGTTGGCCCCGCCTCCGGTGTTCCTGTCCAGCGCTTCATCACCGATGGCTGTGTTGAAGCCGCCGGTGGTGTTGTTAGATAGCGCGTCAAAACCATTGGCCGTGTTGAAGTCTCCGACGGTGTTGGCGAAGAGCGCACCCTCGCCGGTGGCCGTGTTGGCCCCGCCTTCGGCATTACTCTCCAGCGCCGAAACACCGGTGGCGGTGTTGTAACCGCCAGTTGTGTTGCTAAAGAGCGCTCCATTCCCAATGGCTGTGTTATAGGCACCAGTGGTGTTGCTAAAAAGCGCTTCAGCCGCGGTGGCAGTGTTGAAATAGCCTTCGGTGTTGTAGAAAAGGGCGAACGCTCCAGTAGCCGTGTTTTCCTCGCCAATGGTGTTGCTGAAAAGGGCGAACGCGCCATTGGCCGTGTTGCCAGCCCCGGTGCTGTTGCTTAAAAGTGCTGCGGCGCCGGTGGCTGTATTTTCGTCTGCGGTATTGACCAGGAGCGTCCCGGCGCCGTTAGCCGTATTCAAGCTCCCGGTTGTGAGGCTCAGAAGCGAATATATACCAACGGCGCTATTGTAGGTGCCGGTGGTAAGGCCACCAAGGGCGAGGTACCCCTCCGCCGTGTTGCCGCCGGGGTAACCGTCATCCGGCGGCGGACTGACTGCCTGCATTCTTGACCCGAAGCCAGCCAGAGAGAGGAACGTGAGTAGCGTTAGACCTGATCGAATCGTAATCTTCATAGGTTTGTAGTCTCACAAAGATCTCGCTGCTTCGTCGAGACCGAAATCGCGCGCAGCGGCGCCGTGATTGCTTTGGGTTGCGGTCGCCGCGGCGGCTGCTGCCGCGGCTTGGTTTTCGGCATCGCACCGAAACAAGCTTTCCCTGAATGCGAATCGCAGAACCGGTTTTAGAGAACAGCAGAAGTTCGCGACTGCAAGGACGCGCTCGCCAGACACGCGAGACGCGTGCGCTACCCAAAACCAAACTCTTGGCGTTCGATTGCAACTAGCGCGCGATCCAGTGGCTCGATCCGGGCGAATCCGAGTCGTCACGGTTGACAAAAAGCCGTCCGATCTTATCCAGTATGCTCATATGCGACATTTCTCCCGATTGATTTTGCTGTGTGCCGGCGGTTCGCTCCTCCTGCTGTTGAGTGGATGTGGAACAGGACGGGTGGGCGCGGGCGGGCCTTATCATGTAACGGCGTATCGTCCGAACGATCCATCCAAGGTGCGTGTGCTCGTTTCGCTCTCGAAGGAAAACATCTATGTGATGGAAGGCGACCGTTGTCTCATGGCTGTGGCCTGTTCTGTCGGGATGCCGGCGAAACCGACGCCAAAAGGCAATTTCAAGATCTACTCCAAACAAGAGCACAAACGTTCGGGATCGTACGGGTTTAGCGTGCAAGGCAATCGCGTGGTTCCTTCCACGGGAGGCGGGGCCGGCCGTTACGTCGGTTACCCGATGGGGTACTGGTGCGAGTTTGCGCCTGCGTACGGTTTTCACCAGGGTTTTGTCCATCCGGTACCACGTACACACGGCTGCATCCGGCTGAAAGGCGAAGCGGCGCCGAAATTTTTCGCGCTGGTGCGGATCGGCACGCCGGTGAATATTGCTAATTCGCAGCCGGAAGACGCGACCCTTGCGTCCAAAGTGCAGCGAGTGGATGATTCCAAAACGCCTGATCCCGATCCGCGATTGATGATTACGGACTCCGGGTTTGAAAAATCGAGCGGACCGTTGCTTCAATAAAAGCGACCCCGCGAATTCGGCGCTCACAGAGCGCCGCTACAACAACCGCCTGGCTGTAGCGGCGGTCTATGATCGCCGTTCGAATTGTAAAGTTTGGCCTGTTAGGCCAGATTAATGGCTGCGCAATCTGCCAAATTCCTTTATGAGCACGAACCTTATTTCCAGCGGTACAACGGCTCGGGAGAAAGTGAACCTCCGCACGCCCGACGTAATGGCTGCCGTGCAGCAACAGGTCGAATCGCACTATCGCAGCGATATTGTTGAAAAGGTGCGCCGGGCAGGTGGAATCATCTCGGTAGGCGATACGACCGTGCGTTTGGCGAAACAGTTTGGCTTTTGCTACGGGGTCGAGCGCGCAATCGATCTCGCTTACGCAGCGCGCAAGGTTTTCAAAGATCGCCGGCTTTTTATCGTCGGCGAAATCATTCATAACCCCGAGGTCAATCATCAGATCGCCTCGTTAGGCATAAAGAACCTGACCGGAAAGAACAAGCAGGCCGACATTTCCGATCTTGGACCCGACGACGTCGTGATCGTGCCAGCGTTCGGAACCGAATTATCGATCCAGCGACAGATCAAAGACCGCGGCTGCCAGATTGTCGATACGACGTGCGGAGACGTGATGAGCGTGTGGAAGCGGGTGCGCAAGTACGCGAGCGAATCCGCCACGTCTATCATTCATGGCAAGGCCGAACACGAAGAAACGAAGGCCACCAGCTCGCGCGCGCTCGGTGATGGTAGCGGACATTACCTGGTCGTTCTAACACTCGCGGACACCGATTATGTTTGCGATTACATCCGCCACGGCGGTGACAAAGAGGCGTTCCTCGAAAAGTTCAAAGGAGCCTACTCGCCAGGGTTCGATCCCGACGTGCATTTGCAAACCGTCGGGGTAGCAAATCAAACCACCATGCTGCGCGGGGAAACCGAAGAAGTGCAGCGGCGCGTTCGACAAGCCATTGTCGATCGGGACGGGCCCGAGCTTGCGGAGAAGAATTTCAGGTTTTTCGACACGATTTGCGGCGCTACACAGGAACGGCAGGATGCGTTGCGTGAATTGCTGGATGTGCCAATGGATCTCCTGCTGGTTGTTGGCGGTTACAATAGCTCGAACACGTCACATCTCGCCGAGATGGGCGAGGAGAAATTGCCCACCTATTTCGTGCTCAACGCTTCGCGCCTGGTTTCTGCCACGGAGATCAAGCATTACAACTTGCACGAAAAACGCGAAGTGGTTTCGCATTTCTGGTTGCCGAACGGACCCGCCGTCATCGGCATTACTGCCGGCGCATCGTGTCCGAACAATTTGATCGAAGAGACATTGATCCGCCTTTTCGAATTGCGTGGTATCTCGCGCCAGGATCTCGAGCTGGCGGCTTAAGGATCAAGAATCGCGACGCACTTCATTCTCTGTCATTCCGAGCGCAGCGCAGCGGAGTCGAGGAATCTCTGACTTTTTCTGCGCTGCCAACGTTGAGAACGGCAAAAGATGTCTCGACTTCGCTCGACATGACAAGAGATGAACGCGCGGTTGCTGCCCGCCGTGCGAAATAATCTTGTATGGCGCGCGCAATTTGGAAAGGCAGCATCAGCTTCGGCCTCGTCAACATTCCGATCGCTCTGTATCCCGCCACCCGACGAGAGGAGCTCAAGTTTCGTCTGCTACGCAAGGGCGATTTGAGTCCGGTAAATTACAAGCGTGTCGCCGAAAAGGACGGTAAAGAAGTTCCCTGGGATCAGATCGTCAAAGGTTACGAGTACGAAAAAGGAAAATACGTCGTGCTGAAGGACGAAGATTTCGATCGCATTGATCTGGAGGCCACGCAGACGGTCGATATCCAAGACTTTGTGGATCAGGAAGAGATCGATCCGATGTTTTTCTACAAGCCGTACTATCTTGAGCCACAAAAAGGCGGCGACAAAGCGTACGTACTTCTTCGCGACGCCCTAAAGGACAGCAGTAAGGTCGGCATCGCCAAGGTGGTGATCAAAACGCGCCAATACCTCGCCGGGGTAAAGCCAGAGGATGGCGCGCTCGTTCTTGAACTGATGCATTTCGCCGACGAACTCGCAGACCCAGGGAAGCTGCATGTCCCGAAAAAAACCGAAGTCGGCAAACGCGAGATGAACATGGCCAAATCACTCATCGACAGTATGAGCTCAAAGTGGAATCCGGAAAAATACCGCGACGACTACCGGGAGGCGCTGATGGAAGTGATCGAAGAAAAAGTGGAGGCCGGCGGGAAAGAAATTGAAGAAAAACCAAAGAAAGCGCCCAAACCGACCAAAGTGATCGATCTGGTTTCCGTCTTGCAGAAAAGCCTGGAGCAAACCGGCGCGAAGAAAAAGGCGACCGCCAAATCGCGCAAGAAACAGAAGCAACCTGCAAAGAAAGCAGCGTGAAGGAAATGACGAATGTCGAATGTGTAATGACGAAGGAATGACACAAAGCCAAATGACGAAAAGCCTTCGTCCAGACAATTTGTCATTCGAGCATTCGGGTTTGTTTCGTCATTCGTCATTCGTGCTTTGTCATTTTCTTGACATGTCAGATCGACATCATTCAGCCTGAGCGGCTATGAACGCTCTTAATCGATTTGCAGATCCGGTCTATTGCATCGCGCGACTTATTATCGGTTTGATGTTTGCCTGCCACGGCGGTCAGAAAATTCTCGGTTTCCCGCCTGGCGGACAGGGTATCCCGCCGGGAGCATTGGGGACGATCGAAGCATGGGTCGAGTTGGCAGGTGGATTTCTGATCGCATTCGGCTTCCTCACGCGCATCGCTGCGTTTTTCTCCGCTGGGGAAATGATGGTCGCCTATTTCATGGTTCACCATCCGAAGCATTTCTTTCCGATCGTTAATAAAGGCGAACTAGCCGTGCTCTACTGCTGGTTTTTTCTCTTCGTCCTGTTCTATGGGCCTGGACGCTGGAGTATCGACGCTCTAATCAAAGGCAGGGTCGGGGCGCCGGCTTCCACCTCAAGCTAACACCGGCATTTTGTCATTCCGACCGAAGTGGAGGAACCTCTAACTATTATGAAACGCATTCTCTTCGCCCTGGCAGTCCTTATTGTGCCGCTGCTTCCCGCAGAAGTGATCAAAGATTTTGGGAAGGAACGGTTGAACAACTCGACGCGACACGGCGAATGGGTCGATATCAAGTCGGGCGAGCGAACGATCAAAGCCTTCGTTGTCTATCCAGAACGCAAAGACAAAGCGCCGGTCGTGCTTGTCGTTCACGAAATCTTTGGTGTGACCGATTGGGTCCGCAGCTTGTGCGACGAGCTGGCCGAGGCTGGCGTGATTGCGATTGTGCCCGATTTGCTCAGCGGCCAAAAATTCGAAGACGTTGATGGCGCGCGCAAAGCCATATCTGCCTTGTCGAAGGAACAGGTCAAGGCCGATCTGGATGCAACTGCTGATTATGTGTTGACGAAAATTCCGTCATGCAACGGCAGTTTGGCTGTCTGCGGATTCTGCTGGGGCGGGGGAGTGACGTTTGCGTATGCAAATGAAAATCCCAAACTGAAGGCCGCATACTCGTTTTATGGAACTGCGCCAAATGAAGCTTCAAAGGTCGCGAATATTGCGTGTCCGGTTTACGGATTTTACGGTGAAAACGACGAACGTGTGAACGCGACAATTCCGAAAGCGGAAGAACTAATGAAAGTCGCCGGCAAAAAATACGAACTGGTGATCTACAAAGGCGCCGGCCACGGTTTCATGCGATCCGGCGAACCATCCGATCCCGCAGTTCGCGAAGGCGACAAAAAAGCGCGCGACGAAGCTTGGGCGCGCTGGAAAATGTTGTTAAAACAATTGTGAAGTTGGTCGCGACAGCGCCGCTGCGCTGTCCGGACGCCGCAGCGCGGCGTCTCTACCTTTGTGCGCCTTCCAATTCGTCTGCGAGCGCGCTTGCATCATAAACTTTGCGCAGCGCTTCAATGATGGCGGCAGAATCAACCGAGACAGCGCGCGCTTGTGTGTCTGTGTAAATGCAATCGAGCACCAGCGACTGGATGTTGCCGTCGAAAATAATGCCTACGAATTCGTTTGCCTTGTTTACTACAGGGCTGCCGCTGTTGCCGCCGATGATATCTGCATCGGAAACGAAATTGAAATGCGTTGCCAGATTCAAACTGGATTTTTTGTCGATCCAACGTTTCGGCAGATCGAACGGTGGTCTGTTATCATACTCGGCGGAACGCTGGTAGAGACCGGCGAAATCGGTGAAGGCTGGAATCTGTTTTCCGTCCTGCTCGTAACCGCGCACCGTTCCATAGGAAAGGCGAAGTGTGAACGTGGCGTCTGGATAACTGCCTGTGCCTTCAATGGCAAAACGCGCTCTCGCAAGATCAGAATACGCCTGCTTCTTAATTTCCTCCTGCGCTTCATAAATCTTTCGCGCATTTCTCGCCGGCTCATCGACCGACCGCGCGAGATCAATCATCGGATCATGCGCTCCCTGCAATGCAGCCGCATCTTTCCCGTAAAGATTTTTGCGCACGGTCACATCTTTCAGTTTCGTTCCAGAGACCAGTTCGACTGCGCGCGCATGGGGCGACTTTCCGGCGAGCACCTTCTTTACGAGGGGATCGTCGGCGCCAAATTGCGAAACGAAATCGGTCAACGAATCCGTCAGGTGCAGGATTTCGTAATCGTCGTAAACGGGCTCGGTAGAAAAGAGCTCCAGTTCCAGTGAATCGCGTGCGCTGTCGCGAAACTCGGGAATTCGTTCACCGTTGGGTTTGGAGCCTTCGTCTGCCGCGCGAACCAGCAACCGCGCGTATTTGAAAAGATTGCCAACAAACGCGCGAGGCGGACGATAACTCGTCGTTTTCGGTCGCTCGATCTCCAGGTAATTGTAGAGAGGCGAAACCTTGACGATCTCAGCCTGCGCATTCTTGATTCGATCATAGGCCTTGGCAGTCGATCGTAGCTTGGGATCTCGCGCCATTGCATTGCGCAGAGTTTGCTCGCGCGCCTGGAGCTTGGTCCAGATCTGCGGGTCAAGCAGCCCGGCAAGATAACCGTCATAACGTTTTCGGTTGTTTTGATCTCCGAAAAGATCGTCGCGGGCTTTTCTTGCGTTCTCGAACGATCGGGCACCGTAGGATAACTCCAGCACCTCACGCCGATTAAACATGCGCAGGAGATACGGCAGAAAGCGATCCCGCGTATCGGCCAATTCATCCAGCGTAAGTTGTCGGTCGGTTTTGCCAGGGCTGCCGCTTACGAAGGTTAATTCGCCGTCGGTCGGGCCGCGCGAATTCCATTTGAGGAAATGATCGATCTTTGCTGGCTGTCCATTCTCATAAACACGAAAAAGACAGATATCGAGGTCGTAACGCGGATACTCGAAATTATCCGGGTCGCCTCCGAAGAAAGCCATCTGCTGCTCTGGCGCAAAGACCAGACGCACGTCGTCGTAACGTTTGTAGCGATAGAGATGATACGCGCCGCCCTGGTAAAGGGTGACCACGTCAGAACGCAACCCGGTCTTATCTTTACTTTCCTTCTCAATCGCAGCGATGATTGAGTTACGGGCATTGGAAGCCTGGTCGTTCGTCATTCCCGGTTTGACCGCGCCATTCACGCGCGCTGTAACGTCTTCGATTGACATCAGCACGTTGAGTTCGAGATCGGTCGATTTGATTTCATTCGCCTGAGTTCTCGCGTAAAAACCGTCCTTCAAGTAATTGTGCTGCGGCTCACTAATCTTTTGCAGCGTGTCAGCACCGACATGATGATTTGTAATCACAAGACCATTTGCAGATACGAATGAGCCGCTGCCGCCGGAGTTGAAGCGGACACTCGCTTTTTGCAGATGGTCCAACCACTGTTGCGTCGGCTCGAACTGATATTTCTCATTCAGTTGCTTGAGCGGCGGCGCATTGAACAGCCACATCCCTTCATCGCCGGACACAGATGTGTTCAATGCAACCGCTAAAACAAAAAGTGAACCACAAAAAAACGTGCGAAATGCCTTGGACATGGGCGCACCATAAGGTGGAGCCCAAAGGGCTACAACTCCCCACGTTCCCTTACTTATGCTCTTGCTCGCAATCGTAATCAGTCATCGACATCGAGCCAGAGCACGAGCACGATTACGAGGACGATGCCGATGTTCCAACGCAGGTTACGCAAGATCGACCGGCTCGATTTCGTGCTGGCCGGTGCACAAAAATCGGGCACGACAGCGTTGCATTATTTTCTGAGCAAACATCCCAACATCACCATGGGCGACCAGCAGGAGATACATTTTTTTGATGACGACGCGCTGTTTGTTTCCGAGCCCGATTATGAGCAATTACATAACCATTATCCGGCCCTCGCTCCTTCGACCATCGCCGGTGATTGCACCCCAAGTTACATTTATCACGAACCAGCAGCGGAACGGATTTGGAAATACAATCCCAAAATTAAAGTGCTGATCGTCCTGCGAAATCCGGTCGAGCGTGCCTTTGCGCATTGGAACATGCAGCGATTTAGAGGCCGCGAGCCGTTGGATTTTTTCGATGCTGTTCGAGAGGAGAAAGTGCGGATCGCCGGCGCCCCGGCAACTGAAGCGCGCCGTTTTGCTTACGTGGATCGAGGATTCTACGGACAGCAGCTCGCGCGTCTGTTCAAACTTTTTCCGCGCGAACAAGTCAATGTGGTGAAGTTTGAAGAATTTACGGACAAACAGCATGAAACGCTCGCTTCCATCTTTTCATTTCTCGGTCTTGAGCCACTCCGTTCGGTACGCAGTAAAGACAGAAATATCGTGCCCTACGAGCGGGCGATGAATTGGGAGGAAAAAGTTTTTCTCTACAATCTCTTCGCGGAAGACATCGCGGAGGTCGAGCAAATGTTGGGCTGGAATTGCTCAGACTGGAAATTGTAAACACGCTCGCCCGATTGTAGGACAACCGCTCTGGTTGCCAAGATTGGCAGGCGACGCGCCTGCTCTACAAATTTCACGTCTGTTTGAACCGAGGTTGCTGGTTTGGATCGGCAGCAAGCAACGCTTTCCAGCGACGAATGCGCGCGCCTTGCGACAGAAAAAAATCGCGCAATTCCAGAGTAAAGAATGAAGAACCGTCCTGTCGCCGGTTGAATTCCAAAAGGAGACGTCCGTCAGGCTTGAGAAATCGTGTCCGAATATCGTTGATGAAAAATTCCCAATCGGCAGGCGTCCATTCGAGCCACTCTCCGTTCTCGGTGCGCGCGATCCGGTGAAAACAAACGCGGTGGCCAGTTACAAGATCGAATTTTTTTCCGAGATCGGGCAAAGGCGTTCTCGGTTCGATGCGTCCGATGACGCGGCGAACGTTGAAGAATTTGGTCGTGCCGCGGAAGAAAGGCTCTTCATCGGTGTCAAACCCGATCCCTTCGTGACCGAACAGCCGGCAGAGGTAAAGAAAATAACCGGGGCCGCAACCAAGATCCAAAATATCGAGGGGCGGGGAACGATCGAGCCAAAGGTCCTGCGCGCGCTTAACGTTCACGCCGATCCAGTATGCTGCATCTTCGTAAGCGTTGATCTTTCGTGCGTTGGGCCGGTAGGGATAACGTTCTCGCAGGCTTTCTAGTTCGGCCCGGTCAATCCCAGCGAGAATTTGACGAGAATTCACCGGATGGATCCAGCGACAAGTGTTTTCCCAGAGGCTCTCTGCTGCATCGCGGGAAAAAAGCTTTTGAAATTTGCGCGAGAGTCGCACGTCGAAAGGATGCCGCGAACTATTTAAATAGACAAGTTTGTCGATGGCTCTACTCAGTCTCAGGGAGCGATATCCAGTTGGATCAGGCCCGTGGAACCTTCATGGGTCATGAATCCACTCGCCCAGCCGTTACCGGGATAGAAGTATTGCTCATAGCGCCACAGCATTTCTAGTTTTGCACCGGAAGGTTTTTTCCAAAGCAACCGATAATACAAATGGCGTTTCCATGACGGTGACTGGCCGGTCATGAAATTGAAATCGAATGGCGTCGGCCAACTAAGAATGCTCCGGCGGATTTCGATTAAAGCATCGTCGCCTGCCGGCGGTACAGCGGCAAGATTCTCGGCCTCTGATCGCGCCGGACCGAAAGGGAAAACTTTTCCACCGTTTGCCAGACCAAGCTGATTATTTTTCGTCGTGCCGATGCTGGGAGCCGGACCATTCCTATCGTTTAGACTTAGCTCAAGGTTGTTGATGTGAAGGATGCCGCCAGTCCCATTGCCTTCGTAGGCGATCGAATTAATTCGTGCTGAGGCCATTTCAATCGTTTCAAAGCGATCGAGGAAGAGTGACACCTGGCGTCCGCCAAGGATCCACGTCGCCAAGATAGCAACAATAAATGCGACCAAAATTGCGAGCGTGATCAGAATTTTACGCATTCGGGGCTCTGTTATAGCCGCTGTGCTATGCCACAGTTTGACAATCTCATGGAAGCCTTGGACACAGCGAGGCCGCTACAATCTACGCTTTCTTTCGTTGAGTGTACTCGTTCACTTGTTCTTCGAGTGTCTCGATGGGTAAAGCGGCACCTTCCACTGGGGGAACGGCGAATATTCTCCAAAGGTATTTCAAAAAAGCCTCCTGAATATTTGCTTGCGGAGTTTAGCCAGCCCGTTGTTGCAGATCATTCCAAGCAGCTTGGGTGATTAGCGCCGGATCAAGCATGATTTCTTTAACTATTGCCGTCATTTCGACTACGGCTTGGTGGAGTGCTCGCCTGGTCGTTTCATTCGGCTTGACCATTTCAAAATCGTTGGGTGAAAATTCTCGGCCAATATCGCTGGCGAAAATTTCTGCCCACGGCCTACCCCAAACCCGTTGGGCAAACGCGTCGTTATCGGGCTGCCATTCTTTTTCGATGTGCCGAGCCAGCGCGCTAGTTAGTCCACAATATCCGGCATCCGCCAATCCTTTTCCCTCAAGATATGCAGTGAGTTTCTTTTTGCATCGCTCGGCTTGCAGCCACGTGAGCTGCTTGCCCGGGCCAACGATCAAGCGGGATAGGCAGCGAGCGACGCTGACTGTAAATGGCCCGATCGACTGGTTGCGGCGGACATTGGTACCTGGAAACTGCGATGGCTCAACACCGATGGCGCGTAGAAACTCTGGCACGACGCCGCGGCTCACGGTTTCCCCAATGAAGGGGCGGGGAATTAGTTCGGCATGAAACGCGTTGGCGACCTCGATCAGGAGGGAGTATCGGAGACTTGAGTCCCGACTGGTTCCTTGAACGAAATCGTCGAATGATTCGGACCGATGGAAGCCCTTGATCACTTCCGCATAGCGGGAATTAATCGATTGCGGTTGGTTGCGTGGAAATAAAACGAGCTTCGGTTCCAGATTAAGCTCTCCGATCCGATTGAAGAATGCTGTAGCGTAGTTCCTCGTTCTCAACAGCATGTCTAAAGCCTCCGAGGAAACAACTACTACTTCGCACGGCGTCTCAGCAAGCTCCCGGGCGAATTTGGCGGCCGCTGACTGTTGATGGTTCGGCACGTCTTGGCCGCAGAGCTTCCTAGCGATTGGATGGTGTCCACCATGGACGGTACCGCTTTCTGGAACGAAATAACCCTGCTTCAGCAACTCGGCGCGGTATTCCTTCAGGAACCACTGGATCGCGCTTGACCCTGTTTTATGCGGACCGATATGAATATAGCAAACACGCTTTGCCATACCGGAACTATAGTCTGGAGCGGTCTTTGCCGCCCATTAAGCCTATTCGGCGTAGCGCGCGAATAATATGACTGGTTGCCTCTTTCGGTAACTGCCGATTAGCCTGATTTCGCCAACGAAGAGAAGATGACGGATTTTCTCCCTTAGTTTTATTATCTGTGCTATCCACCACAATCCGCAGTTCAATAGAATCTACGCTTTCTTTCGTCGAATGTAATCGTCCACTTGTTCTTGGAGAATCTCGAGAGGCAACGCGCCGTTTTTGAGCACGGCATCGTGAAACTCGCGCTGATCAAATTTTTCTCCCAGTTCTTTCTCTGCACGAGCGCGCAATTCTTGAATCTTTAGCATACCGATCTTGTAGGCGCACGCCTGACCAGGCGCGACGATGTAGCGTTCTATTTCCGACTTCACTTCCTTCTCGCCCATGCCGGTTTTCTCGCGCATGTACACGATCGCTTGTTCGCGGGTCCAGCGCTTCGCATGAATGCCCGTATCCACGACCAACCGGACCGCACGGAAGAGTTCGTCACGAAGGCGTCCCAGGTCTCCGAATGGATCGTTGTCATACCATCCGACGTGTTTCGCGAGCCATTCGCAGTAAAGCGCCCACCCTTCCATGTAAGCGGTGAACGGCACCACTTTGCGAAATTGTGGAACACCTTTTGAGTTCCTCCGCGGTCGAGATTTGCCAATGATGTCCCGGCACGCCCTCATGATACGCGAGCGTTGGCATGCTCCACTTGGGCACTTCATTCATGTCGCGCAGGTTCGCGAAAAAAATCCCAGCGCGGCTGCCATCCATGGCGGGGATCTCGTAATAGGCGCCCGGCGCAGTTGCCTGCTTAAACTCTGGGACGCGGCGGACTTCAATGTTCGCGCGCGGAGTGGTGAGAGACAATTGTTTCGACGAGCGCTCTGTTGCCTGCGTGATCAGCTCCGTGTATTTCGCCAAAGCGTCGGCACGGCCTTTGTCATCGTTTGGATAAAGAAAACGGGTGTCCTTTGTGAGCTTGTCCACGGCCTCTCCGATCGGTTGGCCTGCAAAGCCGTTTGCATCAAGAATTGCTCGCATTTCGCCCTCGATGCGGGCCACTTCGCGCAGGCCAATCTCATGCACCTCATCCGGCTTGAGGGCGGTGGTCGTGTTTTCGTGCAGCTTATAGGCGTAGAAAGCATCACCGTCCGGTAATTTCCAGACGCCAACGTCAGTGGTCGTTTTTGGCAAAATTTCCTGGAAATAATTGATGAGGCTTTGATAGGCCGGATAGACCTTGTTGGTTATTGCCGTTTCTACGCGCGTTTGAAAATCGGCGCGGTCTGCCTCGCTTAACTTTTGAATTTTGGCAGCGCGAATTTTGAATGATGTCGCCAGAATATTTTCCGAAGCAGGTTTGCCGATAAAGTCAGACATTTCCTTGAGCACTTCCTCAACTACGAAACGCGGTGGCAGGATCTGTTTTTGTTCCCGAATCTTCAAACCATCGAGAACTTGGTCGAACTTTTTTGGCAGACCATCGAGCCGCATCAGGTAATACTCGCAATCCTTGCGGTTGAGCAGCCGGTGCGTGTTCGCCATGAACTCAGGGAATTGGTTCTGCACGCCGAAGAGCTGATTGACCGGATAATTGTGCCATTGCCATTTCTGGCCCTCGACTTGCAGTTGCAAAAACCAATCCAGCACATGCGTGGAAAGCTTTTGCGAAGCCGATTGGCGATCGAGCGGATACTGACGAAGCTGTGCCAAGTCGCGCTTCCACCTGTCGAATTCGCGCTGTTGGTGCGCCGGCGATTCGTCGTCGAGCTTTCCGTTATGGCTCGTGATGCCGAATTGCTCCACCAAGCCGAGCGCTGAGAGCAGCTCCGGATGGTCGAAGAGAATTTCGGCGAAGACCTTTTCGTAAAACAGATTCAGGCTCCATGGCCGGAACCAAATCAGATTAACCAAGAATATCGCGATTGCGATCAGGAGGACCGCGATAATCGCGCCAAACCATTTTAGAATGCGCTTAAACATGTGTTCGTGTCAGCGTGGGAACGCTTCCCTGTAGCTAGGATGCAGCGGTTGTCGATCTTGGATTCAAGAGTTTATCCAGCGTTATAGATAATTAATTGCGCAACAGTGAAGGGTTAAAAATGATGTGAAGATGCAACGCACGTTAAAAGCACGTTGTGCAGAATCCCGCAGGTGTCTGCACTGTTTCTTCCCGCAGGCGTCGGGCTCTCGGAGTGCGCACGCGTCCTCGCATCGCTTTTGATTGCTTAGCATGCGCACTTATTTGTGAGATAGCTTTGCCGCGAAATTTTGCTTATAGCCAAGTGTCATGCCTGCCTCACCAGATCACATTGATAAACCTGAGCCGCGCGGGCAGGCGCTGCTCGCATTTTTAGCGGTCGGCGCAATTTATCTGGCGTTGCCACGCAATCTCATTGTCGGCCCGATTTGGTTGTTGCCGACTTTGATTGTCGTTTTGCTCGTGCCAACGGTGGTGAGCCATCGCGTGGGGAGACATTCACTTAATCGCGTCCTCGGAATCATTATTAATGGCATTACAACACTGGCACTAGTCGGATCGGTAATTCTGCTCGTGCGTGTGCTGCCTTCACACCGGGGAACGCCGTTGCAATTGTTGCGCTCAGGCGGATTACTCTGGCTCACAAACGTGATCGTCTTCGCGCTTTGGTATTGGCGGCTGGACGGCGGCGGACCGACCTTGCGTCACAAGGAGAAGAAATTCGGCAGCACAAGCTTTCTTTTTCCACAGATGCAGATCCCACATGACGAACGCGCCCAATTTGAGTGTACACGCTGGCGGCCGCGCTTCATCGATTATCTGTTCGTCGCCTTTACGCAGAGTTCTACATTCGGCCCAACCGACGCGCCACTGCTAGCCAGGTGGGCAAAAGCTCTCGCCATGTGTCAAATCCTCATTTCCCTGACCATTGTCGTGTTACTCATCTCGCGCGCGGTCGGCATTTTGTAAGGCACCGTGTAGCCTGACCATTCGGAAGATTATTGAAATGCTCGGACGGGCCCTGTGTTTTCTTATTCTTACTCATGCTCATGCTCATGTTCATGCTCTTCCCTTGTTCTCGCGGGGAGAAACCAAGTAGAATGAGAAGTGATCCGGATCGTGTCGCTTTTGCCCGCTGCGACGGAAATTGCAGCCGCGCTTGGCCTGATGGACCAGATAGTCGGTGTTTCGCATGAGTGCGATTTTTCGCAGGAATCGAACGCGCGGCCGCGTGTTACACACTGTCCAGTACACAATGCTGGCCTAACGAGTAGCGAAGTCGATCAATGGGTGCGTCGCGCACTGCGCGATAAGGGGACAATTTATACAATCGATGAGCCGCTCCTGCGTGCACTGCGGCCCACTGTAATTCTCACTCAGAAACTGTGCGACGTCTGCGCGGTCGGTTATGGCACTGTGGCACGGCTTGCCGAAACTTTGCCAGGACCGCCACAAATAGTGAATCTCGAGCCGACAAGCCTATCGGAAATATTTGATGATATTCGACGTGTCGCGGCAGTGTGTGGCGTCCCAGAGCGCGCGGACAAATTGGTCGCGAGCCTATCCGAGCGTGTGGAGATAGTACGACTCCGGGCAAAACGCGCTTCTCATCGGCCACGCTGTTTCCTGATGGAATGGGTGGATCCGCCGTTTTGCTCGGGTCATTGGGGACCGGAGCTCGTAGAAATTGCAGGCGGTCGTGATTCGTTAGGCCGCAAGCATCGACCCTCGGCGCAAGTCGATTGGCGGCAAGTACTCGACGCGCACCCTGAGATCATTGTGCTCGCTCTCTGCGGCTACGATATCGACCGTGCGCGGCGCGATTACGAACTGCTTCGGAGCTTTCCTGGTTTTGATTCACTTCCCGCTGCGCGTGATGGCGAGATTTATCTCGTGAATGCGAGCGCGTATTTCGCGCGGCCAGGTTTGCGCATTGTGGATAGCGTGGAGATTCTCGCTGGAATCCTGCATCCGCGAGAATTTCCCGAATTCACTTCAGCGGGGCCTGACGATCCGCGCGTTATCCGCGTCGGCTGAAGGAAAGCAGGCGCACATTTTACTCCACAGTTCCGTTTGCAGATTCAGCTTTGTGCTCCGGCCACAGGGCCGCCAGCGCCAAAGCGACGATAATTCCAACCGATACTTCGAAGAAGCGGTGGAGCGCAACAATCCACGCTGCATTGGTACGGGGGATAAGTACGATGATGGCAAGGGTGATGCTCGCGTAGCGATACGCACTTTTTTCCATGCGAAAGGCTGCGGACAACAGTCCGAGCACAAATACCGCCGCTGTGAAGACGAACGGATTTTGAGTGAAATAAGTTGCCAGAAGCGCTCCAGCCAGAGCACCCAGCGCGGTGGCCGCAATGCGTTCGACCGAAATCAACAGAGTCGCACCTAGCGTTGATTGCATGACCACGAGTGTTGCATCGCGGCCCAATACGCTTCGGGCAATCCGAAGAGGCGCGCGACCGCAAGCGAGATAGTCGCTGCAATGGCCGTGCGAATTGAATGTATGATGGGAGATTTTCCGGTTCCCATTTCCAAAGTTTCACAAGAGCGATTTTTCGCACGCATCCCAAATCCGCAACATTAATTTCCAGGCGACTCGATTGCCTCTCTGAACGACACCAGACCTGTACCACTGATGAAGCTGCTGCAGGTCGGGCGCGTGCTATTACGGCAAGCACGTTTGCAGGGGGAACGCATGAGTTACTGGTCGTTAGGCGTAAGCGCCTTGACCATCTCTACGATTGCAACGGGTCAGGCTTTCTTCGCGCTCCAGTGCAAAGCCAGCGCCGGGACAAGGAAGAAAAAGACAATCACTATCCGTACGTTCGCAAAAAAGTTCAGGGTGAGTGCGCCTAGTTCTTTTTCATCCACTTTAAACTGTTCGATGAGCCACGGGGCATAGGCGTGCCACAAAGCCAACGTGGCAATCCAATAGAACACAGCGAAGAGGACGCCAACCACAAATGCGCGGAGAAAAAAGTTTCGAAGGAAAATAATCTTTTCGCGTTCCATGATTCATCTGCTACTTCGGATGAAGCGACCGGTGTGCGCTTATTTTTACATCAGACACAGCGACCTCGCGCGGTGACGCGCTTTCTGGTCTCTACGCCGCAACTGACCACAGCGACACCCGCCACGGCGGGCAGGCTTTGCCATGGCTACAGGATCGGCCAACAAATCCGCGTGAACACTTGAAATCTGTGGATCAACTTAGGCAATGCGAATCAGCGAAATGAATTGGATGATGGTAGAAGAATATCTGAAGCGCGACGATCGCGCGCTGCTGCCGCTGGGCAGTACCGAACAACACGCTTACCTGAGCCTGAGTGTGGACAGCATTTTGGCGGACCGCTTGGCCGTCGAAGCAGCGGAACCGCTGGGTATACCCGTCTTTCCTGTGCTGGCCTACGGGATCACGCCGTATTTCCGTGCGTTTCCGGGAACCATCACGCTGCGTATCGAAACGTACCTGTTGGTCCTGCGCGACATTCTCGATGTGATGGCAGAGCAGGGGTTTAAACGAATCCTGATCGTCAACGGACATGGCGGCAACACGCCTGCACAAGGACTGATAGGCGAATGGATGGCGGATCATCCGGGTGTGCGGATTAAGTTTCATAACTGGTGGAACGCACCGAAAGTTTGGGCACAAGTGCAGGCGATCGATCCTGTCGCCTCACACGCATCGTGGATGGAGAATTTTCCTTGGACGCGTTTGGCGAAGATCGACATGCCGCGTGAGCAGAAGCCGATGAGCGATTCGGATAGGTTGCGCCGGCTCGATCCAAGATCGCTGCGAGAGTATCTCAAGGACGGTAACTACGGCGGTGTTTATCAGCGCGACGACGAGGAGATGATGAAAGTCTGGCGTACCGGTATGGAAGAAACACGCGCTCTGCTGAGTGAAGCCTGGGATTGACGGAAAAGCGGCGAAATATCGCCGCACTCCAAAGCGCTTCGCGCGAAATTCGTAGAGGAGCCGCATTTTGTTTCGCGAAAGCTTTTGGAGTGCGATGCGTCCTCGCATCGCTTTCAAAATGCGGATCGTTTCATCTATCTCGGGCGATTTCGTAAATGTTGTAGCCACCGGCCTGTGGCCGGTCTAGCCCGGCTGCTTCTCACACCGGAGGAAACGGCCACAGGGCCGTGGCTACAGCGGCCACGCTCCTAATTAACTCGTCTAGCGACGCGTGAACCGGTCGGAGTTTTTCAACCCTGAAAGCGTCAGCGGTCAGCTTCGATCTCTTTAATTTCGTCGGGCGTAAGGCGAAGAGTTGCGCCGCCGATAATGCCATCGACCTGCTTTGCATTTCGCGCACCGACGATTGCGCCGGTGACTACTGGCTTCCGCAGCGTCCAGGCGATAGCGACTTCTACTGGCGATTTGGAGTGGCGCGCGCCGATAGCGCGCAGCCGCTCAACCAACGCAAGGTTTTCCGACAGCTTCGGCTCCTGGAAGTCCGGATTGCCTCGGCGCCAGTCGTCGGCTGGAAGATTGGCGACGCGCTCGCGTGTCATTGCGCCTGTGAGCAGGCCCGACGCCATCGGCGAATAAACGATCACGCCGATGTTTTCACGTTCGCAAAAAGGCAGGAGCTCTTTCTCGGCATCGCGACGAAGCAGTGAATAGGGCGGTTGCAGTGATGTGATCGCCGCGATGCTCATGGCTCTTTGCAACTCCTGCAGGCTAAAATTCGAGACACCAATCCAGCGGACTTTGCCTTCCTTTTGCAAATCAGCCATGGTTGCCCAGCCTTCCAAAGTTTCGACAAGGTCATCGGCAGGCCAGTGGATTTGGTACAGATCAATCGCATCCACACTCAGCCGTCGCAGACTGGCTTCGCATTCACGGCGAATCGATTGTGCGCGTAACGAGTAACCAACTTCACGTTTCTCGTTCCACACCATCCCGCATTTAGTGAAAACATAAGGATGTTTTCCGGTCCAATCGCGCAGTGCTTTCGCCGCAACTTCCTCGGAATGACCAAGCCCATAGACTGCTGCGGTATCAATCCAGTTGATGCCCATCTCCAGCGCCCGGTGAATCGCTGCGATGGAGTCGCGATCGCTTTGCGCGCCCCAGCCAAATTGCCACGGACCGCCAACCGCCCATGCGCCGAACCCGATGGGCGTGATCATCAAATCGGAGTTGCCGAGTTTTCTCGTGTTCATTGGCTCTTTAATTTCGATATTCGACCACTCGATGCGTGGGGATTTGTCTACGCGCGCAATCGCATTCGCGAAGGCGTCGAATACCAACAAAGGTGGATCGCGTTCTCCCGAACGCGATGTCAAAGTCCAGGCGCCGAAGGCGCAAGTCCCCTTTGGCAACGTGTTGAGGACAACGCGTTCCATCTAGGCGCGCCCAAAGACTTCCCGCAATTCATCTTTGGCGCGTTCCAAAATCCGCTTCTGTCTTTGAGGCAGATTTTTGCCGCCGCGATTGATGTAAAAATTCAACATCGACATCGCGGATTGATAGGGCGTGCCTTTGCGTCTTTTGCTCCGCTCAGCAGAACGTTTCAACGAGAGGGCAATGCGGCGTGGATCCTTTCGTTTGAAGACGTTCGATTCAAGGTCGAGCGCGTCACTACGCTGCATAACTTTAGCGGACCAACGACGTCCGCGAGTTTTCGACGATTTCTTCGACCTCTTGCTCATCGGTTCATGTTTCGCGCAATGTTGCCCTGTCGCGCGTAATTCTTTCAAACGCCCTCAGCTCGCCAACGTCCATGCGAGTTGTACCCGTGCTTGGGAATGCTTTAGCCGGAGTCGTTGACCCCGGTGGGGACAAGACCACCCATGTTCACGGGACCGGCTTCACCGGTACCGGCCACAGTTCCACGGCTACGCCGAAGATGATTTCTGAGCAGGCCGCAGCCGAATATTGATCTCCGATGTAAGAGTTCGATGAACAGGACATTTACCGGCGATCTCCATCAGCTTCGCGTGCTGTTCCGCGCTCAACCATCCCGTCAGTTCGACTTCCACGTCAATCCTGTCCAGCATTCCCTCCTTTGTTTCGCATTCCTCGCAATCCTTTGCATAAATGCGCGAGTGCCTGAGCGAAACCGTGATGTTCTCGAGAGGGATTTGCTTCCGGCGCGCGTACAGGCCGACTGTCATGGAAGTACAGACCCCCAGCGCCGTCAGCAAATAATCGTATGGATCGGGGCCGGCATCGCTACCGCCTGCGCTGACCGGTTCGTCAGCGGAAAGCTGATGTCTGCCCGAAACAATCTCCTGCTTGAAACTGCGCGCGTCGCCGCGAACGACCACATCGGCTGTCTTGTCGTTGCTTTGCGTAGCCATGATCCTACATCAGGGGCGCACGATTCCCGCGAAGCGATCGCGATATGACCAAACCAGGAAAAGTTCGAGCACAGTGACGACGATTGCCATCGGAAGACCTTTGGGATCCATCAAAATGTGAAAAACCAAGATGTTGAAGATCATCGCGGCGAGAATAGTTAGGGCAAGCGGCACGAAACGGCCGATCAACAATAGTAGTCCACTCAGCAGTTGCATGGCGCCAACGACGTACATGTAACCACTGGCGGCGAAGACCTTGAAATAATCCCCAGCCAGACCTGGTGGTGGCGGCGGCGCGGGAATGAAATTGAAAAAGAAGTTCGCGCCGAAGATCACGAACATCAGTCCAAGAAGAATGCGAACAATAATCGTAGCGATTTTCATGCAGTGATGGTGACGTGATTAAGCTAGAAGTCCAACGTCGAAGTTTGGAACGATCGCACCCCAGATTTGTCGGGCAAGGCGCTTCAATTTTCGCTAAAGCGTAGACTATGGTGCAATGTCAATCGACTTCGCGCCGGCCGATCGCGCAGCTGTTCCGTCGCACAGCGGCTGGAGCTACGAATTTGTGCGTGCGCCTCGGCGTTTCTGCCGATGCGATTTCGTATTCGTCGATGCTTGTTGCGCTGATCGCATCGTTGTGTTTTTGGAAATCAGGAGGAAATGCGTGGCTGCTGATTATTGCACCGCTGTTTTCTTATCTCAGGCTTTGGTTCAACATGCTGGACGGCATGGTTGCGGTCGCAGCAGGAAAGGCGAGTGCCCGCGGCGAGATTGTGAACGATCTGCCGGATCGAATTTCCGATGTGATTATTTTCACAGGCGTTGCGCACAGCGGACTGATGAATCCCGTGATTGGCTACTGGACGGCGATCCTTTCCTTATTCGCCGCCTATGTGGGACTTTTCGGGCAAGCGCTTGGAAGGCAGCGCGAGTTTGGGGGAATTATGTCGAAGCCATGGCGGATGGTCGCGCTGAGCCTCGGGGCTTGGACGATGTTCGTGTATCTGTGGTGGAGTAACCAGCCGATCGACCGCACGGAAAGCGCGCCTCCAATTCTCGATTGGACTTGTCTCGCTATAATCGTGGGCTGTTTGCAAACGATAATCGTTCGCTTGAAACGGATCACGAGAGGGCTTCAAAATCGAGCGAGATGATTTCCCCGCAGATTGCGCTGCACGACCCGGTATTTCGCGCGTACCTCCTGATTGTTCCTGTTTCTCTCGCATTTGGTGGGGTGATTCTCGGTTTCATTCAGTGGGGATTAAAGAAGGAGTTGGGACCGATCTGGAAAACCTATCGTTCGTGGCTCGTGATGGCGTTCATCGGACTCCTGGTTATTTGCGCGGGACGCGTTCCCGTCATCGTCGGCGTGACATTGCTCTCAATTTTTGGATTCAAGGAATTCGCGAGTTCTTCTGGATTGGATCGCGACCGGTGGATGACGGGTGTCGTTTACGCGGGCATCGTTGCGGTCAGCATTGCATCCTTAATGTCGCATCCGTGCGGCGAAGAGCCCGGTGCGGGCTGGTATCGCTTTTTCATGACTGTGCCGGTTTTTGCCATCGCGTTGATCCTGCTCATTCCGATCCTGCGCGATCGGGTCCGCGGTGAACTACAAAAGATGTCGCTGAGCATCGTGGGTTTTATTTACATCGGCTGGATGTTTGGGCATCTGGGTTTTCTGGCCAACGCGACGAATGCCTACGGATTTCTTTGTTATGTGATCTTTGCGACTGAGTTGAATGACGTCAGCGCCTTCACATTTGGCAGGCTGTTTGGGCGGCATCCGCTTCGGAGCGAAATCAGCCCGAGGAAAACGTGGGAAGGCGCGCTTGGCGCCCTCGCGGTCTCGATGGTTTTGCCGTGGCTGCTGCGGTTCTCGTTTCCTTTTTTTGGGGCGAAGCAACTAATTTTTACCGGCTTGATCGTCGGAATCGGGGGACTTCTGGGGGATCTCTCTATAAGTGTGATCAAGCGAGACATCGGAACTAAAGACATGGGCGCGGTGATCCCCGGGCATGGCGGAATCTTGGATCGCATCGATAGCTTGATTTACGTTGCGCCGTTGTTCATGCACATGGTGGCATATTACTACGGCTTGCGATGAAAACGTGGCATTACGATTCCGCCTGCGATATCGATCAACCATTGGTCGATCGTTTACGGCGATTTCCGCGCGAGCCTGATATGCTCGTTTACGGAGTGCGCGCTCTGGTCGCGTTGGTCATCCGCGGTTGGCTGCGCATCTATCACCGGCTTGAAATTATCGGGCACGAAAATCTTCGGGCAAACCACTCGCTCGTTATCGTGGCAAATCATTCCAGTCATCTCGACACGCTCTGTCTCCTGGCCGCACTGCCCCTGCGTAAATTGCATCGCGCGTTCCCGGCCGCTGCTGCGGATTATTTTTTCCAAAGTGCGCCGCGGACTCTGGTTGCGGCGGTGGTCACGAATGCGCTGCCTTTTGCCCGGCGAGTTCGGATTCGCCAGAGTCTCTCGATCTGCTCTAAGCTTCTCAATGATCCCGAAAATATTCTGATCATCTTTCCGGAAGGCACGCGATCGCAAACCGGGCAAATCCAGGAATTCAAATCGGGAATCGGCGCACTCGTCGCCGGGCGAGACGTGACGGTTCTGCCCTGTTATTTGCAGGGCGCTTTCCGCGCGTGGCCAAAAGGCCGGCGTTTGCCGCATCCGAAAAAAGTTCGACTCATTGTTGGCGCGCCGCGCAACTATTCGTCACACACTGCGAACAAGATCGACGTCTGTACGATCGCTGCAGAATTGCATCGCGCGGTCAAGGAGTTGGGAGAAAGCAATGGAAGCGACTGAGCACGCGATGAAGAGTTGGGACGGTACCGAGCTGTTCTATCGGGCTTGGATTCCTGGCGAAGGGAGCAACAAAGCCATTTTGCTTTTTCATCGCGGCCACGAGCACTCGGGCCGATGGCAGGAGACAGTCGATTTGCTCGCATTGAAGGATATCGCCGTCTTTGCCTGGGATGCGCGTGGTCATGGACGATCGCCGGGCGAACGCGGCGCCGCGAATAATTTTGCGGACGTGATCAGAGATGTGGACGCTTTTGTGCGCCATATTTCCGAGCGTTACGAGATTCCAATCGAGAACATGATCGTTCTCGCTCACAGCCTCGCCGCGGTCAGTGTCGCGGCCTGGGTGCACGATTACGCCCCACCGATTCGCGCAATGATTCTGGCGACGGCCGCGTTCCACGTGAAGCTTTACATTCCTTTCGCCGTTCCACTTTTGCGAATGAAACAAAAACTGTTCGGCGCGGGCCAGGTCAAGAGTTACGTCAAATCGAAGCTCCTCACTCGCGACCGAGAACAGGCCGCGCAATACGACGCCGATCCACTTATCTTCCGGCAAATTGCGGTCAATGTTTTACTTGATGTTCACGACACAGCGGACCGATTGGTCGCGGACGCAGGCACAATCCAAACACCGACGTTGATGATCGGCGCCGGCCGCGATTGGGTCGTCAGGCTCAAGGCGCAGCGCGAATTTTTTGCCCGTCTGTCGTCGCAGGTAAAGGAAATGGAGGTTTATCCGGCTGCTTATCACGCCATCTTCCATGATCAAGATCGGCATCTGGTTGTGGAGCGCATACGCAAGTTCATTCGCGAACGCTTCGTAGAGCCGGTCACTCAGCCATCGCTTTTGGACGCTGATCAGGTTGGTTACACGTGGGATGAATATGAGCGTCTGAAGTCGCGCGGTGGAATGAAGTTCGCTGTGGCACGCGCTGGACTAAGAGTCGCCGGCCGTTTGAGCCGCGGCGTGGATCTTGGCTGGCGGAGCGGCTTCGATTCGGGTCTGTCGCTCGATTACGTTTACGAAAATAAACCGCGCGGCTCGTTAGGCGTTGGCCGTTTGATCGACAGATCGTATCTCAATAGCATCGGCTGGCGTGGCATTCGGCAGCGCAAAACGAACCTGAAGCATGCATTGAGGAACGTAATCGAAACGCTTCATAGGGAAGGGCGACCCGTTCGCATTTTGGACATAGCCGCAGGCGCGGGGCGATACGTGATGGAAACGATGCACGAGTTTCCCGATATTTCGATGAGCACCATCCTGCGCGACTACAAGCAGGAGAACGTCGATGCGGCGCGAGTGTTAGCCCAGGAATTCCGACTGGAAAATGTGACGGTGGAGCAAGGCGACGCATTTGATCCCGATTCGATTAGCGCAATTGCGCCTCGCGCAACAATCGGAATTGTGTCCGGGCTTTACGAATTGTTTCCCGGCAATCAACCAGTTTTGAACTCACTCCGCGGGGTGGCCGGAGCGATCGAACCGGACGGTTATTTGATTTACACGAATCAACCCTGGCATCCGCAAGTTGAATTCATAGCGCGCGTTTTACGCAATCGGGAAGGTCAGCCCTGGATCATGCGCCGCCGGACAACAGCCGAAATGGACGAACTCGTGCGCGTAGCTGGTTTCCAGAAAACGGCGATGGAGGTGGATCAGTGGGGAATGTTTACTGTCTCGATCGCACGCAGATGGATCGAGCGCCCCGCGCCCGATGTTAAAAATGACGGCTACGCCGCTGAATAATACCGTCGAGCGACGGAACGCTCGGTCCACCATCAAAGCGTTCGCGGTTTCTGCGGGATTGTCGATCCTGTTCCTGATCGTTTACAGCGGGTGCAACTGGATCACGGGGCGGCGTGGTCACGTCGGCTCATTTTATTTTCAATGGGAGCGCGCCATCCCATTTGTTCCTTTCATGATTCTCCCCTACATGTCGATCGACCTCTTTTTCGTCGCGGCCCCGTTCCTCTGCCGAACGGACGAGGAGATGCGGATCTTTTCGCGGCGAGTCGTAGCCGCAATTCTCGTAGCCGGCCTTTGCTTTTTGCTTTTCCCGCTGCGTTTTGCTTTCCCGCGTCCTCATGCCGGCGGATGGCTCGGTGCGATCTTCGATTGGTTTCGCGGGATGGATTCGCCCTTTAATCTTCTTCCGTCGTTGCACGCCGCGCTTCTGTTGCTGCTGCTTGATCTTTACGTAAGAAGACTTCGCAGCGTTTTCTTATTCGCGGCGATGCCTTGGTTCTTTCTCATCGGTCTCTCGCCATTACTCACTTACCAGCACCACGTTATCGACATCGTCGGCGGTTTTGTTCTCGCGGGATATTGCTTCTACTTCCTTCGCGAGCATTCGCTCGCGTTGCCAGTTGTCGTGAATCGCCGCATCGGTTCGTACTACGCAGTGGGAGCGGCGGCGGTAGCCTTGCTCATGGTCGCGATCTTCTGGCCATGGGGCGTCTTGTTTCTTTGGCCGACGATTGCCCTCGCCATCGTGGCGATTGCGTACTTCGGAACGGGTCCGGGCGTTTTTCGCAAGACCAAAGGGAAATTGCCGTGGAGCACACGGTTCGTGCTGGCGCCTTGTCTCCTCGGTCAATATTTGTCGCTTCTATATTATCGCAGGCAATGCCGACCTTGGGATGAAGTCACGCCGCGAATCTGGATCGGCGGCAAACTGGGAGGCCGCGCCGCGAACAAAGCTGTGCGCTCCGGCGTGACCTCCGTGCTCGATTTAAGCGCCGAGTTTTCCGAAGCGAAACCATTTCGTAATATCAATTATCGAAACATTCCGATCCTCGATTTGACTGCTCCCACCCAGACGCAGCTCGCGGAGATGGGCGAATTCATCGGTGCTCAATCGCGAACCGGCGCTGTCTATGTTCATTGTAAGATCGGTTACTCGCGAAGTGCGGCCGCCGTCGCCGCTTGCTTAATAATGAGTGGGAAAGTGAATACCGTGAATGAAGCGTTCGCGATCATTCGCCGGGTTCGACCGTCCATCGTCATTCGACCCGAGGTGATCTCAGCGTTGTCCGAATTCCAATCTGGACTTCGTTCTTCCCGCGCCGATGCGGGCTCTTTTCTCCTCGCTTTGGATCATTCCACGCTCTCATAATCGCGAAAACCTTATGAACTATAACGAACTGATTCAGCTTTACTTCGAGCGCTCAAACGCGATGCAGCAATACTGGAACCTCTACGTCATTATCGTTGGCGGTGTCCTTGCGTTTTCCTCTCTGCGAAAACAGCCGGCCGCAATTACCACCGCACTGGTCTGTATTTTATTCGCTCTGTTCGCTTACAAGAATCTCGATGCGATGAAAGATACCACCGCGCAACGCTTCGCTACGATTGAAGCGATCAAGCAATTTGATTCTGGCGGTGTCACACCCGCCCCCTCGAAACAAGTGCGCGACCTGCTCGAGCCGACTCTTACACCCGCCACGTTTGGAAGCGTAAAGGCCACGCACATCATCAGCGATCTGCTTACCATTGCCGCACTTTGCGCGATGGAGCTTCGAAGAAGAAGGCTCAAAGCAACGCCGGTTACAACCTGAAGCGCTCGATCCGGCGCACGCGAATTCCGCGGAAAAAGATTTGCGCGAGTAACATTTAAGGTTCTTCAAATCGCTCAAGTTTCTCACGGGATTGTCCCGGCCAATATCAAATGTTGAGGCGCGACCCGATTTCGCCTTCTAGGTCGACGAAGAGACGCCTCGGTACAGTTCTCGTTGGTGCCATGTTCCTCTTGGTCGGAGTAAACGGGTTGCGACTCGCTCGCATCGCCGACCTGCATCACACCGGCGCCTTTTTAAGCTGGCCTGGATGTCACCTTTCCAAGCGTACGTTACAGGCGCCCTGTGTTTGGCATTAGGCCTATCTCTCATAATCACTTTGTTCGTGCGAGTTCGACCGAAGTAAGCTGACTAAAGTCACGAGTATTATAGCTTCATTCGGCGCTCTCGAACGGTCGCATATAGCGCTGGTCGAAGATGGGATATTGGAGTTGCTGATTCAGAAATCGTGACCACCGATGAATCGACGGCGCATTAACCCTCTTTGGGGGAAGCCTTGGCTGCAATTGGTGTGGTAGCTTCCGAGATTTGCAATTTTTTTCACTGCGAAGGGCTTAGGCAACCGAAAAAAGCGATCCTGTCACGTGCGAGTAAATCAGCGGCGACAGCATTATGAGTTTTCGCGAAACAATTCGTTGAGGTCGGCTGACGCAGCGCCGTTCGCAAGAAGGTTGAATGTGCCATTTGTTTTGATGTCTTTGGCGGCCCGGAGAAATGTGCCCCATGCTGCCAGCGCGAGTCCGGAACCGACAGAGATGCGCCGCACACCCAGATCGGCCAATTGGGAAAGTGAAAGTTGATGATTGAATCCTGAGACAAGGACGTTGACCGGCTTCGGCGTTACTGTCTTCACGAACTGCGCTACTTCATCAGGTTTGCTGACACCGGGCGCATAGAGACAATCGGCGCCGGCTTCAGCGTAGGCAGCGAGTCGGTCGAGCGCGGTATGCAATGGTTCGGGATCGTGGACGAGCCACGCTTCGCAACGCCCGGTTAGGACGACGCCACTGCCCGAAGCGTCAATCGCCGAGCGCGCCGCTCGAATACGATCGATTGCCAGCTTTTTCTCGTAGAGCGGTGTGTCCGTCCGACCCGTGTTGTCTTCGATCGATAAGCCGGCAACCCCGGTTGCAACACAAAGTCGCACATTGGTTGCGACGCCTTCTGGTTCATCGGCGTAGCCGGCCAGGAAGTCTGCGTTTACTGGCAACGTCGTTGCTTCGACAATTTCCCGAATGTGCGCGAGCATTTCATCACGCGGCACGCCGCCATCGCGTTTTCCGCGCGAAAAAGCGAAGCCTGCTGAAGTCGTGGCAAGCGCTTCGAATCCAAGACTCTCAAGATAGATCGCTGTTCCGATGTCCCACGGGTTTGGAAGCACGAAGCATCCGGACTCGTGCATTGCACGAAATTTTGTGATCACGGACAGATTCTGCGGCAGCGTCATGCCGCCATCTTAGGCGAATACAGAACACGCGCTAGTTTCTAACGATCGGCCTGCCATGAAGCCTAAATTTAGGGCAGCCGGTCCGGTTGCCGAAGGGTGGACTCGGTAAGCGATGCGCTTGCCCTACAATTCGCGATTCTCTTTGGCGTGAGAAAAACGTTGTAGGGCGGGCGCTGCGCCTGCCAAACTTCCATGATGGGCCACCCGCGACGAATTCCCGTCTGGCTGCGCTGGGAGCAATCGGTAATTTACTTCGTCACAATCTGCGTTAAAGATCGCAAACAGGTATTGGCAAACCAGGCAGCTTTCAATGCATTAAAGAACGCCTCTGCAAAACTTCGAGAATGGCGCATTCTTGCGGCGATCCTGATGCCTGATCACCTTCATGCAGTCGTCACCCCAAGCGAACGCGACGCTCAACTCGGCAATTTCTACGCTGCGCTGAAACGATGGATGCGGAAAGAATTAGATGCGTCCAGGAAATGGCAGCCTGGTTGTTTTGTTCGTTTGTTACGCTCCGATGAATCGCTTCATGAGAAATGGCTTTACCTCCAGGAGAATCCGGTTCGCGCAGGCCTCGTTAAGGACTGGAAAGATTGGCCATACCGCTTCGAGTTCAACGAGCAAGAAGAATTGTAGGGCAGGCGCTCCGCCTGCCAGGCCGCGTGCTTTCCAATTCACCCGCTAAGATCGGCGCCCGGCAAGCGATGCGCTTGCCCTACAATTCAATCACCATCCTCGGGATTATTTCGGACTGACACCGCTGAATTTCCAGATCTGTCGCAATGGGCCTTCCGCGCCGTAGATCGGGTCGTTGTCGGGAATTGGCAAAGCCGCGATGTTGCGATCCGCTCTTGGCCGTTCGCCCGGGAGACCTCGAAGTAAATCCCACTGGCGTCCGCCGGGATAAGCTCCTACAACCCCAAAATCGTCGCCGGCACCGAGGTTCTGGTGTGCTACACCAGCGGGGATGACTACCACGTCGCCAGCACGCACCTCGACATTCTTGCCGTGCTCGCCAGCGAGTCGCAGGTTCGCAGCGCCGGAATAAACACCAAGCACTTCATGTGATGTACTGTGATAATGAGGAAAGGAATACACACCGTCTCGCCACGAGTTAGTCCAGTCATTCTCGGCGAAACGTCCTTCGAAACGAGATGCAGGATCTTTGGCGCCCGTCGTGATCACCTGCCGATACAACAGTAAAGGAAGCACACTATTTGGGAACCTGCCGTCGTCCTTGAAACTGAACTGCTTCGGCTGAACACAATCTTGCTGTTGGATCATAGGCGGTCTCTCTTGTTAAGATAACGCAAGAAAAGCCGGAGCTGGCCGTGGTAACAGCGAAATTTCCTAGAGCCCATCTTAATGAATATCCCGGCGTTGTAGCCGTGGCGCTGTGCGCCGTTGGGAACGCGGGGCTCGAGTTATGCCGACGCCCCACAGGGGCTACAACGTTTATGAGATGCTTCTGGCGGTAACTTAGACGATCGAACGCAGTACACCACCTTCTACGCGCAAAGCAGCGCCGTTTGTAGCGGATGACAAAGGGCTCGCTACAAACGCAACCAATGCGGCTACTTCCTCGATCGTGGCAAATCGTTGCAGGAGCGAACTTGGTCTCACTGTTTTAAAGAAATCCTTTTCTACCTCGCCAGGCGTGATTCCCTTGGTCCTTGCCACATCGGCGATGAATTGCTCGACGCCTTCGGATCGCGTTGGGCCGGCGAGGATTGAATTCACCGTGACGCCAGAGCCCGATGTCGTTTCTGCCAAACCGCGGGCCAGCGCTACTTGCATGGTCTTGGTTACACCGTAATGGATCATTTCCACCGGAATATTCACAGCGGACTCGCTGGAGATGAAAATGATGCGACCCCAATTTGCCGCCTTCATGCCCGGCAGGTAATGCCGGGATAGTCGC
>JBKPDP010000095.1:0-7464 GCA_046727935.1 Verrucomicrobiota bacterium | reverse complement strand
AAGAGTGATCTATACTCCTTGCCCGTTCATTGATTCACTACGTTCGTCTGACTTTCGAATTGATCGAACAAAGCCGCGGCCTCATAAAATGCAGGCATGAGAAAGACACAACTCTTATCCTCGTTCATCGCAGTCATTTTGTTTGGCGCAAACCAATTTGCCCGAGCAGCTGATCCAGCTCATTCCGAACAACCGGCGGTAGCTCCGGCCGAGGCAATCTCCAAGCTCAAGGAAGGTAATGGACGTTACACAAGCGGCAATCTGCAACATCCGCACGAGTCGAGCGAGGAACGCACGTTCATGGCAACTAATAGTTATGAAAATGCTGGCATGAGCTTCCTGGGTATGACTGCTGATCAGGCGGCAAAGCGGCGCACGGAGCTAGCAAAGAGTCAGCATCCGTTCGCGATTATCGTCAGTTGCTCCGATTCGCGTGTGCCGCCTGAAATCGTTTTTGATCAGGGCCTCGGCCATTTATTCGTCCTGCGCGTCGCAGGCAACGTGATAAATAATGAAAGCCTGGGAAGCATCGAGTACGCAGTCGATCATCTGGCGGTCCGCTTGATTGTAGTGCTTGGTCATCAGCGTTGTGGCGCTGTCAAAGCGGCAAAGGAGACTATCGCTGCCAAAGGTAAAGCACCCGGACACATCGAATCGTTAGTCACGGCTATCAAGCCCGCGGTAGATTCAACAGCCAATGGTGATCTGGACGCGACGATTAAGGCGAACGTGAAACACGTTGTGGATGCGCTGCGTTCATCGACGCCAATTCTCAAAGCTAAAGTTGATTCCGGTGATGTACAAGTGACCGGTGCCTATTACAGCCTCGATACGGGCGCCGTCACTTTTCTTGACGAGAAGTAGAAGTTGCCGTTCGCCGAGCGCCTTGGCTTTTCGAAAATTCCTAGTAGCGCCTTGGTTTCTCTCGCGGAGGTTCGTATCTTATCCGCGCGCTCTCATTAACAGGCGAAAAGGAGGAGAATCATGGCTAATCCCGAACAGAAAGATGGAAATACAAATCGTACCCCTGCCCAGGGCACTCTAGGCCAGCTCTGGGAAGATCATGTGCGGTATGAGTTTTCCACGCGCAACACTGAGGACACGCTCGCCACGATGGTTGAAGACGCTTACGTAAATCATATTCCAGTCCTGACCGGCGGTGTTGGCAGGGATGAGTTGCGGGAGTTCTATTCGAAACGGTTCATTCCTCAGATGCCGCCCGACACAGAAATGACGCCTGTTTCGCGAACTATCGGCGAAGACCAATTGGTGGACGAAATGGTTTTCAAGTTCACTCACACGATCCGCATGGATTGGATGTTGCCGGGTGTCGCTCCCACTGGAAAATATGTAGAGGTTCCGCTCGTCGCCATCGTCCGATTTAGAGATGGCAAGTTAGCACACGAGCATATTTACTGGGACCAGGCGTCCGTGTTGGTACAAATCGGATTGATCGACGCAGCAAAGCTTCCCATAGCTGGCGTCGAGAGTGCGCGCAAAGTTCTTGATCCCTCTTTGCCGGCGAATGCTCTAATGCGCCGTGCCAACTCAAGCCAGTAATTGCTTCATTAGCAATGGACGGTTAAACTCCCATCGCGGAGCGATCCATGTCAGCGCAACCAACGCAGCCGTCCCTTTACGACCGTCTCGGTGGAATTTACAGCATCGCGACCGTAGTCGATGACTTCATTGACCGCGTCATGACTGACCCCCGTCTGAACGCTAATCCCGCAGTGAATGAAGCCCATCACAAGGTCCCGCCAGCCGGCTTCAAGTATCTTGTTACCGAAATGGTCGGCTGGGCCAGCGGCGGCCCGCAGAAATACACAGGCCGCTCGATGCGTGAGTCTCACGAGCATCTGAACATCACGCCCAAGGAATGGGAGGCGTTCATGGATGACCTTCAACAAACACTCGACAAGTTCAGCGTACCCGCCGCGGAGCAAGGAGAATTGAAGGCAATCGTCAACAGCACCTACGGCGACATCGTAATTGGAAAGTCGTAATCGGATTACTGCGCGATACCCCGGAAAGAAATCTAAGACATGAGCATCATTGGAAAGGTGGACAGTCTCTGGCGTTACCCCGTCAAGAGCATGCGAGGCGAAGAGCTGGATGAAGCTTTTGCAGGTTATTCTGGAATCTACGGCGATCGCCTCTTTGCTTTCAGAAGTTCGGCAAGTCACAAGGGATTCCCTTACCTGACAGCTCGCGAGCAGCGAAGGCTTTTGCAATATCGTCCGCGCTTCCGGTACCCGGACAAAGCGGCGCGCCCTATCAACTTGATCGAGGCAGAGAGCAAAGACGCGAATCCTCTCTCAGCCGATCTCGCAGAATTGGTTGTCGATGTCGAGACACCGGATGGACAAACGCTAGCGATTGATGATCCCGCTCTGATCGAGATGATTCAAACGAATATCGACCAAAAACATCAGGTCACACTGATGCAATCTCAGCGTGCGATGACCGATTGCCGTCCGATATCGATCTTCAGTTTGCAATCAGCGCAGCAACTCGCTGAAGAGACAGACAAGCAGGTCGATAAACGGCGTTTCCGGGCAAACGTCTACGTGGACTTAACGTCCGCTAAGGGCTTCGCTGAAAACGAACTTGTCGGCCGATCGGTACGCATCGGACCGAAGGTGGTCATCACGATTCTGGAACGCGATCCACGCTGCGTAATGATCACGCTCGATCCGGATACCGGAGAACAAGCGCCGGCGATACTGAAGAAAGTAGCGCAAGCTCACGAGGGCATGGCGGGCGTTTACGGTGCAGTCATGGTTGAAGGCATGCTGCATAAAGGCGATTCGGTAGAAGTGATAGACTAAGCGATTTCACAAATGTTGTAGCCGCCGGTTCGCCGCAGGACGAATCCGTCCGGTGTGCAGATCTGTGGCCGGTCTACCTCGGCGCTGTTTTTCACATCAAGACGGGCCATAAGGTTGTAGCTACAACGATTCGTTAGGCCAAAAGTGCATCTTTGCGTCGCGCGCTTCTTTGCGCGAAAGACTCGCAGGATGGCAAACGACGAAACGATCGAGTCGTATGTGCCTGCGCGGCTGGATAGGCTGCCGTGGAGTTCGTGGCACTGGCTGATCGTGGTTTCGCTTGGCGCGACTTGGATTCTCGATGGACTCGAAGTCACGCTGGCTGGAGCGCTGGGCGGAATTTTAACGCTCCCCGAAACACTCGGGTTAACGCCGGCCGGAGTCGGCGCGAGCGCGACTTGCTACCTCGCGGGCGCCGTGCTGGGCGCGCTGCTTTTCGGTTACGGGACAGATCGGTTTGGCCGGAAGAAATTGTTCTTCATTACGGTTGCGGTTTATCTCATCGGAACAGCGCTGTCTGCTTTCTCCTGGAACTTCTGGAGCTACGCATTCTTTCGCGCGGTGACCGGGGCGGGCATTGGCGGCGAATACGCCGCAATCAATTCCGCAATTGACGAACTGATCCCAGCGCGTGTACGCGGCCGAGTGGATTTGATCATCAATGGTTCATACTGGGTTGGCGCCGCCATCGGCGCAGCTGCCACACTTGTGCTGCTCGATCCGCGCCACATCCCAATTTGGCTGGGGTGGCGATTCGCGTTTGGAATCGGCGCGACCCTTGGTCTGATTGTGATTTTCTTTCGCCGCTGGATTCCGGAAAGTCCACGCTGGCTGATGATCCATGGTCGCAATCCCGAAGCGGAGCAAATCGTGGGTGACGTCGAACGACAGATTGGTGTCGCGGGAAGTTCGGCGGTCGCAGACAGACGCTACGGTGACTTGTTTCTCACGCGTATTCGAACGCGCACACATACGCCGTGGCAGGAAATTTGGGACGCGATCGTGCATGAACATCGCCGGCGTTCGTTTCTCGGTTTTGTGCTGATGCTGACGCAGGCTTTCTTCTACAACGCGATCTTTTTCACTTACGCACTGGTGCTTATGCGGTTTTACGGCGTGCCCGAGAAGGATGTGGGCAGCTATCTCTTGCCGTTTGCGTTGGGGAATGTGCTCGGTCCCCTGCTGCTCGGGCATTTGTTCGACACAATCGGACGCAAAAAGATGATCACTGTTACTTATGGGCTTGCGGGTATTTTGCTCGCGCTGACCGGCTGGCTTTTTCACATGGGCGTGCTTACCGCGCAAACGCAGACTCTTGCCTGGACAATAATCTTCTTCATTGCATCGGCAGCGGCGAGCTCGGCGTACCTGACTGTGAGCGAAATTTTCCCATTGGAAATCCGCGCACTGGCGATAGCAATTTTCTACGCAATCGGAACGCTGGCAGGCGGAGTCGGTGCGCCGCTGCTATTCGGATGGATTATCGGCACGGGCTCAACTACCGCGTTGTTCTTGGGATATCTGCTGGCAGCAGCGTTGATGATCCTTGGTGCGGTGGTTGAAGCATGGATTGGCGTGCCCGCTGAGCGACGATCACTCGAGCATGTGGCCGCACCGCTCTCTAGCAAAGGATTGTAGGGCGTCTGTGCCAGACGCCGCCGTCTCACAGAGACGGCCTACAATGTATCCGATGCGCCGCGGTCAGCGCCCGCGGCTACAGCTGACCGTGAGTTCGCGGGTGTGAATTGGACCCGCAGGTGTGAGGTCGCTGGAATACAGATGGAACGCTTCGACGCGGATCATTCCAGCATCGAAGTCGGCATTCGACTGCAAAAACTTTCGGAGGGATTGGGCCGACACATCGCGGCAGCGCGCAATCGTAATGTGCGGATGCCAGGGGCGAAGCTCCGGCTCGAGGCCAGCAGCGAGCGCCGCTTCCTGTACGCGCTTGTGAAGTTGAAACAGATGCGGGTGCGCCTTACCAACGCCGATCCAGATAATTTTCGGGCCGCCTCTTGCAGGAAACGTTCCAACGCTAGCGATAGGTAGAAAGAACGCGCCAATCTCGATTGCGCTGAGTTTTTCGCGCAGCGTGAGACCGATATCGTCCGGGACATCGCCAAAGAAACCAAGTGTCAGATGCATCTGCACTGGGTCGACCCAGCGCACACGGCGAATGTGCGGATCAAGGCCGGCTAGTAATTCGCGTGTCGATTCCGGCAGATCGATCGCGACGAAGAGACGCTTGGTCATCAAAAAGCAAACGTCCAACGCTCAACCCGCCTTCGCAAACTACGGCGCGGTAGGCGCTCAACGTCCAACCCTCAATTGAATTAGACGACCAATCGGGTCTACAACGATTTGCCTTTATTTTTCGTTATTGCGCGCCGTTGCTTTGTCAGCCAGGCGTGTAAGCCATTTCGGTGTCAGGCGGCGCACGTGCGAGCCGGCCAATGGTTGATTGCCTCCTTCGTCGCCTGTTCCAGGAAGAAACCGATTCACAACCTTCATCAGGTAGCCGGTTAGATTTGGAAAGAGCGCATTTCCAAGAATGGCGCCGCGTGCGGCAAACGTAAGCGTGAGCGATGGCTGACCGCGACGGCAGGCAGCGAGAATTTTTCTCGCAGCGCGATCGGCATTCATGGAGATCAACGGCGCTCCAGCCGAAGCGGCAAACCAGGCAAACTCCACATCATGCTTGCCTTTGAATTTTGCATTCACGTGCGAGCCAGTGCGCATCATTCCTGGCGCCACCGTGGTAACATGAATGTTATCGCGCGCCAGCTCAGCGCGAAACGCATCAGACAAGCCGGTCAGCGCAAATTTGCTTGCGCTGTATGGCGCCAGATGCGGCACGGCGACCTTGCCGCCAATCGAGGAGATATTGACGATGCGTCCCCCACCCCAAGTGCGCATCTCGGGAATGATCTGCGAAATCAATTCGAAGGGCGCCCAAAAATGCAGCCGCATGGCGCGTTCGAAATCCTCCCGCGTCATGTGTTCCAATGGCCCGACTTCGATAATTCCGGCGTTGTTGATCAAGATGTCAATTTTGCCAAAACGATCGATGATTTGCCGCACAGCGGATTGAATTTGGCCGGCATCGAGCAAATCGCATTCAACCGTCAGGACGTTGCCGCCACGCGGAATTAGATCGGCCTTTGCGCGCGCCAGTTCTTCAGGATCGCGCGCAATGAGTGCAACGCTGCCGCCTTGCGCGCAAATACGCCGCGCAAGTACAAGCCCAAGTCCACGCGACCCGCCTGTGATGACCGCGACCTTGTCGCGTAAGGAATAGCGCGCGGTGCGAATGACACGGAAAATCAGCCATGCGCCGAAGAGAACGGCGCCGGGCAGGAGTAAAACGCGAAACTTCATTGGAGAATTTACGATCCTTTACTCTAAGATTCGCGGCAAGCAGCCGCGGACGATGTAATCGGCAGACTGGAAGCGTGTCGGCCGAGACTACGCGGGGTGCCTATGCTCCTCCGTGTTTCCGGTTAAAGCGCGCGACTTCGCGCGCCGTCTCCCGGTCGATGGCGCGTTTCTTTAGATCAGCCCGCTTATCACGTGCCTCCTTACCCTGCCCCACACCCAGCTCAGCCTTTAGCTTTCCGTTTTTCCAATACAGCTTGAGAACAACTAACGCACGCCCTTTCACCTGGGTCTCGCCATAGAGCTTGTCGATCTCCTGCCGATGCAACAATAACTTGCGAACGCGTTTTGCGTCCGGAATTTCGTGGCTGGCGCGTTCATATGGTTGAATATCCGCGTTGTAAAGGAAGGCTTCGCCATTCTCGATTCGCGCGAAAGCATCGCTAATATTTGCCTTGCCTGCTCGGATCGATTTAACCTCGCTGCCTTTCAGCTCGATGCCCGCCTCGTAGCGCTCGAGGATGCGGTAGTCGCGAAGGGCTTTGCGATTAATAATCGACTCAGCTGCCATATTAGGAGGGAAGCTGACATCTCCCCACAAGGAACCTCAGGAACTTTTTGGAAGCAGGAAATCAGCGCGCTCCCGCAGTGCTCGATTGGCTTCCTACGCGCCGTCGGACGATTCGTGGAGCGGCTCGAAAGTCAACTTGCCAGCGATAATTTCCTTGAGCGCAATATCGGTCAGGGACATCCGCGGCGTCGTCTCCACCATGGGCCGATGTCCCAAGCCAAGCTGACGCACGCGTTTGGAAACAACGTTGATCAGAAGTTGCTGATTCGGGATTACCTGAGCTGCTTCTTGCAGAAGTTGAGTCGTCATATGGCGCAAGGAACGAACGGGGCTGGTTGCTACCGTCGGGAATTGAAGAATAACCGGCATCCTGGCCGCAAAGGCGGATGGGGTAAGTTGCGGGGCAAGCATGGTAAAAGCGAGTGTGGACTTTCCAAGTGAAGCAGCTCGTTGTCAAGTCCGAACGCTTTTGCGATCTACGGACTCGTTAGCGGAGATGCGCTGCTCCTGACTGATTCGGGTGCGCAAAACTCCGGTCATTTCAACTGCCGGAGGCCTGACACGGATTCGATCTCCTTGCCATCTGCGCTAAAATACGCGAAGTAAGTGGCGCGTCGGCCGCGTACCCCAGAGGGACGATTCAATTTCGGGCTGTGGCTCAGCTTGGTAGAGCGCCTGGTTCGGGAC
>JBKPDP010000094.1:0-9695 GCA_046727935.1 Verrucomicrobiota bacterium | reverse complement strand
GTCGCGTGATCCGCGTGAAAGCCTGGAAGCCTCGGCGGTATCGCCATTCTCAATCGCGGTAAACACTTTCTCGATGCGTTTGGGGTCACGTCGGAACCAGCGGCCACCCCACCAGAAAATTCGTTCGATCACTACAGTGAGCCCGACGATCGACACGATCAGAATCGGCCACATGACCGGGCCGCCTTTGTGGAACTTGTCGATTAACCAGTTGCCGGCGAGAAAGCCTGTGGGCTGCGCTTCCGCAGTAGGCGAGGCGGCGGGCGAGGGACTCGTAGCAGCAGCTGCCGCGGGACTCTGCGCGCCAGCCGGTGCAGGGCTCAGCGTAACAGAAACTGTCGCGCCTGGGGCTGCAGGCTGGCCAGGCACAGCAGGTTGCCCCGGCACGGGAGGTTGCCCCGGCACATTCGTAACCGGCGACTGCGCCGGTGCGCCGGCGGGTGGTGCTGCCTGAGCGCCTGGACTCATACCAGGAGCTACGGGCGGATTTTGCGCAGGCGGCGGAGATTGCGCGACCAATGTTAGTGCAAGCGCTAGTGAGCTGACAGAGGCAATGAATGACGTTTTCATATTTTTATTAGATCACGAATTTGATGGGACGATTGCGGTACAGGAGTGCCTTTATCGCAAAATGATTACTGGTGAGTCCAGCAAAAGTTTTCACTTTTTTGCTCCCGAGGATATACCCTTTACTTCGTAATATCGCTACAGGGAGGATGTAAGGCAAGCCCGTGAGTTGTCCTTGCCAACATTCCATCATTTCTGGCGTCGTGTCTGTGAAGCGATCGCAACGCTGTTTCGCAGACGCGGCCAATCATTGATTGCTGCTTCGAGTTCGTCCCCAGCATGAATCGGACCGACCCCGGCGGGCGTTCCGGTTAAGATGACATCTCCCGGTAAGAGTGTGAGCGATTGACTGACGAAGGAAATAATTTGCGCAATCGAGTAAATCATTCGGCTGGTGCGCGTGCTTTGGCGCAGCTTTCCATTCTGCCATAACTCGAGGGAGACATCATTCGCATCGACCCCGGCATAAACAAACGGCCCAATCGGTGTGTAGGTATCAAATGATTTGCAACGACCAAATTGCTTTTCGGTTTTTTGTAGATCGCGATCGCTGATATCGAGACCAATTGTATAACCGAAAACAAAATCGAGCGCCTGTTCCGCGAGAACATTTTTCGCGGTCTTGCCGATGACGACAGCCAACTCCGCTTCGAAATCGGTTTGATGGTTAGGAAATGCAACTTCGATCATGCCGTTGTGCCGCAATAATGAGCCCGGTGATTTGAACCAGATCAAGGGCGTCCCCAAAGTGGTCCGCCTCATTTCCGCAATGTGGTCTGCGTAATTGAGACCGACAGCGATTAACTTGGAGGGCGCCACAGGAAGATCGAGAGAGACATTCGTTAGGCGAAAAACCTCGCCGGTCGGTTCGATGTCGATCCAGAATGGATTCCTTAGGACGTGAATTTCGTCGTCACGAAGCTCCCCGAAGAAAAATCTGTCACCAGATCTAAAGCCGCCGAACGTGCGCATAACAAATATTGCCATCCCGAACCGCGCAGACGGTGAGGGACCTCACAATCGAAGCTCAGAATATACAAGATACCAAGCGTGATCTACCAGCCTGTGTGGGGTTCCTCGCTCCGCTCGGAATGACCGCATGAACTACTTTGGAACAATCCCCACAAAATCGCGCACGAATTTCTGCTCCGGAATGGAAAATGCGCTGTCGTTTTCCCGAGCGAACCAAAAAGCGCTCGATGATCCGCCATCCAGGTTTAGTGCCCGCTCGATTTTCAAATCCACAGCGAACGACATTGTTGCAAGGATCCTTGATAATTCTGCGAGCGAAACTCCGGAGCAAACGCCGAGCATCGCGTGATCGTGCGCTGTTGTTGTGGCCGCAAAAGTCCGTCGCGCCAGATTTGAATCATTCAAACCCCGGATGCGCTCGCCCAAATCGACAAGGAACGGCCCGCATTGAACTGCGGCGGATGCGCCGGGTTGCCGTGAAAATTCACGAGCCCGCACGATTTGCACTCCGCGTGACGAGGCAACAAGCACGCCTGTAATCAACCGCGCACGCCGCAGTGGCGCTATCATTTGCCCGCTCGCTATTCGTAAACCGATCGGCGCAAACTTTTCATCGAAATAACCGCCATTCACTCCAGCCAGGCATTTTTCATGTGTCATCACCTCACCGAGACTATCCGCACCGCCCTCATTTTGAAGGATGCGCAAGGTACAGGATTTTGTAGAAAAGATCGCTAAATCCGCAGTGATGCGATCGGTGGGAGCGCCGTTTTCCAGAACGATATGTCGATGCACAACGCCGCCGCGCCCAGGCTCCGACGCGCTTGAGAGAATCGTCCAGTCAGCCTGTGCGGTTGCTGCGAGAGCGAGGAAGAAAAAGGCAGACTTAAAACGCATGAGTCATATGAAGCGCATGTGTCAGCGCCGTTTGCAGAATTGCGAATCCTGTCCTTGGCTAGGGTTTACCAGCGTATTTCTGCACCAACGCCTGAAAACGTGGATCGCTGCGCAATGAGTCCCAAATCGGATTTACTTTCAGTCCTTGTACCGTGACAGTACTGGGCCGGCTAAGCAATCCTTCCAAAATTTCGATCGCGCGAGCCTTATCCCCGAGGATGGTGTGAACTTCGGCCACTGCTATCGCAATCTCCGGCCCACGGAAAGCATCCTTGCTTTCGGGACGGAGCTCTGTCGCCTGTTGCGCTTCGGCCAGCGCAGCATCTTTTTCACCGAGCCACGCAAGCACTCTGGCAAGATAAGCATGCATGTCCGCGTCGTCGGGGCTTTGCTTGAGTTGCGTCTCGGCGATGCTCCTGGCTTTCAGGAAAGCTTCTCGCGCGCCCGATTCATCTTGCAGCGCTTTTCGCGCAACCCCGACGAGATAATACTTGCCGAATAAGGCACCGGGATGAGATGTAAGGAGCCCATCTGGCAGGCTTTTCGCTTCCTGCAACGCTTCTCTGTACTTGCGCTCCAACAGAAAGACGTCTACGCGCGCAACGGCAGTCCTGGCTTTCTGGTCGTCGCTCATCGGGATCGATTTCGCAGCTGCAAACGCTTTCTCTGCGACGCTGAAATCGCCTTTCTCAAAGATGGCCAGTTTTGATTTGAGCTCCAAAGGGCCCAACCCAATTGGATCCAAAGCCAGTGCGCGGTCGATGGTTTCATTAGCCTTATCGAAATCCCGCAGCATCTGGTAATTGAAAGCGAGATTTTGCAGCGGCCAGACGTCTTTGGGATTTAAACTGACCGCCTTCTCTAGATTAGCATTCGATTCCTTCCATTTGCCCTGCCGGCGTTGGATTGCGCCGATGGCGAGATAAACTTCCGCCTCGTTAGGCAATCCCCGCTGCGCAATTTCGAATTCTCGCAACGCTGCATCGTAGTCGTTATCGCCGTAGTAATAAGAAAAACCAAGGGCCAGATACGCCTCCGGCAGGTCAGGCTGTAATTGCAGGGCTCGCTCGGCAAGTGCACGCGCTTTTTCGCGCCGCGCTGCCGTGTTTTCCCTGTCATTTACGATCCAGCTTTCCAGCTGCGAGTAGCGCGCAATGGCAAGCGCGAAGTTCGAGTCGAGCTCGATGGCGCGTTCGTAGAGTTGCTCGCTTTGTTTCAATTTTTCGAAATCCTCAATAGCGCAGGAAAGATTGTGCGCCTGCACGAAAGCGAGATAGGCCTCGCCGTTCTCTGTTGGCTTGCGTTCCATCTGCGCCTTTTCGCTTGGCGATAATTTTGCCCGCAGTTCGTTCGCGATCTTTTGGGCAAGATCGGTTTGAATCGCGAACACATCCGTCAACTCGCGATCGTAGTCTTCCGCCCAAATATGCTCGTCGTTCTCTGCGTTAATCAATTGCACGTTGACGCGCACCCGATTTCCAATGCGGCGAACGCTGCCTTCCAGGATGGTACCGACTCCCAGCGCCTTCCCGATTTCACGAAGATTGGATCCTTTCCCTCGATATGGCATGACCGATGTGCGCGAAATCACTTTCAGGTCGCCGATCTTCGACAAATTGGTGAGCACGTCGTCCTGAATACCGTCCGCAAAATAGGTGTTCTCTTTGTCGTCGCTCAGATTTTCAAACGGCAGCACCGCGATCGACTTGTCAACCTTGTGCGCGGAGACGCGAGGTAGGAGAAAGAACCCGGCGGCGGCAGAAATGACCACTCCGGTTGTCACAAGCATGATGACGTTGCGACGGCGGTGTCTTCCGGGGACCCCGGTCGCTGGAGTTGCGCGAACGCCTTGGGCAGTGATGTCGTACGCCCACGCGAGCATAAGCGCGATCGGAAACCCCAGGAGTAACAAGGAGATCACCAAACGCAGCGCCCAGTTTGGTAATTCCCATGCCGGAAATGCGGCAGAGGCCAGCTGTATCATGCCTCCAGCAGCGATGATGTAAGCCGCGGCCACCCGATAAACCTTGCGCCGTTTTATCTCGTCGAAGAAGCCGTCGCTCATAACAAAAGATTTGGATCGACCGGGACTATAGTTCAACGGCGAAAATTTAGACACGACAATAAAGAACGCGTTCATTTCACGTCGCAGCAATTCGGCTTCTGAATTTCTCACGCGCCATTCGCGATGATGGCGGTGACCGATAGCGAAAAACTGAAGGAGATGCTAAACTTTTGAGTCGTACTTGTCGATCAAGGCCTTGAAGCGCGGATCGCTTCGCAGCGGTTCCCAAATCGGATCAAGTCTTAGGAACGGAACTGTGACTCCATTTGGAGTACTCAGCGAACGATCAAGAAGCTGAAGGGCTTGATCGCTTTCGCCTGTCCAGGCGTAGATTTGCGCGAGTGCAACGGTCATCTTTGGGCCGTCGAGGGCGTCTTGAGATTCGGGCAGAAGGTCGACGGCACGCTTGCCTTCGGCAATGGCCAACTCTTTCTCACCAAGCCCCGCGAGAATTAGGCCAAGAGTTACATGCCGCGACGCGTCATCCGGGCCTTCGCGTAAGGCCTTTTCGGCAACGGATCGGGCGCGTTCAAAGGCAGAGAGCGCCTTTTCTTTATCGTTCAAGAAGGTATAAATCGCGCCCTCGAAAAGTTCTCTTGGCTTTTCAAAGTGAGCGGCATCTTGAGGCGATTGCTTTAGAACCGCGAGAGCGTCGGCGAATTTTCGTTGCAACAGCAACAGCTGCACACGTGCGAACGTGACGAGACCATCTGGATCGACGCCTGCCGGCATTTGCCTCAACTCTTTCTCCATGACGGTCAGATCTCCCTTCCAGTCAACCGCAAGCTTCGCCTTCTCCGCGCGCGGACCAAATGACTTGGGCGCCGCTTCGATGGCACGGTCGTAAATCTTGTCTGCAGCTTCAAAATTTCTGGTGGCGTAATAATTGTCACCAAGATTTTGCAGAACCCAGGCATCCTTCGGACTAAGAGACGCCGCTTTCTCTAAGTTGGTGGTGGACTGCGCCCATTTTCCTTGGCGGCGCTCGATGGCTCCAATCGCCATGTAAACTTCCGCCGAGTTTGGCAAATTTAGTTTCGCAATCGCAAACTCCTTCAGTGCATTCTGGTAATCGCGCTCGCAATAGTAATAATAAAATCCAAGCGCGAGATGTGCCTCAGGCAAGTCCGGCTGCAAACGAAGCGCTTCCTCGGCTGAGACACGCGCCTTTTCCTTTCGCGCGGGAGTTGGATCGCTGCGATACATCCAGTCTTCGACCCACGCCAATCCGGCGAACGCCTCTGCAAAGTTCGGATCGAGTTTCGTCGCTTTTTCAAAAAGCTGCTCAGCCTTTTCTATATCGCCGCGAAATTTGTCCGGCCGAGTGCACAAATCGTGCGCTTGCACAAATGCCAGATAAGCTTCGCCATTTTGGGTCGGGCGGCGTTCGATTTGCGCCTTCTCCATTGGCGACAGCTTCGCCTGCAATTCGCGCGCGATTTGTTGCGCCAGGTCAGTTTGAATGGCAAACACATCGGTCAGGTCGCGATCGTAATCTTCCGCCCACATATGCTCGTCGTTTTCGGCATTGATCAATTGGACATTGACGCGTACCCGATTGCCGATACGGCGAACGCTGCCTTCCAGAATGGCACCAACCCCCAGCGTCTTTCCGATTTCACGAAGGTTGGACGCCTTGCCTCGATAGGGCATGACCGATGTGCGTGAAATCACTTTCAGGTCGCCGATCTTCGACAAATTCGTGAGCACGTCGTCCTGAATGCCGTCGGCGAAATAGGCGTTCTCCTTATCATCACTCAGACTTTCGAACGGCAGCACTGCGATTGACTTGTCGCACTTGTGGGCTGAGACGCGCGGCAGCAAGAAAAACCCGGCAGCAGCAGAAATGATCACTCCGGTTGCTACCAGCATGATCACGTTGCGACGTCGGTGGCTTCCCGGCACGACAGTTGGCGTTGCCTGAACACCTTGCGGCGTGATGTCGTACGCCCAGGCAAGGATGAGCGCGATTGGAAAGCCCATCAGTAGCACCACGATCACCAAACGCAGCGCCCAGTTTGGCAATTCCCAGGCGGGAAACGCGGCCGAGGCCAGTTGTATTATACCGCCGGCAGCAATGATATAGGCTGCCGCTACGCGATATACCTTGCGCCGCTTCACTTCGTCGAAGAAGCCGGTCATGGCTACAGATTTGTCAGTCGACACCATAAACCAATGGCGACAATATTGACAGGCGAACTGGCGCCGGCGTTCACTTAATCCGGTAGCGAGGACTGTTTGGGAGTGCGGACTCTACCGCAATGAACAAGACGTTGCGATTCCAACCGGCCAGTACTTTGGCTTGGGCAGACATGCGGCGCGTCGATGCAAAATCGCTAACAAAGAGAAATAGCGAGGTCCGACATGTTGGTGAGAAGCTACGATATCAATCTCAATGGGCCGTGCAGGGGCCCTGCCGGTCACGCGTGCCGAAGCTCGCCTGAACTTCGCCTCCTTTGACTGACGGCTTAAATGGATTCAGAGAAGGACATGAACGCTAGAGCTGGTGACGTAGATTCCGAAGCCGATCTCGTTGTTCTCGGCGCCGGGGCCGGACTTTGCGCCGCGCTTGCTGCGACCGAGAACGGCTGCAGGAACATCGTCGTTCTGGAAAAGCGAAGTTCTGCGACTGGAAATTCGGCGATGGGCGGCGGGCCTTTCGCCGCTGAAAGCCCAGTGCAAAGAAGGCAAGGGTATTGATGCGCCGCGGGACAAATATTTTAAGAGCGCGATGAGTTTTGCCAACTGGAAGATCAATCCCCGGATCGTTCGTGCGTTCGTGGACAAATCGGCGATACCATCCGCTGGCTCGAGGAATTGGGAGTAAAGTTTCAGCCGCTGCCTTCACCGTCAGCTGCTGCGGCCGATGTTCCCAATGCGACGCCGCAGGCGAGGCGACGTTCACTAGCATCGTTCATTAGGCCGGCACCTGATGAAGGTTCTAGGCGCGCTGTCCGCAGCGCATGCGAGCTGCGGCGAGAAAAGGCAAGTACTCTCAGGACAGCGTACACTACAGCATACGCGCTTCAGCGGATAATGCTGCTGGTCTCTTCGGGTTTTCCTCGTGTGAGTAATCGTACGATGACCGCGATGATGAGCAACGCCGCGATCGCGATTCCGATGTTAAGAGGAGTGATCAGACTGGGCTTTTCCGGCGTCGGACTGGGCGTGGGCGAAGGAGTCGGTGGAGGTGATGCATTCTTTTTCGCCAGCATCGACTGCGCATATTGCAAGCGCTGGAAGGTATCGTTGTCCTGCGGGTTTAGCTTTAGCGCGGCCTGATAATCAGCGATCGCGTTCTCATACTGCAGCATCAGGCTGTAGGTGTAACCGCGCTTGGTCAAGGCGCCTGTGTCGTTCGGGTTTTTGCTGAGCAGATATGTGTAATCGGCAATGGCCGCTTCGTAGTTTTTCAAGTTCCGATACGCCCACGCGCGGCGATCGTAGCTAATGGCATCGTTTGGGTCCTTTTGAATCGCAGGCGTAAGATCTGCTATCGCTTTATCCCATTGAGCCAAACCAATCTCGGCGGCACCGCGAAACTTCAAGGCTAATACGTTATCCGGTTTCAGTTCCAGCGCCTTGTTTAAATCATTTACGGCCGGGTCGTACTGTTTCAGCTCGAATTCGGTCTGGCCGCGTTCCAGATAAGCGGACGCATCTTTCGGCGCGAGTTCAATGTATTTTGAAAAATCCGCCACCGCAGACTGATATCTGGTCGATGCGCCTTCTGAATCTCCCGCCGCCACAGCAGCCCGCGCCGCTTGGCGATACGCCGTGCCGCGGTTTGCATAGCCGCGAGGATCTTTGGGGTTTGCTTCAATCGCCTTGGTAAATTCGGCAACCGCGGCATCGAAATGCTTTTGTTGGGCGAGCTCGATACCGCGCTGCATGTGGTTCGCGCCGCCCGCCGCTGGTTTCTTCGCGAGCGCGATTTGAACAGCCGCAAGCCCCAGAAATGACACTGTCGCGATGGTGATTATTTGCTTGTTCAAGATGTTGGTTCTCATTCCAGCGTACTTTTTGAGCGATTGCTTGTTTGTACGCGAGCAAATTAATTCGCCCGGAACAAGCGCCACCTGTGAAGCACCTCGATTTCAGCCGAGAAATTATCGATCGTTCACGCGTACTCGATTGCCGACGCGGCGAACGCTGCCTTCCAGAATGCTACCAACACCGAGCGCTTTTCCGATTTCGCGAAGTTGGATGTTTTCCGTCGATATGGCATGACCGATGTACGTGAAATCACCTTCAGGTCGCCGATCTTCGACAAGTTGGTAAGCACGTCGTCCTGAATGCCGTCGGTAAAATAGGCGTTCTCCTTGTCATCGCTGAGATTTTCAAACGGCAGCACGGCAATCGACTTGTCGACCTTGTGCGCCGAGACCCGAGGCAGCAGAAAGAACCCGGCGGCAGCGGAAATGATCACGCCGGTTGCCACGAGCATGATTATGTTCCGGCGACGATGCGATCCGGGCACCGCCGTCATGGGCGTTGCGCAAACGCCTTGCGCAGTGATGTCGTACGCCCAGGCAAGCATGAGCGCGATCGGAAAGCCGAGGAGCAACACGACGATAACCAAGCGCAGCGCCTAGTTTGGCAATTCCCAGGCCGGAAGGGCGGCTGAGGCCAATTGTATGATCCCGCCAGCAGCGATGATGTAGGCTGCCGCGACCCGGTACACCTTGCGCCGTTTCACTTCTTCGAAGAAGCCCGTCATGGCTACAGATTTGTCGGTCGAGACCATAAACGAACGGCGACTATATTGACACCAAAATGAGGAGTACCGTTCATTTCACATGGTCGTCATTCGCTTCGCGAATTTTTCTCGGCCATTCGCGACGATGGGTGTTGTCGACAATGAAGAAGAGAAGCCGACGCTAAGCTTTCGCGTCGTGCCTCTCGATCAAAGCCTGAAAGCGCGGATCGCTTCGTAACGGGTCCCAGATCGGATCGAGTTTCAGAAGGGGAACTGTGATTCCACTGGGCGTACTCAGCGAATGCTCGAGGAGTTGAAGCGCCTGATCGGTTTCACTTGTCCACGTGTAAATCTTGGCGAGCTCAAGCGTAGCTTTTGGTCCAGAGAGAGCATCCTGAGATTCGGGCAGAAGGTCGACCGCGCGTTTACCCTCAGCGATGGCCGCTTCCTTCTCACCAAGCCCGGCGAGAATCTCACCGAGCAGCGCGTGCCGGA
>JBKPDP010000093.1:0-9650 GCA_046727935.1 Verrucomicrobiota bacterium | reverse complement strand
GCAACGCATCCATGTCCGTGCGGACGAGAACCTTTGGACCTTCGCCATTTTTCATCAAACCGATTACGCCGTAACCTTTGAGGTTTGGCTTGTCGTACTTGCCGAAGTGGTCCGTGACCTCGCAACCAGCGGCACGCAGTTCCTTGGCGATGATTGCCGATGTCCGCTCTTCATGCGCCGATAACTCCGGATGACTATGAACGTCTTTGTAGACGGCGAGTAACGAAGGCAGCTCGCTCTCCGCGATGTTTTCTATGGGCTGCTGAGCAAAAGCGCAGGTCGCTACGATCGAGGCTACGATCGACAATGAACAAGAGTTCATTTTGCATTTATAGTCTAATCAATTTTGCAAAGGCGTCGAATTGGCACCGCGGGGACCTCCCATAGGAGACCGCTTGTTACACGCGCTTTTCAAGTCGGGTGCATAAAGGTAGAATGCTGCCGTGACGAGCGCTTGGTAAAGGTGCGCACAGTGAACGCAAGGAAACTCTTCGGCGAACTGAAGCGGCGCAACGTTTACAAAGTTGCGATCGCCTACGCAGTCGTCGCATGGCTGCTGATGCAGGTCGCGAGCCAGATTTTTCCGTTCTTCGATATCCCGAGTTGGGGAGTGCGCCTAGTGGTGTTGCTCCTCATAATTGGTTTTCCAATTGCGCTGATCGTGGCCTGGGCTTTTGAACTGACGCCGGAAGGGATCAAGCGAACGGAAGATGTCGATCTTAACAAATCGATTAGGCGCAAGACCGGTCGCAAACTTGATTTTTTTATCATCGCGGTCCTGCTGCTCGTCATTGCGATTCTCGTTTTCCAACGCCTTCATCCCAAGGTTTCACCCGCAGTTTCTTCATCTCTGGAGAAAAGCATCGCAGTTCTACCATTCGACAATCTGAGTCGTGATCCTGACAACGCCTACTTCTCCGACGGTATTCAGGATGAGATCCTGACCAAACTCGCTGGCATCGGCGACCTGAAGGTTATCTCGCGAAAATCGACAGCCAAATACAAAAGCACGCCGGCAGACTTGAAGACAGTGGCCCGCGAGCTTGGAGTGGCCAATATCCTCGAAGGCAGCGTTCAAAAGGCTGGAGACAAAGTGCGGGTAAACGTTCAACTGCTCGACGCGCACATCGACACGCATTTATGGGCTAAGAGTTACGATCGTGACTTAAAGGATGTTTTCGCGGTCGAAAGTGAGGTCGCGCAGGAGATTGCCGACACATTGCGGGCGAAGCTTTCTCCGAGCCAGTCCGATGCTCTGGCCACAGCTCCCACGCGTGATACGGAAGCTTATGATCTGTTCCTAAAGGCTGAATACGAGGAACACCAAGGGGAAAATGTACTCGACGCCGACCTCGTTGATCGCGCTGCAATGTTTTATCGGCAAGCGCTGGCGCGGGATCCGAATTTCGCGCTTGCCTATGCGCGACTCGCTCAGAGCGAGTTATTTCGGCATTGGTTTGTCAGTAATCTGAGTTCGGCGCAGCTGGCAGAGGTAAAGTCTAACATCGACCGCGCATTAGCAATTGCGCCAGCCCTACCCGATGCGCATCTGGCGCTAGCGCTGTTTTATTACTGGGGCCATCGCGACTACGACGCTGGGTTGAAAGAGCTCGACCGGGTCACCGAACTCCAGCCGAGCAGCTCCCTTAGTTGGAATTTCCGCGCTGCGATTCATCGCCGCCGCGGTGAATGGCAACGGGCGCTTGCTGAATTCGACCGGGCGGCGGAGCTCGATCCGCGCGATTCTGGGATTCCCGCCGAGATCGGTGCGACCTACGATATTCTTCGCCGTTGGAGTGACGCTGAACACGTGCTTACCCGTGCTCTCGCTCTCGATCCGCATAATGCACTAGCCGCCCTGTTCCTCGCCCGAACCTATATTAACAGCACCAGCGATATCCAGCGCGCCAGAAGGGCCTTCGAGGGAGTGCCGGCGGACAGCAAACTAATCGGCCCTTCCAATTGGGGGGGTGTCGCGGCAATGGTCGACGAGCGCGTATACCTCGACGTGTTCGAAAAACATTTCGGTGATGCTCTTAAGGCTTGGGGCACGCTGCCGACTAATCTTCCGGAAGCGCGTTTGCACCAACTAATAGCGCGGGTCGGAATTCAAGTACTTGCTGGTCAGACTGCGGCGGTAAAATCGGAATGTGAGCAGACAGGCGCTTTGCTCGAAGCCCGTTTGGCCGAGCGGCCGGAAGACCGAAATTCGTTGACCGCCTTGGCTTGGATTTACGTTTGCCTCGGCCGTAACGCCGACGCACTCCGCGTTGCACGACAAGCCGCAGATTCACTGCCAATCGAAAAAGATGCGCTTGCCGGCCCGTATCTTCTTGCCGGACTAGCTGAAATCGAAGCGCGCACGGGCAAGCCTGATGAAGCTGTAAAAATACTTCGCCAACTGATCACAGCTCCTGCCGGTCAATTCGTTTCCATTGCGCGTTTGAAAATCGACCCCGTCTGGGATCCAATCCGGAATGATCCAGATTTTCAAAAACTCATTTCCGAACCCGAGCCGGAAACGGTCTATAAATAGCGAATTGAAAAAGTGGTAGTGCTCTGGGGTCCTTCTACTAGTCTTTGAATCCCTGAACCCCGAGCCTCTGTCGCCTTGAGACCTTTGAAATCGTGTTGTGCGACGTAGCAGTACGTCAGGGGAACGAAGAACGACCGGGATTCCAGCAACGCGATTTACAGAACAGCAGTGTTGCAATGTTGCAGTGAATCAAAAGAGACCCTGCTAGTTCTACCGGGCAAAAGCCACCCCCATGACTTTTCGCTAAGCGAGAAATTTTATTGATTCGGTTTTGCCGGAGCAAACCCGTGCGTCCTCTACGCCGAGCCAGATGTAACCGGCTACGCAAGGTTTTACAGCCGCTCACACGACGCCGTATTCGCGTTCGCGACGAAGCGGGCAACGTTGATCTCGATGGCTGGTAACTGTCTTGAAGTTGTATTATGGTGATGCGAAGCCGCGAAAGCTATGGCCGCTACGCGCCAGTCCGAACGTCACTTGGAGATTGCGCACGTCTTGTTCATCGACGTTGTCGGCTACTCAAAGCTGCTGGTCAACGAACAACGAGAACTAGTCCAAGAACTCAATCAGGTTGTGCGGAAAACCCCGCAGTTCCGTAAGAGTGAGGCCGCGGGTAAACTCATTCGGATTCCGGTGGGCGATGGGATGGCGCTCGTTTTCTTCCGGACGCCGGAGGAGCCCGTGCAATGCGCGATGGAAATTGCCCGGGCACTAAAAACGCATCCAAGCTTGCCCCTGCGCATGGGCGTGCATAGCGGTCCTGTCGATCAAATGAAAGACGTAAACGAGAGAATCAATGTGGCCGGCACGGGAATTAACACTGCGAAGCGCATAATGGATTGCGGAGATGCCGGGCATATTCTTCTGTCAGAACGCGTAGCCCATGATCTTGGACAGGACAGCCTTTGGCGCCCACATCTGCATCACCTTGGCGAGATCGAGGTCAAATACGGTGCAAGGCTCGGCATTGTTAATCTTTACACGCCAGAATTAGGAAACCCGCAGCCACCTGAGAGACTGCTAAAACGGCAAGTCGCTGCCCAGCCAAGGATTGTTTGGGAAGACATTCCCCCAGTGCGTGAGAAAAGCATCGCCGTCCTGCCGTTTGAAAATTTGAGTGAAGAGAAGGCAAACGAATTTTTTGCCGATGGCATGCAGGACGAAATTCTAACCGACCTAACGAGGATCGCCGATCTCAAAGTGATCAGCCGGGCCTCGGTGATGCATTATAAAAGCGGGGTAGCCCGCAATTTGCAGGAGATCGCCCAGCAACTTGGCGTAGCGCATGTGCTGGAAGGAAGCGTTCAGCGCTCCGGCAATCGCGTGCGCGTCAACGCGCAGTTGGTCGATGCGCGCAACGATCGGCTGTTATGGGCGCAGACTTATGACCGCGATCTCGCGGACGTGTTCGCGATCCAAAGCGAGATCGCAAAGACGATTGCCGACCAGTTACAGGCGAAACTTTCGCCAGCTGAAAGGAACGCAATCGAACGTCCTCCGACGAGCGATATCACCGCATTCGATCTCTACGCGCGCGCTAAGAATCCTTTTGTAGCGTCGTTCGGCAAGGGCGGTGCCGGGCGAGCGGATTTACTACAGGCGGCCGATCTGTTGAACCAAGCTGTGGCGCGTGATCCATCATTTTTCGATGCGTATTGCCAACTCGCCTGGGCCCATGAAGCGCTTTACTTAATTGGCTACGATCATACTCCGGCGCGCCTCGCGCAAGCGGAAGCAGCAGTCCAAGCAGCTGCTCGCCTGCGCCCGGATGCTGGTGAAACGCATCTTGCGCGTGCCCGCCTCTATTTCGGATATCTTGACTATGAAGGGGCTCTGGCTGAGGTGAAGATCGCCCGCCAAAGTATCCCGGGGGATTCGTCGGTTATCGAGTTGAAAGGGTACATCGAAAGGCGGCAGGGGCAGTGGGAAGAATCCATACGAGATTTCGAGCGTGCCACTGAACTCGACCCGCGCAACGTTATAAGACTACAGCAGCATGCACTGAGTTACGGGTTTCTTCGGCGCTATCGGCAGGAAGAATCGGTTTTGACCCGCGTATTGGCCTTCGAGCCCAATGATCCCTTTACGAAAGCACTGCGCGCGTTCGCAGAGCTCGATTCGAGCGCCAATACTCGACTGTTGCATGAAATGATTGAGTCGATCCGGGCAACGAATCCCGAAGCCATGCCGAGTATCGCCAATTATTGGATTATTTGCGCACTCGCCGAACGCGACGGCGCCGCCGCAAAAGATGCCTTAATCGCGGTTGGCGAGAATCCAATCAACTTGGGTCCCCCCGAGAATGTCTTTTTCAATCGTCCATTTGCAGAAGGCCTTATCGCTCGTATGACAAAAGAAGATGCCACGGCAAGGACGGCGTTTACCGCTGCACGAGTGGAGCAAGAGAAGATTATCCAAGCGCAACCAAATTACGGCCCGGCGTTATGCGTGCTTGGTTTGATCGAGGCTGGTCTGGGCCGGAAAGAGGATGCTGTGTGCAAAGGCCGGCGCGCAGTCGAGCTCCTTCCCGTAGAAAAAGATGCGCTTGGTGGCATCCTCATGGTCAAGTATTTGGCGATGATCGCCGCATGGGTTGGCGACAAGGATCTCGCCTGCGAACAGCTTGCCATCGCCATCCGCCGCCCGAGCAACCTGAGCTACGGCCAGTTGAAGCTGCTTCCGTTTTGGGATCCGCTACGCGGCGACCCGCGTTTTGAGAAACTTGTTGAGGAGGCGAAGCAACCCGTCGTGCTAGGATAGATTTGGCTGCCTCTTTGTCCTGCCGCAGCCTATCGTGTCAGCACGAGATTGCCAATCCATTGGCCAATCTTTGCAACCCTAAGCCTGAATCCCTATTGCCCTAAGACCACTGAAATCGTGTTGTCGGCTAGCGGGGGAGCAGTGATGCACGGCGGCTGCATCAAGCCTGCAAAATTGCAGGACAGCAGGGTTGCAGGGAATCAAAAGAGACCGACTCCCAATACTTCACGCATCAACAGCACACATTCCGTCACACCAGATTTCAATGCGAGATCGGATGTCGTCGCGAATTTTGCGTGTGCCTTCAAGCCGTTGCTCGCAAGTGCCCGTTAGCTTGGAAGGATCGGGAAAACTCCAATGCAATCGCTTTGTCACGCCCGCGAAGATCGGACAACCTGCGGCTTCTGACTCATCATGATTGCGCCAGTGCCCGCAAAGACCAGTGCGAACGTGCCGATAACTTCTGCACAGCACTTCTTCATAGAATCAAGGTCGAAAGAATCCTGTCCATGTATCTCTTTTGCTTTCCGCGCGGCAATAACAAAGTGCTGTTCAACTAGCGGCAAGTGTCACAAGCATCGCCCTTAAACGCTTCAACGCCTTCGCGCGTGATGATTGGAACCATGAGGATCGCAGCTATCGAATCTGCCCACCACCATCCAAACAGAGCGTTGAAAGTGAGTCCAATAAATAGGATGCCTGATAAGTATGCGCATAGATCGGTTTGCCGTGAGTCCGCCACAAGCGCACGGCTGTTCAATCGTGCTGCTACGCAACGTTTTGCGCGAGCAAGAAGCGGCATAACGACGAGCGAGACCGCCGCAAGACACACGCCCACAATACTCGCGTCCGGTGGCTCTCGCTGAATAAGCGTTTTGGCAGCATCCGCCGCAACGTACGCCGCCAGTACGAAGAAACTTGTGCCGACCAGTTTTAGAGCAATCTGCTCACGCCGCTCGTCCGATTCGTGAGATTGCAATCGCCACAACAGACTTGCGCCGGACAGACTCTCGATAATTGAGTCCACGCCGAAACCAATTAGCGCGATACTGCCAGCCACGAGACCCGCGCCAATACCAACGACCGCTTCAGTGAGATTCCAGCCGAGCGTGAAATATTCCAGTCTGCGACCCCTGCGGGCATCAGCCTGTCGCGAAGTACCGGCGGACAAGATCATTCATTACGATCTCTAACCGGAGCGTGATTCGCAGCAACATTTCTCAACTGATTTGTTCGTCCATTTGCAGACAAACTTACCATTCTTCACACTGCAACAGCACGACTCCCTAACTTCCTTGCCGGTTTGCGAGCACACCACTCTTCTAGCGGTATAAGCAAATCCAGTTTGTGCGAACAGTAAGGCAGCCGCGAGTAGACTTAACAGAAGATATCTCAATTAATTACCTCCTGCGACGCGGGATGAATGTTTCACGGCTTCGATCGTTGCGGAAAGCAGATAATCTTCGATCCGTTTATCGGGAAGCCATTCTCGGATGAACGACCGTGACGAATCCTTTGGCGCAATCTTAATATCTTTGAAACCTGACGCTTGAAGCATGTTCTCAAGGTCGGTGATCTGCGAAGCACCGGCCATACACCCAGTGTAAGCAGCCCAATCGGCTTTGATTTCGTCGGGAAGCGGTGCGGTCGCAACCATGTCGGCAACAGCGAGCCGTCCACCCGATTTCAGCACGCGAACGGCTTCGTTGAACACCCGCTGCTTCTCAGGAGAGAGATTGATTACGCAGTTGGAGATGATTACATCGATGCTGTTGTCCGCCACTGGTAGCGCTTCGATCTCACCCAGCCGGAACTCAACGTTTGTGAATCCGTTCTTCTGTGCATTTTCGCGTGCTTTGCTCAGCATCTCGTGCGTCATATCGACACCAATGACCTTACCCGTTAGTCCTACTGCGCGAGCAGCAAGGAAGCAGTCGAATCCAGCGCCTGATCCTAAATCGAGGACCACTTGACCTTCTCGAAGCGACGCGATCGCCAACGGATTTCCGCAGCCAAGCCCGAGGTTCGCAGCTTCCGGCGCGATGGCTGATTCTTCGGCTGAGTAACCGAGCGTATCCGCACTCGTGGAAGTGCAGCACTCCTCACCGCACGAAGATGATTCTCCTCGAGCAGTTGCCCCATAACGCCGCCGGACTTCTTCGCGAATGGTTTCTGATGATGAGTCGGCAAGGCTCGTTTCCATGCAAGTAATGAAACGTGCAACCCATGGCTATGCAACTTGAGTGGGCGGAGACTTCCGACGTTTTTGTACATCGGCCATTGACTGCACAATCTCTGAATCCCTGAACCCCCTGTCGCCGTGAGATCTTGAAATCGTGTTGTCGGGTAGGCAGGGGAGCGGGAGTGCACGGCGGCTGCATCAAGCCTGCAAAGTTGCAAGACAGCAGAATTGCATGGGTTGAAAAGAAACCCCGTCTGCTGGCAGCATAGGCCCCTCCACACACAAAGCCGTCTCGATGACTATACCGACAGAAAAAAATTCTGAATCGAAATCCATTCGGGGATTCTTCTTTGCCAGACCAATCCTCTGTGGACGTGTCCCAGCTGCGGCCGGATCACATGATGCTGTGATTCACGTTTACGATGAAGCTGCCAATGTGATCCAGACGCGGAAAACGCGGGCGATTTTCAAAGAACCATAGCGATCACGGTTTGCAATTTCGAGCAAAAGAAAAGCCGCCACGCGGTGAAACGTGGCGGCTTTTCGACGGTTAATTAATTCGAATCGCCGGTGCGCGGTTACGGACACTGCGGGAAGAAGTTCGCCGCAAAGGTTCCAGGAGAGGGGATACAATCGCCCGCCCCCGGTGCTGATACCGAAACGTTCGTGTAACTGACCGAAACCAATACCAGCTCTTGGCCGGGAGGGCACGTTAAAGTAGTGGGCGGCGGATCTACCGTGAGACAAGCTGTAATCTGGCCGTTCTTACCGGAGGTAAAGTCGCCGGACGCAGAGACGTTAGACTGCACGTGCACTTTATTGGCTGCATTGGGGCATTCTTGCCCATTGTTCTTGCAGGCGTAGACAGCGTCAGCAGTGGCTGAAGCCGTTACCGTAAGGGTCTGATTTGCACCGAGTCCCGCTATCTTGAAACACACATTCAAGGTGCCATCAGAGTTAACGCCGCTTGCGCTACATCTGAGGAAGTGGGGGCTGTCTGCCCGTACGGTGGTGGCCAGGAAGCCTACGAGGGCTAGCATGGAAACAGTGAGAATACTTAATTTTTTCATTGGTTACTTCTGATTATTATTTCTTATTGATTTTTGTTTGGTTTTTTACCGTTGGTTCTTCGTGAGCCAAGCGGCAAACTGGATACAAAGCTATCGCATCCAACCCGCGTTGGATATCGGGGCAAGGCCCTCATTTTCAGGAAGATCGCCCCCTAAAAGGGAGCGTATCTTCCCCTAGGGAATTACACGGTTTTCATCTTGCAAACGGCTCGCCGCACCGGTCGGCGTGAGCGGAATGGAATGGTTTAGTCCTGAGAAAGGTTGTCTGGCGATCACGTCCGCTTGCGTAGATGGGCGTGAATCGCGTGCAATCCTATCCAGTCACTGCATGTTGACCATCAGGGGAAGCACTCATTTTCCCGATCGCGGGGACCGCGTCCTTCTGCTGCCGCCGGAAGTTCTCCATCATCCATGTTGTCGCCCGCTCGGTCAGCTCGGTGCCGCTGCGCAAACCGAGTTTGCGCTTGATGTTTTCGCGATGGCTCTCGATCGTCTTCACGCTCCGATTCAAGGCTTCGGCAATCTTTTTTGTGCCGAGACTCGAACCGAGCAACTGGAAAACATGCATCTCGCGGTCTGATAGATTTTCGATGGCGGTGAGCTTTCCTTGGGAGCGGCTTTGTCGCGGCGTTTGGAGCGATTTTTGGAAGGCCAGCATGGCGACTTTCCGGCTCACATATATCCTGCCCGCAGAATATCGCGCGTGGTCCTCAGCAGCTCTTCGCCGCTTGCGTTGTTCATCAAATAACCGTTGGCGCCGGCGCGCAGCACCCGCTCGGCGAAAATCGTTTCCTCAAACTGCGAAAATGCCAGGATCAGTAGTTCGGGGTTTTGCGCCTTGAGCGCCTTAATAAATTCCAACGCGTCGCCACCGCCCAGCCGCAAATCAAGCAAGAGCAAGTCAGGCTTGCATCCCGTAATGGCAATCTGCCCAGAGGGGATGCTGCCGGCGTCGCCACAGACGACCATGTCGACCTGTCGATTAATAAGGTTAATAACGCCCTCACGAAGAAGCGGACGCTCATCCAACACCAGGATTCGTATTTTTGCGCTACCCTTTGCTCCAACGGCCATCCCAGACCGCGCTTTTCGCGCTTTTTTA
>JBKPDP010000092.1:0-13869 GCA_046727935.1 Verrucomicrobiota bacterium | reverse complement strand
GGACCACGTTGCCTCCTCGCCACGTTTAGGTGAATCATTCCAGACGAGCGTTTTTCCGTCTCTCGTGCGCTGATAAGAGCCGGCACCGTAAGCGACGCTCGCGAACAGAAGGAGGGCGCTGCAAACAAAAAGCGATCGGATGTTCATGCCGAAATGATCGAGCAAGCGGGCCAATACTCTCAACGTGTTGGCGTGATCTTCGACGACCAAAATTCGCAAGCTCCTGCCCTGCGGAGGCAAAGCTTCTATTGGATCGTCGCTCATTGAAGCTGGTCAGCTCGGGTTTCCAGGGGATAGCAGGTTGCAAACGATTTCTTGCCGTACTTCGCGCTGGACCGTGGTCGCTAGTGTGCCTGCGAGAGCGAGAAAGATTGGTTTGGTTTTCATGTTGGTATTTTGGTTCTGAGCTACTTCAGCCTCCCGAAAAGAAAACACTCTGCCAATTGAAGATTGTTCCTATTCGTCGCCGTCGAAAAGAAAAAATTTGTGTCACCCGTTGTGTCACCCTGCAGGGTAAAAATGGGCAGATTGCTGATTACCCGTGATGATCGTGACAGTGACTCAAGACGTTTAAATGCAGCGGTTTGAGGACGGCTGATGACATCAGCGAATTCCTGCAAAAGTGTCGTTTTTGCCTTAGGAAACCTCCGTTCTATTCCGTTGAACTACGGGAACAACTTCAGAAGTCAGATGTCACAGATCAGATTTCGGATTGCGGATTTTAGCGCAGAACGCGAGCTGAGCAAATCACGCGCTCGTGATTCAGCGCATCAGCGCAATGAGTCGGCTGCGGCTGGTGACTTCGAGTTTGCGGAAGATTGCGTGGAGGTGCTTTTTCACCATCGCCAAACTCAACCAAGCCTCATCAGCGATCTCCTGGTTACTGCGCCCTTCGCAAACAAGTCGCGCAACTTCCTGTTCGCGCCGGGTGAGTCGGGCGAGATGCGGCAACCGAGCGCTCGCCTGTCCGGTAGATGGAGCAGCGTGACGCCGCAGATCTTCGCACTCGATAAGAAAATGCGGCTGCGCCACGCCGGCTGAACTGATTTGTTTTAGATGGAGCGTCGCTCGCAAATGCGGCGATCGCGGATGATGCACCCGTTCTTCTTTGAAACCTGTTTGTGGCGCAATGGGACGTTGCGCGTGCGCCCATTGTTGTTTGAGGAGACGGCATCGATCCAAAATCTCGGACGGAACCGGTGACGTCGCTTTCGTCAGTTGCGCTTCCTCGGATCCTTTTTCCCAAACCGTGCAAAAATCACGAGCGGCGCGGTTTTGATAAATCGGCTTCAAGTTCCATCGCAAGAGGATCGTTGGCAATGGCAGCCGGCTCAGGAAGTCTTCAAGATCCATTCGCAATGAATGTTCGCGCTCTAGCGATCTGAGCCGGCAAAGGGCAGTGAGAAACTGCGGGTAAAGCCGCCGGAGCAATTTCATTTCCGCGGACGCGAGATCGCCCTGCGTCGCCGTGCGCATAATTGCAATCGCACAAATGTGTCTATGACCTTGCCAGAACAAGAGGCAGACGCCGTGCGCGCATTTTTGGGGCGCCATGTAACGGCGATAGAAGGCCGATTTCATCAGACTGCTTCGATTTGAAAAAAGATCGGTAAGCCGAACAAACCGTTGACGAGGTTGCCCGGCGACATAATTCTTGAGCGGCTCCACGGCGAAAAAACCATCACGCATGGGCGATGTCCATCTCGCGATCATTGGCAAAATTGGATTGGGCTGAAGCATGAGACCGATCAAGCGATTTGGCATCGCGGCGGAGAGCAAGTGCTGAATGGCTTTCCAGAACGAATCGACATTCATAGCCGCGTGCAGATACAGCAAAGGCTTTTCCAGTGACGGATCGATCACCGGTTCGCTCCTCGTGCCACCCTTGGAGATTCGCTTCATTTCGCGGCTCCTCCTTGCGCAATCGCCGTTCTTTTGCGCCAGCGCTAGGCTGCGCTCTCCCGCCACGTTTGATAATCAGGCGGTTAAAAAAGGCAACCTAAGTTACCTGGCGATTATCCAGTATTGCGCGACGCTTCATAGATGCAAACGAAACTACCGATAAATGCGACAGTTCAGCATCCGGACTTGGCAGAGGCGTTGCGCGGAGAGAACGGCACATTCTTTTGCCAGCAAGGTGGCCAAGGCTACATTGTGACGGCAGCGGAAGGCTTCTCCATTAAATCGTTGCGACCAGTCGGGCGCAAGATCATGGAAGCCAATGTGCTCCTGCAGACTACTCCGGAACCCTGGGCGATCACTAAGATCTCCGAGGATGTTCTTGAGTTTGGCGCGGTACCACAACCCTCTCGCCAACAGCGAGCCGCCTAAAGGCTGAATGGGTGCCCCGCGTGCTTAGTACACGCGGGGCGACTTGTATAAAACGTCACGCTCAATCGGAGCCCACTTGCGCAATCGAATTTGCTAATAACCAGTTCAACCGTTGCGCGCGCTCCAGTTTCCGGTCCGCCGGTCGGACGGACTCGTCCCGTCGCGAGTTAGCTCATCCTTGTTTCCAGCCGTTGCCATTCCCATCTGGCGCGAACGCTGGCGCGTATTCCGGCGTAAGATCGATATCTTCCGCGGCAGGTTCTTCTTCAGCTTCCGCCAATGATTTCTCGTGATGCTCCTTAGCGATGAGCATGTAAAGGGACGGCACGATAAACAAGGTGAAGATCGTTCCGATCGTCATACCGCCAACAAGCACAAGACCGATTGAGTTTCGCGCCGCCGCGCCCGCGCCGCTCACCAGCGTGAGCGGAAAGTGACCTGCGACAGTTGCTACGCTGGTCATCATTATCGGTCGCAAACGAATGCGCGCCGCCTGTGCAACCGCAGCAAGTTTAGCCAGGCCTTGACGTTGCAGTTCATTGGCAAACTGCACGATCAAGATCCCGTTCTTCGAAACAAGACCCACCAATGTGACCAATCCAACTTGGGAATAAATGTTGAGAGTCGTTGTCCAGCCTTCGGTAAAGAATTTGCCAAACGGCATTTTCAGGAAAGCGAACAGCAGCGCACCGAACATGGCCAGTGGCACTGAGCCCAAGAGAATGATGAATGGGTCGCGGAAGCTGTTGAATTGCGCCGCCAGGACAAGAAAGATCAGGACGATCGCCAGCATGAAGACGGCCGTGAACTTATCTCCCTCGGTGCGTAACTGGCGCGATTCGCCCGTATAATCGAGCACATATCCTTTTGGTAAAATCTTGCGCGCCTCGTCTTCGAGAAATTTTAGCGCTGCATCGAGTGATCGCGTCGGGACTCCGCTAATCGTCACGGCGTTCAGCTGTTGCATGCGATTGAGCGAACGCGCGACCGTTTTGTGGCGAATGGACGCTACTGTGCTCAGCGGCACTAGCTGGTTGTTCGGCCCAGTAACGTAAATGCTCTCGAGCTGTTCAGGATTCAAACGATCAACGCGTTTCACCTGCGGGATAACTTTGTAGCTACGACCGGCGATGTTAAAGCGATTAACGAAGTTGCCGCCGATCGCCGCCGACATGTCGGCGCCCACCTGCTGCATATCGAGTCCGAGCGAAGCGACTTTGTCGTGATCGAAAACGATCTCCGATTGCGGCTGGTCGATTTTGGTGTCGATATCCGCAAACCGAAAAACGCCGGCTTGCATCGCTTTCGTCTGAAGCTGTTGGGCGAACTCAAGTATCCGTTCCGGGTCGGCTGTGGAAGTGATGACGAAAGTCACGGGGAAGCTGTCGCTGCCCGGAAGAGCAGACGGCATTACCGGAAACATCTGGATGCCGGGAATCGCGCCGAGCTGTTGTTGCACGATCGGCAGATAATTTTTTGTCGGCGTTTTCCGGGTGCCCCACGGTTTCAACACCATTCCGCCGAACCCCTGGTCAGGATTCGTAATTTGAAATGTGAATCGCGTATCCGGAATGTCGTTGAAGATCTTTCCAGCAGCGTCGGCATAACGAATTGTGTCGTCGATCGTCGCGTTCGCTGGCGCCGTCACGATCCCGAAAATCACGCCTTGATCCTCCGTCGGCGCTAATTCCTTCGACGCGAGTGTTGGAATCAGGAGCGCCATAATGATCGCGAGGGCTGAGATGCCGCCCCACACCACATATACAGCCGGCCGCGCCGCAAGCGTGCGGTCTAAATGTGCCCCATACCAATCGCGGAACCGATCGAAGGTGCGGTTAACAATGGCGGTAAATCCTTTATCCACGTGCTCGGCGCGCAGCAGATGCGCCGACATCATGGGCGACAGCGTCAACGCAACCACACCCGAGATGAAAACGGCACCGGCGAGCGTCAACGCAAATTCACGGAAGAGCGCCCCAGTCAAACCGCCTTGGAGCGCTATCGGAGTATAGACTGCGGCCAGAGTAATCGTCATCGCGATGATCGGTCCGACCAGCTCGCGTGCGCCCTTTAACGCAGCGTTCATGCGTGATGAGCCATCGCGAATGTGTCGTTCGACATTTTCGACGACGACGATGGCGTCATCCACCACCAACCCGACCGAAAGCACGATCGCAAGGAGCGTCAATAGATTCAGCGTGAAACCAAATGCCTGCATCAGGAACAGTGCGCCAATAAGCGAGATCGGAATCGCTACTACTGGGACAATGACCGACCGGAACGACCCGAGGAACAAAAAGATCACGACCATCACGATGAGCAACGTGTCGATCAACGTTTTTACCACTTCATGGATGGCGTCACTAATGTAAGCGGTCGAGTCATACGCGATTTGGCCTGTCATGCCGGTGGGCAATTCTTTTTGGATCTGCTCCATTTCTGCGCGAACGCGCTTGATCACGTCCACAGAGTTGGCGTTCGGCAAGACCCAGATGCCCATGAAGACCGCCTTCTGGCCGGAGAAGCGAACTTCGGTGTTATAATCTTCCGCCCCGAGCACGACGTCCGCGATGTCGCTCAGCCTGACAAGATTCCCTTTGTCCTCGCGCACGACGAGTTTCTTAAAGTCGTCCGCCGTATGCAAATCGGTGTTGGCAGTCAGGTTTACCTGGAGCAATGACCCCTTCGTACTGCCGACAGCGGAAAGATAATTATTCCTTGCGAGGGCGCTTCGGACCTGCGCTGGACTAATATTTAGCGCCGCCATTCGGTCCGGCTTCATCCAGATGCGCATCGCAAAAGTACGTCCGCCGAGAATGTCAGCCTTTTGGACGCCGCCTACCGCCGTCAATCGCGGTTGCACCAGGCGAACGAGATAGTCGGTTACCTCGTTAGGCTGAAGAATGTCGGAGGTAAAACTAAGGTAGGCTGAAGCAAAACGTGAATCCGCTGATTCGATATTGATGACGGGGATTTCTGCCTCGGGCGGCAGATCTTTCCGGATTGCATCAACCTTTGAAGCGATATCGGACAATGCCTTATTCGCGTCGTAATTCAGTTTGAGGCGCGCGGTGATAAGCGAGTTGCCCTGGGTGCTCTGCGATTGGATATAGTCGATCCCATCGGCGGCAGCGATCGCGCGCTCGAGTGGAGTGGTGATAAATCCGCGAACCAATTCCGCATCCGCGCCAACGTAAACGGTGCTAACCGTGATGGCGGCGATGTCGCTGCGGGGATATTGCCGCACGTTCAACCCCCCAAGACCTTTCATCGTTGGGAAGACCACCGGAAGAATCGCCTGTGCTCCAGCCAACAGAATGACAAAATTGACGACGAGCGCCAACACCGGCCGGCGGATGAAAAGATCTGTGAAAGATTTCATTTCAATTCTAATGATGTCGATGCCGCGTCACGAATCTGTCGGCGTCGGATTCAACTGCGGGTTCGGCGCGAGATCGTTATTGATCGCGACCGCCATACCGTTCCGCAACTTAAAGACACCTGTCCCCACGACCGTCTCGCCTGCTTTCAATCCAGTTGTGATGGATACGAGGTCGCCACGCGCCTCGCCCACACGCACGAACTGTTGACGCAAAATCTGCGATTCCTTTCCTGTCTTCCCGTCCTTCTGTTTCTCGATCACGAAAACGGAATCGCCGTACGGTGCGTATGAAATCGCCGAGCCTGGGATAACCAGCGTCTTGTGCTTCTCCGGCAACACGATTTCTATTTTAATGAACATTCCCGGCCGTAACGTGTGATCTGCATTCTCAAACGTTGCTTGCACCATCACATTTCGCGTAACCGTATCCACCGCGGAATTGATCGCTGTCAGTTTGCCAACGAACTCTCGATCCGGGAGCGCGTCGGTGCGCACTCTCGCTTCCAATCCGGGTGAAAGCTTCTGGAGATCCCGCTGCGGCAACGCAAAATCGACATACACCGGGTCGAGCGATTGCAACGACACGACCTGCTGACCCGCATTTATCATTTGCCCGACGTTCACCTGGCGAATGCCGAGCTGCCCATCAAACGGGGCGACAATCGTTTTCTTGCGAATACTAGAGTGCATTTGATCGACAACGGCATTCAGCCTGTTGAATTTCGATTCCGAAGCATCGAGTTCAGCCTTCGAAACGACCTTTTGTGTGGCAAGGCCGCGAGTCCGTTCCAAGTCGGCGCGCGCTAACTCGGATTCAGCTTCCGCAGATCGCAAAAGTGCTTCCTCCTGGGAGGCGTCTAATTTCATGATTACGTCTCCTTTTTTGGCGACGCCTCCGTTTTGAAACAAAATCTCGCTGACCGTTCCGCCGAGTTCGGTTGAGACTACTGCTCCCTGAATCGCACTAACCGATCCGACAGATGAAAGTATTGGCGCCCAATCTTGTTCTTTCACCGGTGCGCTGGTAACCGTTGCCACCGGCATAGGTGCTTTTGTCGTCACCATCTTCGCGATCTGCATTGCCTTGATTCCAAAAATCATCGCGAACAACGCCACCACAGCCAAAACTGCTTTAATCACGATTTTGCGCGTCGATTTCACCTTCGCTTCTCTCACCAAAGGTTTTGCCACGTCATGCATAGGTCGGTTCGCTCTCCTGTTTAAACAATAAGCTCCACAGTCGGCGCGTTACTTCCAGTTGCCGAGCGCGGCGTTCCGCCGCCGTCATCTCCTGCGGCCGTAAAACGTCCAGCATCAACATTCCTCGCGCGACGGCAAAAATTAGCTCGGCCAATTCGTTCGGCGGCAGACCGTGGGACGCATCCTGTGCTTCCGGCGCGCGCGCGATCAAGTCGGTCACCCCGTCCATCGCCGTTTGCAAAACGTCGCGCACCAAATTGGCGACGTGCGGATTTCGCGACGCTTCCGCGTAAAGATCGACAACGAATGCCGAGATAAGCCGCGGTTCATTTTCGCAGCAATGGGCAGTAAACAAAATTTCAAGTGACTCGAGCAGCGTCGGCGCCATCCGCGCGCGCTCGAGCATATCGCTAATTTCCTTTTTGTGCCGATCTGCCATTGCGGAAATAACGGCCTCCTTATTTTCGAAGTACCGATAGATTAGCCCGACGCTGATCCCGGCTTCAGTGCTGATATCGTGCATGCTGGCTTGGTGAAAACCTCGCTTGGCGAAGCAGGCGAGAGCGGCATCAAGGATTTGGGCGCGTCGATCTGTGCCGGGCTCTATCTGGGGTTGTGACATGAGGTTGGCAAGATGAATGAACGTTCATTCATTGTCAAATCCTTCCCAAAAGCGCTTGCGACATAGGCATTTTGCCTGACGATCCCGGCGGCCCCCAAAACCCGCTGCGGCCACAGGCTAAAGCCTGTGTTCCAAACCACGCCTGAATTAGCTTCGCTGCGACACGCGCGAAATTTCATACGCCTGTGTCGTCAGCGCCGACGGCAGCCGCTCTGGTTGTTGAGCAAACTGCAAGATCGACATGATTGCGCTCAAACCCAGGAGCGCGTAAACCGCCGTTTCCATGATGCTTCGGCCCTTCTCTTCCGAGTGAACCAGCAATGCGTAAGTAGTGTCATTGTTCATATGCCTTTGAATCCTTTCTTTTAAAGACGCCAGCCGCTTCCGCTTTTGTCTAAGGTTTGTTGATCGTTCATGATTGCTTTGAACATTGGATGCGGCGTCGCCATGAATTGGATTCAAACAAAAACAAATTTGTTGCGGAGATTTCCGCCTGATGGGCGCTATCTCGTTGGTGTTTCCGGTGGACGCGATTCCGTCGCATTACTGCACTGGCTAGCTGAGGCCGGCTATAGAAATTTGATTGTTTGCCATTTGAATCACCAACTGCGCGGTCGCTCAAGCGACGCCGATGCGCGCTTTGTCCGGAAGCTAGTAGAGCACTACAACCGAGAATTTGTAGGGCAGGCGCCCCGCCTGCCGGGTTCGCAAAGGCGAAGCACTCGCCCCAGAACACGCAGGGCAGATCTCGATTTTGAGCTTGGCGCGGCAAACGTCCGCGCCTTGGCCAGAAAACACAAGATGTCGATTGAAACCGCAGCGCGCGAGGCACGCTACAAATTTTTTGCGCAAACTGCACGACGCCGAAAATGCAAAACGATTTTTCTCGCCCATCACGCCGACGACTTGGTCGAAACCTTTTTGATCAATCTTTTTCGCGGCGCAGGGACGGCAGGCTTGCGCGGAATGCGCGAGGTTTCAACACGCCGGATCGATGACGTCGACCTTGCCATTGTACGGCCGCTTCTCGCTGTCTGGCGCAAAGAGATCGACGTTTATCTGCGCGAGCACCGGATCAACTTTCGCGAGGACGCATCTAATAAAAATCTTAATCCCCTTCGCAATCGCATCCGCCATGGCGTCATTCCTTACTTGGAGAAGATTCTTGGTCGAAACATTCGTCCTGCCATTTGGCGCGCTGCCGCGATCGCTGGCGAAGAAGAAGATTGGATCGACAATCAGCTCCCCGATTCGAGCGACGTCGAATTTTCGGTGGTAAGACTTCGCGCGTTGCCCATCGCGCTCCAGCGCCGTGCAATTCTGAAATGGTTACGCGCGCAAAGCATCCCTGAAGTTGGGTTCGAGGTGATCGACAACGTGCGCGCACTGCTCGATCCAGCTGGCCGAACCGCGAAGGTCAATCTTGCGCAAGATCGACACGTGCGCCGTCGCTCGGGGAAGATCTTTATTGAATGAGGCTTTAGAGGCGCTTGTACCGAGCGCCGCCGCAATCGGACATCGGCTGAGACAACCGCCCCTACAATATCGGTGAAAATCTGTGTAATCTGTGGTTGATGCCTTCTGATATCCGCGTCCGCTTCGCCCCCTCGCCTACCGGCTATCTGCACATCGGCGGGGCGCGCACTGCGCTTTTCAACTGGCTCTTTGCGCGGCATCACGGCGGGAAGTTCGTGCTGCGCATCGAAGATACCGATATCAAGCGAAACACCGAGGAAGCGATGGCAGCCATTTACGAAGGGTTGCAATGGCTGGGCCTGAATTGGGACGAAGGCCCACACATCGGCGGCGAGTTCGGACCTTACTTGCAAAGTGAGCGGACGGAACTTTACGAGCGCTATCTCAAGAAGCTTCAGGATGCAGGTCACATCTTCGAGGACCAGGGCGCCTTGCGATTTCGTTCGCCTCGCGAGCATGTGATCGTGGACGACATCGTGTGCGGCAAAATCGATTTCGATCTCAGCAATCCAGCGACGCACCCCGACATGACAATCCGTCGTCCGGATGGCTCGTGGATTTTTCATTTCGTGAATGTGATTGACGACCTGGAGATGAAAATCTCCCACGTGATCCGGGGAGAAGACCACCTCTCCAACACGCCAAAGCATATCGAGATTTTTCGCGCGCTCGGCGCAACGCCGCCGCATTATGCGCACATTCCGCTTATCCTAAACCGTGACGGATCGAAGATGAGCAAACGCGACGAAGGCGCGCGCGTGGAGTATTACATCAGGCGCAGTTATCTCCCAGCGGCAGTTCGAAATTATCTTTGTCTGCTCGGCTGGTCGCCAAAAGACAACCGGGAGAAGATCGGTATTAACGAAATCATCCGGATTTTTGATCTCAAAAACATTGGGCGTAGCTCTGCGACGTTCGATCCCGACAAACTGCATTGGTTGAACGGCGAGTACGCACGCGAATTGAGTGACTCCGAATTTTATGACCTCGCGATCGCGGAGCTAAAGTCGAGCGGTGTGAAGATCGATAACTATCCGGAACAATATGTCCGCGACGCGCTGCAAACGTGCAAAGGCAAGATCAATACCTTTGATGAGCTGCCTGTATATTGCGGGTTCTATTTCACGGACAATTTCGATTACAATCCGGAAGGAGTCGCCAAGCATTTCACGGCTGAGAACAAACCAAGACTCCAAGCTGTTCGCGAGGCGCTGAGCGCTTTGGAGAAATTCGATGCTGCTACAATTGAAGCCACATTGAAAACCACTGCGGCAAACCTAGGCGTAAAAGCCGGTGCGATCGTCCATCCAACTCGACTCGCAGTCACCGGCAGCAACGTGGGACCAAGTCTCTATCACCTGCTCGAAGTTCTGGGAAAAGACAAAGTGCTGGCTCGCATTGACCGCGCACTTTCCATGTTCTAACGCCAGGTCATCTCGACCCAGCTACTTGGTAAGTTCTTTAATGCGGTAAATCTGGTGCTGCTGCAAGTAGCTGGGGAGGGACCTCTCACAAGGTCGGAAGATCACGCGAGGTACTTCGTGTGATCAATCGCCCAGTGAGGGATCCTTCATCGTCTGCGCGACGCAGGATGAGACTCGAATTATTTCTTCGCCTCTTTCGCCCAGGTGTCCCTTAGAGTGATTGTGCGATTCCAGATTTGTTTATCAGGTGTGGAATCAGGATCGAGAGCGAAATAGCCGAGCCGCTCGAACTGATACCGTTCTTCCGGTCGCGCGCTCGCAAGGGCTGGCTCGCATTTCGCGTTCACCACTTCCAACGAATTTGGGTTAATAAATGATTTGAAATCGCCGCTCGAGTCGGGTTCGGAAACGCTGAACAGACGGTCATACAGTCGAACTTCCGCATCGATCGCCTGTGCCACGCTTACCCAATGTATAGTTCCTTTTACTTTGCGGCCAGCAGTCGGTCCGCCCGATTTGCTGCCCAGATCGACTGTGCACCGGAGTTCAGTCACGTTGCCGGCCACATCTTTCACGACCTCATCGCACTTGATGATGTAAGCGTACTTAAGCCGCACTTCGCCACCGGGTCGGAGCCGAAAATATTTCGGTGGCGGCGTTTCCATGAAATCGTCGTGCTCGATGTAAAGCTCGCGACTGAATGGAACCTTGCGCGTCCCTGCATTTGGATCTTGGGGATTGTTGATTGCGTCGAGCTGTTCGATTTTTCCCTCGGGATAATTCGTCAGCACAACTTTAATCGGCCGCAGCACAGCGAGCCGGCGCGCGGCGGTGCGATTAAATTCGTCACGCATCGTATGTTCCAGCACAGCCATGTCAGTCATGCTTGGATATTTCGTGATGCCGATGTTGTAAGCCAACGCGCGCAAGGCACTCGCGGTCACGCCGCGTCGACGCAACCCGGAGATAGTGAGCATCCGCGGATCGTCCCAGCTGCTAACAAGCTTTTCGTTCACAAGCTGGATCAGTTTCCGCTTGCTCATGACCGAGTAAGTGAGATTGAGCCGCGCAAATTCATATTGATGCGGGCGCGGCTCCGGCAATTCGAGCGCGTCGAGAATCCAATCGTAAAGCGGCCGGTGTACTTCGAACTCCAGCGTGCAAACCGAGTGCGTGATGCCCTCAATGTAATCGCTGAGCGTGTGTGCCCAGTCGTACATCGGATAAATGCACCATTTATCGCCAGTGCGATGATGAGATGCGTGCCGGATCCGATAGAGCACTGGATCGCGCAGCCAGACGTTCGCAGCGTTTACGTCGATCTTTGCGCGCAACGTACGCGCACCATCCGGGAACTCGCCTGCTTTCATTCGCGCAAATAGATCGAGATTCTCCTCAATAGATCGATCGCGAAACGCGCTTGCCTTCCCGAGCCGGCGATAGGCGTCAGTTTCCTCCGGAGTCATATCGCAGACGTATGCCTTGCTTTTGCGGATAAGATCAACCGCGTATTCGTAGAATCGGTCGAAATAATCCGATGCGTAAAACGGCGCGCCGCCGACATGCTTGTCCGCCCAACCATCGATGAGCCAGTGCACGTCAGTCATGATTGACTCGACATATTCCGCTTCCTCCTTTATCGGGTTTGTGTCGTCCATGCGGATGTTGCAATTGCCGCCAAACTCGCGCGCGATCCCGAAGTTGAGGCAAATCGATTTCGCATGGCCGATATGCAGGTAGCCGTTTGGCTCGGGTGGAAAACGTGTGCAGATTTGTTTGCATTTCCCCGCGCGAAGATCGTCCGCGACCACATCGCGAATAAAATCCGAAGGTCTTTCAGTTTCAGTCGTCATTATAACGAACAAAGCTATCGGTGAACGCTCGAATCGACAACTTTCGCACTTAACGCCGCCGCGCTAAGTTGCCTCCACGCGTGTCATGCTGAGCGAAGCGAAGCACCTCACCTACAGGGCTTAGAACACACTAGAACTAAGAATGGTCCACCTGCCTGCGGGAGGTCCCTCTCTTCGTTCGGGATGACATGAACGACATGCAAACTACCGAGCGTTACACGCTGGCCGATCTCGAAAAATGGCAAGAGATCGCGCGCGATATCGATCCGCCGGTTCGCCTTGGCGTTTTCGGCGATCCGGTCGCGCATTCGCTCTCGCCTCAGATCCAAAACGCTGCCCTGTGCACTTGCGGGATTGACGCTCAATATGGTCGTTTTCACATCCGGGCGAATGAATTGAGATCGGCCCTGCGCCTTTTGCGAAATCTGGATTTCGTGGGAATCAACTTGACTGTGCCACATAAATCCGCGGGCTTCGCGCAGATCGACGAGGCGGATGAATCGGCAAGTCGCATAGGAGCCGTAAACACAATTCGCCTTCGCGATAAGAAACTGGTCGGCTCGAATACCGATGGCGAAGGATTCTTGCGCACCATTCGCAGCGAATTCTCTGTCGATCTGCGCGATCTCCGAGTGATGATAATTGGCGCCGGGGGCGGAACGGGACATGCAATTGCATGGCAATGCGCGCTTGAGAATTGTGAACGCCTCGTCCTAGTCAATCGCACTCTGGAAAAAGCAAATGCCCTGGCGCAGCGGTTGCGTCCGTTTTTTTTGGAACCGCGCGTGCTTGGCCCCGCAGCGCGGCTTGAAGCAGTATCGTGGAAGGAATCGGCAATGCGCATGCAACTAGCGGACATCGATCTTATCGTCAATGCCACTCCGCTTGGAATGAATTTGAGCGATCCAGCGCCAATCCCAGGGCGTTTGATCGCCCCGCATCACATGGTTTTCGATTGCGTTTATGGGCCATCGAAAACCGCTCAGCTTCGCGCGGCCGAACAAGCCGGCGCGCGCAGCGCGAATGGAATATCGATGCTGCTACATCAAGGTGCGCTCTCGTTTTCCATCTGGTTCGATCGCGAACCACCGATCGAGGCAATGCGCAAAGCCCTGACGTTGTAACAGCGGCTTTGTCAGTCTTTTCGCGCTCGCCGCGGCGAGCGCGGCTACAACACCTCAATTTGTATTTTCGCCCGAAACCGTCATATTAGCCGATGGTAAGCGCCGGCATAAACTTTGGCAGTCCACGGCAGACTGGTGTTGATCTCGCAGAAGAGTTGCAGGAGCTCAAGCGGGAGCGGAATGCTGTTCTTCTCGCGCATAACTATCAGGTGCCGGAGTTACAGGATGTCGCCGATTTCGTCGGCGACTCGTTAGGTTTGAGTTATCAGGCGGCGAAAACAGACGTCGACGTGATCTTATTCTGCGGTGTCCATTTCATGGCCGAAACGGCGAAGATCATTAATCCAACCAAGCGCGTGATTCTGCCGGATCTTGATGCTGGATGTTCGCTCTCTGAGTCGTGTCCACCGGAAAAGCTTGCAGAGTTTTTGAAGAAGCACTCTGACAAGAACTACTA
>JBKPDP010000091.1:0-50628 GCA_046727935.1 Verrucomicrobiota bacterium | reverse complement strand
GAAGCGGTGACCAGCAGCAAGAAAACGGTCAACGTGGACAGGTACTATAACAAGGAGCGCCTGCGTCCACTCTACACCGATTTCGAAATGCAGCCGCTATTCATCATGGCGAGTGATTAGGAAAGGCAGCGCGGGGCCGTCGCAAAATTTCTTCGCCCCCCACGGCAGGTAAACTGAGCAGAAGGAAATTCAGGGTCAGATCTAAACTTTTGACATTTGCTCAACCGAGCAAGGCAGATCCCGACATCATCGCCGCTGATTTGAAGCGCTATTAAAGCCTAACCTCAAGCTGGTCGGGTGAAACCTTGCTTTAAGTAGTCTTGCTCAATTAATATCGGCAAACCCACAAAAACTATGACCTATAATATCGCCACCATCCTCGCCGTTATCGCCATCATCTTCGTCCTAGCCACCTACCTGACCGGGGCGCCGCTCGTGCCTGTCGCAGTTATCCTTCTTGGGCTGGCGATCATATTCGGTGGACGGGGACGCGAATTGCGTCCTTGAGATCTGAATAAATCCAACGCCTTTGGCGTTAACAAAAGGGGATTTGGCCGAGCTTTTTCAATCAGGAGAGGGATGAGAACTTACTATCGACCCTTCTGCTTTCGATGGAAGCAGACAGAATTCGCGACGAAGCGTTGAAGTCAGCCAACCCGGCGAAGGCCACAGTCAACGACAGCGGCTACAGTTGTTGGACTTATGCATCGTAGGCGGCTCACGATGGGCTGGGTATTTGATCTATTTCGCACCCTACCCGTCTTCGTGCCCAGCTACTCCGAAACTTTTCGCGAGCGGGCGGCGTGGCAGGGAGTTGGGGATAAAGGACTTCGCCCACGTCCCGAGGAAGTTGAGCAGGACAAGAGGTCGGCAGCCAGAAATGGGAAACGGCCGCCTCTACAGTGGTTCACTCATGCCACGGCGGGGGTGCCGCGTACGAAGTGGAGTTCATGACGTTCGCGGGTAAGACCATCGCCGTCGCAACCGTGGAAGCATCCGATGTCCGCCCTGTTGGCGAACGGGACGTGAGTCATGTGCGAGAGTCGCAATCAGCATAGCGCCTTTGTTCGGCACCGTGACTAACTAAGAGCTCGCGAAACGATTGCAGGTAACGACGTCGGCCGCGATTTTAAAATGAAGGGCAAGTTATGAGATTGCACGTGGATAAGGAAGCCGATGCGCTTTGCCTGCGCCTTGACGACTCCAAGATCATTGAGTCGGAAGAAGTCGCGCCCGGCGTGATTCTCGATTACAACGAAAAAGACGAAGTGGTTGGGGTCGAGATGCTCTACCTGTCCAAGCGGACGCCGAATTTGAAAACGACGGCGCTAGAATTTGAGTCGGTGTGCCGCAGTCATCCGCTTTCGCCAAGGCTACAGCGTGACAAGTCGATAGCGGCTACAGCTGTTTGCTTTCGTGCCGATGCCCGGCATCGAGAACCCGATCGCTTTCAATTCCGCGACAAGTGACTTTGCTTCTTCTGTCGTGAGCTCGACCAGCGGCGGCCGCACCCTGGTCCACTCCGGGTCGTTCCGGTAGATCGCAATCGCCTGCTTCAACGCAGCGATCATGGACGGAAACTTCCTGCTACTGAAAACCTCACGCACGACATTTAATTTTGATTGTTGCTGATCCGCGTCATCCGCGGTGTTCCACTCTCCATACAGCTTGTGGATCGCCTCCGGGTTCACGTTTGCCGTTGCCGAAATGGTGCCCACACCGCCATTGCGCATATTGGCGAGCAAGAACGACTCGCTGCCCACAAACATGTCGAAACCATTCCTGGCAAACGCGTCGAGAAAAGTTTTGGTGTTGTTCCAATCGCCCGAGCTGTCTTTCATGCCGGCGATCGCGTTTGGATAAGCTTTCAGGAGGCGCTCGACCAATTTTGGTGTGACACCGACGATCGCCACCGGTGGAATATGGTAGAGGTAAATTTTCAGTCGCGTATCGCCGACGCGTTGCACCACTTCGCTAAAGTAACGGTAGAGACCTTCTTCGCTGACGTTCTTATAATAAAAAGGCGGCAGCATCAGCACACCGGCGCAACCATGTTTTACAGCATGTGCCGTGAGCTCGACTGTCTCGGTGATCGAGCAGCAACCGGTGCCCGGCATCATGCGTGACGGATCGCTGCCGGCCGCGATCAACGCATCGAGCAACGTCGATCGCTCTTCGGCTGCCATCGAGTTCGCCTCGCTGTTGGTGCCAAACACGGCCAGCCCGCAGTTCTGCGAAAGTAACCACTGGCAATGCCTGATGAATCGTTGCTGGTCAGGTGAAAGATCGGCCTTGAACGGGGTTACGACGGGCGCCAGTACGCCGCGGATCCGTTGACTCGGCGGCAAGATCCTGGTTTCCGACATCGCGAAAAGAAAGCCGAAAAATACGGTCGTGGATAGTCGAGAGTTGATCCGCGATTTACATCGGACTGCGTTGGCAGTAACTTTTTTCCGCCATGAGCACTGTGACGGAAATCATCGAAGCAGTGAAACGTTTGGACGAGCGTCAGAAGGGCGAGTTTCTCCAAAAACTTGCCGAAGTCGATTTCGACGATGCCTGGGACCGGCAGATCGAGGCGGACGCAGCGTCCGGTGCGCTGGACAAAATGTATGAACAGCTGACGGGAGGGCATCCGGGGAAGGACGCGAGACCACTCGATGACTTCTTCGACGACCCGAAGCTTTCGTAGCCGATTTGAAGAGTTGCCTCGCGACGTGCGTCGGCTCGCTCGCAAGAATTTCAAGGTCTGGCTCAGCAATCCAGCTCACGGGTCGCTGCACTTTAAAAAGGTCGGCCGATTCTGGTCTGCGCGAGTTGGTCCAAAGTATCGCGCTCTCGCCCGGATCTACGGAGATCACGCCGAATGGTTCTGGATCGGCCCGCATGATGAATACGAGCGCCTCATAGATTTATAACGCGGACAAATTAAGGCCGCAGTCATCCGCTTTCGCCAGCCAGCCTTCGCATAAAGCTACACCTAGTTGTGAGGCTACAGCGTGACCCGCCTTCGAATCTACGGCGCGGCAGGCAAGTCCCCAGCTCCGAAATTCTTCGCGAGCAGGCAGGCTACAGCTCAGCACTGATGGATTGCGTTGGTCGTTGCCGATGATTGTTCTCTGAGTTACAGCGTCCGATGCGTCGTCGTAAGCGGACACGGCTCCAGTTAGCCGAACCGGAATTCCACCACAACGTTTACGTCGTTCTCCTCTCCAAAGCTGCGCTGAAGGATTTGTCGATTTTGCGGCGCAATCCGGCGCGCGATCCATCCAAACCGGCCGTCTACGTTGGAATGACCGGATTGCCGGTGGATCATCGATTTGAAAATCACAAGAACGGGTACAAGTCGGCCCGGTTGGTCAGAAAATATGGCGTTCGATTGTTGCCGGAGCTGTTCGAGCATCTGAACCCGATGCCGTACGAACATGCCGTTCAAATGGAAAAGGACCTGGCTGACGACCTACGCGCGCAAGGCTACGCCGTTTGCGGAGGAACCTAATTACTGGCCTTGGGTCGTGGTTATTTGGCGACCGCGAGTTTTCGAACCAGCGCCGGCAATTCCTTCAAACTGCCGAGGACGTAGTCTGCTTCTTTCTCGTAATCGCGCGGATCGACAAAGCGCGTGTCGGGAATCGCCGCGACGCGCATCTTTGCCGCCTTGGCCGCTGTGACGCCGGGAAGCGCGTCCTCAACCACAAGACATGCATCGGCACTTAGAGGTCGGTTGACTCCTCGCGCCCGCTCGTCGGGCTTACGCCCACCGCGTCGCGGTATCCATGTCGCAGTGCTTCCCGCTGGCTCCATTCGCTCTAACGCGCACAGGTAGATATCGGGAGCCGGCTTGCCGCGTTCAACTTCTTCGCCGGTAATGATCACGTCGAAGAATCCGGTCAGTTGATGTCGATCTAAAAAGGGTCGCGCGGATGCGCTGACCGAACTCGTGGCGACGGCGAGATGCAGTTCCATCTGCCGCAGTTCTTCCAACACTTCTTTGACGTTAGGAAACAGGCCGATCCGATTGCCAAAGAATTGCGTCGCGATCTCACCGCGACGCCGCATCATTTCCTCAGTGGCCGCGGAGAGACCAAATTCTTTTTTGTAAAACTCGACCGCGAGCCGGTAGCTCACGCCGACCACGTTCTGGTGATATTCGCCGTGATACGTGACGCCGTACTCAACGAGTAATTTCGCGTCGATTTTACTCCACCACGGCTCGGAATCGGCGAGCAGGCCGTCGAGATCGAAGATGACAGCAGATAGCATGGAGCCTGGAGCTGTGAGTTAGAAGATGGGACATAGAAGACTGGACGCAGTCGTCAAGCAACACTGACACTGGACGATTGACGCATTGCGTTTTCTTCATCGCAGAAGAAAATGGCCGACTTATGCGATGGGTTCGGAATGCAATCGTAATCGGTTTCACGATTGTTTTGGGGATTGGGCAGGCGCGCGCGGGAGACTTCGATGCGCTTCTACGCTGGCGGAACATTGGACCTTACCGGGGCGGGCGGACGCGCGCGATCTGTGGCGTGCCGTCGCAGCCGAATGTTTTCTACATGGCGCCGGTGAACGGCGGGATTTTCAAATCGACCGATTACGGCCGCACGTGGCAGCCGATCTTTGACGATCAGCCGACGGCATCAATCGGCGCGATCGCGGTTTCAATTTCAAACCCGAACGTTGTTTTCGTCGGCAGCGGCGAAGGATTGCATCGGCCTGATCTTTCGGTCGGCGACGGCATTTATAAATCGACTGACGCCGGTAAGACGTGGACGCATCTCGGATTGCGCGACGGTCAGCAGATCGCGCAGTTGGCTGTCGATCCAAAAAATCCCGAAAGAATTTTCGTAGCAGTAGCCGGTCATCCGTACGGGCCTAACGAAGAACGCGGCGTCTATCGGTCGCTCGATGGCGGCAAAACGTTCGAAAAAGTTCTTTATCGGGATGAGAACGTCGGCGCGAGCGATGTGCAGCTCGATCCGAGCAATCCGCAGGTCGTTTACGCTGCGCTGTGGGAATCGCGTGAAGGACCATGGGAAAACGGAGCGTTTAACGGAGACGGCGGTGGCATTTTTAAATCCACCGACGGTGGAAAAACGTGGCGACAATTAATCAAAGGTCTGCCAAGCAACATCGTCCAGGCGAATATCGCGATCGCACCGAGCGCACCGAAAACCTTGTTCGCCGTGGTACGGACAAAAGCGATCGCCAAACTTTATCGCTCGGACGACGCCGGCGAAACCTGGCGCGGCACAACCGACGATCCGCGGCCCGGCCTTGGAATCGGCGGTGGCGATCTCCCGGTGGTACGGTTCGATCCAAAAAATCCGCAGATCGTTTACTCGGCGAGCGTGGTTTGTTGGAAATCGACGGACGGCGGCAAAACGTGGGACGGCTGGCGCGGCGCGCCCGGCGGCGACGATTACCAAAATATTTGGATCAATCCGAATAATCCGGACATCATTCTTCTCGGATCGGACCAGGGCGCGATCGTCACTGTGAACGGCGGCAAGAGTTGGAGCTCGTGGTATAACCAATCGACCGCGCAGTTGTATCACGTTAGCGCGGACAACACGTTTCCATATCGGCTTTACAGCGGCCAACAAGAAAGCGGTTCGGTCGGAATTAAAAGTCGCGGCGATGAGGGCGAGATCACGTTCCGCGATTGGCAGCCAGTCGCGGCCGAGGAATATGGTTACGTCGTTGTCGATCCGCTCGATCCAGACATTATCATTGGCGGTAAGCTGACGCGGTTCGATCGCCGCGCCGGTCAGGCGCAAAATATACTTCCCGTGCCGGTGCAAACAGAAGACTTCCGGATGTTGCGGACCGAGCCGGTGGTCTTTTCGCCGCTCGATCCGCATTTGCTCTTCTTCGCTGGAAACACGCTTTGGCAAACACGCGATCGTGGCGACCACTGGGAAAAGATCAGTCCGGATTTGTCGCGACCGAATTACGAGCTGCCGGCGAGCATTGGAAAATACAAACAGGATGCAACAAAGCAGGTTGATCGGCGCGGCGTGATTTACACCGTTGCGCCGTCACCGCTCGACGCGAACCGGATCTGGTGCGGGACCGACGACGGTTTGATTCATCTCACCACCGACGGCGGAAAAACCTGGACCAACGTGACGCCGCCAGGTGTTTCGGCGTGGCAGAAGGTTTCGTTGATCGAAGCCGGACATTTCGATTCGAACACCGCTTACGCCGCGGTCAACACCATGCGGATCGACGATCTGCGGCCACACATTTTTGCGACGCATGACAACGGCAAAACTTGGACGCAGATTGCAAACGGAATACCGGCGGGCCAAATCGTTAACGCGGTTCGCGAAGATCCGGAACGAAAAGGCCTCTTATTCGCCGGAGCCGAAAAAGGCGTTTATGTCTCGTTCGATGACGGCGCGAACTGGGAGTCGTTGCGATTGAATCTGCCGGCGAGTTCCGTGCGCGATCTTATTATTAAGAACGACGATCTCATCGTGGCGACGCATGGTCGCGGGTTCTGGGTCCTCGACAGCATCACGCCGTTGCGACAACTCAACAGGAACCAGCGCGAGGATCTGCTGTTTAAAGCGCAGACTGCGTTGCGCGTTCGCGCGAACCTGAACACCGACACGCCGTTGCCGCCGGACGAACCGGCCGGCGAAAATCCGCCCAACGGCGCGATGATCGATTATTTCCTTTTGAAAGATGCAAGCGGTCCGGTAACAATCGAGATCAAAGACGGCAAAGGCCAGTCAGTTAGAAAATATTCTAGCTTAGATGCGCCGGTGGAGGCGAACCCGAAGCGGCTCAAAATCCCGAGCTACTGGATTCGGCCGCCGCAATCGGTTTCTGCGAAAGCAGGCATCCATCGGTTTCTGTGGGACATGCATTACACACCGGTCCCGAATGTGGAACCGGAGTTTCCGATCTCCGCGACGTATCGCAACACAGCACCGGCGGCGACATCACCATGGGCCGCATCGGGTGATTACACGGTCACGTTGACGGTCGGCGGCAAGACTTTCAGCCAACCGTTGACCGTCACAATGGATCCACGCGTCAAAACGTCGGCCGCCGACCTTCAGGAACAGTTCGATCTTTCGTGGCAGTTGTATCAACTGCGGCTCAAGCTCGCCCCGATCGGCAAGAAGTTTGACGATATCGCCGAGCAGTTAACGAAACTCAAAGCGCAGGCCGCGGAGCGACCCGACGTCACGCAAAAACTGGAGGCCTTTGCTCAAACACTCATAAAATTTGGGCCGCCGCACCCGCGGCCAGGCGCTCCACCTTCGCTTTTCGTTTTGGAATCGACGACGCGGTTGTTCAACGAGATCGAACGCGCAGATGCTGCGCCGACAGCCGCGGTCAAGGCCGCCGTCGCAGATTTTGAGACAAAAGTCGGACCGATGATGGACGCGTGGCACAAATTACTCGAATCGGATCTTCCCGCGTTGAATCAGCAATTGAAGCAAGCGGGATTTCCGGAAATCAAAACTGAGCTTGAGCAGTTGAGCCGTTGAGCGGTGGTTGAGGTAGGGTCAGTCCTCACTTTTGATACTCAGGTTCCTGTGGCCACTCGTTAGGCCTTTGACGGCCTGAGCGGTCGATTGTGGATGTACGCGCCGCAGTCAGCGAGAGCGGCTTCAAGTGCGGCCGGCCCTACTACACCTGCCGCTTTGATACGTCGTAAGCGGCGTACGATCGATGTCATCAAACGCGTATCGCAGTCGGCGCCCGCTCCGAAATTCTTGACTCATGCGCTCCCGCTCATTTCGACCTCTCGGTTTGCCCATCTATGTCCCTCGCGTCCCCGCGGCTCCGTTCGCGAGCAGGCAGGCTACAGCGGAGGTAAGATGCTACCCGCCTTCGCATCAGCTACGGCGTGGCAGGCTTTTTCTCCAAAAGCGGCAGGTAAGCTTCGTAACCTCTGTCTTTCATTTCTTCGATTGGAATGAAATGGAAGGCGGCTGAGTTCACGGAGTAACATTGTCCGGTGGGCGATTTCGGGTCGGTAAAGAGATGGCCAAGGTGAGCGTTACTTCGTTTGGCGCGTATCTCGGTGCGCTGCATATCGTGCGAATTGTCCAGGTACGGGACAAGGAGATCTGTCGAAATCGGTTTGCTGAATGTGGGAAAGCCGATGCCTACGTCGTATTTGTCCAGCGAAGTGAAGAGTGGTTCGTTGGTAATGACATCGACGTAGATGCCGGTGCGCTCGTTGTTCCAGAACTCATTTTGAAAAGCCCTTTGGGTGCCACTCTCTCGTACGACAAAATATTCCTCGGCCTTTAATCGGTGTTTCAAGACGGCATCGCTCGGGACTGGCCGGTTCGGATCGAAACCTGTGGTCTCTCTTTTCTCTTTCTGCGCGAGAAAGAAAAAGTAGAGGCCACCGGCGATGAGCACGACCGCGATGACGAGACCGACGTACATGCTGATGGTCGTTCTTTCTTCGCTGGTGATTCGGCCCCCGCGCATCGGATCGTGATCAACGTTATCGAATCAGATTGACTGCGTCCGTCAAGACGCAATAGGACAAAATGAGCGTCTGGTCTTCACTTTTGACGCTCGGGGTGAGAACCGGATTCGTGTTTCAACATTTAACATTTGAACTCGCTTGGATCAGTGTGCTCCCTGCTCAAGGAGGCGATGAGGATCAACGATAGATTGTGTAGATTCTCTCCGCGGGACATTCAGATAGCGCAGCGCGATGTCCGGGGCCAAAAAGCCGCAGGATTTATGGAAATCGTGCAGCTTTTATTGGTGATGTCCCAGGCGTGCGGGCTCAATCGACAACGACGTGATCAACCATACGTAAATCGCCTGTGTTTACGTAATAAACACGCACGCGAGTACCGGGTTTGATCGCAGTTCGGATCACTTCGCCGTTCTTGTTCACAACGTGACCAGGCCCTTTGAGAACATAACTGCCCGGAGTATTCGAACGGTCCTCGCGGACAACAAGAGTTTTGACCGGCTGGTAATTGGCCGCCGCTCCTTCCTCAGTCGTCATTTTGATGATCGTTCCCGTTACCGTTATCGGTTGTTCAGTGATAGTTGTTTGTCGTTCACGCGTCGAACGCGTCTGGGCAAATGCCAGCGGTGCAATGAGTGCGCTGCAGGCGAGAATAACGATTGTATTCTTGATCATGATAACCTCCCCTGTTGATGTCCACGCTTACGCTCGTTAGACACTTCTCTTGAACTGGCCGTTCAACACTTGTTAGTCCTTGTTTGTTCTGCGTGGTTAGGCGCGAAATTGGAGAAAAATGAGCCTGCCTTGGAACTGAAATGGAGGTCGTGCCTCATTATCTATATCTAAGAGGCGCTCTGGAAGCTGGACACCAGAGCGGGAGATCCGAGCAAGTGTATCGAAATTGATCGGGGCGGCGCGATCGTTCGCTTGGCATCAGATGGCGCGTCAAGGCGAACTCAGTCCATCGATCGCCAAACGTGGCTTGAAATCCCATCGCCACTACCCGGCTTCGTCCCGCAGTCGCCCTAGACTACGCCGTGGTAAGCAGCTGCTATTTAATCTTCGACAAAATGCCTTCCATCTCTTCTCTGCGGAAGGCGCGCAGCGTGTGTGTCTTGACGTTTCCCAATGAACTAGTTTTAAGGGCGAAAGCGGTCGCGGTTTCGTCATTGGGCGCGTCGAGCAACACCACCACGTCGTATGCGCCCATTGTCCAGAATGCGTCGGTAATCTTCATGCCCATTTTCTCGGCCTCGGCGATCGCAGCCTCAGATCGTTTGATGGTGTCTTTGACGTTGCGGATGCCCTGGTCGGTAAACTGAATAAGACTGACATACATAGCCATAATGATCGCTCCTTTCGTTGAGTGTTACCTAAAAGACTATCGCACGTTCGCGGGTGCGCAAAAGCAACCTGCTTGGCAAACAGTTTCGGCAAAACAGTTGCAATGGCGACTTTGAAGGCCAGTTTTTGGATCGATAATGTGATTAGGCCGAAAGATTCCGCATAAAACTTGTTAGGCCGCCTAGAGAAAGGACCTCACCATGTTCAAAGTCAGCGTCACCTTCGTTTCCGCTCTCCTCGTGATCACCAGCAGCATGTCAGCCCAGGCAGGCAGCACCGATGCCGGCAGTGCTGAACTGGCTCGCATCCAGTCTGAGTACTCAGATGTTCTCGCCCTTCAGGGAACCGCCAAGGCCGAGGTGCTCGCAATCGCGCGCGTACTCCGAGCGAAGCCCGAAATGGCGATCGATAAGACGAAAGCGGCAGGCGAGTACTGCTTCAAGAGCAGTCAGGGCACCATGATTCACTACGCGTCGCAGCCCGAGGCCACACCGGAAGACGTGGTGTACGAGTTCGATGCCACACAGCTTCTTGCAGCCGGCCTTGACCCCCAGCGGTTGCCGAAGCTTCCAGCTTTGGGCAAGATGGAACCCGGCAAATGGTACTTCCTCCCGAGTGGAGTCATCGACCCACACCATCAGCATGTCTTCCCTACGCCAACGATCGCCATTGCCGTCAATGTTAAGTAGTAGGAGGCCTAACCTCTCGTCAGGCTTCCGAAACCGGTAAGGATTTTCTCTATGTCATTATCACGTCCTTTGCTCTTACTATTTTTGGTGTCCGTTCTTGGTAGCTGCTCGCGGCAAGATTTCGATCCTGCGGCAGAACAGGCGAAACTGTTACGCCGGGACGCTGAGTGGGCCGATCTTGCCTCCGAGGGAAAGGATATTGAGAAAATCGTCTCGTATTGGAGCGATGATGCTGTGCTCATTTTTCCGGGACAGCCGGTGCTCGAACGCAAGGCAGCGATTCGCGCTTATGTCACAGCGAGTCTCAACACTCCGGGATTCAAAATTCATTGGGTATCGGAAAAGCCCGTCTTCTCACCCGACGGCAAGCTCGCTTACATGCGCGGCACCGACGAGCTCACTGTTCCTGGACCGAACGGCACGACGACAACGCTGCACCTTAGAGGAATATCAATCTGGCGCTTGGACCCTGACGGGCAATGGCGTTGCGTAGTAGACATTTCGAACGAGGAGCCAGCCGCAGCGCCTAAATCCTAGCCGCTTTGCTATCTCGAATCGCAGCCGCCGCTACAGCGGCAAATCGAGGCAGAGACCGCAGTCAGCGACAGCGGCTACAACTCCACCCAATCAGTGTGCTCCCTGTTCGAGGAGGCGATGAGGATCAACGATAGACTGTTTGGATTCCCTCCGCGTCAAACTGTCGAGTAGTTCCATGAGGCGCGCCTCGTAAGAATCACACATGGGAGATTCGCCACCTGGCTGGATCCATTCGGGATGTTGGATCCGGAGCTCGTTGTGAATCTGTTGCCGGAGCTCCGCGTAGGTGTGGATTTGATGCGACGCGGCCGTTGGCTTGGTGAAAGGTTGACGTGGCTCGCGCGACGGTTTGTCTACCTTGCTTCGTCGGTGAGCCCGCCTCGTTCTGAGACTAACGAATTTCATAAGCGGCTTTTAATTTGGGGGTTGACTGCTCCAAATTCGCGCGGAACGAGGAACCATCTTCACGAGGCGCTTTCAACAGCGGCCTCGCTTCAGGTGCCTCGAGGCTCCAGGTGAATCTGGAGATCGCGCAGGCGGTGTCTCAGCGAAGGTTAAGCCCCTCAACCGGCTTTTTACCCCGTCCGAGAGTGCGTTGAGACGTCGGGTGACGTAATCAGAAGTTTTTTACGTGATTCGCGGTATCGTGTCAAGCCCCTTTTCCATATTAATTCTAGCGACTTGGGTGTAAATCGGGGTGGCGTCTGGACGGCCGGACTTGAACATTCCATCATCGCGCTATGAAGCTACCCGCTGTCCTTTTTGCCGCGCTCACGTTCAGTCTGTTCGTCGGGCCGGTGGTCAGTGCTGAAGAAGAGGGAACGGACGCGGTGTTGCGCGCCGAAAGTCTCGGCGGATTGCGCATTAACTTGCCAGAGAAGGATGTGCTCAGGCTCCTGGGCCAGCCCGAGAAGCGGGGCGAGTTAGTCTTCCAAGCGGCGGACGGCAATTACGTGGAGGATTGGCATTATCCGGAGAAAGGGATCGATCTCTCAATCAGCGGAGAGAAGAAGACGGGGCCAAAAACGATTGTCAGCATCATCGCCTCCGGCCCTTGCACGCTTACGACCAGAAAGGGAATAAAGATCGGGAGCAAGGAGAGCGCGGTTCGCAGGGCTTACGCCATGTTTGCGGATCGCAACGCCTCAGCCGAGCCAGGGACCTATGTGGTGGGCTCGATTTATGGCGGGATTATTTTCAATTTCGAGAATGGCAAAGTGAGCCGGATTTTCTTTGGCGCGGCCGCGGAATAAATCGCCCGCGTGGAACAGCGGGCGATTTTTACGTGGGGATGTTTTTGCCGGGAGGCAGCGGAAACAGCTTGGGAATCGGCGGAGAAGAGACGAGTATTGAGGCTTATGGGGCACAGCCACGGAAGAAATAACGTTAAGAAACGCGCGAGACGCCGGAAAAAAACGGAGCGCCTCGCCCTCGCCAAGGAAAACAAAAAGAAAACGGCGAAATAACCCCTGATTACCAGCGACAAACCCCACTGGAATCTCTACGTTGCGCCCGGTAACGCTGATCGCGGAAACCCAAATGAAATTTACCAGAACTTGCATCGCTCTCGTCGCGTTTATCGGCTCTTGTGGTTTTTCAGCGCAAGCGAAATCCCCGCCTGAGCAATCAGAAGGCGATTCGGCCGATCGGCTCTTTCAGGCTGGGAAGTTTGCCGAGGCTGGCAAACTCTACTCGCGAATCGCAGCTCAAAATCCGAAGGACCATTCCGTAACCCTCGTGTTGGGTCGCATTGCATTGCTTTCCAACCGGCTTGACGATGCGCAGGAATGGCTGGAAAGGCCTTAGTGCTGCAGCCAGGTGACCGACACCAAGGTCATGCTGGCCGAGGCGTTTTATCGCCGCGACGATTTCCAAAAGGCGGCGGCTTCGCTCAACGGCGTGGACGTGAGCAGCAACAAACTGATTATTTCGCAGTATCCGACGCTGAATGTTCCGAAGTTGGAGAGCTTCAAGGGCCAGACGCCCTATGAGTTGCAAGGCAACGGGACAAGTACGCGTCTGAAGTTCGTAAGGACCGATCCTCTTCCGGTGGTCAACGTGCGCATAAACGGCGGCGACGAAGTCACCTTCTTCATCGATACCGGGGTTTCCGAGGTCGTGCTCGATACCGACTTCGCGAGGGAGCTTGGCGTCTCGCAATTCGGGGCGGTGCAAGGCACCTTTGCCGGAGGCCAGCACGCTGATGTCCAGAATGGGCGGATTGAGTCACTCACAGTTGGCGACTGGACCGTTAGGAACCTGCCCATTGTAATGATGCCCCTGCGCCAAATCTCGAAAGACTTGGGCGTGAAACGCATCGACGGAGCCATCGGGACCACTCTGTTCTACCATTTCCTTGCGACCATGGATTATCCACACGGCGAGCTTGTGCTGCGCCGGAAGACCGCCAAAAGCCTGGAAGAGTCTGCGGCAACGTCATCAGGCAAGAAAGTCATAGTTCCTTTCTGGATGGCGAGCGACCACTTCATGGTGGGCTGGGGTCGTGTGGAAACGCTCCCGCCCTCGCTCCTCTTCGTTGACACAGGGCTGGCGGATGCGGGTGTCAAACTGGCGGAGTCGGTTATCAAGGAAGCCGGGATCAAGCTGGAGGAAGACAAAGCTTCCGAGGGAGCCGGTGGAGGCGGGAAACTGAAAATTGTGCCGTACACTGTGCGTCAACTTTCCTTCGGAGGCATAAAAGAAGACAACGTCCCGGGTCTCTATGACGGGCCATTTCCATGGGAAGACACTTTTGGCTTCCACCTCGCGGGCATGGTCGGCCACGATTTCTTCAAGCCTTACGCGGTGACCTTTGACTTTGAGAACATGCAGATTTTTCTGCAATAGAAGCTCTGAGTTAACATTGGAGCGACTTGCGCGTCGGAGATGCCCGCAGCCGATACGACGATCAACAAGGTCAGAGCTAACTATTAAGGCCTTTACTTTCGATCGCGGTAACTATTCAGCAAGTTGAGAGTTTTTAGAGCTGAGAGTTTGACACTGGGGCTGCCGCAAGACGCATTAATCACACGAATGTCTCTGCGTTAGGGCAGCGAGGAGTTCACTTAACTCGATCGTAACAATGCTCGAAGCAGTGTCGCTTATTCCATAAGGCAGAATCAATCGTCCGTTATGAATGATCGAGCCGCAGGAGTAGACCACATTTGGAACGTAACCTTCTCTTTCGTTCGCTTCCGGTTTTAAGAGTGGTTCTTTGAGTTGGCCAAGAATTTTTGTCGGCTCGTGCGAGTCGAGCAGGGTAGCTCCAATACAGTATTTCCGCATCGGACCTACTCCATGGGTCAGGACTAACCACCCATCTTCGGTTTCAATCGGTGAACCGCAATTGCCGAGCTTCACTAACTCCCATGGCTGCCGCGGAACCAGGAGTAACTGCGGCTCGCTCCAAAAATGCGGATTATCGGAAAACGCCAGGTAAAGGCTTTCATCGTCCTGCCGCGTAAGCATGGCGTAGCGTCCATCGATCCGGCGGGGGAAAAGAGCCATGCCTTTGTTTTGCACTGCCTGCCCGTTAAGGGTGAGAACACGAAAGTTAAGGAAATCTGTGGTCTCGATCAGTTGCGGCAGAATGACTCGCCCGTTGTAGGCCGTGTAAGTGGCGTAGTAGGTCACGCTTCCATCGTCTTCTACAAAACGAACAAAGCGGGCGTCCTCAATGCCGTTGCTCTCGTTAGGCGAGACGGGAAAGATGATGCGTTCCGATATCTGCGAAGAAGGCCCGAAATGAATCTCGTAATTGGATTCCGCCAACCAATGCATGCATTCCAAAGTGCGCTGGACGTTGCGCGTGTCTGGCGATATTTCATCGAATGCTGCTTGCCGAATCGACTCATCCAGCTCGTCTAAGGCAAAGCTCTTTCCTAGTCGCCCCATCACCGCCGAGGCCCAGGTATTCTCCGATTCGTGAAATGCGGATCGTATTGTATCGCTCATCCCATTGGCTTCGTTGACTTTGCCAATCCAATTTCGAGCATCCAATCACGACTTTGAGGGTCAGTTTTGGGTCTATCATGTACTGCACGAGATGATGAAAGATGATCAGCCCATAAAAATGGTAATACAACGCGCTTGGGCGTCAGTCATAGGTTTCGCTTCTACCACCATAGGGATATTAAAATTTAGCTCGATCGTACATATCCCAACATTGGATGCTTTGATTCATATAGTTACCGGCGTCATTTTTATTGCCGGAGCTTGGATCAACAAAGGACAATATGTTAGCAAAACAAATCGCTGGCTTGGTATTTTCTATATCGCCTTCGGAGCGATTGGTCTAAACTTGGCTCACATCGTCGCTGGTATTGTTTCTTTGATAATTAGCTTCCTAGCTTGATCGGCAGTCCTCGAATGAACGGCGCGAAGTGGAGCATCGCCTGAGACGAATTTCCGAACACGGCGGTCGATTACTCCGCGTAGGAGTGGTGAACAAAACAGTTCGCCCCATCCGTGTCGTCACGTTATACTTTGATCGGGCGATGTTGAGAAAACTGTGAGAATAAACTTCGAACGTAATCATAAGAGTGATGCTTTGTACTTGCGACTCGACGAAGCGAAGATCGTCGATTCCGAGGACGTCGCTCCCGGTGTGATCATCGACTTCGACAACAACGATCGCGTGGTTGGCTTGAAAGTACTGGCGTAAAGACGGAGCTGCATGCGAAAGAAAAGTCACGAAAGCTCACCACGGCCCACGTTGTTGGTCCTTGTCGATGAATCGAACATCGGCAGTTCGGTGCGTACGGCAGGACGCGGTCTGGACTGGCTTAAGCTCCGTGACTTTCTGGCCGGGCCGGATACAGGACGTGACTTGATCGAGATGGTGGTCTATGCCGGACTCCCACCCGCCATCCCAATCTGGCAGGACGAGCGTGATAAGAAGAACAAGTTCATGCATTGGCTGCGCTCCAATGGATTCATGGTGGTAACCAAAGACGGGTCGCCCGCCGAAGAGGGCCGTTACAAAGCTAACGTTGATGTGATGATGGCTATCGACGCGCTCGAGCTTTCCGTGGAGATGCGACCTGATGTGGTTATTCTCGTAACCGGCGACGCCGATTTCGCTTATCTCGCCATAAAGTTGCGCCGGCGCGGCATCCGCGTGGAAGTGGCGTCGGTCTCGCAAAACCTTGGGAACATATTGAGATCGACCGCGAACGAAGTGATCGATTTGGCCCCGTTGTTCAGGACCTTCGAGATGAAAAATGTCCAGGATTCTGCGCCGCCTGTAGCCCAATGGCCGCAGCAATCCGACTCACGCGGACAGAGGCAACGCGGACGACGGCCAAGGTTTCGTCAGCCCAGCTAAATTATAGTATCGGGTCTCTTTGGTCATTTGATGCATCGTAAGCGGCTTACGATCGCTCAAGGCTGAAATTAGCGAAGTGAACGAGTCAAATCGCGGGTGATTTGAAAAACAAGCGCCGTTTAATTGGGTGCGAAGCGGCGCTGTTGAGGTATTTCTTTATCAGCTAGCCTGATGTCGATCGTCACAACTTATCTCGAGATGCATTCGCCGGATCAGCTTCGCCCAAAGCGATGCGCAGATGGACAGTTTCAAATCCGCGAGAAGGACGAACGCGACTGGGGATTCAATCGGGATCTCTATCTTGCCGTCGGGCAGATGTGGTCGTGGAACGACAAACGCGTGTGGACCGACGAGCAATGGAAGGAATACGGGCTTGCACCGGAGCTGCGGACTTTTGGCGCCTATTACGACAATTCGCTCGCAGGTTATTACGAGCTGCGTCGCGATGATGAAGGCGGTGTCGAGATCGCGTACTTTGGTTTGTTACCGGAGTTTATCGGTCGCGGACTGGGAGGAGCATTACTAACCAGCGCAATCGAAGACGCGTGGCGGACGTCGCCTTCGGTCACTCGTGTTTGGGTCCATACCTGCACGCTTGATCACCCGAGCGCGCTAACCAATTACAAAGCCCGCGGCATGGTGATTTACAGGCAAGAAACAACATAGAAAGCTGACGGAAGCGCATGCGCGACCGGCCAGCAATCTTCCTCTTGCAATGAAGAAAGCCGCCGCGCTTTTGCATTCACGTCGGCACGCGTCGGATCTTTGAACGATGTTCCCTGTGCGAAGGTCTAGGTAGCTATGACCAAACTGATTGCATTAGTCACGGCGGGACTCTTTGCGGCAGGCACGATGTTTGCAGGCGAACACGGCAACTGCACAAAGCAAGTCGGAAACGAAGCGAAGATGGCATGTGAGGTTTCATTAGCCAGTCTTAACCTGACACCTGATCAGAAAACTAAGATGGACGCGGCTATGGCCGAGCATCAGAAGGCCGGCTGCAACGAGGCGAGTGAGGCCAAATACATGGAAGCGGCAAAATCAATCCTGACACCGGAGCAGTACGCGAAGTTCGAAGCGCAGTGCAAGAAAGGCGAGAAAGCTAAGACGCAGACCTGATCGCTAATTTCCAATCAGATCAACATTTCGCGCCGAGAACAATCTCGGCGCGTTTTGCGTACCAGATTCTAAACTCGACACCGGTTAAACGCGTTGTAGCCACCCCCTGTGGAGCGTTGATATTCCTCTGGGCCCGGCATCGTGAACGGCGCACAGCGCCGTGGCTACAGGGACCACCGGTTCAGCCTAACGGCGATAGTAATTAGAAAACGTCTTATCGAACCTGTTTTTCGACCAGGTATACGATTCTCGATAGCCGCCTTTCACTGGTAAGGCGGTGTACGGCCGCAAAGAATTGTTGAAGGCCTGCGAAACGTTGTTCCCCTTCGATCTTTACCAAGGCGTCTTTATTGCGTTGCCGCGATTCATGCCAGCGCCCCGACACCAGAGCTGCATTTGCCGTCACATCTTCCTGCCGTTTCAAACGAAAGCCCGCTGCCTCAATAAGCTGTTCATTGACGCCAGCCGGCACAAAAAGGAAAAGACCAATTGAACTCCGCAGCGCCAATTCGTCGTTGGTCACTGGCCCAGTAATTACTACTGGATCAGTGAAAACGGCGCACCGGCCAGGTCGAAGGACCCGGCACCATTCCTGAAGCACTTTCAGTCGATCGGGAAAATGATTCATCGAATCGATACAAAGGACGGCGTCGAAGGAATTATCGTCGAAAGACAACGGGGAATTCGCGTCCGCCACGGCAAAGGTCACTCGATCGGCTTGCTTTGAGTTAGCAGCAGTCTGAGTAGCTGTCGCGAGTCCTGCTTCGTTAGCGTCGATGCCGGTGACTCGGCAGCCCGCGTGATTGGCTAGATAACACGCTGGGCCGCCGGAGCCGCTAGCGACTTCGAGGACGTGATGCTCAGGTCGAAGGTCAAGCCACGAAATGAAGCGATCGTATTCCTCGACTGTCGTCCAACTATTCTGACCAATGTCCTGACTGAAGGTTTCCTTACGAATCGTCTCGAGAACTTGCTTCGTGAAGTGGCTGTATGTGCTATCAAAGAGATCAGTGCGTTCAGCCACAGTGAGGCGTTCCTTAAACCGATAGGATGGGGCCTAGTTACCGAGGTGGCAAGGAAGTTCAGGATTTTTCAATCCTCGGAAAGATTCGACGTAAAATGTTGTCACCGGGAATCGCATGTGGTTGTCTGGGAGCCGAGTCATGGCCAGAGAATTTAAGCCGGTGCGTTTTTTTGTTTTGATGGCCGTCGCGGCGTTTATCGTATGCGGCGTTACGGCGTTTTACACGCAGCGCGCCGCACATGGGAGAACTGCCGACGAGCGGGCGGGTTACGCAATCGGACTGAAAGTGGGAGAGCTAGCGCCGCCGCAGGCACCGCAGCCTACCGATGCTGAGTTGAACATGATGGCTCAGAAGTATTTCAAACAACAAGGATCCGGGAACCAGCAAACTTGGGACCAAGGATTCGAGAACGGTTACACGGTCGGGTTCAAGAAAACGCATCCCCGGCAATGAACCCGCCACCTTCGCCGCGCCGGAAACGTTTTCCCTGGATTCTTTATTGGATTGTTCTCTTCCTCATCTTTCTCTTTGCGTTTGCACCAGTGGGATCTGTGATGGCATGTGCTTGGATCGCTAATGCGCACGGCTGCAAAGTGGACGAAGGCTCCGTGCATCCCTGCATCATAGGAGGACACGATTACGGCGAGCTTCTTTATGCGCTTGGAGTGCTGGGTTGGCTGATGCTTGTCACTCTTCTCGGTGGCCTATTCGCATTCGTGATTTGGCTGATCGTTCTCATCCTGCATCGTGTAAGTTGGCAAAAGCGCTTCGCTGCCGGAGTTCCTCCTACGATTCCACCGCCGCCATCACCGGCGTGAATTTTGGCACTGTGAGAATTCCCGGCGTTGAGATCCTTGCCCTGTTTGCTGTCAGCTGCATGCCGCTCGATACCCAAGAAACGCACGCCGCTGTTACAGCAGGGAAACCTGCATTCGTTTTCAGTGGTGTCGGGTATTTGCACCGCTGGTCAAAAAATGATCAACATGAATTTACGCCCGAAGGTCAGGCAGACCTCAACAAGTGGTCTGACATGATCACGGTGAATGCTTATCCAGACGCCCACGACGGTGACGCGCTGGCAGCGAAGGCGAACGCGGTCCTGGAGAATTACAAGAGTCACCAAGGGATGGTGCTTAGGACCAATTCTGTTCCTCGGACGCCGGACCGGCCCGCGGAGCATTTCATTGCAGTGGTTTTTGGCCGGCCAAACTTTATCGAGGTGGCATTTGCCCGGTTCAAATTGGTGGACGGTGCCGGCTGCTCGATCGTCTATTCTCATCGTATTTACGGCGAGAAAGTCGGCGACCAGATGAGTGCCTGGCTGGATCATAACGGCGCGAAGATTGAAAAAACGCTGATGGAGTGGAACGACATGCCGTCTCCAGCTTCGTTGCGTGAGCTGCCCCGCAAAAAATGATTGCTTAAAGGATTGCGGCTGAGACTCCGTCGCTACAAGGCCGTAGTCAGCGATAGCTCCGAAATTCTTGACTCATGCGCTCCCGCTCATTTCGACCTCTCGGTTTGCCCATCTATATCCCTCGCGTCCCCGCGGCTCCGTTTGCGAGCAGGCAGGCTACGGAATTTTTGCGGCTTGCGATGCCCGATTCAAACCTCTCGTATTGGAAGTTTGAGCAATTGAAACGTTGAGCGAAGCTTCGGGCCAAATGAAAGATCTTACTCAGGGCTCGGTTACCAGGCATCTACTGCACATGTCTGCGTTTTTGGCCGTGAGCATGGTGGTGCAAACTCTTTATTTGCTCGCCGATCTCTACTGGGTGGGACATCTCGGAAAGGAAGCGATCGCGGCTGTCGGCGTCGCGGGCAACATCACGATGATTGTGCTGGCGCTCACCCAGATGCTGGGCGTGGGAACAACCACCTTGATCTCACAAGCTGCCGGTAGAAAAGACCAACCACACGCCGAGCTGGCCTTTAATCAGTCTTTCGTCATGTCGATCGTAATCGCGCTTGCGTTGGGCGTTGTCGGGTTCATTCTGCGCCCGGCCTATTGCGATTGGTTGAGCGCGGATGCTGCCACGGCTACGCTGGCGAAGGCGTATCTGCTCTGGTTCCTTCCCGGCCTTTTGTTGCAGTTTCCTCTGGTAGCGCTGGGCTCCGCGCTGCGCGCGACCGGCATCATCAAGCCAGCCGTGGGATTCCAGGTGCTCAGTGTGCTGCTCAACATCGTGCTCGCTCCATTATTAATCTTCGGAATCGGTCCGTGGCCAAAACTCGGAGTGACCGGCGCAGCGCTTGCCACGTTCATTTCCATCCTCCTGGCCGACGTGCTGATGATGATCTATTTCGAAAGGAAATATCATTATTTGCGTTTTCGTTTTCCGCTGTTTCGGCCGCAAACAAAGATTTGGGGAGGAATGCTGCGGATTGGCGTGCCGGCGGGAGCAGAGTTTTTGCTGCTCTTTGTGTACATCATGATCGTTTACGCGATCATCCGAGGGTTTGGACCAGCGGCTCAGGCGGGCTTCGGAGTCGGCGCACGCATAATGCAGGCGCTTTTTCTGCCCGTCGTAGCGCTCAGCTTTGCCGTTTCGCCTGTGGTCGGCCAGAACTTCGGCGGCCGACGCGCGGATCGAGTGCGGCATTCCGTCTATTCTGCGATTGGCATCGCATCGTTGATGATGCTGGTGCTTACGTTGATTGCGTTCCTCGCGCCCGCGACGCTGATTCGCATTTTCTCGCGCGATCCACGAGTCATTGCCTTCGGCAGCGAATATCTTCGGATCGTCTCACTGAATTTTGTATCGGCGGGAATTGTTTTTGTAACTTCCAGTATCTTTCAGGGAATCGGCAACACGCTACCGCCGTTGTTTAGCTCGATGACGCGGCTAGTCTTGTTCGCTCTGCCCGCGATGCTCATCTCGCGGACACCCGGCTTTGAGATCAGACAGGTGTGGTATCTCTCCGTTGCGTCGATCGTTCTTCAGATGTGCGTCAATCTCTTGCTGCTCCGGCATGAGCTGCAAAAGCGGCTTCGATTCGAAGAACCGGAAACTTTCATTCCGGCGAGCGCGACAGCGTCGTAATTCGCGCTGCTTCAATTAGGCGCGCGCTTTCTCTTCGACTGAGGAGTTGGAACGCAAGCAGGCCGACGAACACGGCGACACAAATCCAGGCAAACCAATCGCCGGTTCGCGTATAAAACGTTTTCTCTCGCGCGACGTTTACTCTTCCAGTAATTGACACAAAGCCATTCGGTACCGTCGCTGCCTCGGCCAGGATGCGACCGCGGTTGTCGCTCAGTGTTAACAATCCGTTGCGCGCGGAACGAGCGAGGGCAAAGCCGTTTTCGACTGCGCGCATGACGGCCATGCGTGCGTGCAGCCAGCGATCGAGATTGAAGTCCCACGCAGGCACGAGCAGCAGATTTGCGCCGTCGGCTGCGTATTCGCGGCTGAGCTTGGGGAAATCCATGTCCTTGCAAATTTGCAGTCCCCAACGCCCGGACAGCTCATTGAGAACTACGCGTTCGTCGCCGGGTTTTTCGGGTTCCAAGCCCGGCACGAGATGATGTTTGTCGTAATTCGCTTCTAATTTTCCGTCGGTTGAATAAAAGCGTGAAGAATTGAAAGCGGCGGCTGGCGTTTTTCGGACGAGGCCAAGAACAATCGCGGCATGTGTAGCAGTGGCAGCCGAAGAAAAAAGCGTGTCCACTTCAGTCAACGCGCTCTCGTTGACGCGTCCGATTTTTTCCGGGAGAACAACAGTCTGCGTTCCAGCTGGAGTAACCCGGCGGACCTCGTCAGCATACTCGCGCAAGAGTTCCAATGCTTGCGCTTCAGAGCCGAGATAAACGCTCATCGGCACGTCCCTGGCGATGAGTGTCACTGCGATAGCTTGAGCTGAAGGATTCGATTCCAACCGCCATTTGCCAAAAACAAATACAGCGCAAACGATGAACCCGACCGCGATAGCGAGCACGCGACGTTCCCATGCTTCTCCCGCGCCGCTCAACAGAGTTGCCACGGCGCCTGCAAACAGAAACACCATAAAGCTGATTCCCCAAAGACCGGTGATCGCAGCGATTTGGATCACGGGGAGACAATTCATTTGTGCGTAAGCAAGATTGCCCCATGTGCTGTGAGGCGACGCCATCGCGGTAAGATATTCGTATGCCACCCAGTAAACGGGAAAAGCGAGCGAAGCTAGGAAGAGCGATCCACGCCGAAGGAAACTGCGCGCAAACAGAACGCCGAGGCCGAAAGCAACGGCCGGAACGACAAAGTAAAGGATCCCGATTTGTAGTGGCAGCTCGATCTCATGCCAAACGTAGGTCCATTGGTTCATTTCGCCGATGAGCCATACGATCGCACCGAGCAGGAAAGCGGCGCCGCCGCGAAGTCGTGGAGCGACTGCAAGCACTGGAATCGGCGCCAACCAAATCATCCACCAAATCGGATAAAGCCCAGTCCCGAGATATGCGAATGCGGCAGACACGAGGCCAGCCGCGACAACGAGAAAAAGATTACGAGCTCGCATCCGAAGACGCCAAGATGTGTTTGCTATCTACCGTCTTAGCAGCGAGCGACAGTGTCATCGACCTGGGAGAAGATTCTGATCATGAGAAACAATTCTCCCATTACGGGCTATCGTCCTCCGTACGCGACCCTGCCACCCACAATCGTGGTTTCCACTTTCACATTCCGAATGGCTTCCGGCTTGAGGTCAAAGACGTTGTCACTCAGGATTACCATGTCAGCCAGTTTGCCAGGTGTAATTGATCCTTTCTCATTCTCTTGAAATTCTGTGAATGCCGAGCCAATCGTGTAGGCTTCTACCGCTTCTGGCAGCTTGATCTTTTCCTCTGGAATCCAGCCGTCAGGATTTTTGCCATCCAGTGTGGCGCGAGCGACTGCAGCATAAAGTCCCAACATGGGATTGAGCGGAGCCACAGGCCAATCCGTCCCGAAGGCGAGCGGCACGCCGTGATCGAGGAAGCTGCGCCACGCGTAGCTGTATCGCGCTCGTTCATGACCTAGACGCTTTTCCGCCCAGCGGCCATCGTCAATGGCGTGATAGGGCTGCATCGACGCGATGACGTGTAGCGCTGCAAAGCGCTGAAAGTCTTTTTCCGCCATGTGCTGCGCGTGCTCGATCGCAAAACGCTGGTCGTGATAGCCGTGCTCTTTTTCAATATCGCCGAAAATATCGAGAATCATGGAAATCGCGCGATCGCCAATCGCATGAACGCGCAGCTGCAGCCCTGCCGTGTCAGCCTGCATTAACCGCTCACGCATCGCACCGGGTGGATTCATTTCGTCGCTCAGCAGGCCACGATTCCCGGAGTCGTCGGCAAACGGCTCGAACATGTAAGCCGTTCGTGAGCCTAACGAGCCATCGGCATAGCCCTTTACCGCGCCGAGCCGCAAATAGGTCGATCCCCACGAGCGCCGAATACCAATCTTTGCCTGGTCATGCCAGTTGGTCTCCATCGGCACCGCATAGATGCGCGTAGTGAGCTCACCTTTTTCCGCGAGCTCGGAGTAGACTGCCACATCGGCAAATTCCGGATTCATGTGTTGCACACTGGTCACGCCCAGCGACGCTGCGTGCTCCAACGCTCTTCGAGCTGCGCGCATCCGCTGCTGATGCGACATCGGTGGGATCACTTTGTTGATCAGTTGCTGCGCCGCGTCCTTGAAAATTCCGGTGGGATTTCCGTTCGCATCGCGCACGATGACTCCGCCGGGAACATCGGGAGTCTTCGCGTTGACGCCGGCCAGTTTCATCGCTGCCGAGTTGGCGAGCGCTTCGTGTCCGTCGTAGCGCTCCACAAAAATCGGCGTGGCTCCCGTAACCGGATCAACGAGTTCTTTGCTTGGAAGCTGCTGATTAGGCCATCTGGTTTCATCCCAGCGGCCACCCAGAATCCATTCGCCTTTCGGTGTCTTACTCACCTGCGCAGCGATGCGCTTCGCAAACTCCTGCGGCGTTGCTGCGTCATTCAGGTTAACCTGATCCAGTTGCGCGCCGCCTTGGATGAAATGCACATGCGCGTCGTTGAATCCGGGAAGCATGAGCTTGCCGCCGACATCGATCACTTTGGTTTGCGGGCCGCGCCACAAATCGATTTCCGCATTCGAGCCTACAGCCACGATCCGATCGCCCATAACTGCTACTGCCTCGGCCCTGGGATGCTGCTTGTCTACAGTATAAATGGTAGCATTGGTTATGATTAATGTGGCCGATGGCTTCGGCTGGGCGCACGCGTATGCGGCAGTCATAAGTGTCAAAAGGTAAACGAGAAGGTTATGTTTCATCTTGAGTTGATCTAAAAACATTTGTTTCGACTGGAATATGGTTGGTCAAGACGATAGCGCAGTTACAACATGAGCGACGCGATCACTACCCGAGAATTTTCCATTAGCGATTACGACGCGGCGATTGAATTGTGGCAACGGGTCGAAGGTCTCGAGATTGCCGAGGGTGATGACAGGGAAAGCGTTATCCACTTTCTCGCGCGCAACCCGGGGCTGAGCAGAGTGGCAACCGATGGCTCTGTGATCGTTGGCGTCGCATTGTGCGGTCACGACGGACGCCGTGGATATATTTATCATCTGGCGGTTGATCCCGCTTATCAGGCACGCGGCCTCGGTAAACGTTTGATGAATGAATGCCTTGGCGGTTTGCGCCGGGTGGGCCTTAAGCGAGCGCTTATCCTGGTGGCAAACGACAATCCGCGCGGTCGGGAATTCTGGCGTCGCTATGGCTGGGAGGAAGTCCCTGGCCCCGTCCTCATGGGGATTGATCTTTAGAAGATGCCACGCTTTTGTTTGATTTCAGCTGTGCTCAGGAATCTATTGGTTGACCATGTCCCCTCGATGGCTCGCTGCTCTTGTGTTACTGGCGGTTGCCACGCTTGCTTCGGCGGCTTCGTGGGATGACGATTCGCATTATGTGTCGTTAGGCCCACGAAACGGCTATTACATCGCGCGACCTGATTCGCACTTGATCCGCCAACTCGGTCTATATGAAGCGCCGGTGATTGATACGGCCGACCCATTGCGACACGGCTACGGCGCCGACGCGCTAGCGTTCCGCTTCAATCGAAATGGCGTTCTAATTGCGCCTCCGGCCTACATCGCACAGGCATTGCCGTACGATTTTTACATGCGCCGAATCGGCTCGCTGACTCGCGGCCGCGTGACTACGCAAGATGTGGAGGCTATCTTTGGACACGGACACAGTCGCGCCAATCGTTCTGATGGTTTTATGTGGTATTACGCGCTGCCGGTTTACAATCCATTTGAAGACTGGAGCGGCGGCCGCCGCTGAGGCGCGTGCATACTGGACGATCTCTCGCGTCGTCCTAGATTCGTAGCATGCGAGTCGCGTTTTTTCTGGCGACCCTCTTTGCTGCAAGCGTTTCGGCGATTGCCAGCGCAACGAGTATCGTCAGCCCGGATCACCCGCAGACATTCGCTTATGGCGAAACGATTTGGCATCAGCTTTATCTGGAACGCGCTGGCGGCGAGTTGGCGGCGCGGATCACGTTCAGCAATTTGCCTTACGCGAGTGACGACGAACCGCGCAGAGACGAATCGTTCGATTTTCGTTTTCCGGGCATCAAATTTGACGCAACACGACGCGCATTCTTTGTGAGTGGCCGCGGCAGTCAGACGATCCCCGTGGCGCGATTCCGCGGTGACCTGTTTTGCGGTTGGGTTGATCTGGCGCCAGGCGCGAAAATTTATCTGCTTAAAAAGAGTGGTCGCCTGACGGCAATTTTAACGGCAACCGATTACCCGCGCGCGGGAAGCCAATGGATCGAGACGGACGACAATTGGTCTCTGCAGAATATTCTGATTGCGCTGTTCGGCCAGCCCGCCCCCGGTCTCCCTTAGGCGGCCGAATGGAGTTTCGCAGAGCAAGACTCACAACAGATTTGTGCCTGAGCGGATTGGTAGGTCACCGTCGAAGGGCATAGATCATAATCATAGGCGTGAAGGTAGGCGGCGAACATTTTCGAACAGTCTGGCTTAAGCCAGACGATGAGACTGTCGTGCAACTCATCGATCAACGTTTTTTGCCGCATCGTTTCGTGATCGAAGAAGTCCGCACCGTCGAGCAGATGGCGACTGCGATTCGCGAAATGCATGTTCGCGGAGCGGGTTTGATCGGCGCGAGCGCGGGATACGGAATGTATCTTGCGGCGATTGAGGCCACGGCGCGTGCTGCAGCTCCGGAAGTGGATGAACATCTCGCCCGCGCGGCCGAACAACTTAAGGCAACGAGGCCGACGGCTGTGAATCTTTCCTGGGCTGTGGAGCGGCAGTTAAAAAACATCGCCGAAGGGAAAGACGCGAAGGAGAAGGTCGCGCTTGCTCTGCGCACAGCCAAGTCGATCGCGGACGAAGACGCGGAGCATTGCCGGATGATCGGGCAACACGGATTGGAACTCATTCGGCAGATCGCGAGCAAGAAAGCAGGAAGGCCAATCAATGTGCTTACGCATTGCAACGCCGGGTGGCTCGCGTTCGTCGACTTTGGTTCTGCTACTGCCCCGATTTATGCCGCTCACGACAGCGGCTTCCCAATTCACGTGTGGGTCGCTGAGACGCGACCCAGAAATCAGGGTTCCAAACTTACAGCCTGGGAGTTGGACGAGCACGGAGTGCCGCATACGATCATCGCAGACAGTGCCGCGGGACACCTGATGCAACGTGGCGCGGTCGATCTGGTGATTGTCGGAACCGATCGCACGACTTACACAGGCGACGTTGCGAACAAGATCGGGACCTATCTGAAGGCGCTGGCGGCGAAGGATAATGACATCCCGTTTTATGTAGCGCTGCCATCGTCCTCATTCGATTGGAAGTTGCGCGATGGATTGAAAGAAATCCCGATCGAAGAGCGTAGCGCGGAGGAAGTGAAGCAAGCCGACGGCTGGTTCAAGGGACAACAGGTCGAGGTGCGCGTTGCGCCGAAGGAGAGTCCTGCGGCAAATTATGGATTCGACGTTACACCCGGCTATCTGGTAACCGGATTGATTACCGAACGCGGCGTGTGTGCAGCGAACGAGAAAAGCATCCGCGCGCTTTTCCCGGAGCAGGCGTCGTGAGCGAATACGTAAAATTTTCCTGCGAACGCGTGGCTGCGGAGATTACTTCGTTCGGTGGGCTTGCGGAGTTGAACGCATACCGGCGGAAATTTCTTCAGCTTGGTCTGATCGGTGTAGATGCAAACGGTATTGCTTTTGGCAACCTGAGCGTAAGGGACGGTGCGACCGACAATTTTTACATTACAGGTTCTGCGACCGGAGGCATTCACAAACTAACGCTGCCAGACTGCGCAAAAGTGGTGGCGTGCGATTTCGAGAAGAACTGGGTCCGATACGAAGGTTCGGTCACGCCTTCATCCGAATCGCTGACGCACGCCGCAATTTACAAGTCGGATGCAAAGGCCGGAGCCGTTATTCATTGTCACGACTCCAAGCTATGGGCAGCGCTTCTAAATGAAGCGCCGATAAGCTCGAAGGATGTTGATTACGGCACGCCTGAGTTGGCGTATGAAATAATGCACCTCTTCACGCGTACCGACGTGCAAAGCAGAAAGATCGTCGTCATGGCTGGACACGAAGGAGGCATTGTAACTTTCGGCAAAGATCTTGAGGAGGCATTCGCTGTTCTAATGCGCGAGAGGAAGAAAATTTACCCTTACTGACAATTCTATTCGGCGCGCCCTCGCCACGGCGACCAGGCTGTGGTCGCGCCTACCAACGATGCCGTTTCGTTGACAGCAATTTGCGTGGACGTACGCTGAGCAGACATGCATGAAAAATCTTCAAACTCGAATGAGAAGCCGGGTGTTACTCGCCGAACATTTCTCGGCACAACACTTGTAACTGGTGTGGCGCTTTTTGCGCGGGGATCGGACGTGATCTTCGGAGCCGAGTCGTCAGCGTCTCCGAACGTTGCTACAAATCCCACTTGGAAGTTGGGCGGTGATCTTACAGTCAACCGGCTTGGTTTTGGCGCGATGCGCATTACTGGAGAAGGGATTTGGGGCTGGCCGGCTGACCGAGGGAACGCGCTTAAGGTTTTAAGGCGCGCGGTCGAGCTCGGTGTGAACTTGATCGACACAGCGGATGCGTACGGCCCGGAAACAAGCGAACTGCTCATAGCAGAGGCGCTTTCTCCTTATCCCAAAGGACTGGTTATCGCGACGAAGGGCGGCTTAACCCGACCGGGTTCCGGCCAATGGGTTCCGGATGGAAGACCTGAGCATCTTAAACAAGCCGTCGATGGAAGTCTCAAACGACTGCATCTGGAGCGGATCGATTTGTATCAACTGCACCGAATCGATCCCAAAGTGCCCATGGAAGCATCGCTCGGCGCGCTCAAGGAGATGAAAGACTCCGGGAAGATTCGGCACGTGGGATTGTCTAATGTCGAGCCGGAAGAAATCGAGCGGGCCCGGAAAATTGTTCCGATCGTCAGTGTGCAGAACCGGTACAACATTGAAGACCGCAAGTCGGAAAACGCTCTGGCCTACTGCGAGAAGAATGGCCTTGGCTTCATGCCATGGTTCCCGATCGGCGGAGGCAAGGGATTGAAGCCTGAGAATCCACTGGAAAAAGCAGCTAGGGATCATGGCGTTAGCGTAATCCAAGTCGCGCTTGCCTGGCTTCTGGAACGATCACCGGTGATGCTGCCGATTCCCGGCACGTCATCAGTCGCGCACCTGGAGGAAAATGTTGCTGCGGCGAAGCTAAAATTAGCTCCAGAAGAATGCAAAGCGATTGACGCTTTGGCGAGTTAGAGTCGGCGCCCGATCAAAATCGCAGCTATCCGCGTTTGCCACGACTACGGCATGACAGACGGCATCTGTAGCTGATACCGTCATCATTGATCCGGCAAGCGAAACACAAATATGCAGCTCTCGCGTCAGTTCGAAAGAGCACTGACTTACGCCACGCGGATTCACGGCGGACAACTCCGGAAAAAGACGAGAATTCCCTACATCGCGCATATCCTCGGGGTCGCGGCAATCGCGATGGAATACGGCGCGAACGAAACGGAAGCGATCGCCGCGCTGCTGCACGATGCCGTGGAGGATTGTGGTGGCGCGAAACGATTGCGGGATATCGAGCGAAAATTTGGTAAAGACGTCGCGAAAATCGTAGAAGGCTGCACTGACACAGACCAAACGCCAAAACCGGCCTGGCTGGAACGAAAGAAGGCCTATGTGGCTCACGTTCGGCACGCGCCGATGCCGACGAAACTGGTGTCGGCTTCTGACAAACTGCACAATGTCCGCGCAATCGTGATGGATTACCGCAAGGAAGGAGAAAGACTCTGGTCCCGATTCAATGCCGGTAAACAAGGCGCTCTTTGGTACTACCGCGTGCTCGTGAACGCTTTTAGCGGTAAACGCATTCAACTGCTAGTGCAGGAGCTCGATCGCACTCTGACCGAGCTTGAATTGCTGTCGAATAATGGAGCGCAAGTGAAACAGCCACCGGCGCCAGATGAAGCCGCTACGTGAGATCGTTAACACGGGGCGCTTAGTGCCCTTAATTATCGTGTTCCTATCGCCGTGTATGCTGGACAATATTTCAGCTGCCACGCGCTCCGACCGGATGCGAGTTACCCTACTTGGTACAGGAACTCCTCTGCCAAATGCTGAGCGATTCGGCTCGGCCATTCTTGTCGAGGTAGGTGGCAAGAGGTTGCTGTTCGACTGCGGCCGCGGCGTCGTAATTCGCCTGACGCAAGCTGGAGTTAGCCCGAAAGACATAGACGGCCTCTTTCTTACTCATCTTCATTCCGACCATGTTGTTGGCATTCCGGATTTGTGGCTTTCGGGGTGGTTTCTAGGACGGGACAGACCGCTTCAAATGTGGGGCCCTTCAGGAACTACCAGTATGGCGAAGCACCTTGTTCAGGCATTTGCTTTTGATATCCGCATTCGTCAGGCAGCTCCCGACCACCTTCCAACCAAAGGCGTCGAAATCGACGCGCAAGAAGTCGCGCAGGGCAAGGCATATGATGAGGGGTCAGTGCGGGTCTCCGCATTCCTCGTCGATCATGGAACCGTGAAACCGGCGTTTGGATATCGCATCGATTCTGCCGGTCACTCTGTGGTCATCTCTGGAGATACGAAGTTTTGCCAGAACCTTATTGATTTCGCCAGGGGCACGGACTGCCTGATTCACGCTGCCTGGAGCGCGGACTGGAAGAACCCTACGCCGCCGTCGAATCGTTCAATTGCGTCTGCCGAAGATGCAGGACGCGTCCTCGCGATTGTGAAGCCCAAGCTTGGTGTGGTTTATCACTACAAGGATGAAGAAGGGCTTTGGAACGCGATACGTAAAGAATGCAAAGGCCCATTGGTGATCGCCAAGGATCTGATGACAATCAACGTCGGCAATACGGTTACTTGGCGCGGAAAATCTTCCGCCAACAGTACGCCCGACGACGATAAGCCATGACGTCGAGAACGTCGTACTAGCCAAAAACGATTCCCGAGCGTAGCATGGAGCTATGAAACCAAGATATAACTCTACCTACAGGTTCTTCCTGATTTTTACTTTCATCTGCGCGGTTTCGATCGGAACCGCCGCCGCTCAACCCGGTGGGCATTTGGTCGTTCTCAGGTCGCCGAACTTTGGATGGAATTTGGCTTTCAATCTTGAGATCGACGGCAGGCCCGTCGGGAACATCGTACAGGGCCGCCACTACCACGCATGGTTGCCAACCGGGGAGCATGTCTTAACCGTGCGCAAAGTTCCATACGCAAGCTTAAGCGAGCCGACTTCGATAACAGTGAACATCCAGCCCGGATGGACCAATGTGTTTACTGCGATGTGGGATTCGAATCTGGTTTTTCTCCGCCCAGCAGGGGCGTTGTTGTCCCCCGGGGAGATCTGGCAACTTCGGGGCGACACGTACTGACGGTCGCGGCCGTGCCAAACTACTACTTTTATCAGCCAACGTCGGCGGTGCTGAACGTGCGGCCCAGACAAACATATGTATTTACGGCAATATGGCAGGACTCGGACTGTGTTGTTCTCGTTCCATCAGCGCTGCCTCCGGGGCAGCCGTACTAGGTTGAATAACGGCTGCTGAAGCGAACAGCTCTAACGTACCTATACCCGAGCCGGTTCGCTGATCGCACGGAACTCGGACCTTTCGCGAGTTTGCGATATTGCCTGCAGCGGAATTGTCGCGCCTCGTACCTTAATAGCAGCTATTTGATCTTCGCCAGAATCTTTTCCATCTCATTCTGGCGGAAGGCGCGCAGAGTATGGCTCTGGGCGTTGATGAACGCGGCGCTAGCCAAAAACAAGTCACAAGCGTAACATCCGGCCATGAAGTCAAGATACACCTCCGCCACCACACTCTTTCTGATTGCTGTTATCGTAAGCGTCGTTTCAATCGGAACCGCCGCCGCTCAGTCGGGTGGGCGTCTTATTGTTTTGAGGGCTCCGAACTTTGGATGGAATTTAGCGCTCAATATTCAGATCGATGGCAGAACGGTCGCCAACCTTGTGCAGGGACGCCGCTACGATCACTCCGTGCCAGCGGGGCGTCATGTACTGACGGTCTCGGCCGTGCCAAACTACTCCGCCTATCAGCCAACGACGACGGTGCTGAACGTGCGGCCCGGGCAAACATATGTATTCACAGCAATATGGCGGGATACAGATAGTGTTGTTCTTGTTCCATCAGCGTTGCCTCCGGGGCAGCCGTACTAGATTGAATACTGGCTGTTGAAGCGAACCGGTCTAAGGTAACTATAACCTAGCCAGTTTGCCGATCGCACGGACTCGACCTTTGGCGAGTTTGCGATATTGCCCCGCAGCGGAATTGTCGCGCCTCGGACCTTAATCGTGGTTATTTGATCTTAGCCAGAATCTTTTCCATCTCATTCCGGCGGAAGGCGCGCATGGTATGGCTCTTGACGTTACCGAGTGAGCCGATCTTAAGCATGAAAGCGCTCATGGTTTCGTCATCCGGCGCATCGAAGACGACTACAGCGTCGTAGGCGCCCATCGTCCAGAATTCTTCCACGACCTTCATGCCCATTTTCTCGGCCTCCGCCATAGCGGCGTCGCCCCGTTTGACCGTGTCCTTTATATTGCGGATGCCCTGGTCAGCAAACTGAATCAAACCGACATAAGTAGCCATGATATTCTCCTTTCGTCTCTTCCTTATTCGAAGTTGAGGCCGGCTCCGGCGGCTAGTAAACCTGCTTTAGACTCGGCTGATCCACGGCGGTGTCATGTTGAGCGGAGCGAAACATCTCGGTCTATTTTCGGGAGGATCACCAAACGCAACAAATCCAGATTCGTCGCTTCGCTCAGAATGACAGGTGTCACCGACTGGCTCGTAATGTCGGTACAATGTCCTATCGAGAACTTTGAAAGGCGAGATAATCTGGATCCAGACCGACAATGAACCCCAAGCGAATCGGCTTTCTTGGTTTTGAGGGCGTTGCTGCCTCAAATCTGACAGGCGTCGCGGATGTGTTTGCAGCTGCGTCCCTCGATGGCGGCTATGGCAATCGGATTTCATGTTATCACATTTCCATAATCGGTTTCACTTCCGAATGTTTTCGCGCTGAATCGGGAATCGCGTTCAGCCCAGACAGCACGCTCGAAACCGTCTCTGAGTTAGATACAATTGTCATCCCAGGCGGCAGTGGGCTCCAGCGATCTTTAGTTAGTGAAGGTATTGCCGACTGGATCCTGGTCCGCACAAATCAGACGCGGCGCGTCGCCACGATCGGCACTGGAATTTATGGTGTGGCGCCGACTGGATTACTCGATGGCCGCGAAGCCACCACTCATTGGCATTACGCGAGAGATGTGGCACAGCGTTTCCCGAACCTGCGTGTTGATCCACGAAGGCATCTCGTTAAAGATGGCGCGTTTTATACTTCTTCCGGTCTTCGTGCAGCTATCGATCTTGCGCTTGCCTTAGTCGAAGAAGACTATGGCCGGAACGTGGCATTGGCTGCTGCGCAAGAGTTCGTGATGACATCGGCGAACGGGAACGGCCAACACAAACTGCCCAGCCCGCTCGTGTTTGATAGTCAACCGGCTGATCGGTTTGCGGAACTCATCCCCTGGATCATGCGAAATTTGCACGAAGATCTTTCAGTCAATGCGCTCGCGCGACGAGCCTGCATGTCTCCGAGCCATTTTAACCGGGCTTTCAAAAGCGTGTTCGGCAACACGCCGGCGGAATTTGTTGAAACTCTGCGCATCAACGAGGCAAAGCGCCGACTTTCTGTTCCGAAGAGGACACTCGATACCATCGCTGCCTCAGTTGGTTTCTCAGACAGAGACACATTTCGGCGAGCATTTGAGCGACGATTTGGAACAAAGCCGCGCGGCTACCTTCGTGGTCTCGATTCAAGCTCGACGGTGACTTCCTCTAGCAGACAAGTAACTCGATCGACGATAGCGAAAGAGTGTTGAGCATCCACGTCGACGATCGTCTATGATCAACCGGCGCAAATTTGTCCAAACGTTGAGTGTAACGTTGGTAGGGTTAATCGGCAACGGGAGCCTAATATCGCGGCAGAACCCGCAAGGAAGAACCGAGCCCGCTAAGAAACGAACCACGCAAGTGCCCAAGACCGTTGCAGGAATCCGACTGGTAGATTCAAAAATAGCGCGACTCGCTACGGAGTTAGCGCGAGACACATCTCCCGAGTATCTCTTCAACCATGCAGCGAGAACATTTCTGTTTGGAGCTCTCATTGGCAACGCGAGTAATTTGAAATTCGATTCCGAGATCTTGTACCTCGCCTGTATTTTGCATGATCTGGGTCTGACCGAACGCTTCGCCGGGCCGCTTCCATTCGAAGTTCAAGGTGCTCAGGCTGCCCGGACCTTTCTGACCGAAAATGGGTTGCCGACTAATCAAGCCAACGTGGTGTGGGATGGAATCGCCATGCACCCATTTACGATGGCTTCCTTCAAGCAGTCCGAGATTGCTCTCGTCGCCGCAGGCGTGAGTGTCGACGTTCTCGGCTCAGACATTCAGAGAATCCCAGAGACCACAAGAGCGGCGATAATGAGCGCGTTCCCCAGGCTGGATTTCAAACACGCCTTTGTCAAAACTTGCGCAGGAGTCGTGCAGCAGTTTCCTCAAGGCGCGTCGCGCAGCTTCATGCGCGATATCGGTGAGCGGAATATCAAACAGTTTCACCCAACCAATATCTGCGACCTTATCGAACAGTCCCCGTTTACAGAGTGACCCCGTGCGAGAGATCTTTAGATTGCTAATGGCTCTTATGCGCATTCAGGTCACCCGGGCGCGGCAAAAAAAATAATAATAATGAAACGGTTCATTCGTCCAATCCTAATGTTTGTGCTCTGCATTTTGGTATCGGCGCAAACTCGCGCCGCTTCTATTAAAGATGCATACTTTGTTACAAAAGATTCTACCAAGATTCACTATCTCGATTCTGGAGAAAACGCCGATGCTCCGGCTCTCGTATTGATTCCCGGATGGCGACTACCGCCGATTGTCTGGGAAGCACAAATCCAATACTTTTCCAAGAACCACCGAGTTATTGCAGTGGATTCTCGCTCACAAGGTGATTCTACTAAAACGACAGATGGCAATACACCGGAAGTGCGCGCTGCCGATCTCCAGGAACTCGTCACAAGCTTGGGACTAAAAAAAGTGGTTTTGGTCGGCTGGTCGCAAGGGGTGCAGGATGTAGCGGCCTATGTAGCAAAGTTTGGGGAAGAAAGGCTCGCCGGCTTGGTTTTGGTGGATAGTCCTGTTGCGGCAGGCCCAGCGGAGGTCGAACTGCGTCCGGATTTTGTGAAGCAAGAGCTCGCAATGATTGCTATGTTTGTTGCGCATCCAAAGGAGTATTCGGAAGGAATGGCGGCCGCTATTTTCAAGAAACCGCACGATACTGCCTTCATAGATCGCTTGGTAGCGGCCATGATGAAAACCCCAACGAGCACCGGCGCATCAATGTTGGTAATGGATATGTTTGCCGTCGATCGTAGGCCCGTCTTAACGAAGATATCCAAGCCCACGCTGATCGTTGCGGCTGCCGATGGGCCATTACTTGAAGCCGAGAAGGAAATGAACGCACAAATCGGAAATTCGAAGTTTGTGAGTATGCAGGGCGTTGGTCACGGCTTGTTCGCCGACGACCCGGTCAAGTTTAATGAACTACTGGAGCAATTTCTTGAGAAGATTGGCCCAATCAAAACGACCTAGTTGTTGTGACAGTACTTTATGGATTACGTGGTTAGAATCCATGATCGGCGGCCACGGGCCCAATGGCCAGTAACGTATGAAAACGCAAGACGATCGACGCCATTTCTTGTTAGCAGCTCTGGCTGTTAGCGCTTTGATCACTCTAACAATCCTGTACGCTCCCCCCCGCCAAATCCCGGCTTTCCCTAACGAACGAGGGAACGCCATCGGCCAAACCGGAACACAGAAAAGAAGCACAAGGGAAGGATAACATGAGTGGAGTAAACGATTTTGATTTCTTTATCGGAGCCTGGCGCGTACGTCACCGGCGTTTGAAGGAGCGCCTCGCCCAGAACGATGATTGGGAGGAATTCGAAGGGACCGCTTCGGTGCAAAAAATTCTCGGGGCTCTCGGAAACATAGACGAGAACGTTATCGAACTGCCGGGCGGAACTTATCGCGCGGTGACCATCCGGGCCTACGATCCGGCAACGCAGCTATGGTCGATCTGGTGGCTCGACAGTCGCAATCCTGGCCACTTGGATCCGCCGGTGGTTGGTGGTTTCAAAAACGGGATCGGGACCTTCTACGCCGACGACACATTCAAAGGGAAGCCCATTCGGGTCCGCTACCTCTGGAGGCAATTGTCGAGCGGCCCGCGTTGGGAGCAGGCATCCTCCGAGGACGGTGGAAAGACTTGGGAAACCAACTGGACCATGGACTACACAAAAGTGCCATGAGCGGGCGCTCTTGCTGCCCAGTGTTGGAACTGCGGCAATACACACTCGTACCGGGCGGACGGGAAGTGCTGATCGAGCTTTTCGAACGGGAGTTTATCGAGAGCCAGGAAGCTATCGGCATGATTGTTGTTGGCCAATTCCGCGACCTGAACAATCCTGATCGCTTCGTCTGGCTGCGCGGCTTTACCGACATGGCCTCGCGCGCGCATCAACTGAAGGACTTTTACGGCGGTCCGGTTTGGAAAAAGCATCGTGAAACAGCCAACGCCACGATGATCGACTCGGACAACGTCCTGCTATTACGCCCCGCTCGCTCGGACTCGGGATTCTCCCTTCAAAACGTTAGCCGTCTGCCCCAGGAGACTAACGAGAACACAGACGGGCTCATCGTTGCCACCATTTACTATCTTACAGACCGAGGCACGGGAGACTTTGTCAGCTTCTTCGAACGCGAACTCGAGCCGGAGCTGAAGAAGACCGGAGCTTCAATTCTGGCAACCTTCGTCACTGAGAGGCATCCGAACACTTTTCCGGCGCTGCCGGTGCGCGAAGATGTGAATGTCTTTGTCTGTTTCTCACGGTTTGCGAATCGCGAAGCTTACGAGCAACACGCTTCGATCTTTGCCGATTCCATTCGGAAAAAGGAAATCGCAGAAAAACTATCCGTGCTCATCAACGAACCACCCGAGATATTGATGCTCGCGCCGACGGCACGATCACTCCTGCACGGATGAGCGGAGAATGGCGTCGATTGACCGATAATGGTATATGTTTCCCACTAGCGGTTCAACCGCTGAGTCACTTTGCTTTCGGATCTGCCTCCAGGATTCCAAACACGTTGCCGGCTGGATCTTGTGCATAGGCGAGCCAGCCAACACCAGGAATCGCCATCTTCGGCACGCAGATTTTTCCGCCATCCTGCTCAATCTTCTTTATCGATTGGTCGAGCGATGAAACACCGATCGTGTTTAACGTGCCGGGACCCTGACCCTCGCGAGGGCGGGCGAGCCCACCGTTAATTCCCGGTTCTTTGTCATCGCCCGTCGTCACAAGCCAGTAATCGAGCGGGCCGCCAAACTTCTGGAACTTCCAGCCGAAAACATTCTGGTAAAACAGGCGAACAGCTTCCGGATCATCCGTGTAAATTTCGAAGTGAATTACGCGTGGCATATTTAGTTCCTTTTGCTCAGGCTGCCAGTTGTCTGGCAGGACGTTTTCCATTTTCTGAGGTAAGTGGATGGAAGCGCCGGCGATAGTCACTTGGCCGTACGCCAAATCTTCGCTCGAAGGCACGGCTGAAAGCATCAACGCTCTTGAAGCCGACCGATTCCGCTACTGCCTTGAGGTTGCTTCGAGGAACCGAAAGGTATTGCCGCGCCTGCGCAAGCCGGAGTTGTTCCACGAAATGGGCCGGCGTGGTACCAAAGACTTCCTTAAAGAGACGGCCAAAATGTCTCCTGGAACAGCTCGCGCGCTCAGCAAGAGCATCAATCGATATATCTTCATGCAGATGCGCAGCTACCCACGCTACGATGTCGGAAAACCGATCGGTTGACTGAATCTGAAACCGCAAAGGCTCCGAATATTGTTCCTGACCGCCAGGGCGTTTAAGATACACCACCAATTCACGTGCGACAGCCAGCGCAACCTTTGCTCCGTAATCCTCCTCAATTAAAGCAAGGGAAAGATCGATTCCAGCAGTCACACCAGCCGAAGTATAGACACGACCATCCTTAATAAAGATTGCGTCAGGATTCAAATGTATTCTGGGAAATCGGCGGTTCACATCAATTGCGAAGCGCCAATGAGTAGTTGCTTGACAGCCATTGAGTAGGCCAGCCGCAGCGAGTCCATAAATCCCCGTACACACGGATACGATGCGCCGCGTTGTATGAGCACGACTTTTCAGCCAAGGCACAAGGGCCTTTTCGACGCCAGCGCGACGCAGCCCAAATCCTCCTGGCACGAGCAGTGTGTCCAATGCAGGAGCATTACTAATACTTTTGTCGGGGTGAAACCGTAGCCCGGAGTCGGAAACGATCGTTTTCCCAGTGACTCCGATCGTAATCACTTCGTAGCAACGCTGCCTGTTGCCTTTGTCATCGGTGACTGCGGCGCTACTGAACGCCTCGATGGGTCCCACGAAATCGAGTGCTACGACACCATCAAATATGAAAAATCCGATCCGTTTAGGAATCATCCGTCAAACAATTTACGTGCTGCAACATCTTTAATAGGCTGCCATTCCGACAATTTGGGCCACGTGAGTAACAACGTTGGATTGTTATGACCACAATTTAGGGACTGGCTACAAGTTATCACCAGAACCACTTCGCATGTTTCGTACAAGCCACTTCACTACTCATGGTTTCGAAAATACAATCAAAGAGCCACTGAAACGGCTTAGGTGCAGCCAAATTTCTCCGCCTGAGCATTAACAAATTTCCCAGGGAAGTTCTGTGTCCAAAAGTGGCGTGGTTTTGGCCTAGGTAAATTTTGGGCGCGTGCGCTATACGCGTTCTTCTAGCGGAGAAGAATAACTCTTCCTCGTCGCAAACCTTAATGAACCTGAAGGAGAAACTAATGACAAGAAATGTGCTAGATGAGTTCGGATTCCTTCGCGTCGCTCTCGTAGCGAGCGTGGGATTGCTTTCAATTTTTGCGCCAAACGCAATCGCTCAATTGCCGGCGCCAGCAGTGCCAGGAGCAACACCTGGGACGGCAGAAGTCGAGCGCGTGATTGTGACCGGTTCGAACATTCCCACGGCGGAAGAGACCGGCCCCAATCCAGTGGACACGTACCGGCCGCAGGACATCGAGAAACTGGGCATCCGCAGCGCCACCGACCTGCAGGAATTCATTCCGCAGGAGGCGGGCGGCACGGTCAACCTGAACATCGGCAACGGCGGTGATGGCACCATTCAGTTCAACCTGCGCGGTTTGTTGCCCAAGGAGACATTGGTTCTCATCGATGGAAAACGGGTCGCCTACGGTTCGCTGGGCGTCGCCGGATTTTCGGGAGGCCCGGACATTAACTTGATACCCTTCTCCATGATCGATCACGTGGACATCCTCAAGGATGGCGCCTCGGCCGTATACGGGTCCGATGCGATTTCCGGCGTGGTCAACTTCTTTTTGCTACACAAATTCCGTGGTTTTGAAATTGGAGGTACCTATGGGAACACGAACCTGGGAGCATCCAATGAGATGGGTGAGTGGGAGGCGTGGATCAAAGCCGGCACCGGCGATGACAAGACTGATATCGTGGTCGTTGCCGATTTCTGGGAGCGTCTCAATGGCCTTTTCAGCCGGGATCGTAACATTTCTTCCAACGGGTTCTTTATTCCGTTTGGAGGATTTGATTCACGCAGCGGGAACTTCCCTGGCCGCGTTACAAGCTTCCGTTTGATTCCCACTTTGTTTTTCAGCGCAAACACTCCGCCGCCACACTCGGCGCCGAACGCCGCTACTTCTCCATTTTACGCTAACCCCTTCGCGGTTAATCCCAATGCATATCCGGGCGCGCCTGGTATTCACAATTCAAGAGTGACCCTTGACCAGTCCGGCACGAAATATAGAGGAGGCGGTGACTACTTCTTCTATAACTTTGCTGCTGTGACGCCAAACCTGCCGCCGGCAGACCGTCAAGTGTATTACGGCTCGTTCACACGCGACCTGTGCGATAAATACCTCACAGTATTTGCCGACTTCAAATATGCGCGCTCGTTTTTCGATTCGTCGCTGGCAGCAAACCCGATTGGCCTAGGCGGATTGGACCCATTCCAAAATCGGGACGGCACTGCCTTTAGTCCCGTCGGTATCAGTGTGCCAATCTCGAATCCGTTTAATCCCTTCACAGTCGCGGATGCCACTCTGGTCATTAACGGCGTACCAGTCCCGATGACTACCGGGGTTCGCTTTCGTGCCATCAACGACACCGGCACGAGAAGCGAAAAGTTCACCTACTGGGACCAACTCTTCGATGTTGGGCTGCGTGGTGAGATGGGAGAATTTGGCGATTATTTCAAGACTTGGAACTGGGAAATGGGCTTTCGTTACTCACGGAACGAGGGCCAGGATTTGTCCGTTGGCGAAGCTAGCAAGCCAGGGCTGCGCGATGCACTGTTAGATACGGACCCAGCCACGGCGTTTAATCCGTTCGGCGGCTTTTTTCATCAAAACACCGCGGCGGCCAGGCAAAGAGTCTATGTCACATTGCATAACTCCGGTGAGTATGAGTTGCCTATCGGCTATGCAACCATTAACGGCGACTTGTTCAACCTTCCCGCAGGGCCGGTCTCATTTGCGATTGGCGGCGAGTACGACGCCCCGAGATTCACCCGCGATCGCGACGCGCTCAATAACACGTTCCAATCGATTGGTTCGGTGGATGGGCAAAGCTTCAGGGTGAACCGGGATATCTGGGCAATCTACGAGGAAGTGCGGGTACCCTTTACCAGCCCGACGTGGAACTTCCCCGGTTTCTACAGCTTGGAAGTGGACTTTGCCGAGCGAGAGGAATGGTATAGCAACAACACCTCTACAGTGTTGCCTTCTGGACTCTTCCCAGGCCTACAGGCGGCGCACAGCCGTTATGATGCGCAGAAGCCGAAGGTCTCTGTCCGGTGGCAACCACTTGATCCGAAGTATATCGGCGCGGTGACCCTGCGTGGCAGCTATACGGAAGCGTTTCATGCGCCGACGCTGGCTGAGCTTACGCCTGCTTCCTCGCAAAACTTCCCAATTGTGGCCGATCCGTTTTCTACTCAGACCGAGCCACAGATTGAGGAACGTGTTATAGGAAACCCCAGTCTGCATCCGGAAGTGGCCTATGAATGGACCTACGGAATTGTTTACAGCCCGAAATGGATCAAGGGCCTGACACTAAGCGCTGATTGGTGGCACATTGACATGCGTGACATCGTGTCGTCCCTCGGCGCGCAGTTCCTTATCGAGAGTAATCCACCGACCCCGGGTGTTCAGCAGAACGGGCCCTTCGTTTTTCGCGGGACTAGCGGAATTCCCGGTCAGCCTGGGCCAGTCCTGCTGGTTATCGATCCCAGCAACAACCTTTCTGGCGCGATCTTCGAAGGTCTCGATTACGAAGCGATCTATATTCTGGATTCGACGATCTTCGGCCATGGCGATTGGGGAAGATTGACGACAACCGTTAATGGCACCTGGCTCTCCCGGGCTGAGTTTCAACCCGCTCCCGACCAGAAACGGTTTGGTATCGCAGGCTCTTTCCTACCACCAGGATTGGCGCTAACCAGTTCGCTGCCGTGGCACCGGGCTAACTTTAGTATCTTCTATGATGGTCCGGCGGACACATGGATGCAGGGCTTGGATGTCGGTGCGATAGTCCACTGGACCGGTCAGTATGAGGATGACAATACCAGCCTAACGGGTTCGACGAAGCTAAATGAGCCGAGGAGTGGCGGATTCCCTGACTTTGGTGAAATCCGCGCCCGGAAAGTGCCTGCGTGGACCACGCTTGATCTCATCTTGAACTACACGTTTAACCTGCCACCGCCTGCGCCGGCTGAAGTGCCTGGCTTTGCCAAGGATGGAGGGAAAAACGTGAAGATGAAGGACGGCAAGGAGAAGAACGTCGTGCCAGTGTCTACAGCTGAGTATGGCTGCAACAATTGGAGATGGTGGCTGAACAACACCACGATCACGCTTGGGATGCAGAACGTGACGGACGAAGATCCGCCGTTTGTGGCAGGCTCGTTTGAGAACGGTTACGACGAGTCGATTGCTAATATCAAAGGCCGGTTCTGGTACGTTGGGCTAAAGAAGCGATTCTAGATTTCTCCGTTAGTTAGGTTACAAAGAGGCAGCGGTTACAACCGCTGCCTCTTTGCTTTTGACAGCGAGATAAAGATTTTCGACGTCACAGTGACTCTTCCAGTAATACTTTGCGCATTCGAAGGCGCTATCGCTGCGTCAGGTGATCTCTCCCAGAGAGGCGGATTCGAGCGCGCGTTCGAACGGAGATTCGAAGCGAAGCCGTGCAGCTACTTGAAAACTTTCAATGTAAGTTTGACGGCGACTTCCGCTAATGGAGAAGCGGTCCTACCCGGGACAGGAAGAGTGTCTGGCGCACAAGAAGCAGTAGTAATCCCAACTCGGGATCAAATTCCGTGTTTCTTGAGCGCAGACGCGAGTTTCACAAGGCTTTCTCGAATTTGTGCTGGCGTCCAGGCCGCAAAACCGAATACGAATGCTGGCTTTAGCTTCGCCTGGATGCAAAAGAATGAGAGCGTTGACGGCCTGACTCCGATATCGTTTGTGATACGCCTGATTATCGCGAAATCTTCCTCGCGCTTTAGCCAAGCGACGATGTTCAATCCGGCTTCTGGAACCTGCAGGGTGAAACGATCCCCCAGCAACTTGTTGAACTGTTCGACGAAAAAATCTCGTCGCTCGGAATATATCTTTCGCATCCGTTTGATGTGACTGAGGAAAAAACCCTCGGTGATAAATCGCGCCAGCGTCGCCTGGTCGATCGGAGACGAGTGTTGATCCATCGCGCTGCGGATCTTGACCAACGAATCGACCAGCGGCTCCGGCGCAACGATGTAGCCCAGACGCAACGAGGGACAAAGAATTTTGCTCATCGTTCCCGCGTAAATCACCCGGCCGGAGTTATCGATCCCCTGCAACGAAGGAAGCGGCGGTCCGGTGAAACGGAACTCGGCGTCGTAATCGTCTTCGAAGACGAACGCGTTATACGCGTGCGCAAAATCGAGCAAGGTAGTCCTGCGCTGGAAACTCATTGTCATCCCGAGAGGAAATTGATGCGAAGGAGTTACGTAGATGAGTTTTGGCAAAGGTTCTCTTGGCGATCGCGCAATCACGATTCCCTCGTCGTCGAGCGGCTTTGGAACTATCCTGGCACCGGCCAAAGTAAGCACTCTTCGGGTCTGCTGATAACAAGGATCTTCAATCCACGCAGGCTCGCCCGGATTTAGCAATGCTGTCGCGCTAATCAACATCGCCTGTTGCATTCCGCCGACGATCAGGATCTGGTCTGAATGACAGCGCGCTGCTCTGAAATCGCACAAATAGGCCGCAAGTGCCTTGCGCAGATCGGCGTCGCCGCGATTCGACGCATAACGCAAGAGGTGGGTTCCTTTTTTCGCGAGAACCTGTGCTCTAAGCCGTTCCCACACCCCTATGGGAAATTCATCGACCGCCGGAATGCTCGGGACAAGCGACACGCCCGCGCCAGTGCCCGTTGCTCCAAGATCAAACTGTTTTCCTGCACGCTGGTCCGGAATTGCTTTCACCCGTTCAGAAATGCGAAACCGCGACTCAGTCGCCGGATGGGCTTCCGATCCGCCACGGCGGATTCGTCCTGCGGCGAATTTGTCCGCGCTCAGGAAGGTGTCTGGGAGAGGGTATGCTACAAATGTCCCCGATTTGGCCTTTGAACGAAGATAGCCTTCTGCGTGAAGCTTTGAGAAGGCAAGACTGACCGTTAGTCTGGAGATGCCCAAGTCAGCAGCCAGCGCGCGCGAGGAAGGAAGGCGGCAAGCGCCATCGCTAAAACTGCCCGATCGTAACTCATCACGAATCTGCCGATAAAGCTGCTGGTGTATCGGTTCCGCGGACGCGCGATCAAGTCGAATCATCTCGAACGCGATGATTGAACGCCGGCGCCTTTTCCTCGAGGTCGGTTTGGTGTTAGGCATGCCGATTTCCCGTCAGTTCCTGCCAATGACTGTTCCACTGGGGCGCGTATTCTCAAGAACCAACGCACGGCAATCAATTTCCAAGTTGCTAGATCAAACCGCCGTTTTCAGTGACGCTGCGAGCTTGCTAAGACCTTCTCGAATTTGCGCCGGCGTCCAAGCACCAAAACCGAAAACAAACGCTGGCTTCAGCTTCGCCTGGATGCAATAAAATGATAGTGGTGATGGTTTGATCCCGATCTCGGCCCGGACACGCGCGACTCTCGCGAAATCTGCCTCGCATCGAAGCCAGGCGACGAAGTTTAGTCCGGCTTCCGAAATCTGGAGAATGAAGCGATCACCGAGCAATTTGTTAAATTCTTTGATGAAGAACTCTCGTCGCTCGGCATAAAGTTTTCGCATCCGTTTGACATGGCTCAGGAAAAACCCCTCCGTGATGAATCGCGCGAGAGTGGCTTGGTCAATCGCGGGAGAATGTTGATCCATCACGCTCCGGATCTTGGCTATTGAATCCACCAACTGTTCTGGCACAACGAGATAGCCCAAACGCAGGGAAGGATAGAGGATCTTACTCATCGTCCCCGCGTAGATCACTCGACCTGAGTTGTCGAGCCCCTGCAGACATGGAAGCGGGGGACCGGTAAAGCGGAACTCCGAGTTGTAATCGTCTTCGAAGACAACAGCGTCGCTGGCACGCGCAAAATCGATCAGGGCCGTCCTTCGTCGAAAACTCATTGTTACTCCGAGCGGAAATTGATGGGAAGGCGTCGTGTAAATGATTCTCGGCAATGGTTGTTTGGACGACTGTGCGATCACAATTCCTTCCTGATCGACGGGCCTTGGGACCACAGCTGCGCCCGCGAAAATGAAAGCCTTTCGGGCCTGTGGATAGCATGGGTCTTCAACCCAGGCGGCGTCACCTGGATTGAGTAAAGCCATCGCGCTGATCAGCATTGCTTGTTGCATTCCGGCCACGACTACGATCTGGTCCGGATGACAGTGCGCTCCTCTAAAATCGCACAAGTAGGCGGCGATTGCCTTGCGCAGATCGGCGTCGCCGCGATGGGACGCGTAGCGCAATAAGGCGGCTCCCTTTTTGGCGAGAACCTGTGTTCTAAGCCCTTCCCAGACTGCTATGGGAAATTCATCGACTGCCGGATGACCGGAAATTAACGAGACGCCCGCTGCGGCTTCGGATATCCCGAGATCAAACTGTTTTCCAACACGCTTATCCGGAATTGCTTTCACGCGATCAGAAATGCGAAGTGGCCGCTCGATTGCTGAATAAGCGTTTGATTTGCTCGCGCTCAGGAAAGTTTCGGGGAGAGGGTCTGCGACGAATGTTCCGGATCCGGCCTTGGATCGAATATAGCCTTCTACGTGAAGTTTTGAGAAGGCGAGATTGACCGTTATCCTGGAGATGCCCAAGTCAACAGCAAGCGCGCGCGAAGAAGGAAGCCGGGCTGCACCATCCGTAAAACTGCCCGACTTCAACTCATCGCGAATCTGGCGATAAAGCTGCTGGTGTAGCGGTTCCGCGGATGCGCGATCAAGTCGAATCATCTCGAACGCGATGATCGAACGCCGACGCCTTTTCTTTAGAAGCGATTTCTTGTTAGGCATGCCCCCCTCTCGCCTTGCTTAAGGAATCCGCCGCCCTTTGGAGTGACGACGCGAGTTTGGCCAGACTTTCTCGAATCTGGGCCGGCGTCCAACCGGCAAAACCGAAGACGAACGCCGGCTTAGGCGTGGCTCGAATGCAGTAAAATGACAACGGTGAAGGTTTGACTCCAATCTCGTGGGTAACACGGTCAACGGCTGGGAAGTCTTCCTCGCATTTCAGCCACGCGACCATGTTCAGCCCGCCCTCTGGAACCTGCAAAGTGAAGCGATCACCGAGCAACTCAGTGAATTGCTTGATAAAGACTTCTCGCCGCTCGGCGTAGACTTTCCGCATTCGTTTAATGTGACTGAGGAAAAATCCCTCGGTGATGAAACGCGCGAGTGTAGCCTGATCAATCGCCGATGAGTGTTGGTCCATTGTGCTGCGGATTTTCACTAACGGATCCATCAATGCCTCTGGCGCAACGACGTAGCCCAGCCGCAAGGACGGATAAAGAATTTTACTCATTGTTCCGGCGTAAATGACGCGGCCGAAATTATCGATTCCCTGAAGGCAAGGAAGTGGCGGTCCGGTAAAGCGGAACTCCGCGTAAAAGTCGTCTTCAAAAATAAATGCATCGTTAGCGCGAGCAAAATTGAGGAGGGCCGTTCTGCGCTCGAAACTCGTCGTAATGCCGAGGGGATATTGATGCGAAGGGGTTATATGGACGATTTTTGGCTGCTTTTCTTTTGGCGATCGCGTGATCACAATGCCCTCATGGTCCAGCGGCTTCGGAACCACTTTGGCGCCTGCTAAAATAAAGACTCTGCGCGCTTGGTGAAAACCGGGATCTTCAATCCACACAGGCTCACCCGGATCCAGCAGCGCCATGGCACTGATTAGCATCGCCTGCTGCATTCCCCCGACGATCAGGATTTGATCTGGATGGCAGCGTGCGCCTCTAAAATCGCACAGGTACGTGGCAATTGCTTTGCGCAGCTCCGCATCGCCACGACTCGATGCGTGGCGCAGCAGATGCGTGCCCTTTTGTGCGAGCACCTGAGATCTGAGCCGTTCCCAAATATCGATGGGAAATTCATCGACTGCGGGGAGTCCGGGAACCAGCGAGACGCCCGCTCCGGCGCCCAGCGCTCCGAGATCAAATTGTTTCCCTGCGCGCTGATCTGGAATTGCTCTGACACGGCCTGAAATGCGGGGCGGACGTTCAATTGCTGGATGCATTTGCGGTTTACCTGCGCTCAAGAACGTCTCGGGGAGCGGGTGCGCCACAAACGTTCCCGACCTGGCTTTCGACCGCAGATATCCTTCTGCGTGAAGCCTTGAGAACGCGAGGTTAACCGTTAATCTCGAGATTCCCAAGTCGGCAGCCAACGCGCGCGAGGAAGGAAGTCGAGATGCGGCATCGCTAAAGCTGCCCGACTTTAACTCATCGCGAATCTGGCGATAAAGCTGTTGTTGAAGCGGTTCTCTAGATGTGCGATCAAGTCGAATCATCTCGAATGCGATGATGGAACGACGACGCCGTTTCTTCAGCGGCGATTCGCTCCTGGACATGACGATTTCCCCCGGTTCCTGCAATTCCTGTTCAATTTGCACGCGTATTCCAAAGCGCAACTGGCATTATCGTCTTCACTCAAGTGGCCATTGCTACATCAGACGATACCGAAAAGTTGATGGAGTATGTGGAAGAGCTGTGGTTCGTCATTGGCCAAATGTAAATCCAAGTTCTACTTTCTTTTGCCGCTGATCTTCCTCTTCGGCGTAACATTTTGCCCGCAAGCACACGGTAGCCAAACAAACGTGGCCTATTTCGCGGGTGGTTGTTTTTGGTGCACCGAGGCAGTCTTTCAACGGGTGCCGGGCGTGACCTCGGTCGTCTCGGGTTACATGCAAGGCGCCGAAACAATACAGATCACTTTTGATCCCACGAAGACGAGCTACGAAAAACTGCTCCATATGTTCTGGCGCGCACACAATCCAACCGAGGTCGATAGCCAGGGGCCAGACGTTGGGAGGCAATATCGCTCTGCCATCTTTTACGTCGATGACCAGCAACGCGCGGCGGCCGAGAAATCGAAAGCGCAAGCGCAAAAATTGTACTCAAAACCAATCGCCACCGAGATCACGCGAGCCGGATCGTTTCGTTCCGCGCCTGAGCATCATCAGAACTTTTGCCGGAAGAACCCAAGCAATCCGTACGTGCGGCAAATAATTTTACCGAAGCTCCAAAAGCTTGGGCTCAACAAACCTTAATAGCAGATAGCAGATAACTCATAGCTAATAGAAAATGCAACGTTTGCTCTTGCTTCTTCTGTGCGTTCTGTCTGTCCGCTTCAGCATGGCGGAAGACGCTGAGGCGGCGCGACTTCGCCGCCAAATCAGCTCCCTTCCAATGAGTGATAAGGTGACGCTGAGCGACGATCAATGGCAAAAGATTCTCACACCAGCGCAATTTAACGTCTTGCGAAAGGCCGGAACAGAGCCGCCATACAGGAACGAGTATTGGAACAATCACCAGAAGGGGATTTACCTCTGCGCAGCATGTGGGAATGAGCTGTTTAGTTCCGATACGAAGTTTGATTCCCGCACGGGCTGGCCCAGTTTCTATGCGCCAGTAGCTCAAGACAAAATAACCCTTATCACGGATACCAGCTACGGGATGACACGCGACGCGGTGAAATGTGCTCGGTGCGGATCGCACCTTGGGCATCTGTTCAATGATGGTCCCGCTCCAACCCATCTTCGCTACTGCCTGAATTCATTGGCGCTGAAATTAAAGACAACGAAGGATCACTAGGAATCGCCGAATGAATTTCTTACAGCTGTTGTCAATCTAAGGGGCCGCTCAATCGTTAACTAGATTTTGATTCAGAGGATGGCCAAACTCAGGAGTAAAGGTGGCGCCGATCGAACCTTCAACGTTACAGATAGATCGCCGCGAATTCATCCGGGTTGTTGCAACTATAGGAGCGGCACTGACCATGGGCGCTGACACTTTATCGGCCAAATCGCCGGCCAATAGAACATTAGTGAAGATTACTTGCTTTATCCGCTACCAGATTGATCCCTTCCAGAGGGACGCCTTCAAGGAGTATGCGGAGAACTGGGGCCGCATCATTCCGCGATGCGGTGGACACCTCGTCGGATATTTTCTTCCTCACGAAGGTACCAACGATGTTGCCTGGGGCCTGATTGCCTTCGATAGCCTCGCTTCATATGAGCGTTACAAAGCGCGCCTAAAGTCAGATCCGGAAGCACGAGAAAATCTTGCCATGGCGCAGGCTAAACGGCTGATCTTGCGCGAGGAGCGAAATTTTGTCGAGATCGTAGATGGAACATTCGGCGTGCCCCCGATCTGAAAGGAGCAGCGTGATGGCCCGTGGCGACGTAGATAAAAAAACACGAATGTTTCGGGCTAATCCATGAACGTAAGGGTCGGGCGGGATGAAGAAGATAGGAATTGTCGGCGGCGTCGGATGGCAATCCACGATGGAGTACTACTCCGAGCTCTGCCGTCGAAGCGAACAGTGGCACCTTGCCAGGAACTCACGCGACGTTCCCGCAATGCCTGAGATCAGCATCGAGTCTCTGGATTTGGCTAAGGCGATTTCTTACCTCGGCTCTGATGATGACGAACAGTCTTGGTCACAATTTGACGACTATCACCGGCGTGCTCTCAAGCGCCTGGAAAGGAGTGAAGCCGACTTCGCGCTGATGGCGAGCAATACTCCTCATCACCGCTTCGAAGCCATCGTGCGGAGCATTCGAATTCCTGTCATCAGCATTCTAGATGAGATGGCGAAGGAAAGCGCGCGGATCGGAGCCCAACAAGTCCTTCTCTTGGGTACTGCTTTGACGATGAGATCGCCAAAATTTCGAGAAACATTTGCCAAGTATGGAATTGAAGCGGCTGGCCCAGCCGACGAATCCCTCAGAGCGATGACGGCGGAGTTAATCACGGATCTGCAGCTTGGTAAATCAGAAAGCGCAGATCAGCGGCTCGCAACTGTAGCGAGACTCTCGCTCGACGAGAACCAATTCGGAGATCAGCCAGCGGTGTGCCTGGCGTGCACTGAGCTACCACTCGCCTTTCCGAGGATGAAACAGCTCACGACCTTTGAGTACGATGGCATCTTGTTTATCAATACTACGGCCGTGCATATCCACGCGGCATTCAATTTCGCGGTTGGTCCATGAAACGGCGTGACTTTCTAGCTGGTATCAGCCTGGCCGTTAGCTCATCAATTTGCCGAAGTCGTCGTCGAGCAATCTGGTCTTGTCCGGCGCGGTTACCGCTGGCAGACTGGCCCGCCATGTTAGGTGTTTTCCAGGCTTGCGCGAGGGAAGGCAAGCGGATTAGGCCGGAAAAACCCGTAATTAAAGACGGGATTTTCCCGTCGAATTCTCGTTAGGCATCGTGAGCGCCATGAGAACGGTTAACATTTCACAGGTTTCAGAGACAGCGCAGCATTCGCCCAAAGGCGCTTTTTCGGTATTCAGGAAGCACATTTCTTTGGCACTCGGCGGTTTGAAGGATGTCGGGGTTTTTGGCGGCGGTCATCCGTTTGACTTGGAGTTAGTCAGAGTTCCACCCAATCGAGCCGCTTGGCCGTTTCATTCGCACTCGGCTCAGTGGGAGCTTTACGTCATTGTTTCTGGCAAAGGTGAGATGCGGACTCCAGCCGAGACGGTAGCCGTGGCGTTGGCGATGTATTCGTCCATCGGCCAGAGGAGGCGCACCAGCTTCGGAATATCGGAAGTGATGATTTGGTTTATTATGTCATCGCTGACCACGCGCTTGCCGATGTTGTCCATTATCCCGACAGCGGCAAGTGGTTCACGAAGCCGCAGCGCAAGAGTTTTCG
>JBKPDP010000090.1:0-6525 GCA_046727935.1 Verrucomicrobiota bacterium | reverse complement strand
GCAAGACGAACGCGATCGAATTGGAGAGCGAATTGGTGCATACGCAGTTGTCAACGAACTTGGACGCGGCGGTATGGGAGCCGTTTATCTCGCTCAACGCGCCGACGGACAATTTGAAAAGCGCGTCGCGATCAAAGTACTTAAACGAGGCACAGACACGGACGAAGTGCTGCGCCGTTTTCGAATCGAGCGGCAGATTCTGGCCAATCTTGAGCATCCAAACATTACGCGGCTTTTAGACGCGGGGACTACGACGGACGGCTTACCGTACTTCGTAATGGAGTTTGTCGAAGGAACACCGATCACGAAGTTCGTTCAGCGCGAAAACCTGGATTTACGAGGCCGACTCCAGCTTTTCCTCAAGATCTGTTCTGCAGTCGATCTCGCCCACCGACATCACATTATCCATCGAGACATCAAGCCAGGTAACGTGCTCGTTAACGAACGCCGTGAACCAAAGTTGCTCGACTTCGGAATTGCGAAGTTACTTGCCGTCGGTCCTGATGATGACGACGTCACACTCGCGGCCGAGCGGAGGCTTACGCCGATGTACGCAGCACCTGAACAGAGCGCGGGACGGCCAGCCACAATCGCGACCGACGTCTACTCGCTTGGGGCGCTCCTCTACGAACTATTGGCTGGTAAGGCGCCGCCTAACAGGTCGAACGGCAATCATTCGGAGGACGATCTTTCGAAGCACTTAACCGAGCCGCCGCTACCCAACCATATTGCTACAGATCCGAAAACGAAGCACCAGGTGTGCGGTTGGCTCAATCAAATCGTTGCAAAGGCAATGCGACGCGATCCGGCACAGCGATATTCTTCCGCGGCCAGGTTGGCCGAAGATGTAGAACGATATCTCAGGGGGGAAGCCCCTCACTCGGAACATTTTTCTGATTCGAAGATCAGGCGCAGCCGCTCAGATGCCAGAGGCACCTGGCGCTATCGTTGGCACATTGTCGCTGTGAGCTTGGGGGCAATCGGGTTAGCAACGGCTCTGTTATTTTCACTACAAGGCAGGGTATCGTGGCTAAACACAGCCAAGACAAGTCCACCCAGTGCCAACTCGGCCAGCGCGGCCATTGCCCACTCGATCGCGGTGTTGCCGTTTGACAGTCTGAGCGAAGAAAAGGAGAACGCTTATTTTGCCGATGGCATTCAGGGAGATATCCTCACAAATCTGTCAAAGATAGGCGATCTGAAGGTGATCGCCCGCGCTTCGGTGATGGCTTATCGAGGCAAGACGTCCAACGTTCGCGAGATTGGTAAAGCGCTGGGGGTTTCCACGATTCTGGAAGGAAACGTTCGCCGCGTCGGCAATCGAGTGCGTGTGAATGTGGAACTGATCAACGCCGAAAACGAACAAGCTATCTGGGCAGAAAATTACGATCGTGACTTGACGGATGTCTTCGCCATTCAAACTGATCTGGCGACAAAAATCGCGGCCGAGCTCCGAGCGAAGTTATCACCAGCCGAAAAAGGGCGGATCTACCACAAACCAACGGAGAACAGCCAGGCTTATCTTGCTTTTGTGCACGCGCGCAATCTTCAGAGCGCATACGAAGATTTCGGTAAACTCAAGGAGTCCGAGCAACTCTACCAGCGGGCAATTGAGCTCGACCCAAAGTATGCAGTGGCCATCTCGCGCTACTCGCAGTTGCAAAGCTGGATCGTACACACTTTCGAAGGCACGCCAGAGCGTCGTGAAAAAGCGCGCGTCCTTGCAGAACGCGCTCTGCAATTAGAGCCTGATCTGCCGGAAGCGCATCTGGCGTTGGGATTCTACTATTATTACGGCGACAACAATTACGACGCGGCGTTAAGAGAATTCGAGGTCGCGCAGCGCGGCTTGCCTAACGAAGCCGAGGTTTATCTCGACATCGGGGCGATCCAGCGCCGGCAGGGAAAATGGATGGAATCGACTGCTAACCTCGAGAAGGTCGTCAATCTCAATCCCCGAGATACCTGGTCGTTGCAAAATCTCGCTTTCAATTACCAGATGCTGCGGAACTTTGATGCCACCAACAGGATTATGGATCGCGCTCTCAAAATTAACCCCAAAGGTTTGGGCCTTTGGGAGGTTAAGGCCAGGCTGGCTGTCGATGAGAAAGGTGATCCAAGCGTGGCGGAAGAAGCACTGGCGGCGATCAACTCCCTGCCAGCGAATAGCGACGAACAGAAAACTGAGATTGCCATTGCGCGCGCGAATATCCTTGTGCTGCTACGCAGATATAAAGAGCTATTGCAGGAAGCAGACAGTCTTCCGGACAATCCTCCGCAGAACGAGCCGCCGGCCTTTGGTGGCAAGTACTATGTCATCGGGTTTGCGCAAAAAGCGTTGCATGACCAGATCGGCGCGCAAGCAGCCTTCCTAAAGGCAAAGACCATCGCCGAGACACAACTCAAACAAAGCCCTGACGACGCGAGAATCCACGCGCAGTCAGCCAAAGTGCTTGCCTGCCTCAGCGAAAAAGAGGCCGCGCTGCTCGAAGCGCAATGTGCAAGGGAGTTACTTCCAGAGAGCAAGGACGCCTTTGGCGGCCCGGAAATTACGGCCGCAGTAGCCCAGGTTCATGCGATCCTTGGCAATCATGCTGACGCGGTCGAAATTCTGGAGGGACTGTTGAGCCGGCCGAGCTGGATCACGGTAGAGGGTCTCAAAGCAGATCCGGTTTGGGATCCATTGCGAAACGATCCGCGCTTTCGGGCTTTGCTAAATAAATACGGTGGCAAAGAGCTAAAGGCGCACGTCTCCGATGGCTGATAGTGGGGTGCTTAATTCAATTTGGAATTAAGCGCCGCCGCGAACTTGCTGAGACCTTCGCGAATCTGCGCACGCGACCATGCGGCGAAGCCGAAGGTAAGCGCAGCCTCTGGCTCCGCTTTCATAAAGCAGGACGACAACGGCGACGGTCTCATACCGATCTCACTGCAGACACGAGTGATCAACGGCAAGTCTGTTTTCTGTCGTAGCCAGGCGACGAAATGCAACCCAGCTTCCGGAATTTCCAGGATAAAGTACTTACTTAACAAGTTGTTGAATTGTTCGATGAAGAATTCTCTTCGGTCAGAATATAGTTTGCGCATCCGCTTTATGTGACTGAGGAAAAATCCCTCGGTGAGAAATCGAGCCAGGGTCGCCTGATCGATCGCGGGGGAATGTTGATCCATCACGGCGCGAATCTTGATCATTGGTTCGACCAATTGTTCCGGTGCCAGGATGTAACCCAGCCGCAAGGACGGGTAGAGAATCTTACTCATTGTCCCCGCGTAGATAACACGACCGGCGTTATCAAGTCCCTGCAAACATGGGAGTGGGGGCCCGGTATAGCGAAACTCCGAGTTGTGATCGTCCTCGAAAATATATGCGTCGCATGTTCGTGCGAAATCAATCAGCGCCGTTCGTCGCGCGAGACTCATCGTCATGCCGAGCGGAAATTGATGGGAAGGAGTTACGTAGATAATTTTTGGCGACCGTTGTTTCGGCGGCCGCGCGATCGTGATTCCCTCCCGGTCGACAGGCCTTGGAACGACGGTTGCCCCAGCGAACCCAAAGGCCCGGCGAGCCTGGTAAAATCCCGGGTCTTCGATCCACGCAACCTCTCCTCGATTTACGAGGGCCATCGCGCTGATCATCATTGCCTGTTGCGTTCCCGCTGTGATGATAATCTGGTCCGGACGACAACGCGCACCTCTGTAATCACACAAATAAGTTGCGAGGGCCTTACGCAAGTCGGGGTCGCCACGGCTTGAGGCATACTGGAGCAGATGAGCTCCCTTTTTTGCGAGTACTTCTGCTCTGAGTCGCTCCCATATTGTGATCGGAAATTCGTCAAGCGCCGCGACAGCGGGGACAAAGGTGACACCAGGCGGGCCGGCGATTCCGAAATCGAACTGTTTCCCGGCGCGGTGATCCGGAATATTTCTTACACGATTGGAAAGGCGGGGCGGGCGTTCTGCGTGTGCTTCTGTTTTTGCTGTCTGCGCACTCAGGAAAGTTTCGGGCAACGGCTCCGAGACGAACGTACCCGATCCAACTCTCGATTGGAGATATCCTTCCGAATGAAGCCTTGAGAAAGCCACGTTTACAGTGAATCGCGACACTCCCAGGTCCACGGCCAGCTCGCGAGAGGAGGGGAGTCGGCAGGAATTATTATTGAAAGTTGCTGAAATCAATTCATCGCGAATCTGACGGTAAAGCTGTTCATGGAGCGGTTCAGCCGCAGTGCGATCGAGCCGAATCATTTCAAAAGCCATGATCGAATGGCGCCGCCGGTTCTTCTTATCTGACTTCTTAGCTGAAATTCCTTTCACGATTTCGACTGTGCTCATTAAGCGAACTACTGATGGCCGCAAGCTCCGGTCGGAGTGGTATGGCCATTTCGCTTCGAGTGGACCGTTGACACTTTACCACAAGGCCAGAAGCTTTCATTTGATGCAGACGCAGACTCCTTGTAGCGATCATATCAAGACAAAAGGCCTGATTTATTTTGCGCGGATGCTGGACAAAATCCGGCTTCACGCTGCGGGGCGATTGGCGCCGGGATATTTTGTTGGCGTGGAGGATCCCACTTTCTTCGATGCCCGTTGCACAAGGTTTCTCGGCGTAAATTACGATGAGCTTGTCGAGCGAACGCTGCAAGGCGGATCGGATGAGGAAATCCTCGAATGGTGTTTCGAGCGTGGCCGCCGACCTAGCGAAGAGGAAACCGCTATCTGGAATGCGTTTCTGCTCAAACGCGGTTGGCGCGATGAGGCGAGCGCCGACCTGCAAGCAGCCAAGGAACGAGCGGGTTGGGGGAATCGCGACGACATTCAAACGTGGGTGGATCTGCACGACGTTGAAGAAGGCCGAAACCCCGAAAAGCTTCTAGCGCCGTGAGGCATTGTTGCCACTCGACTTAACCAAAAAACACGAATCGTTTATCCGTTATCACAGGGCTAGCTCGCCTTCGGACCAATCCTTCTCGCCTGATGCGGGAAAAATGTGGGAAAGAACCTGGATTTGCGAGTTAACTCGATAGCATGCGCGCTTCGAGCACCGCTATGGGAGAAAGAATCATGTCGAAATTAACAACCTTCACGGCCCTGTTTCTCCTGGCGCTGGTATCAGGAGTTTTTTGAGGAACATGGTTTACTCTTACGCGATCAATCGAAACGTTCTCTGCCGGCGAGTTCATTCACATTGGACAAACGATCATAAGAAATGTGGCGTGGCCCATGCGGATACTCATGCCCGCTTGTATCTTATTTATGATTGTGTCGGCTTCGCTCGTTACCGAGAAGAACTCGGTAGGATTCTACCTTAGTGTGACAGCGTGTTTGCTTATCGTTGTTGCGCTGCTCATCACGCTTCTGGTGGAGGTGCCGATCGATAACCAAATCAGAACCTGGACGGCTGAAACAGTTCCTGCCGATTGGACGACGATCCGCGCGCGGTGGCCAGGTTTTTCACACGGCTAGAACATTTGTTTCGTTAGCAAGCGTGGGCAGTCTGATCCTTGCGGTGTTATCTTCGAAATAGCAAAAGTAGGTTTAGCCGGAATACATATGAAGACCGCAACACTCATTGCTCTATTGGCTACTTCGGCCTGCCGACTCTCACTCGCGCAAACGCCCGCTGAAACGGACGTACTCCAGTTCGAGCGCGATGCGTGCAAAGCATTTCTTGATGCGGATCCGGCCGCGCTCGAGCGCGTGCTGACCACTGACTTCACGCTGACGCTTTCCAATGGCGAGGTAAGCACACGCGCGGATGAGATCAACGACTTGCGCAGCGGAAAAGTCCATTACGACGTGTTCGAAAACTACGACATGAAAGCGCGGCTCTACGGCGATAACATGGCGGTTGTCCTCGGAAAAACGCGCGTGAAAGGAACAGCGGAGGGCAAGCCATTCGATCGCGTCGTGCAGTTTACCGACACGTTGGTAAAACGTGATGGTCGCTGGCAACTCGCGGCTGGCCATGTTTCGCGGCTGGGAAAATAGGCTACTGGAGGAGAAACGCTCGGGGAGTCGCCGAAAGTAGCGCACGAGCGCGCGCGACTCGCGCGCAGAACATTGTTTCGGTTCCTGGATTGCTGCTTTTCCTCGTTCCGTTTCGAGAAAACAAAATGCAGTCGATGTGCAGCAAAGACTGAATTGTGCGTTACAGTAATCTTCTTTGAAGCTCTGGTTTCTTTCGATTCCAGAGTCTTCACGGCATATCCGTGGATGATCAATTGATTCACCCGCGGATTTAGCCGTCGACCTAGTGATGAAGAATCTGAGATTTCAAATCTTCATCGCTTACTCCTTAGAAAGGAGGTGATCCAGCCGCAGGTTCCCCTACGGCTACCTTGTTACGACTTCATCCCAGTTACCGCTCATAGCGTAGGCGACTGCCTCCTTGCGGTTAGCACGCCGACTTCGGCTACAAGCGACTTCCATGATGTGACGGGCGGTGTGTACAAGGCCCGGGAACGTATTCACGGCGCCGTAGCTGATGCGCCATTACTAGCGATTCCGGCTTCATGAAGTCGAGTT
>JBKPDP010000089.1:0-32057 GCA_046727935.1 Verrucomicrobiota bacterium | reverse complement strand
AATGATCCCTCCGCACCGTTGAGCCGATCGAGTGCCATTCGATGAAATACGACTGGAAAGAAGCCGGCGAAGAATGGTCGGCGCCGTGGGGAACTTCGGAAGCGCAATGGTTCGGCACGATTCTGCCGCGAATCCATGATTGTCTGCCGACCGGGACGATATTGGAAATCGCGCCGGGCTTTGGACGATGGACACATTACCTCAAAGATTATTGCCAGGAACTCTCGATCGTTGACCGCTCCAGCGAATGCATCGAAGCATGTCGCCGGCGTTTCGCAGCTGAGCCGCACGTGCGTTGCTATCTCAATGACGGGCGCTCGTTGTCGATGATTCCCGATGCCTCGGTCGATTTCGTTTTTAGTTTTGATTCCTTCGTGCATCCAAACCGCGACGTGATCGAAGCGTATCTGCGCGAATTAGGGAATAAATTGAAAATCGGTGGCAAAGGCTTCATTCATCATTCCAATTTCGGCGAATACGCCAACTCGTTGCGTGAGCGGCTTCCGGAGGCATTAGCCAAACCGCTGATCAAGGCGAAAATTCTCGATTGGGCACATCATCGAAATCCAAGCATGAGCGCCGAGTTATTTCGCGCTTTGTGCGAACAGAATGGTCTGCATTGTATGTGTCAGGAGCTCGTTAACTGGCGCGGCAGACGCTTAATTGATTGTTTATCATTCTTTGTGCGAAGCGATTCAGTCGGGCAGAAATCTACGAAAATAATCCGGAATCCGCACTTCATGCGTGAAGCGGCGCGAATTCGCCGGCAATGGCAAACCCAAGCCTAACAAATTTGCAGTTATGAGGGATTTAGTTTTGCGGCGTGAAGAAAATGCAGCGGGTGGATTAACGTCATTGCTTAATCGATTTCCTTCATTCAACATCGCGGCATGCCTGAGGCCCAAACGCCGCCGCCGCCGCTGCCAAAATCGCAGCCGTCATTTGGAAAGCGCCACAGCACAATAATCAAGCTGCTCGGGGTCGGTGCGCTCGTGCTGGTACTTTTGATCCCGCTGGCGATGATTACCGGCGTGTTGAGCGAGCGATTGCAGCGTCGCAATGAAGCGGTGGCCGACATCACCTCGTCATGGGGCAGGGAACAAAACCTGATTGGACCAGTGCTTGGAGTTCCCTATCAATACAAGTTTAAGGCGGTCAAGGACGTTCCAGCACCTGATGGAAAGGTGGAGCGACGTGAAGTGGAAGAGACTGGCACGGCCAACGCATATTTCCTGCCCGAGACGCTGAATGTCTCTGGCAATGTGCAAACGGAGATGTTGCACCGCGGGATTTACAATGCGGTGGTCTATCGTGCGCAGACGATTCTGTCGGGCAAGTTTGGGCCGCCCGATATCGGACCGCTCAAGATCGATCTAAAAGACGTGCAATGGAAGGACGCGTTTGTCACGATCGCGATCAACGATTTGCGCGGCACACGTGAGTCGATTCTGCTTGATTGGGGTGGTACGAAGCATCCAATGCTTCCCGGTTCGCAGCTTCCGGGTTACACAACGGGCGCAACGGCATTGCTCGGGAGCGACAGCCCAATTGCAGCTGACATTCAGTTTTCGATCCCGCTGGATTTTAACGGCAGCGAGGGAATTTTCTTTGCGCCATTCGGGGTGCAAAATGAAGCGACGCTGAAATCAAACTGGGCCGATCCGGGATTTCGCGGAGCGTTTTTGCCGGCGGAACGATCAGTGCGTCCAGACGGATTCGATGCCAAATGGAAGGTTTCATATTACGGACGCGATTATCCGCAGTCGTGGACAAGCCGTACCGGCAACGAGCGTTTCACGACGCAGTCGGTTTCAAATTCTCTTTTCGGAGCGCAGTTCCTGTCGATCCTCGACGCATATCGTTACGTCGAACGGTCGATCAAATACGGTGTGCTCTTTCTCGTGCTTGTTTTCACCGCATTCTTTCTCTTTGAAGTCACTGCGCGACAGAAGATTCATCCGTTTCAATATCTGATGGTCGGCGCGGCGCTTTGCTTGTTTTACCTGCTGCTATTGTCGATTTCAGAATTTATTGGCTTCAGTTGGGCTTATCTGATCGCAGCGGTCGCATCGACGGCGTTAATTACGTGGTACTGCCGCTTTTTTCTTGGCGGCGGTGCGCGCACGCTAATGATTGGCGCAGGTCTCGCGGGGGTTTACACGTTTCTCTACATCACTTTGCGGCAGCAGGACTACGCCCTGCTCATGGGCGCGATCGCCCTCTTCATCGTATTGGCGATTGTAATGTACGTGACACGAAAAGTAGATTGGTACGCGCGCGATGCGGGCTGGGCATCTCTGAAGGGCAGAACCGACGCAGATTGACACCACCGGCGCGGGTTTTGTATCACGCCGTTTTCGGCTGCTTTCATTCGCCCGAACAGATCTCCCGAAATTATGGCTGAATTTTCCGTCAATCTGACGCGTTTTGATCCTTACAACTTTAAATTCCGCGTTAAGTGTGATGGCCGTTACGTCGCGAGCGGGAAACAATAACTCTTGATCGTGCCGATTTCGTTTCGCGGAGGTTTTTATGGCGGGTGGGCCATCGCTCTTTGCATAGGGCTCTATCTCATCTGGCTGTGGCAGCCGGAGCGGCAGGCGAGGCGCCACACAGAAAATCTGTTTCGCGCGATTGAACGCAAAAGCTGGGAGGCTGTCGCCGATTTTATCGGCAGCGATTATCAAGATCAGTGGGGCGACGATCGAGCACGGGTTCTTGAACGCCTACGTGAAGGCTTTCGATATGTGCGCGGTGCCCGGATCATTCCATCCAACCCAAGCGTGCAGGTTGAAGGGCAGCGTGCGGTATGGACCGGCAAAATTACGCTTTACAGCAGCGATGATGAAGTGATGGAAACGCTCGATCAACGCGTCAACTCACTGGCCGCGCCTTTTACACTAGAGTGGCATCGCCTCTCGCGTAAGCCGTGGGACTGGAAGCTCGCGCGAGTAAGCAATCCGGCATTTGAAATCCCGGCCGAAATCTATTGACGGCAAAGGCTCTCACCAGCTCAAGCGAAGAGTTTTTCAGCCATTATTGAGCGCTGAACCGGGATGTTGAGCCTGGCTGTCTGCGCACATAGACCGCTGCTAGAGCTCATTTCCCCTGCGCCTGGTGCAACTGGGTCTTGGCAGACTCCACGTCGCGCGGTGGTTGCTGGCAAAGCAGAATTGCGCGGAGTTTTTCTCCCTGGTAATAACGCGCAGTGAATTTTTTCTTCGCATACGGGCCGTGAAGCTCGACACGAGTCGGAAGCACACTGAAATCACCAACAAAATCCATCCGCAAGTCGAACATTTCCGTCCAAAAGTAGGGGACCTGCTCATAGCGAATGCGTTTTTTGCCTGTCATGTTCGCGCCCGCGACCAGGCCCTGGCTCCGGGCGTTCTCCCAATGCGTCTGGCGCCGGACGCCGCCCATTATCCGATCTGGATAAAATGCCAGGTCGCCTACTGCATAAATCCCTTTTTCTTCTGTCTCGAGATATTCGGTGACCGGCGATCCGTGCGGCCCTGCCAGCGGCGTGTTGCGTACAAGATCGAGATTCGGTTCTGCTCCGCATGCCACCACGGCGAGGCCCACCGGGAATCGGTTCCCGCTCTTTGTCTGGATATTGCGCAGGACCGTTTTGCCCTCAAAGCCATTGAGACTTTCGCCCATCGACAGGGTCACGCCGTGTTTTGCGAAATAATCGGTGATCCACGTGCCGGTTTCCGGATCGATATATCGATTTAACAAATAGGAATCCCGATGCATGAGACCAACCTTCAGTTTCATCATTCGAAGACTCGCTACCGCCTCGCACGCGAGTAATCCGCCACCGACGACCATGATGCCTTTCTCAAGACTCGCCATCTCCTTTAAAGCGAGCGCATCGCGAATCGTTCGCAGATAGATCACGTTGCCAAGACTGGTTCCAGCTACCGGTGGACGGATAGGGCGGCTACCCATCGCCAGGCATGCCTTGTTGAATTCTATGCTTTCGCCGTTGGCAAGCACGGCCAGGCGCCGATCGATATTGAACTGCGTTACCGCCGTGCCAAATCGCGTTTCGATCTTGTGCTTTTCGTACCAGTGTTCGTTGGGTTCCTGCAATTTCTTGGGCTGTGGATCCTTTTCGCGCAGAAAGTCTTTCGAAAGGATCCAGCGCTTGTACGGCGGAAATACTTCGGCGCCGATGAGCGTCACACTTCCGCGCTTGTCGTGGCGGCGAACTCCTTCGCAGGCGCTGGCTCCGCCGATGCCGCCCCCAATGATGAGATAGTCGCGCTGAATCATATGGGAAAATCGGACGATAATTTCGGTGCCGCCGCGGGCACAAGCTAAATCGTTAGGGCGTCACATTTTTGGCGCAACTCTATATTGTTATTGCGTAGTCGAACGTTTTTTCGCCAGACTGCCCGCGCGATGAATGAATCCGTCACACAAATCAAGGATACGACTGGAAATCCTGCCCCACTAGGCCTGCTAGGTTTTGGTATGACGACTGTGGTTTTGAACCTGCACAACGCCGGTTTCTACGAATTAAACAGCATGATTCTGGCGATGGGAATTTGTTATGGCGGCGCCGCTCAAATCATCGCCGGTATCATGGAGTGGCGGAAGGGTAATACATTTGCGACCACTGCGTTTCTTTCCTATGGCTTGTTCTGGCTCTCGCTTGTAACGCTGATTGTCTTGGCGAAATTGGGGTGGGCTACCCCGTCGAACGATACGGCAATGGCAGCGTACCTTGCGACGTGGGGCTTGTTCACCGCAGTCATGTTTATCGGCACATTACGACTCAATCGCGCATTACAGGTTGTGTTTGCTACGCTGACGATTCTGTTCTTCTTGCTCGCGATCGGCGACTACACGAATGCGAGCGCCGGCTTCAAACATTTCACCGGATACGAAGGAATCTTCTGCGGTTTCTCGGCGATCTATGCCGGCCTCGCGCAAGTGCTCAATGAAATTTTCGGTAAAACTGTGCTGCCGCTCGCTCCAGTGACGAAATGATTGCAGGGCGTCTGTGTCAGACGCCGACCTTGAGTTGGCGTTTCACACAAACGCCCTACAAGCCTTTCGCTGTGTTTTCTGGCGTTATTTGAGTCTTGGGCGAATCACTTATCTTTCTTCAACAAACTCGCCGCGAGCTTCAGCGCCGATTCACTCTTGCCACCGAGCATACGCGCGATCTCTTCCTGGCGCGTTTTCCCAATCACTTCATGCAAATTGGAAAACGTGCGCCCGCGCAAAACATCCTTAGTTACAACAAAGTGCGAAGACGCCGTCGCGGCGACTTGCGGCAGATGGGTGATGCAAATCACCTGATGATCGCGCCCCAAAGTTTGCATTTTAGCGCCAACTGCGTGCGCGATCTCGCCGCCGACATTCGTGTCGATTTCGTCGAATATGAGGAGGGGAATGGCATCATGCGCGGCGAGCGCCGATTTGATCGCCAACATCAGGCGCGAGATTTCTCCGCTCGACGCGATGGCTCGAAGCGGTTTGAGCGGTTCGCCCGGATTCGGTGAGAAGAGTAATTCCACCGCATCGAATCCGCTAGGGCGCGGTTCATCGAGTGCGGTGAGTTTCGCCTCGAATTCCGATTGGCGAAAACCGAGGTCGCGCAGATTACGTCGGATATTTTCGGAAAGTTTCGGCGCAGCTTTTGCGCGCAACTTGCGCAGCGCTTCACCCGCGCGGTTCATTTGCGCGCGAACATTCTCAATTTCTTTCGCGAGCCGCTCCAGCTCGCCGTCGCGTCCTTCAATTTTTTGTATTCGTTCCGCCGCCTGCTCGCCGAACGCGATCACTTCAGCAATCGAGCCGCCATATTTGCGCTTCAGAGTCTCAAAGAGTGAAACCCGTTGCTCCAACGCGGCGAGTTGTTCAGGATCGAGATCGAGTTTTTCGGCGTAAGCGGAAAGCGCGCGCGCAATTTCGGAAAGCTCAACGACGCTGGCAGCGTGCGCCGATGAAAATTGCACGATCGAGCTGTCGATCTTTTCCAATTCACGCAACAGACGCTGCGTCTCTGCGAGCTGAGAGAGAACAGAATCATCGGCTTCGGAAAGTTTGTTGGCGACAGCGCTGGCCAGTTCAATCAGTCGCTTGCTGTTGCTAGCGAGTTTGTAACGCTTCTCGATTTCTTCTTCTTCGTCCGCGACCAGATTCGCCGACTTGATTTCGGTAATCTGATGACGAAGAAGATCAAGCTCCTGTTCGCGCGCCGTTTCGGCTGTATTTAGCGCGGTGTGTTCTCCCAGCAGTGTCTGCAATTGCCGGTAATGCTTTCGAGATTCCTCCACCTGTTCTTCGGCGCGCGCGAACGAATCGAGCAAGCTCAATTGTGTTTCCGGCGAGAGCAAAGACTGGTGATCGTGCGGACCGTGAAGATCGACAAGTTCATCGCCGAGATTCTTGAGGATCGATAGCGTGGTTGGCGACCCATTAATAAACTGGCGCGTACCACCAGTAGCGGAGAAGCTTCGCTTGATGATGAGATCGTTCTCGCACGGTTCGATTCCGGCCTCGACGAGTTGCGGATTTAATTTCTGGAGGTCCTTTCCTGTGAAGACCGCTTCCACCGTGCAAAGATCAGCGCCTGTGCGAATCAGCGATTTATCGGCGCGCTCGCCCAGCAAAAGTTGCAGCGCGCCGATGATGATCGACTTTCCCGCGCCGGTTTCGCCTGTGACGGCGACAAAACCTGGCTCCATCTGCCATTCGAGCTCTTCTACCAGGGCGAGATTCTTTATTCGCAATAAAGTGAGGATGGCCGGCATGTGGAGAAAGTTGATGGTGAGGTTGTAGAGTTGAGAGTCGCGCTCTGAAGAGTTCAAACCTTCAAGACTCAACTTTCAACTCCTGAAAAACAGGAAGCGTGGTTTTACCGGAGCGTCCCCACGCGATTGGATCAATTACCCTGGTAACCTCGGCATCGAACGCGCCGCGCGGCGGACCCTGACCGCATGGTTATGCCTAATCGCCCTTTTCTCGAGCGCCTGCTTCTGACCAGATGAAAGCAGACGCGTGCAATCCCCATCGATGCACAGCCAGTTATCCTTGGTTCCTTTTGCTGGCTTGCCCTCGAGCCGCGCTAAGACGTCCGTTCGTGGTGCGTGCCCCCGTCTTGTTACCGTGACCTGTACAATGCGCTCTCCGAATCCTCTGCGCATGATAATGGATTGTTCGGCATTCAAATGCCAATCGATCTTTCGTCCGTTTTTGTACTCGATGATGAGATCGACTGGAGTCTTTGAAGCGTTGAAAAAGCCAATATCGGCGAGATCGATAAAGCTATAAGCAGCCACAGGAATTAGGAGCGAGAGAACGGCTGCTAAGGTTCTTTTCATTGGAGACAGGACTGACGAGAATTTGGCTTCAAAGATCCGCGCCCGTTCAGTTTCACCGAATAATTCCGCGCTCGCTTTGTTCGATGAACCGAATGATCTCCGTGATTTCTTCTGTCTGCGGTAATTCCTTGCGCATCGCTTCGAGTGCCTGGCGGGTGTTGTACTTCGAGCGATAAATTAGGCGAAACGCTTCTTTGATTAGTTTCACGCTTTCCGGCGGAAAATTTTTGCGTTCCAAACCGACGAGATTAATCCCACGAATTTCTGCTGGGTTGCCGTCGGCGATCATGAACGGCGGAACGTCTTGGACGATCTTCGAGCAACCACCGGTGATCGCGAAGCGGCCGATCCGGCAAAACTGATGCACAGCTGTGAGCCCACCCATCACCGCATGATCGCCCACTTGAACGTGGCCGCCCAATGTACCATTGTTGGAAAAAATGACGTGATCGCCCACGGTGCAATCGTGCCCGATGTGACTGTAGGCGAGAAAATTTCCGCGATTGCCGATTCGCGTTTTGCCTTCGCTCGTCGTGCTACGATGCGCTGTCACGAATTCGCGAAAGGTGTTTTCTTCGCCAATTTCCAAATACGTCGGTTCGCCGCGATATTTTAAATCCTGCGTTTGCTGGCCGATGGAGCAGTACGCATAGAACTTATTTTTCGCGCCAGCCTTCATCGGGCCGCAGATCGTGACGTGATGTTGGAGCCAGCACGTTGGGCCGAGTACAACATCGGGTCCTATCACGCAGTAAGGGCCTACGATCGTCCCCGCACCGATTTCCGCTCCCGAATCGATGATAGCGCTAGGATGAATCTGTACCTCGCTCATTTGTCGAGAAACGTGAACATCAGTTCAGCTTCGGAAACGATTGCGTCATTCACGACGCAATGGCATTTCGCTTTCGCCAGTCGTTCGCCGCGCGATTTCGTCAGCTCAGCATGGATAAAAATCGTGTCCCCGGGCAAGACAGGCTTGCGGAATTTTACGCCGTCTGCGCTCATGAAATAGCCGATGCGGCTGGTGGTTTTTGCCAATTTGAACAACAGAATGCTCGCCACCTGCGCCATAGCTTCGACCTGCATGACACCCGGCATCACCGGGTGCCCCGGGAAGTGTCCTTGAAAGAACGGCTCGTTGATCGTGACAGTTTTGACGCCGACACATTTGGTTTCAGTTTCGAAGCTGATGATGCGATCCACCATGAGAAATGGGAAACGGTGCGGCAAGATTTGCATTACCTGGTCGGTATCGAGTTCGCTGTCTCCCGTTGGCATCGCTCGGGGCGCCGCGAGAGCGCTTCTGCGCGTCTGCTCGCGGGCTATGGAACGGGCGAGGTCCGCATTGGTGGCGTGACCGGGTTTCACGGCCACGACATGGCCCCGGATGCGACGGCCGACCAGCGCGAGATCGCCGATGATATCGAGGATTTTGTGCCGGACGAATTCGTCGCCAAAACGCAATGGTTCCTTGCTTAATACCGCGTCTCCGCGCACTACAATCGCGTTTTCGAGACTGCCGCCCTTGATCAAATTTTTGTCCATGAGCGGCTTAACATCTTCGTAGTAAACAAACGTCCGTGCCGGAGCGATCTCGCGTTCGAAAACCGCCGGCGTAATTTCCATCGACAAAAACTGTGTGAATTGCTTATTCGGTCCGGCTTGGGTGCATGAGATGCGAAATTTATCGTCCGGGAGCAAAACGAGCAGGGCGCCCGTTTTCGCTTCTACGTGCATCGTTTCACGGGCGTTGAAAAATTTTCTCGGCTCCTCCTGGGCCGTCACGCCAGCTTTCTTGATGAGATCGACATACGGCTGCGCGCTACCGTCTCCGATTGGCGGCTCATTTGCGTCCATCTCCACGATGGCGTTGTCCACGCCCATTGCCGAGAGCGCGGCCAGGATATGCTCGACTGTGTGCACGCGCACCGAGCCTTCGCCGATGGTCGTGGCACGCTCCACCGTCTTGAGATTCTCGATCCCGGCGTCAATCGTGGGCTCGTCTTGCAGATCTTTCCGCTTGAATTTGATTCCATGATCTACCGGCGCGGGATGCAGTTTCAGAGTGACTTTATCGCCAGTATGCAGCGCCGTGCCGCTAAAGCTTGCAGTCTTACCAACAGTATGTTGAAACTCGGGAGTCGAGGCCATTTAGCGTTTAACTAGCAGAGATTTTGTGTTGTGGCCAGACCTGTAGCGGTGCTCGCTGCGGCAAGCACCGTTCTTTGGAATCGACGGTCGCAGACCGTCGCTACAGATCATTTCAATTCGAACTCGCCGCAATCGAAAGCCATCATCTGGTCCACATTCGAGATGCGGAATTGGTGAAAACGGGCGCCGTCGGTCTGCCAAATATCGACCGATTTATCGCCCTTCTTCATAATCGATACACGAACCAAGTTCGGGGACTCACTTACCGTGAACAAAGGCAGATTGTCGTTTGTTTTCAAGTAACTTCCGTCGCCGTCAAACCCCGCGGCCAGCTCGACAATTGTTTGTTTGTCGTTGGCCAGGGGATTTGACATGAGTTTCACTTTGACGCTGGCAATCGAGTTGTTTTCGGGGGGCGACGCTGCCCCCTCGCCGAGATCTTCCACCTTAAGGTTACCGATGAGATAACCGCGAGCGTGATATTTTCCGGTGGGCAAATCTTCGTCATCGTCATTTTTCCCATCCCATTGTGTCACCAGTGCGTCTGCGCCGATCTTAAATTCGTTGAGGTCCGCTTCCTGGTGCAAAACGCGCACCAGCTTGCCTTTCGCGTCGTAAATTCCCAGGCTAATCCTGCCTTCGAGCGGCGGCGGTACGAAACTGATGCGGATGCTTCTTGTGGGTGAAGCTGAAGGAGTTTGCTCCGAAGCGGGAGAAGGCGTGACAGATTCAGCCGGCGAGATCGACACAGCAGGAGATTCCTCTGCTGTCACAGAAGGAGTTGGGGTAGGCGATTCCTGAGCGAAGACGGCAGAAGCCAAAAACGCTATGAGAATCGCGGTGTTGGTCTTTGTTGTCATGTCGAGCGGAGTCGAGACATCTCTTATTAGCTAAAAGAAGAGATAGAGATTCCTCCCAGCCTTCGCATAAAGCTACGGCGGGGCAAGCGACTTCGCTCGGAACGACAAGTGGCCTAGATATAGTAACGCCAGTTCAGCTTCGGAAAAAGATTATCGCGCGATTCGCACTCGCGTAAAAATTCTTCATCCCAATTGTTTGTGACGAGCTGATCGCATAAACGATTGAAGCGACTGAGATGATCGATGGTGCGCTTGGTTGCGTATTCGCGAGCTGTCCCGGTTTTCATCAAAAACGCCCAATCGCTGGACTGAGCTAGTAAAAGTTCGCGTGCAAGCTGCTTTAGAATGCGATCGGCAAATTGTAGGGCAGGCGCTCCGCCTGCCGCGTTCCCGCTTGGCAACCGGAGCGGTTGCCCTACAACAGCAGAAGCATGCCTGCGCGCCACTTCGCTCATCCGTTGTGCCGCAATGTGCAGCTGTGGATAAATCCACGCGTTCCTTGGATTCAGCCAAACTTCAAAGTAGCCGTTTTCGCCCCATGTTGAAGCTGCTGGCTCAATGAGTTGCTGCGTGGGATTCGCCGCCAGATATTCGCTCGGCGTCGAGAGACGAAAATCGCGGTCGCATGCTGCCTGGCGAATGAATTGTTCGAGGAAACGGGGGCCTTCGAACCACCAGTGTCCGAAAAGCTCGGCGTCGAAGGGAACGACTACAATGGGATCAAACCCCGCCGCGGTGACTTCGCGGATCTGCCGTCGGCGTTCCTGGAGAAAATGAAATGCTTGCGCGTCGGCGACCCTTTCCGCAGCGACTGGATCGTACAACTCTTTCTCTTCAGCGGATCCGGTGATGCGGTGATATTTCACGCCAGAAAATTTTTTCATTCCCCACGCGATTGGACTCAAATGTTCGAAGGGAAGATCGAAGCCGGCGTCACGGTAAAATTCACGATAGGCGGGATCGCCAGGATAACCTCCCTGTGCGCTCCAAACCTGCCGGCTTGAATCGCGATCGCGTGCAAACGCGGCCGGCCCCGCTGGGGTATAACAAGGCGCATAAATCGAGCGACGCGGACGCGGCTTTCCGAACACCAGGCCGTGCGCGTCGAGAACGAACCAGCGAACGTTTGCTTCTTGCAGAATCGATTCCAAACCCGGCCCGTAAGCGCATTCAGGCAACCAAAACCCGGCAGGCTCCACGCCGAAAAGATCCACAAAGACATCGCGGCCGATCAAAATCTGAGCGCGCGCTGCTTCGGGCGATCCGCCTGAGGAGGACTGGAGTAGGGGAAGCAAGCCATGCGTGGCCGCCGAGGCAATGATTTCCAGCCCGCCGCTTTTCCGCAGTTCGCGAAAAGAGGTAAGCAAATCGCATTTGTATTCATCGACAAAGAAACGCCGGGTTTCGCGAAAGATTTTGAAATAAAAGTCCGCGAGCTCGCGGAGCTGCCGGTGATTGCGGTTTCGTTTTCGTTCACGCGCGGCGAGATCGATCAAAAGATCGAGATGCCGCACGTAACGCTCGCAAAGGACGTTGTCCTGCAGCATTGCGCAGAGCGTCGGCGTGAGCGACATCGCAAGCTTGAACTGCACATGGTCGTCCACCAGCCGCTGCATCATGTGCAATAAAGGGATGTAACTCTCGGTGACTGCCTCGAAGAACCAATCTTCTTCTAGAAAATACTCATGTTCCGGATGACGAACGAACGGAAGATGCGCGTGAAGAATGAGCGCGAGGTAACCGGGCATCGCGTTACATTTAACGTGTCATTCCGAGCGAAGCGAGGAGGCTCTCAACAGAACGTTTAAGCACACAGACAGCAACGCGCGTTGCGTCACCGTGCGCGCCACCCTCACCGCTGCAAACGTTCCAAACTACGATTGCGAGGGATGACGGTTCACAGCGTGCGACAAAAGTCCTGGAAGCGGTCCAGCCCCTTCTTGATAACGTCGATACTGGTGGCGTAGCTAAGCCGGACGGTGCGATCGTCGCCGAAGGCGGCTCCCGGAACGACCGCAACGTTGGCTTTACTCAGCAGGCGATCGGCGAAATTTTGCGAGGTCAGACCAAGCTGACTGATATTCACCAGCACGTAAAATGCGCCCTGCGGTTTGACTGCAGTAACGTTGGAAATCTTCGAGACGCGGTCGAACATGTAATTGCGACGCATATCGAACTCTTCGCGCATGTCGATCATCGCCTGTTGGTCGCCCTTTAGAGCAGCGAGCGCGCCATACTGAGAGAAGGAAGAAGGATTGGATGTGGTATGGCTTTGGATGGAATCGACCGCTTTGGCCACCGCTTCCGGCGCTGCCAGATAACCGAGACGCCAACCTGTCATCGCATAGGATTTGCTGAAGCCATTGATTGTAATTGTCAGATCGTACGCTGCCTGGGAGAGCGAAGCGATGCTCACGTGTTTCGCGTCGTCGTAAATGAGCTTCTCGTAAATTTCGTCCGACAAAATGTAAATGTCTTCTTCAGCCGCAACGTCGACAATCGCCTGCAATTCCTCACGCGTGTAAACAGACCCGGTCGGATTGCCGGGGCTATTCATGATGAGCATCTTCGTGCGCGGCGTCATGGCATTTTCAAAGTCTTCGGCGCTCATTTTCCAGGAGTTGCGCTCGCTGGTCGGCACAATCACGGGTTCAGCGCCGGCTAATCTGACCATGTCCGGATAACTGACCCAATAAGGCGCTGGGATGATGACTTCATCGCCGGGCTGACATGTGGCCAGGATCGCGTTGTAGCACGCGTGCTTTGCGCCATTACTAACGATGATTTGAGCGGCGCGATAATTGAGCCCGTTATCGGCAACCAATTTTTCCGAGATCGCCTGACGCAGCTCCGGGATGCCAGCGCTGGGTGTGTATTTCGTAAAGCCGGCCTCCAGGGCTCCGATCGCAGCCTTCTTTATGTGTTCGGGCGTATCGAAATCGGGTTCGCCCGCGCCGAAGCCGCAGACGTCAATGCCCTCCGCTTTCATGGCTTTGGCCTTGCTATCGATCGAGAGAGTAAGCGAAGGACTCAGTTGAGCGGCGCGTTCGGAAATTTCCATGGCAGTAGGACTGGTTATGAGATGGTTCAAAATGGAGCGCAAACTATTGGCGGTGATAGAAGTTTTCAATCAGAGGTTTAAAATTATTCTCGTTGATTCGAATGATCGCCATTTCGCGTTTGGCGTTGTCGAGAGAATCCGACGCGTGTGCGGCGTTGATCATGATCGTCTGGCCGAATTCCCGGCGTATTGAACCAGGCGGCGCTTTAGCGGGGTCGGTCGGACCGAGGACGTCGCGAATTTTGCGCACCGCATCCACGCCCTGATAAACAATGGCGATCGATTTTTCCGTTCCGGGAGCGTCGCGTTCCTGTGGTGGACATTCGCTGGGTTTTCGTCCGGCCATGAATTCGATAATGCTTTCCCAATTTTCGCGACCGCTTTTTGGGCTGAGCTTTTTCTCAAGGACTGGCAGCACAGGGCCGTAGAATTCCTCTGCTTGCGCAACGCTCATCCGATGGACTTTGAATCCGATAATGGAAAGGCCTGAGCGCGAAAATACTTCAATCACCCCGCCTGGCCGCAGATTTGGAAACCTGAAATTGTCTGGTTTGATCAGGACGAGAGTCTTTTCGATCTGTGCGTCGACGGGAAACGGGACGACCCGATCCAGGATTCCGCCGTCGGTATCAGAAAATTCCGCCCACAGTTTCAAATCGCTCTCGACTGCTTTTGGATCAAAGGCCGCCAATACGCCAGGTTCGAAGTAAGTCACCTTGCCGGAATCATTCGTGATGTAATCTCCGTAGGTGTCGCGAATCGTTTCACCACTGGTGCGCTCGTGTACGATGTGCCCCACGGTGCGATGAATCTTTTCCACTGCGTCCGGGCCGCGAAAAATCAGGAACAAAATCCGCGGATGATGCCCGTTTTTCTCACCAGTGAAATTTTTCAGTACGTACTCGCGAATTAACTCCTGCGTCGCGCGATGACGTGGATCGGTTTCGGTCACGATCGTCTCAGCATAAAGTCGGGCTAACTCCAGACTCGGCGCAAACATGCGTCCACCGACCAGGTCGAGGCCCGTGCGCGAAATCAGCCGGCCAACGATGCCGCCGGTGCGCGATTTGCGCATCGAGTAGGGCGTGACGGCGACATAGGCAAGTTGTTCGTTTTGCATTTCTTTTACTGTAGCGGCGGTCTATGACCGTCGCAAAATAAACTGAAAAATCACCATCTCGGAGCTCCGGCGCTCATCCGCGTTCGCGGGCCGCGGCGGCCTACACCTTGGCAGGTAGAGCGCCGCCAGAGTTCGCCAGCACCGCGATCCATTTCCCGCGCCGTTTTACTTTCACGTCCTTGATGTTGTGCCTTCGCAGAACACGCATGAATTCGTTCTCCTGTTGACGGAGCACTCCGGAGAGGATTAGCCAATCACTGCGCGTCAATTTGGGGAGAATCTGAATTAACAACTCGCTGTAGAGATTCGCAGCGACAATGTCAGTTCTGCGTGCCGGATTCCATTTGCCCAGATCGCCCAACTGAAAATCGACTTTACCGGTTTTGTTGAGGCGGGCGTTTGCTTTCGCGATCGAGATCGCTGTCGCATCGACGTCGATGCCAACTACGCGCCCTGCGCCAAAGCGTTTCGCCGCAAGAGCGAGAATTCCGCTGCCGGTTCCAAGGTCGGCGAGGGACCAACCGTTTTCCCATTCGCGAGTCAACCGTTCGAGGAGACGAAGCGACATTGCCGTTGTTGCATGTTCTCCTGTACCGAAGGCCATGGAAGCGGGAACGACAAGGAGCGGCGTTTTTCTTGACGCAGCAGGATTTTGAAATCGACCTTTCGAGCAATTACCAGTCGTTTTCCGATCTTGAGTGGCTTCGATTCAACGAGATATGTGAACCGCTTCAGCCAATCGCCCGGCAACTTCTCGATACATCCACCAAATTCTTCAACGAGGTTTTGGGAGTCGGTGCGGGACCTGCACGCAATTTCCAGTTGCAACCGCTTGCGTTCTGGTCTTGAGACGATCGCAAGTGTGCCACCTGAACGGGCTTGCAAAATGTCTTCGCACGCATGCAGCCAGCGCGGTTCCGCCAGTTTCCGCCACAGATACATCACTTCTCGGGGGCGGGCGCGCATCGCGTCGACGTGTTAACCTCGTAGCGCTTGCGTCGGCGAAAACGTTTATGGCCGCGAGCGGTCGGTTGCCAGCACGCGCGCTGGCTCCCCAGAATCGACGTCCAAGCCGCTGAGATTCTTCTCGAAGCTATAATATCAATCTTATTTTTTCTCGAAGGCTTTTTCGCCTTTCATCCCGGCCATTTTTTGCGCAAGACCAGCCGCGAATCTCTCGTACTGAACATTGTCGACCGTGAAAGTGCCGAACATGTAGTTCGAGTTATCCCAGGACCAATTCTGATCTGCGTCGCTGTAGCTCACCTTTGCGGTTCGCCCCTGTGCATATTCGTGGTGAAGCGGATCGGCGCCCGGCGGATTGACGATTTTCGGAGTGCCGCCCAAACCGCCTTCAATCAAGTGACCGTGAAAAGAGCCGTACGGCCCGATAGTGATCTGGTGCTCTTTACCCTCGATCTTTCGGGTGATTGGCACATAGCGGGTCTCAGTTTTCTTTGAGACCCCAGGCGTCAACACTGCGCCGGCGATCGCCTCCAGTGCTTTGCGCTGCTCCGGGTTGGCCTTCTCGTCGATGTAGTAATAGGCAAAATTCCAGTTGCCATACGATTCCATCATCGTCTGGCCTTCCGGACTCTGCCCCATGGTACCAACGGCCAGTCCATCAAGCTTGGTTTTGCCATAGTTACCCTTCTGAATGAAAAGCACTTGGCCGCCGCTGCAGGTCATCTTGGTGGGTTTAGAACTGAACCAGCATGGACACGCAGCGTCGCACGAGCAGGCTTCTTCGAGCTGACCCGTGATCTTCCATGGAGTTTTGTCCTTGGCTTGATCCGCGGCTCGAACGGACACGACATGGATGAGGAGACTTCCAACAAGGGCGCAGGGGAAAAGCAATTTGGTTTTCATGCTCAGAATTTTACCGCACTCGCGCTTCGGACAAGCCGATTTTGCGGCACTGCAACGGCTAGAAGAATGAGCGGGTGACGAGGCTCGAACTCGCGACGTCCTCCTTGGCAAGGAGGTGCTCTACCACTGAGCTACACCCGCAGTTTTGAGGGGGACACAATAATGTCTAGCCGCCCACGTGACGCAACTTTTAATTGCTGCCGCAGCCTTGAAATAGTTGAATCCAAACAGGGTGTTGAGCGCATCCTACGGTCAAATCATCCACTATGAACAGATTAGTCATTATCTACGTTTGCTCCCTCGCGCTGGCGACAAGCTCGTTTGCGCAGACACCGACCGCCTCGCCACTCGCAAGCGCGCCTGCAGCGGCCGTTACTATTTCGCCGACTTCGACGCCTGCGAGTAAGATCGAGCAGTCGGTCAGAAAGAAACAGAAGAAACACTTTGGTTTCACAATAGGCGACCACGAAACCGACTTGGATCGCGGAAAGTCGTCCGAGGATATTCCAGAGTTTGTGGTTCCAATCGTTGCCATCACGCTGCTGACGGTTTTCGGCGCTCCGGTGTTAATCGTCGGGCTGATTATGTATTTTAGTTTCTCCAGATCGCGCGCCCTCCATCGAACGGTGCGGATGATGGTCGAAAAAGGACAGCCCGTGCCCGAGGCCCTGCTGAATCCACCGCCGGCTCAGCGGCAGCGCTCCGACCTGCGCCGGGGTGTCGTCCTGACAATGATTGGCATAGGGCTGATGGTATTTCTGGGCGCGGTGAACGATTGGGAGGGCGGCTCCTGGACCCTGGGCCTGATTCCGTTCCTGATCGGCGTTGGCTATTTGCTTGTATGGAAGCTGGACGCAAGGAAGGACAATCCGCCGCCGGTACCGTAATCTGCGGCCGTGGAGCTGACTGATGCAGACCTGGTCGCGCGAGTTCTTGTCGATGATGACCAGCACGCTTTCGGTGAGCTGGTTCGGCGGCATCAATCCGCCGTGCGCGGTCTGCTCCGTCAACTTACTCGAACGGACGTCGCCCTCGCAGATGATCTTGCGCAGCAAACATTCCTGCGCGCCTATAAAAACATCCGCAGTTTTCGCGGCGAAGCGCGCTTCTCAACATGGCTTTACCGGATCGCCTACAATTGCTTTCGAGAAGATGCGCGCCGCCGAAAGGAACTTGTGGGAATCGATGAGGAACAACTACAGGCGCAACGCGATCCTCAGGTGGCCGATCCTGGTTTAAGACACGATCTTATGCGTGCACTAAGTTTGCTTCCCCTAAATGAACGCTTGGCTGTTTTGCTTTGTTGCCAAAACGGCCTTTCCCACGATGAAGCTGCGCGGGTTCTGGACATCCCTCTTGGTACGGTGAAAACGAATGTCCTTAGGGGGCGCGAGAAACTAAAACGAATGCTTGCCGACTGGGGTCCAAATTAGTTAAAGGGAATATGAAGCAAGTGAACCAAGACGATTGGCTGGATCGAGAATTGCGTGAAGCGGCGCCATATATCGACGACGACGGGTTTACTGCCCGAGTCTTGCAACAATTGCCCCCGCCTCGGCGCGGTCGTGATTTGATGCGTGCTGCTATTCTTGTGGGAATGACTTTCCTTGCGAGCGTGCTTGCCTACGTTGTTTCAGGTGGCGGTCGCTTTGTCAGCGTGACTCTCGAGCGTCTTGCGGCCTTGCCCGCGTTATGGGTTTTTGTGCTCGCTCTCGCCAGTGGACTCGTGATCGCAGCTCTCGGTGCCACCGCTGCGATATTCAGAAGCCGGGACTTGCAAACCTAGGCTTCTCGGGAAGAAAACAGGCGCTGTCAGACCTCGCTAGGTGAGGCAAAATTTGCGTGCCTGCTGCACGTCGGACGCGATCTGCCCAGCCAACGCATCGAGATTTTCGAATTTCTGTTCCTGCCTGAGATAGCGGACGAAGCGCACTTCGACGTCCTTGCCATAGATATCGTGGTCAAAGTCGAGCAGATGAATTTCGAGCACGCGCTCGGATTTGCCTCTGCTCACAGTTGGGCGATAGCCGAGATTTACCACGCCGGGGTAGACGATTCCATCCAGCGTGGCCTGTGCGAAATAAACCCCATTTGGAGGAAACTGCTCGCTATGAGCGCTCAGGTTCGCCGTCGGGAACCCGATCTTTTTCCCGAGGTGATCGCCGCGCACAACCGTCCCAAGGATTGTGTAATCACGGCCCAGCATCTCGGCGGCTTTTGCGAGGTCACCTGCCTCGACAGCTTGACGGATCGCCGTGCTGCTCACCAGTTCGCCGTTCCCGAGCCTAATAGCGGGAATTCCAACGACCCCAAAGTCAAATTGCGCGCCGAGTTTTCTGAGAAGAGCAAGATTGCCGCGCCGATCTTTTCCGAACGACCATTCGTGTCCGACGCAGATTTCACGCAGCGGTTTCGAATGCGTCACCAGTTGCTGGACGAAGTCTTCCGGCGCAGTCGCGGCAAATGTTTTATTGAAGTTGATGATAAGGAGATGCTGCACTCCGAGGTCGCGGATCAATTTAATCTTGTGCTGCGTAGCGGTGAGCAGATGGGGTGCGTCCTTGGGCCGAAGCACTTTCATCGGGTGCGGGTCGAAAGTAACGACCACTGGAGTGCCATTTGCCGATTGGGCGTGCTCGGCAGAAGTAGAGATGACGGCTTGATGGCCGCGATGCACACCATCGAAAACACCGATGGCCAGAAAGAGTGGGCCGGGCAGCGCCGATAGCTCTTTTATGGAATGCAGCGTTTCCATCCTCGAAATGCCAAATGCCGAATGACGTAGGACGAAGGAAGCATGGATGACGAGTGACGAAATATTCGCTGTGTCTGCTTCGGCATTAATTCGTCATTCGTCATTTGGCTCAAGCTCCACGCATACGCGAGACTTCTGGAAGACTCAGAAGCCTGCTCAAAATTTCCTCGCGTGGCGCATCTTTGATTTCGGCGACACTAATTGCGTTAGCAACACCGAAGCGTCCCGATTTTGTGCGCCGCAGCGACTTTAGGTGTGCCCCGCAGCCGAGAATCTCGCCGATATCGTGGACATAGGTGCGAACATAAAAGCCTTTGCTGCACAGCACGCTAAAATCGATCTCGGGAACGGCGATTCGATCAAGTGTATAACGATAGACGTGAACAAGACGCGGCTCGCGCTCGACTACTTTTCCTTGACGCGCCAGCTTGTACAGCGGCACGCCGCCATGTTTTTTCGCGGAGACCATCGGCGGCATTTGGTAAAAATCGCCGCGGAATTTTTCAAATGCCGCACGGATTTGATTTTCATCGAGCGCGGGAATCGGCCGCTGCTGAATCACCTCTCCCTGCCGGTCTTGTGTATCGGTAGTCACTCCAAGGACGAATGTTCCGGCGTATTCCTTGTCTTCGCTCATGAGCAGATCCTGGACCTTTGTGCCGCGTCCCACGGTGATTAGGAGCAAGCCCGTCGCTATTGGGTCGAGCGTGCCGCAATGGCCGACTCTCCTGATCTGAAGCTTGCGACGTACCAACGCGACGACGTCGTGCGAAGTCATCCCTTCGGCCTTGTCCACGAGCAGAACACCGTCGGGAGAGTCCGGATGAGACATGCTTAAAAAAAGTTACAAGGTTGCAAAATTACAACGTTGAAGCGTTTAAACGTTAAGTGATTGAAGCAGGCGCCGCCTTCAACGAGGCAACTTTATCGCAGACCTCACTTAAGACTCGTTCTTCCACGTCCGGGAGCGTTCCGCGCACACGCGCGCCAGCGGCAAGCGTATGGCCCCCTCCGCCGAATTTTTGGCAGATGGCGCAGACATCGACGGCGCTGGTTTTCGAACGCATGCTCACACGCACTTTGCCATCGGACAGTTCTTCGAAAAAAACGGCAACGATAACGCCACGGATCGCGCGCAGATGATCGATTAACCCTTCGTTATCTTCGGGAAGAACCCCGAGTTCAGCGGCTGTTTTCAAAGTGAGACTAAAACTTGCGACGCGACCTTCGTGCTGGAAGCGCATCGTGCGCAGCAGTTCTCGCAAAAGTTCCAGACGTCGCCGCGGATAATTCTCGTAGAGTTGCTGACTCAGGTGGCCGACATCGAGACCTGTGCGAATGAGTTCAGCCGCGATCTCGAAAGTGTGGGCGCTGGTCTTTGGATATTGAAACGAGCCCGTGTCGGTGGATATCGCGGCGTAAAGGTTTTCTGCGATATCTCGATTGAACGGCAGGCCCTGGCTCTTGATCAGACGAAAAATGATTTCAGCCGTGGCGGGGGCAGACGAATCGACATAAACCACGTCGCCATAACCTGGATTGCTCAGGTGGTGATCAATGTTGATCCAGATTTTCGACGACCGAACTGCCGGCAGAGCAGTGCCGAGTCGATTTTGAATTGCCGTGTCGAGTGCGATGGCAACATCGAAATCCTCTGGAGTGGAAGGCGGTTTGGTGAGCAATTCGGCGCGGGGAAGGAAGGAATACTTCTCCAGCATTCCGTCTTCATTCCATACGCGCACTTCTTTTCCGAGGAGTTGAAGAGAAAGTGCAAGGGCAAGCTGGCTGCCCAAAGCATCGCCGTCCGGGCGAACATGACCCAGAATGGCGAAACGCTGGCGCTCGCGTAAGATCTGGCCAATTTCCTGGAACTTTGAGGCGCTCATTTTGTAGCCACCGCTCTGTGAGTGGTTGCGAAAAAGGGCGGCGACTGGCTACAATAGACGGCCCGCAGGACCGTGGCTACAATCTTCACTCCTTTTCGCCGTGAGACGCTTCCATCTCCTGCATGATCTCTATCACCCGTGCCCCGCGCTCGATCGAGTCATCGAGATGAAAAACAAGGTGCGGCGTATATTTCATGGTGACATGACGAGCAAGTTCCGCCTGTAACGCTGGACGATGAGACGCGAACTTGCTCATTACGCTCTCGCGTGCCTCTGTTCCCAGGACGCTCACAAACACGTGCGCGTTCTTTAGGTCTGATGTTACATCCACGTGGTTGATGCTGACCAGGGCGCCTTCGAAACTCATTTCTCGCGCAATGATCCCGCTGAGCTCCCGTTTCACTACTTCGTTAACACGTAGCATTCTGTGTTTCATTGTTCATTGGTTGGGCTTTTGTAGGGCGTTTCTGTGAAACGCCGGCGTTTGACACAAACGCCCTACAGTTTTTGGGCAATAGCTTCAAGCTGATAGCACTCGATCACGTCGCCGACTTGATATTCGCTGAAATCGCCCAGCTTGATCCCGCATTCCAGGCCGGAACGCACTTCTTTCACGTCGTCCTGGAAACGGCGCAATGTCGAGATCCCTCCGTCATAAACAGGTTGTCGTTTACGGAGCACTCGGGCCCGAGCGACGCGAGCTACGCGACCGTCTGTGACGAGGCAACCGGCGACAATCCCTTTGCTAAGTTGGAAGACCTGTTTTACCTCGGCGTGTCCGATTACCGTTTCTCGATGTTCGGGCTCAAGCAGACCGGCCATCGACTCTTTGATCTGATCGAGCAGCTCATAAATGATGCTGTAAAGTTTCACCTGCACCCCTTCGCTCTTTGCAGCGGAGACGGCGATATTCTCAACCTTCACATTGAAACCGACCACTACAGCATTCGAAGCGCTTGCTAATAGAATATCTGATTCCGAAATCGGCCCTACAGCGGAATGAATAATTTCAAGATCGACTTTTTTGCTCTCGATCTGTTTCAATGCTCCAACCAGCGCTTCCAGCGAGCCCTGTGCATCGCATTTTAGCACGATGCGCAGGAATTTTTTTCCTCCGGCAGCTTCAAGCAGGCTTTCAAGCGTGGCGCGTTTCGGAACGGTGAGTTTATCGGTGCGTTTGGCCAGCAGACGGTCCTCGCTCAAGGTTTTTGCCGAACGCTCGGAATCCATCACGAGCAGTTCGTCGCCAGCGTTGGGTAGCCCGATGAAACCGAGCACCTTCACCGGCATTGAGGGTGCGGCTTCCTTGACTGGCTTGCCGCGGTCGTCGAGGAGCGATTTTACCTTGCCGCTGTAATCGCCACAAATAAAAGGATCGCCAATCCTTAATGTTCCCATCTGCACAATAACAGTGGCAGTGGGACCGCGCCCCGCTTCGACCTGCGCTTCGATTACTGTCCCTCGCGGCGTGGCGGTAGGCGATGCCTTAAGTTCCATTACCTCCGCCTGCAACCCGATCATCTCAAGCAGATGATCGATTCCAGTGCCTTTCGTCGCCGAGACGGGACAAACAATCGTTTCGCCGCCCCAGTCTTCCGGGGTAAGTCCACGCTCCTGCAGTTGCTTCTTTACTCGATCGATGTTGGCCGAAGGAAGGTCGATCTTGTTAATCGCAACCATGATCTTGACGTGTGGCGCGGCCTTTGCGTGATTAATCGCTTCAATCGTTTGCGGCATAAGGCCATCATCGGCCGCGACAACGAGCACAACGATGTCGGTGACATTGGCGCCGCGCGCGCGCATCGCAGTGAAGGCGGCATGCCCCGGTGTGTCGATAAAGGTAAGTGTCGCGCCGTTGTGATCGACGCTATAGGCGCCAATATGCTGAGTAATCCCGCCGGCCTCGCCCGCCGCGACACGGGTTTTGCGGATTGCGTCCATTAACGTTGTCTTACCGTGATCGACATGCCCCATGAAGGTGATAATAGGTGCTCGCGGCTTGAGTTCTTCTTTCTTTTCAATGACTGGTGGCGGAGGTGCAACGACCACCTGTTCGACTTTGTGAACACCAGCTCCTTTTTCGCGGCGCTCCTTTTCCAGAACAAAGCCGTGGTTTTCCGCGATCTTTGAAGCGATATCTGGCTCGATCGTCTGGTTGATGTTGGCGAAAATGTTGTAACTCATCAGCTCCGCGATGAGTTGATGTGGCTTTAACCCTAGCTCGGTCGCCAGTTGCTTGACGACGATTGGAGGCTTGATAAGGATGACTCTCTGCGCCGCGGTTTCCTCCTCGGCGCGCGGCAGCGCGGTTGTATCAGGCGCAGTCTTTTCGCCGGCAACAGTGCCGGGCACCTCAATTGGGAGCGCTTCCACGGGCTTTGCCGGCGGAGCGGGCTGTGGGGGAGCAGGGGGCGTTTCCAGCGAGGCTCGGATGCGTGAAATCGGAGGTAAAACGTCGCGCTTCGGTTTTACCTCGCCGTCTTCGGCCTTTTTGCGCGGCTTTTTTCTATCAATGAGGGAGACGCTCTCTGCTTCGCGGCTCGGAGGCGGAGCGGTTTGCGACGCCGTTTTTGACAGTGGGCGAGTGCGCGACTTTGCCGCCTCAGCTTCACGCGCCGGCGCAACATCCCCCTTTATTTTTTCCTTTGGAAGTTTTGTCTTGGCCGAGGCTGCTGGCTTGCGAGCAGGGGCAGTCCCCCGCGCGGGCGGTTTGCGGGTTGCAGTTTTGCTGCTCGTCTTCGTTGCCATTGTTGTTCGTTTAAAATTTCGCTCATGGCCCGAGCTTCCCTAAACCAGAGCCATGTTATTGTACGAGTTCCTGCCGATGGACGGCCTCGTAAATCTCGCGTGCCTTTGTTTCATCGACTGCGAGAATATCCACTAAATCCTGTACGTCCGCATCGCGCAATCCTTCCAGGTTCGTAAAACCGGATTTTACCAAGGCAAGCGCCTGCTCTTCGCTAACGGGCAGCGCACCGGCAAGGGTCTGCGCTGCTTGCGCCACTTTTTGTTCCACAACGCTTGTCGCGGATGTGTCCTTGCCAATATTGATCTCCCAACCGGTCAGTCGGGAAGTCAACCGCGCATTCTGTCCTTTTTTCCCGATCGCGAGCGAAAGCTGATCTTCATCAACGGAAATCTGCACACTTTTCTTGTCCGTATCGAAAACAAGATTCTTCACTTTTGCCGGTTTGAGCGCTTCCAGAACGTATTCCTTTGGATCGGAGCTCCATCGAATGATATCGACCTTTTCGTTGTTCAGCTCGCGTACGATGTTTTTCACGCGCGAACCGCGCATGCCGACGCACGCGCCGACCGGGTCCACTTTATCGTTCGCGCTCCAGACTGCGATCTTGGTGCGATAGCCTGCTTCTCGCGCGATGCCGCGAATCTCTACCGTGCCGTCTGCGATTTCGCTTACTTCCAATTCAAAAAGCCTGCGCACAAAATTGGGATGGCTGCGCGAGACGATGATCTCGGGGCCGCGGATGCCGTTTTCCACGGCGACGACGTACGCGCGAAGCCGATCGCCTACGTTGTAATCTTCCACCACTACTCGCTCGCGTTGTGGCATGATGGCCTCAAATTTTCCAAGATCGAGAATGACATCTGAACGGTCGAAGCGACGCACCGTTCCACTGACGATTTCGCCGGCGCGGTCCTTGAACTCCTCGTAGATCATTTCTTTCTCGGCCTGCCGAATCCGCTGCATCATGGCTTGTTTTGCGGTCTGCGCCGCGATACGTCCAAAATTTTTCGGTGTTACTTCCACTTCGACCGTGTCGCCGACATTCGCATCCGGCTTAAGCTTGCGTGCTCTCGACAGCTCGATCTCGTCCTGCGGATTAGCGACTTCGTCGACGACCACAAGGTTTGCCAGCGCCCGGATTTCCCCAGTCTTCGGATTGATGTCGATCCGCAGATCGCGTGAAGCGCCCACGCTCTTCTTGGAGGCCGAGAGCAGGGCGTTCGAGACCGCCTCGAGCAGGATTTCGCGTTTGATCCCGCGCTCCCGCTCCAGGTAATCGAGCATGGCAATAAATTCTGCGTTCATACAAAACACGTAGCCCGCAGACTAAAAAGAGTGGGACGCCAGTTCCCACTCCGATCAGCGCGCGGACTCGATGCCTAGATTACCGTCTCAACGCTTTCTCGTCAACTACCGTTGGGTTTGATTTGACGTTCAACGCCCAATATCGAACGTGCAGCACGCAATGAATTCGCGCGTCTCAGCCGCTCTTGTCGTCCTTCTCGTGTGGGCGGTGATCTATTTACCGGCGCTTGGTTCTATTGCAATCAAAGGAGAAGAAGGACGACGAATCTTGCCGGCGATCGGGATGCTCCAGACGGGTAACTACATTGTCCCGGAAGTTGGAGGTGATCCGTATTTCCGAAAGCCGCCCCTGGTGAACTGGCTGGTAGCTGCGTCTTTCCGAATTTTTGGAGTACGCAATGAATGGACGGCACGGCTGCCATCGGCAATTGCCGTGCTCGCGGTGGCTGTTGCGTTTGTCACAGTAGCGCGTGCCAGTCTAGGTCCGAGAGGATCGACCATCGCGGCTCTCATTTGGATGACAAACATCGGAATGATAGAAAAAGGCCGGTTAATTGAAATCGAAGCGCTCTATGTCTCCCTTTGTGGTCTGGCGATTATTTTTTGGCTGAGCTTCTTGATTCAACGGAAATCTCCCTGGCTCATTTGGGTTCCGGCGTCGATTTTTCTAGGGCTTGGGCTTTTGGCGAAAGGCCCAACCCATCTCATATTTTTCTATGCGATCGTGGTTGCCGTCCTTTGGCATACGAAGGAATGGCGGCTTCTTATTCACCCAGCGCATTTTGCCGCGCTCGCCATTATGCTTGGGATTTTTGCAGGGTGGGCCATTCCATTCTTGCGCAGCACGGCGATGGAGGTGGCCATGGTTAAGTGGTCAAGCCAGTTCACGGGCCGGCTCGAAGGCATCGATTTCAAGTTCGTGAGTTGGATTCAAAATATCCCGCGCGGTCTTATCTATTTTCTGCCTTGGGTTCTTCTCTTTCCCTTCGTCAGGTTTTCAAAGTTTCAGGGTTATGCTGAACAACGGCTCTCGCGCGCTCTTGCCTGGGGAATATCGGTACCATTTCTCGTTGTAAATCTCGTTCCCGGTGCGTTACCCCGATATAGCATGCCGGTAATAGCTCCAGCTTCATGGTTGCTGGCGATGAGCTACGCCGGACATGCATTGCAGTGGCCCCGGGAAAGAGTGATGCCGAATAATCAAGCGTGGGCCAAAATAGTGGCGCTCTTCGTCGGACTCGGACTCGTCCTTGGAGGGATTGGTTATCCACTCACAGCGGTAGTCTTAAGAAACAGGCAACAAGTGAAGAAGGCCGCCGCGGAAATTAATGCTCTCGTGCCTTCAAATGAGACGCTTTACGCCGTGGATCCAGAATATCAGCCGGTATTTTTTTATGTGAAAGCGCCGCTTGAATACGTGAGTTACGTCAAGGAGCTGCCGGCTGATGCGCGTTATTTTCTTGTTCAAGGCGACAAAGAAGCCGAGGCGACAACCACACCGCGATGGGCGCCGCGACGTGCACACCTGCGTGCTCGTGTGCGGGATTATCGCAAACGCGAGCTGCTTCTCTTCGAAGTCGGCCCTAAATGAACATTGACAGGCTGGCAGATTGGAATTGGTTAGCATGCTAACCAATTTAAACTGTTTTACATGTCCGATGACGAAACATTTGGGCCGCTGCTCCACGGGACTGCTCGTGCATGGCGACTGAAGTTGGACGAACGACTGAAGCCGATGGGCCTGAGCCAGGCAAAGTGGCGCACGCTGCTGCATCTCTCGCTGGCAGGAGATGCGCTTACACAGGCCGAGGTTGCTGCTCGGCTCGGCGTGGAAGAGCCTACCGTTGTGACGTTGTTGCACCGGCTGGAAAAAGAAGGCTGGATCGTCCGCAAGGGCTCGCCACACGATCGCCGTTGCAAGATGGTGCTGCTCGGCCGACGCGCACAGAATGTGATTTCTCACATTAGTGCCGAAGCCGAACACCTTCGCCATGAATTACTGGAAAATATTTCGGTAGCGGACTTGCGTACTTGCATGCGTGTGCTCACGCAGATTTACGAAAAAGCGGAAAGAAAAAACGGAAATGGCGCACTGGCGAAATTCCGGTCCACGGTAAAAAAATGAACATCATGCAAGAGGAAGAGCGTCGCGTCGCGGGTCCAGCGCCGAAGGCAGCGAAACCTCGACGGACGGGAAGGCAATCCATTCCGCGCTGGGCGTACGTGCTTTTTGCCGTATTAGCTGTTTTGGTTCTGCTGCGCACCTTTCAGCGAGGTGTGGGCACGTTGAAACCGGCACAGCCGCCAGCTCGTCCCGTGACCGTAGCCAAAGTCATCGCAAAAGATGTGCCTCTTTATCTCGACGAAATAGGCACCTGCGCCGCGTACGAAACTGTCCAAGTTCAGGCGCAAGTGAGCGGTGTGATCCTCGGGCGCCATTTCCAGGACGGCTCCGATGTGAAACGGGGCGATTTGCTTTTCACAATCGATCCGCGCCCGTATCAAGCCGCTCTCGACCAGGCCAAGGCTCAAGCCGCGTTAGACCAAGTGACGCTGAAGCGACAAGAGGACCTGCGTGCGAGAAAGGTCATATCGCCCCAAGACTACGACATTGCTGTGGCGAACGCGCAGAAGTCCCAGGCACTGGCGGAGGCTGCCCAGGTGAACCTCGATTATTGCTACATCAAATCGCCCATCAACGGACGAGTAGGCTTACGCAACGTTGACGTTGGCAACTTGGTCGGTCCCTCGACCCCGCCGCTCGTCACCATTCAAGGACTCGACCCAATTTATACCGATTTCACCGTGGCAGAAAACGATCTGCCACTGGTGCGAAAATATCTCGGCGGGCCAAACGTGAAAGTGCAGACCTACCTACCTGATGGTTCGATCGCCCCGCGCACGGGCGATCTTTACTTCATCGACAATGCAGTGCAGCCCGGCTCCGGAACCGTGAAAGCGCGCGGGGTCACGCCGAATCCCGATCGCGCGCTGTGGCCAACGGAATTTGTGCGGGTCCGTTTTATCCTGGACATGCTCAAAAACGCTATGCTTGTTCCATCGCAGGCCGTCCAGGTTAGCCAGAGTGGGCCGTTCGTTTTCGTAGTGAAATTCGACGACACTGTCGATCTTCGCCCTGTGGAGCCAGGCCAACGCCAGGAGGGCGACCTCACCGTGATCGCGGGCGGCGTGAAACCCGGCGAGACTGTCGTGGTGACCGGCCAGCTTGCGCTTGCGCCTGGAGCGAAAGTGGTGCCCCAACCGTACGCCGCTGAAAGCCCCGGCAAGTCTCAGGAATCGGCCGCTTCAAAAAGCTCAATGTAATATGGACGAGGCGGAGCAACATGACGGCGAGCGCAAAGTAAAAGATAGGGATCGCCTTAGATCGACTGCGTTCGCCGAGGAATTGCCGGAGCCTACCGCAAAGTTAGTTCAAGTCGAAGGCTCGGGTCTCTCCGGGCCGTTTATTCGCCGGCCGGTGATGACCGTGTTACTGACGTTGTCCGTGATCGTCGCGGGCCTGGCCACTTATGGGAAGCTCGCCGTTAACGATTTGCCCGCGGTCGATTACCCGGTCATTCAAGTCAGCTGTTCATATCCCGGTGCGGATCCCACGACGATGGCCAACAACATTGCCACGCCGCTGGAGAAACAATTTCTGCAAATTCCGGGGCTCGACATCATCACCAGCAATAGCACGCAGAGCAACACGCAGTTCACTTTGCAGTTTGTTTTGAGCAAAAGCATTACCGACGCCGCGACTGATGTGCAGGCAGCCATCCAGCGCGCCACCGGAAAATTGCCACTCGATTTGCCGAGTCCGCCCACGTTCACCAAAACGAACCCGAACGACCAGGCCGTTTACTTGTTAGGCTTGATGTCAGACACGTTGACGGACTGGGACCTGTATAAGTACGCGTCCACGGTTGTGGCGCAGCGCATCAACATTCTCCCGGGTGTTTCGCAGGTGAACATTTACGGCGTCCAAGGCGCGGTTCGAGTCAAGGCCGACCCGTCGGCGCTGGCTGCGCGCGGCCTGACGATGGATGATCTCGCCAGCGGGATCAAATCGGGCACGGTCTATTCCGGCGCGGGGCAATTTGACGGCGCGCATCGCACCTTTGTGCTGCAACCGAACGGGCAGATTGATAAGGCCGAGGGCTATCGCGAGTTGATTGTTGCGCGGAACCCCAACGGTTCGCCGGTTTACTTGCGCGACGTCGCTGATGTCAAGCAGAGCGTGCAGGACGAGCGCATTTCGCGGTTTTTCTGGATGCGCGGTTTTGATCCGCCTGGATCAGTCGTTGTGCTCGCGGTTTCACGGCAGGCCGGTGCAAACGCAGTGGAAGTTGCCAACTCAGTGAAGGCGCTCTTTCCTGAGCTGCGCGCGAGCTTGCCCGGCTCGATCAAATTCACGCCGGTGTTCGACCGGTCACAAACCATTGTCAATTCTGCTGACGAGGTGAAATGGACGCTCATCATCGCGTTCGTACTCGTCGTGGCAGTCATCTACGTTTTTCTCGGTCGCGCTACGGACACACTGATTCCGGCTGTGGCATTGCCGATGTCATTGCTTCTGACCGTGGCTGTGATGTACATGCTCAATTTCTCGATCAACAATCTCACGTTGATGGCGCTTACACTGGCCATCGGTTTCCTTGTCGATGACGCCATTGTGTTTTTGGAAAACGTGGTGCGACGGGCCGAGCATGGCGAGTCGATCCTACGAGCGACGTTCAATAGCGCCGGCGAAATTTCTTTTACCATCCTGTCGATGACCCTTTCGCTCGCCGCCGTCTTCATTCCGTTGGTTTTCATCCCTGGACTTCTCGGCCGCATCTTCCGAGAATTCTCCGTCACGATCATCGTGGCGATTCTGGCCTCGGGGCTTGTGTCGCTGACACTGACGCCACTGATGTGCGCGCGCATCTTGGGAGAGCGTAGAGCCGGGCACAAACGCGCCTGGATGGAACGGCACACGAGCAATTTCATCAAACGCGTCATCGCTGCCTATGGCCGGGTACTAGACAAGTTTCTCGACCGCGCATGGCTCACCGTGCCGATCCTCATCATCTGTGTTCTTGGTCTCTGGTTCTTTTTCACTCATCTGCCGTTCACGTTGTTGCCACCGGGCGACAGCGGTTTCATTCGCGGCATATTCATCGCGCAGGAAGGCTCGTCACCGGCGCAGATGCGAGCGTTTCAAGCGGAGGTCAATAAGAAAATCCAAGAGGATCCAGCTGTCGGGCAGTTTTTCACGCTCGCTGGTTTCTCCTCGCGCAGCGCATTGTCGCAGGGCCTGATGTTTCTTTTTCTGAAGCCCCGCGGCGAGCGGCCGCCCATCGATCAAATCATTTTGCGACTGCAAAAATCGATTGGTTCTATTCCCGGCATCGCCGCAGTGTTAACGCCCAGCCCCGTACTGCAAATCAGTGTTGGTGCCACCAGCCAGACCCAGGGGCAGTACGCCTACACTATTAGCGGCATCGTTCCGGAGGACGTTTATGCCGTGGCCGACCAACTGATGAATAAGCTGCAACAGTTTAAAGGCTTCGCCAGTGTCCGCTCCGATTACTACCACGACACGCCAAATCTTAGGATCGACATCAACCGGGATCGCGCCGCAACCTACGGCGTTTCTACTTCTGCAATCCAAAGTCTGTTGCGCAATGCTTACTCGCAAAATTACGTCTATCTCATCAAGGAACCGGACGACCAATACCAGGTCATTCTCGAAGTCAAAGACAAGGAGCGGGCCCACCCTGGGGACTTGGACGATCTCTACGTCCGCAGCAGCACCAGCGGCAATTTCAGCGCGAGCGGCGCGGGCGGTGGAACCATCGCCACGACCACAGGTAACATGGCGAGTCTCGTGCCGATGCGTGTTGTAACATCAACAAAGGAAGTTATCGGCCCCCAAGCCGTGAACCATTTGAATCAGTTCACCAGCGTCACTTTCAACTTCAATCTGTTGCCAAACGTCGCAATCGGCGATGCCACCAAATTCATCGAGGGCGCCTTCGCGCAAATCCATCCGCAATATCCGACCGTGCAGGGCATCTTCCAGGGGGAAACGCTCGTGTTCCGGCAACTGTTCAGTTCTCTGCCGTTGCTGCTGCTCGCTGCTGTCTTCGTCATGTACGTGATCCTCGGAATCCTTTATGAAAGCTACGTGCATCCGTTCACGGTCTTGTTCCCGGCGATTGTCCCCGCAGTAGTCGGCGGTCTTGCCACATTATATCTCTTTCACTCGGTGCTCTCGCTTTACAGCGTGATCGGACTTTTCCTGTTGTTAGGCATCGTCAAGAAGAACGGGATCATGGTTGTCGATTTTGCCTTGCAACGAATCGACGAGGGCTGGGACCTTCGCTCGGCTATTCACGAAGCCAGCATAGAACGGTTTCGTCCTATTATGATGACCACGCTCGCCGCGCTCATGGGCGCAATTCCGATTGCGCTCGGGTTCGGCCAGGACGCCGCATCGCGCCGTCCGCTCGGCTTGGTGATCGTGGGCGGTCTGATTTTCTCCCAGCTGGTTACGCTGTTCGTTACACCAGTCATTTATCTGTGGCTCGAATGGTTCCAAGAGCACGTGCTTGATAAAGTGCCCTTCCTCCGCAGCGCGCACTTCCATCACGAAGGCGAACCCGCGAGAGGAGAGATGCGGCCCGCGCCGGCGGCCGTGCGCTGATTTTTGTTATTCTTACTCTTGCTCGTGCTCCTGCTCTTTCTTGTGCTCTGAGACGGTTCGAGAGAGCACGAGCCTGAGCAAGGGTAGGAGGTAAGAGGCATACTGTTTAAGCATGCGCGCGATGGTTCTGGATAAACCGCGGCAGCCGCTCCAACTCCGCGATGTGGAGAAGCCGAGGCCCGCAAGGGGACAACTGTTGGTGCGAGTTGTGACATGCGCGGTATGCAGGACCGATCTTCACGTCGTCGATGGCGAACTGCCGGACCC
>JBKPDP010000088.1:0-43989 GCA_046727935.1 Verrucomicrobiota bacterium | reverse complement strand
TACTTACAATGATCCAGTGATCTTTGCCGAGTACGCGATCGACGTGGCTCAGGCCTGCCGCGAGCGCGGAATCAAAGCGGTTGCGGTGACAGCTGGTTATATCACCGACGATGCGCGTCCTGAATTTTACCGACACATGGACGCGGCGAATGTCGATCTGAAAGCATTTACCGACGCATTTTATCATCGGCTATGTTTTGCCCAACTCGATCCGGTTCTCGACACGCTGAAATATTTGCGACACGAAACGAACGTCTGGTTCGAAGTCACGACGCTCTTGATTCCCGGCGAGAACGATAGTGACCTCGAACTGCATCGCGCGTCGGAATGGTTCGCAGAAAATCTCGGACCGGATGTGCCGTGGCACTTCACCGCATTCCATCCCGATTTCAAAATGCTCGATAAACCGCAGACACCAGCGCAAACGCTCACTCGTGCGCGCGATATCGCACGCTCAAAAGGGTTGCATTACGTCTACACTGGGAACGTGCATGATCGCCAAGGCGGAAGCACGTGGTGTCCCGGTTGCGACACACTGCTCGTCGAGCGTGATTGGTACGAGCTTGGTGAATGGAATATTGCAGACGGTAGATGTCGATCATGCGGCTACGCGATCGCAGGTAGATTTGACGAGCAACATGGGGATTGGGGCGCGCGACGGTTGCCAGTGAAACTCGCGATCACCTAGCGATTCTGGTGGCACCTGCGGCGACGAGCACCGGTAACCGGTCGCGCTTCGCCCTGGCCCCCACAAATGTCATTCCGAGCGAAGTCGAGGAATCTCTAATTCTTTTCTGCAGCGACGCCGTTAAAATTAACATCAAGAGATGTCTCGACTTCGCTCGACACGACAGAACTAGTGATGGCGTTTAGAAATCAGCGGGTAAATATCGATGTTTGTCGGTCATTACAGTGTCGCTTTCGCTGCTCGGAGTGAGAAGAACAAGATTCCGCTCTGGGTCCTATTCATTGCAGTCCAGTTTCTCGATTACATCTGGGCGACTCTTGTGTTGCTTGGGATCGAGAAGCTCCGTGTGATCAAAGGATTTACAGCTGGCAGCATGCTCGACTCGTATTTCCATCCGTATTCACACAGTCTGATTGCAGCGATGGCATGGTCTGTTATTGCCGCTCTCGCGTATAAGCGACTCTGCTGTTGGCTCGGCTATGTGTACACGAAATCGGCCGGTTTAATCGTAGGCTTGGCGGTCTTCTCGCACTGGATTCTCGATCTCATCGCCCACCCGCGCGATCTGGCCATTTACGACAACAAATGGAAAGTTGGTTTTGGTTTGTGGAACTATCGCGACCCCGAGTTTGCATTGGAAATCGGGCTACTTGCCGGCGGGATCATGCTTTACCTGACGCGAAGTGTGATGCCGGCAATTCGGAAAGGAGCCATGATCGCATTCGGAGTCGCACTCGTTATCATCCAGATAGGTGATACGTACGTGCCGCGCAATCCGTTGACGGATAAGGCTACGGCAATGGGCGTTTGGATCTTCTACACCCTTTTTGTGGTTGTCGCTTTCTTCGTAGAGAAAATTGGAAGTCGGCGGCAAACTAATGCGCTGTGATCGTGATTGTTTTCGGCGTCTCGGGAGCAGGGAAAACTACGGTTGGTAAACTGCTTGCCGAACAATTTGGTTGGCAGTTTTATGAAGCGGATGATTTTCATCCACGCGTCAACATTGAGAAGATGCATACCGGTCGTCCGCTGACCGACGAAGACCGATGGCCGTGGCTGGATAGGTTGCGCGAGCAGATTATGCGTTCTCTTAATGTAAAAGAGAACGCGGTGCTTGCCTGCTCTGCATTGAAACGCGCGTATCGGGAGCGTTTGCGCGTCAACGACGACGTGAAGTTTGTGTTCTTGCGCGGAGATTACACGCTCATTGAAAGCCAACTGCGTCGCAGACGTGGTCACTTCATGAATCCTGCCTTGTTGAAAAGCCAGTTCGCTGATTTGGAAGAACCGGGATCGGATGAAGACGCACTAACAATCGAATTGGGACGGACTCCGAAAGAGCTTGTGGAAGAAATTAAGACGAAGCTGGGCCTAATCTGAGACGGTTAGAAGTCATCTAATAAACGATAGGGACAGATCACTAGGCCGTCCGCTCCGTTCGGCGCGCCTGGCGGTGGCGCCCTACCAATGTTGACTTTATTCACGGCTATGAACCGCCACCTTGATAAAGATTGTCGCTCTCGATGTTGAAAATCCGATTCCAGCGCGCACGATAATTCTCAAACGCGATCTGCGCTCCCAATTGCATCAGCTGTTCCTCGGAAAATTGGTTGCGCAAACGCGCATATAGATCGTCGGACACATTCGACGGCGTATCGGTCATCGCGTCAGCCAGTTCAATGACCAGTCGTTCCGTGTCGCTAAACGGCGTTCTGTCGTCGTCTAGCACTGCACGCAACTTTTCGTCGCTTAAGCCTGCTTTTCTGCCCACGGCAGAATTGATGTCTACTCAGAAGGGACAGCCGATCCGCGCCGCAGCGCGAATTTTTCCCAATTGAATGTAACGCAGCGAAAGAAGGCGCTTGCGACCGAGGCCGGCTTCCATCGCGAGCCCGCCCCACACGAGACCGGGCAAACGCATCTGCACTTTCGCAGGCGTAAGGTCTTTTCCGAACATTTTGCGCATCACTCCGTAGAACCAGCGCAGGTGCCACGGTGCCTGATTTTTCTCCAAACCTGAAATTCGAGCCATGACTAATCGGTATCGTTTTGCGCAATTCATGTGGTCTTAACGGCGAAGTCTCGGTGCGTGGCCATATGCACCACGTTGTGTTACTTTGATTCTCATGAAAGGCGCTGCTGCAAAAGTTGACATCCTTCGCGACTCTATGCGCGAAATCGATCGGACCTTGCTGCGCGAAAACCTCAAACTGACTTTTGAGCAACGCGCGCAAAAGCATTTACGTGCGTTGCAAATGGTTGAGGAGCTGCGGCGCGCTGGCAAAAAGCTGAGACAGAAGTCCGATGGCCGTTGATCTGGCGCAGATCATTCCTCCGCTTGTCAGGGCAAAGGTTGATTTCATCCTCATCGGCGGAATGGCTGCGATTCTGCATGGTTCTGCGCGCGTCACGTTTGATGTCGATCTTGTCTACTCTCGTACTGACGAGAACATGCAGCGACTCGCCGATGCACTCGCGCCGCATAAGCCCTATTTGCGTGATACACCGCCGGGTTTGCCATTTGCCCTGGATGTCAGAACGATCCGCAGCGGGTTGAATTTTACTCTCACAACGAGCCTCGGTGATGTCGACCTATTTGGCGTAGTAGCCGGTGGTAAGACTTATCAGGACTTGCTGCCCCATTCGTTTGATGTCGATGCTTTTGGAGTGCGCTTTAAATGTGTCGATCTCCCAACGCTGATTCGAATCAAGGAAGCGGCAGGCAGATCAAAGGATCGCGAAGCAGTCGCCGAACTGCGAGTTCTATTAGAAGAGAGCGAGAAAAAACGAGTTTAAGCGTGCGCTGGTTTTCTCGGCGACACTATCTTGTTGGCTAGCGTGTTCGTTGCCTTTTCCAAAAGCATTCCCCAGGCGCTTAGTGCAGCCAGAGTTGGCACGCAGATCAGAAGAAATGCCCAGATTGGCTGATCGCGAATGCGGAGTCCGAGCCAGATGACATAAGGTTGGTGAATGAGATACAAACCATAGGAATAGAGTCCGACAAGACCGAAAAGGTTGGCTGGCCCTTTGAATATGGAAATGATTCCGGCGATGCCTATGATTTCAAGCATGCAACAGGTGCCGGTTACGAAATCGACGAAGATGTAATCGTAGAGGCCGTGATAGAGTTGAAGCGCCGCAGGATAGAGGATCAATCCGAGAAACAAGCCTGCGCCCTGAAGTAAGAACCATTCCACGCGTGCAGTTGATCGGGCATGCCACATGGCGAGCGACATCCCGAGCGCGAACTCCGGCAAGCGACAGATCGCGAAACCGCCCAGCACCCACAAGCCATTTTGCGGCCAGACCACTAGCAACATGTAGCGTGCGAAAAATCCGGCGAAACACGCGATCACCAGAGACATCCACGGTCCAAAGCGGCGCGCCGTCGAGAAGAGCAGGGGAAAGATCAAATAAAACTGGATCAGCATGGAAAAGTACCACCACGCCGCGTTTAGGTACATGAAATTCATCTGGATATCGATGAAGCGTAGACCGAGCAGACTCAGGATGATGCGATCATCCACTGGTTCCAGTCGAGCAACGAACGGCGAGAGGAGATAAACCAAATGCGCAACCCAGTACATGGGATAAAGCCGCAGGAAGCGCGCCCGATACCACGCGCCCCACGATACTGCACCAGACTCGGCGCGGCGCATGGTGGATTGCATCAGCGTCCAACCGCTAAGGATTATGAAAACGCCGACGGCATGGAACCCGAGTCCTGAGACTTTGAACCAAACCAATCTCAGAATCGTCAATGCGCTTGCTGCGAGATTGCTCCAGTCAGCCGGCGGCAGGACGCCGAACTGAAAATAGGTCCGGAAAAAATGAAAGTAAGCGACGAACAGAATTGCCAGGCCCTTTGAAATATCAATCCAAAGGAGGCGTTTCATCGCATCGGCTTAGCAGGGAAAAGTCGCCAAGGTCAAGGCGCGCGAGCAACAAAGCGCGCTAGTCCTCGGCGGTCAAAGAGCCGCTACTACAGTAAACAGGCTGCTTGTACAAGCGTTGACGGCTGCAAACGCACTCGCTAGATCGAGATCGTGTTAACGGAAGCCAGACTTGAATGCCAGCGTTTGTGTATCGTTATCGCGACCATTGTCACAAACGTCGTTGCGGTTTCGCTGCTGACGCTCGCGCCGTGGTCCGACTGGCGCACGGGTGCGGCGCTTAATATCGTCGATAATTGTCTTCTCATCGGGTTTGCACTCGTTAGGCGCGACGCATTGCTCGGCCGCTTTCTGCTTTTCGGACTCCTAGTCGGATTTACCGAGCTTTCGGCTGATGCGTGGCTGGTCGATTACACGCGCACACTGGATTACTCGATTGGCGGCGGCCCAATGATCTGGCGCTCGCCGCTCTGGATGCCGCTGGCCTGGGAAGTAGTGGCAGTGCAATTCGGATACATCGGACTGCGATTGTGGGAACGGTTCGGCAAGGTGGGCTTGCTCATGATCGGGCTGCTTGGTGCAATCAATATTCCGTTCTATGAGGAAATGGCGCGCAGAATTCATTGGTGGCAATACAGCGGTTGCTGGATGGTTTCGTTTACGCCGTGGTACATTATTCTCGGCGAATTCGCGATTGCGCTCGCCTTTGCGTTGCTTGCGCGAACACTGCGACGCAGGTCATGGCGCGCAGCCGTTGTTGCTGGGGTCAGCGGAGGATTTTCGATCTTTGTTTGCTACGCCGTTGCGTTTTGGGTTATGAATCGATTGGTCAGGTAAAACAAATCCTGCCCAGACGGTTTCCCATCCGATTTTCGCCCCGTTCGCCGAAGAGAACGGTTCATCGCGAGCTGCCTTTCCATTGACGTGGAAAATGTTCACCGACTCGGGAGCCACTTTGATGTTTAAGAACGAACTAAATCAGAAGCGGTATGAATCAGTACGGTGTGCCTAACAAAAAGAGATGGCGCAAATCGCAAGCTGCACTTACGCGACGAGTGAAGCTGCCAGATGTCCAGTGTCCCTTGAGGACCCGGAGCAACTGAGACAAACGGCCACGCTGACCGATGAGGACGTCCACAAACTGTATCATGAAAATTTTCTGTCCACTGATCGTATTGCTCTGCCTAACCGCCGTCGCAGCTGAGCCACCGTCGCCGTCAGCGTTGCCGGCGGCATCGGCATCTCCCGCTGCGACGATTACGCAGTCGGTTGCCGAATTATCTGCACAAAGGGCGGCAACGGAGCGATCGAAAATCTATCGTGCGGGTCGCGACTATGGTCTGTGGCTCGATCAAGTGGCAAAAGATTCAGGCAACGCTTTTCTTCAACGAGCGGTCTTTGATCGAGTTACCTGGATGCGTTTGCTGAGTTGTGTCGTTACGCTTTCGCTATTGTTGCTGCTCAGCAGTTGGTTTGTCTGGATCGTCAGGCGCCGCGCCGGTGAGATCGAATCGACGCGATATCAGTCCTGGTTGGCGCTGAGCGCAGCCGCAAGTCGTAAACCGGTCGCGCTTTTCCTTTGGATGTGCGGCGGCGCGTTCGCGCTGCTGCCAATTGCCGCTGGCATCATTGACCGGCCCACGCGCATTTTTTGGGCTCGCGCGCTCACTGCGATTCTCTATGCCGGATGGATTATCGCGCTGCTGTGGCTGGTTTTTCGCGCGATCCGTGCGGTTGAAAAACGGATGCGCCTCTGGGCAGAGCGGATGCGCAGCCTACCAGGCAAAATCGTTGTTCCAATTGTCGGACACTCATTACGGCTCGCGGTACCGTTGCTTGGGATCATTCTGTTGTTACCGCTGCTCAAGCTCCCCGAAAACTGGACATGGGTGACACAGAAAGGTGTCGGCATCCTGTTTATCGTCGCGCTTTCATTTCTGATCGTTCACGGCGTCAATGCCATGCAGGCTGCACTATTGAGTCAGCAGCAGTTGGACGTGCCGGATAATATTTCCGCGCGGCGGATTTACACCCAGGTATCGGTGATTCGCAAAATTATTATTACTGCCGTCATAGTCATCGCGACCGGTTCCGTCCTGATGCTTTTCGATCCGGTGCGGCAGTTCGGAACGAGCATCCTGGCTTCGGCTGGAATTGCAGGCATCGTGATCGGCTTCGCCGCACAACGGACTCTCGGCAATGTGCTCGCAGGGATTCAGATCGCGCTAACACAACCGCTACTCATTGATGACATCGTGCTTGTCGAAGGTGAGTTTGGCCAGATTGAAGAAATTACGCTCACGTATGTAACGGTAAGAACATGGGACCTGCGCCGGATGATTCTGCCCATCACCTACTTTGTTGAAAAGCCGTTTCAGAACTGGAGTCGCGTTTCTACCGACCTGCTCGGCACGGTTGTTCTTTACCTCGATTATCAGGTGCCCATTGGCGAATTGCGCAAGGAATTGAAGCGGCTCGTTGAGAACAATCCGAGGTGGGACAGGAAGGTGTGTGGATTGCAGGTCACCGACACCAAGCAGACAACAATCGAAGTACGCGCGCTTGTTAGCAGTACTGACCCTGGCAAAGTTTTCGATCTTCGTTGCGAGGTGCGCGAGGGGCTCATCGAATTTCTTTGTCGCAATCATCCGGAGAGTCTTCCGCGGCAGCGCAGCGTCAGCGAGCCTCCAGACGAAGAGATTCAGCACCGGCGAAAACCAAAATCCGCCTCAGCCGCTCAGGGAAAGGAACACGAGCGCGGTCCCAAGGCTCCCGGCATTCACGCCGAACCCGAAAGTGACGGCGCCAGCAGTTAGCTCGTGCCATAATTCCCTCGGTGACCACCTTGGCTGACTATTCGTGTTTGATTCCGATGATCTTCCAAAGCTTGTACGGCTCGGTGCGTGTGGACTTGCCGTTATTGAAGCGCGGCATGTTTTCAATTTGCGACGCAGTCACGTAGATTTCGTTGTTTAGTCCCCAGCTTAATGTGTCTGGCCAGAGCAAGCGTTTATCGGCGATGACTGGCTCCACGTGTTTGCTCGCAGGGTCCCAATGCACCACAGCGCTGCCTTCAAGGTCGGTGAGATAAACACTGCCGTCCGGCGCTTCGAGCATCCCATCGGGTGTTGGCGTTTGCCCCATGTTTTCCACGTTCGATTCCAGTTCCCGTTTCCCGAGTTTTTCATCTGTGAGGAAACTCGTCTTGATCCGGTAAAGCGTGTGACCGGTGAGCGCGTGGTAATAGAGATAACCATTTTTCGCATCGAGCGCGATGCCATCGGATGCGATTTGCGGCGGTGTTTTCTTTTGCTGGTCGATTAACGCTTTGCCGTCCACGACGAGCTTAACGTCTTTTTCGGGTTGAGTGGATGCATGGTCATCGAGAAGGCGGCGCGCCTTCCCGCTCTTGATATCGACAACGATGATTGCGCCTTTCGCGGACTCCGTGATGAACGCAGTGTTGGTGCGCGTGTCGATACGAACATCGTTGAGATAACTTTTCTTCGGCGCCACATCTTCGCCGAACGGAATCGTTTGCACTACCTGGTTCGTTGCGAGATCAATCTTCACCAGTTTCGGTCCGCCCTTGACGATCTCCTGCATTTTTGGCGCTGCCGGATCGAGGACCCACAGGTTGTCCTGATCGTCGACCACCACACTTTGCACGCAGACGAAATGCGAACCCGCAGGGCCAGGCGTGTTCCATTCGTCATTGGGAAACGCTTTGGGCTGGCCGTTTACAATCTCTGCCACTGAAATTGTGTGGTCATCCGACCAGTAAGGAAAATTCACGAAGATGCGGCCCGATCTTGTCGAGACGCCCACGCCAGTAATCTGTTTATCGGGGAAGCTAGCCACCTCTTGTAGCTCTGCAGCGGATGCAATTGCGGAGTTTAAAAGGGAAACCACGAGAGCGAATTGAATGCGCACAAAAACAATTCGCGGCTCCCCTCGGAGCCGGATGACATGAATGCGCAAAGCTGTTCGCGCTTCAGCGTGTCAACTGGCCGCCGCCGGTTGTTCGCTGCTCCGCCCTTGGGCAGCGCCTATTCGCAGAGCAAGAAACGTAGCGATGACGGCCAGACCTCCTAGCAGAAGGAATGCGGCAGTGTGAGTGCCAGTCCGAGTTTTCAATACTCCAATGAGTGCTGGTCCCGCGAATCCGCCGACGTTCGCGATCATGGTCACAAGAGCTATCCCGGCAGCCGCTGCTGGCCCAGTAAGAAACTGAGTCGGCATCGACCAAAACGGACCATAACTCGCGCAGTGTCCAAGTGGAACAAGCGCGAGCGCGATAATGGCTAAGACAGGCTGACGCAGCAGAGCGCAGCCGATAAGGCCTACGGCCATCACTAAGAGCGGCACAGCTATATGTATGGGCCGCTCGCCAGTGCGATCGGAATGGTAGCCATTCAAAACCATAGCCAGGATTGTTATCGCGCTAATCGCCCCCAGCACCAGACCCACCTTGAAGTTACTAAGTCCGGTAAGCGACTTTATAATGAGAGGTCCCCAGAAGGAGTAGCCATAAAATCCAGCCGCGACCAGGAGGAAGATGATTCCAAGCTTCCAGACGGTGGTATTGGTTAGAGCTACGCGGATATTCGGTTTTAGCACGCAAGCTTTTCGCTCGGCTGCAAGTGTTTCTACCAGCCAGTCGCGTTCTGCTGGAGTCAGCCAATGCGTTGTTTCAGGACGATCATTCAGGTAAAAAAGGACACTGGTGCCCACGATCACCGCAGGCAACCCTTCCAGCAGAAACAACCATTGCCAGCCCGCTAACCCATAAAGACCATCTAACTCTAGCAGCGCTCCGGACAATGGCCCTCCTATCACTCCGGTAACAGGGACCGCTGTCATGAAGGCGGCAATCGCTCGCGCGCGCTGTGCTGTAGGGTACCACAGGCTCAAATAGTAAATCACTCCCGGAAAGAAGCCGGCTTCAGCAGCTCCGAGAAGGAATCGTAACAGGTAGAAGGCTGCAGGAGTGCGCACAAACATCAGGCCGGCGGAAATCAGGCCCCACGTTACCATGATTCGCGAGATCCAAAGCCGCGCTCCAACTCGTTCCAGGATGATATTGCTTGGAATCTCAAAGAGACAATAACCAAGAAAGAAAATACCCGACCCAAAACCAAATACTGTCGAGCTAAACCCGAGATCGCTGTTCATTTGCAATCCCGCGAAACCGACATTCACCCGGTCCAGCCAGGCGATAATGTAAAGCACAAAGAGAAACGGAATCAGCCGCCACGTCACCTTGCGCTGCGTAACTACCGATAACTCGTCGGTGTGCGCTGTCCTGGAAATATTTGGGATTGAATCAGACTGTTCGCTGGAGTTGTTCACACCTCGCACAGCTTAGATCACCGGAGTTGCAATGAAAGCGGACGATCTTTGCTTGTCATACGTGTGGATTTCAATTACACAGCGGGTCCTAAACAGACGAAATGATATCCATGAGAGCAATCGCGCTTTTCACTGCAATTATCACCTGGCTTTACGGCTGTGTACGGAACCGTACCCATCATCGTTAACACCCCCTGCTCACCAGCGGGCGGTGATGAACCTATGTAGCGACGCGAGCAATCAGCTAAGAAATGGGGATGTTGCCGGTGCAAAGCGCAATATTGATGCGGCGCTTCGAATCGATCCCAAATTGTGGCCAGCGCTCTACATTCGCGCGCAGATTTTTAGAAAGGAGGGCAAATACGAACTCGCGATTCAGGACTGCAACGAAGTGCTCCGACAATATCCAGGCTGCGTCGAGGCGTCCCTGTTGCGCGCCAGTGTCAAGGTACGCCTTGGGAAATATGCGGAAGCCCGGAAAGAGTTTAATTATATGATCTCTCTCCACCCTCGGTCTGTTACATTGGCCAGGGCACTGAGCGATCGCGCGCGGTTTCAGGCGACTTGCCCGCACTCGTCATTTCGCAATGGGCAACAAGCAGTCAAGGATGCGAAGGCCGCTTGCAGCATCATGCAGTGGAAAGACGAGAACATGATCGATACCCTTGCCGCAGCCTACGCCGAGACCGGGGACTTTGATTCCGCTGTACGGTATGCAGCGCAGGCTTTGGCAGTGAAAGGAATTTCAGCCCAAGACGAAAAGGTTTTTCGCGAACACCTGATTTTGTTTCAACAGCACAAGCGGTTTCCCGCTTCTCAATTACATAGGGCAATATTCACTAGCCCCGAAACCAATCGGGCTCAATCGCGAGGTCTTCTTGAAGGCTCGTCCTGAAGACCAGGATCAAGAATCTGAGTATGAGAGGCGTTGCTACTTGCCAATCAGAATCAAAATGCCGGCTGCCAGTGCCAAAATTCCCATCACGAGCGCTGGGATACCAATGTGAATGAGCGTCATGATTCCAGCCAGAATCAGGTAGATAGCGAGCAGGAGCATTCCGAGGTTTTTGGTAATGTTCATGGCGCGTTTCTGAGGCAACGCCATTGCTTTTGCACGCTTAAAATTGCGCCCAGCAAGATTATTTACGGATGCTGCTCGGCACTTTCGCAGTCGGGTTATTGATTCTCACCTGTGCGCTTACGATCTGGAGTTGCGCAGCTTGCTCTTTCACGGTCGCTGCCAGACTGGCAACCGTCGTTTCCAATTGCTCCACTTTGCGATGCTGCTTGAGGAACTCGTTAAGCAACATCGCGTTCACCTGATCGTAGCGTACGGTGTACGGTTTTCCCTCCTGGTCGCGCACCACCAGCTCAGGATTCACCTTTTCCACATCTTCAGCCACCAGCCCAAAGTGCGATGTCCCTGCCGGATCAATTTCCTTCTTGTAACGGAATGTCACCGGCTTCAATGCGAAGAGCGCTTCGCTGACTTTATCAATCGGTCTGATGTCTTCCTTAAACTGCCGGGAAGAAGTGGTCGTACCGAGCTTATTGGACGAGTTAATGAGAACCGGGATTCCGTTGACAGACCTTTGCCCGAAAATGCTACGTATGTAGCAGGCGTCGCTCTCGCCAGCCACCCCCGTCATCGCCGCCCCGATATAGACGTTGCGAGAGCAGTTGTCTGAGCGCCGCCCGCGAGAACGCCCAATGCTGTGTTACTGTCGCCGGCGGTGTTGTCCTCGAGTGCGCCGCCACCAATAGCCGTGTTGCTGAAGCCGGTGGTGTTGTTAAAGAGCGTGCTGTTACCGATGGCCGTGTTGCTGCCGCCACTGATGTTCGACACCATCGCCTCCCAACCAAAAGCACAGTTAAAAGTGCCCTCGGTATTACTAAAGAGTCGTGCTACTAAAAAGTGCTCCAGCGCCAGTCGCAGTATTTTGCTCGGCAGTGGTGCCGGCAAAAAGCGTCCCGGCGCCAATGGCCGTGTTGAAATTGCCAGTGGTGCCTCCTGAGCGAAAACAAACCAGCTGCTGTATTGTATATGCCTGTGGTTAGACTTAAAAGGGCGTTTTGTCCCTCCGCCGTGTTGCCTCCGGGATAGCCTCCATCCGGCGCCAGGGCAACCGCTTGCGCCTTTGGTAAAAGCGCAAAGCATCCAAGCACAAGCACAATCGTTGTGAATATGGTTATGGTGTTTCGATTTTTCATAATTTAGTTTCCTTTTCCGTTCCCCGATTGGTTAGTTCTGCGACTGCAGCTCTGAAAGTGGGAAAGAAACTATCGGGAGAAGCGCCCTCTCCCGGATTCAGATCCTGGTTTAAGAAGATTCTGCAAAAAATCTCGCCAACCAGTCAAGACTAAAAATTGCTTGGCAGGTCTTATCCTGCGATAAGCGGCGATAAAGCTGCTTTGCAAGGCTAGTCAACGCAAACAGCCTTCTCATAACAGACATAGTCGGATTATTCGCGTAGTATCCGAGAGCGTTTCACAGTCTATTTCCCGTTGCTCTTTGACGGCACCAGAATCGCGTCGCGCATTCCATGCAGGAACTTCTTGTCGGCCGGGGCAATTGTCGCAAGCGCTCCGCGCAGTTTTACACGGTCGGGTTCCACAAAGAAGTAAGGACAAAGACGCACCCGGCCTTTCATTGTCTTTAACTCGTTAGACTCCGGATCCCAATACCGATGATCGAACAGACCACCCTTGTGAAAGCGTTGCATGATCGTCGGTGACGAATCGAATGTCTCAAGTGCATGGCTGATCCGCTTTTCCCATTCCGCATGCGGCAGATCGCTCCCGAGCGCAATGCCGCGGCTGCCCCAGCCTAGGGGTGAGAACCCGCTCACTTTCAAAAGAAGATCACGATCTCTCTGGCTGAACTTCGCGGATTCGCGCCAGTCATGTATCTCCAAGCGTGGTATGACCGCGTGCTGCGGCAAAGGCGTCGGGTCGAGCAGCCACGAGTAGGGAATCACTTCCTGTAGCTTTATAAAATATTTCTCGCCAAGTTCGCGTCGCCAAAATTCCCGGAGCGGCTGCATCCAAAAAAGCGCGAACCACATTTTCTCTTCCAGATATGGCTTGATCGGCGGTGTGATGGTGATGCGGCCTTCTGCGTTTGCGCGCAGCGTATTCGCAATCCCGGGAATGTTTGGCAGGTCAAATAATTCGAAGAAACGATACACGGCGCATCCGTCCTGCGGCCTGTAATTTTCTGCAGCGACAACACGCCAAATTACCGACGATGCTGGATGCTCGATACTGGATACTGGATTTCCAGAAGCGCCGCTCTCGTTTTTATCGAGCACCTTCTGATTTAATCGTGCGGCGATCCATTCCATTTCCGGACGATAAGTTGCTGCTTCCCGGGAAATGACGATGTCGCCGCCGTTTGGCAGCACGGTCTGAAAACCCTCCAGCATTCCGTCCGCACCGCCGACGATCTCGCTGTCGAATGTTGAATATGTCTGGTTAAGCCAACCGGTAAGACCAATTCCACCTGGAACGGAATCGATTTCGGCAATGATGTAGCCCTTCTCGGTCAGAATGAGATCGGGGCGAATCACACGTGGTAAGTCGTCCCGAATTTCCTTACGCCGTGAAAACTCTATCAGCTCTTTTGGTTTACCGGCATCAAGATAGCGCGCGACCCAAGCAGGTTGTTTGCCCTTAATGCTCAGCTGATAGAGTTGATTACAGGCGCGCTGAAAAACGAACAGTCGATGTCCGAGTTGTTTCAATTCGGCGACAAATTTTTTCTCGATCGGAAATGGATCAGGTGAGAGCAGCCAGTCCTTTTCCGCGAAAAGGCCTTCCTTTGGGAAAGCCGCGCGAATGGCTTCTAACCGATCTTCAGCGACAGCGATCATTTTCGGAGAAACGTCCAACGTTCAACCCGCCTCCGCAAACGCTACGGCGTGGCAGGCGCCGAAATATTGTAGGGCGTTTGACTCGTTCGCTCCCGCTCTCTCGGCCCTCCGGCCTGCCCGTCTATGTCGCTCAGCGCCCGCTGGCTCCATTCTGTGAGACGCCGTTTCTGAAGAAGGCGTTTGACACAAACGCCCTACAATCATCTTCCCGCGGCGATGCGCTTGAGCGCGAGCTTGACCAGCTCTTCCGCTGACTTCGCTTCGCCTTTTTCCTGAAGGTCGCGCACCGCTTTGTGTGCATCGATCTGTTTGTAGCCAAGCGCGATCAACGCGAGCACGGCCTCATTGGCCTGCTCCTCCTCGGGGGTGGGCGCATGCGCGGCACTGGCTGCTTCCCACGCTGCCGCCACTCCGAGCTTGTCTTTCAATTCCAAGACGATTCGCTCGGCCGTCTTTTTCCCGAGCCCGCTGATTTTTGAAATTGCCGCGACATCGGAGTTCACGACTGCGGCTTTGAAATTATTCACGCTCATTCCACTAAGCACTGCCAGCGCCAGCTTCGGCCCGATGCCGCTGACATTGTTGACGAGCAAACGAAAGAGATCGCGCTCAGCGGACGTCATGAATCCGTAAAGCACATGCGCGTCTTCTCGAACAGCCAGATGCGTGAGAATACGAATCGGCTGTCCTGGCTGCGGAAGCCGATCGTAGCTGGAAAGCGGGATGAAAACTTCGTAGCCGACGCCGCCGACATCGACGATTGCGTGCGTAGGCAAGGCACTCACCAGTTTGCCGTCTAGAAACGTGATCATGGTTGCCGTTAAAAAAGTTGAAGCGTTGAAGCGTTAAAGTGGAAATGGGTTCGTGTCATTCTGAGCGAAGCGAAGAATCTCTGATATTTCTTGAGCCTTATATTCCGCAAGCCGATAGCCAGAGATGTTTCGCTCTGTTCAACATGACAGACGGCGGAACCGCTTCAACGCTTAAACGTTTTTGACGAATTACTCGGGTTTTAGCACGAGCGTGAGATCGACGCGTTTACCTTTCGCGATGTTGAAGCCACGTGTGGAAAAAGATCTCCAGGTTTGGGGATGATTCGGAAAAAGCGGCTCGACAAGTGAAGTTGGCACAATCACGAAACGCGGTCCGGCCCCGGACATGAAATCGACTGCGTTCTTTTTGTTGAGCCGCGTGAGAAAGCTTTTCACGCGCGAGCGAAAATACCAGACCAAGCTTGGTTCCCCGAACTCGACGGATGCAAATTGCATGTTCGGTCGCAAATACGCGCGCGATTCTTGAAACAGCTGATACGCGGGAAAAAACCGCGCGACAAATAGTGGAACCACCAGAGCGATTGCAATCCACACACACGCAGTGGTGATAACGATAGTCCGAAACAAGGAGGCGTGATTTTTAATCGCCGCTGCTCCCTGCCAATGCCGCGCAAGCAGGAGCGCGAGCAAAGGAAAAGCGGGCAGGGTATAGTGTGGCAACTTTGTTGCGACCAGTGTGAAGGCCACAAAAATGATCCCGATGCCTGTGACGAGATAACTGTCGATCTTGCTCCCGCTGTAGCCGGGATCGGCGATTCCGGTTTGCCTTCGCCCCAACCTGCGGACCAGCCAAGGCAACTTGATCGACCACGGAAAGAAACTTATGAAGACCGTCACGAAATAAAACGGCAGAAGCAAGAGATACATGCCAACCGAATTCGCCCCATGTCCTTCCATCGTGGCAAGCGACCGACTAATGACGTGCCTTCCGATTCCCACGGCGAAGAATTCGCCATGAGTTTGAATCAGCGCTGGAATGCCCCAAAGCGCGACGACCGAGAGCGTTACTAAAATTCCAGGCAGGAATTTGAAATGCCGAGCCAACTGCCAATCTCGCGTAAGGATAATTGTCGCTCCAACAGTGAGCAGCGGTATCCACGCAATCGGTCCTTTCGCGAGAAAACCAAGCGCAAGCGAGAGATAAAACGCGAGCCAGCACCGCGTTTGATGGTAGGGCGCGACCGGTCCGAGCCGGACTGGCATTGGGCGCGCCGCTGTTCGAGTTGAATCGATCAACAACTCGTATCCCGCCCAATGTGCGATCGTCACAAACAACACCAGCCACATGTCTGCGACCGCAGCCTTTGCATGCAGAAAAGTTTGTAGAGAAAGCGTGAAAATAATGGCCGCCGACGAGCCAACTCCGGCGGCGCCGATACGATAGCCCCAGGCCAAGATCACCAAAGCCGTCAGCGCAGCCGCGATCGCGGATGGAAAGCGCGCGCTGAAATCACTTTCACCAAAAATGCGGTAGCTTGCGACTTGCGCCCAATAGGCGAGGGGAGGCTTATCGAGCCGCAGCTGATTGTTGAAGTAAGGAACAATGTAATCTGTCCGCTGGATCATTTCTCGCGAGGCCTCCGCGAAACGCGGCTCGTCGCGATCGATCAGTGGCAAGCTCCACGTGCCGGCCAGATGAAAAAGGATCGAGCCGAAAAACAGAAAGACCGAATTGCGTATTGCGGATTTCAAGAGCGCGCTCAAAATAGCGCCCGCTAAAACAGACGGGAACTTATTTGTGAAGCGCGGCGCCGTTTTTTACTGGCTGATCGGCATCGTCATAGCGGCGATAGCGATGGTAACCGCATTCCATTTCGACGCCGCCGCGCGTGATTTCATTGCACAGCATCAAAGCCGCGCAGTGCGCAATTTCATGCGCAATGTCAGTTTGTATGGTGATTGGCCCTCACATCTTGCGCTGGGATTGCTTCTTTTGGGAATCGCGTGGCAGCGCCACAGCAAAAAATGGATGCGCATTTTTTTGTCGATGTTGTTGGCAATGGCGGTCGCTGGCGTTGCCGGCACCGTCATCAAGCGCACGATTCCACGGGCTCGCCCATCTGTGAAATCAGAGTTCCGCTGGGGTGGCCCGCGTTTCAGCACGAAATATCACGCGTTTCCTTCGGGCCATGTTGCAGCCTCAACCGCCTTTTTTGGTGTTCTAATTTTCGCACGCCGCCGCCTCGGGCTCGCCTGTTTGCCAATTCCAATTCTGATCGGGTTCTCCCGAATGTACCTCGGAGCGCATTACTTGTCCGATGTTGTGTGCGCTGCATTGCTGGGGATTGTATGCGCTCTGCTAGTCGTGCATTTTTTTCTTGGGAGAATCCGCGATTCGAGACCTGTCATGAGCGCGAATTAACGTGCGGGATTTGCGTTGTCTTTATAGCCGGTAGTAAGCCCAAACGCACACAAGCGTGGACGCTCTACAGCCGCAGTCCTTTCGGAATCAGGACGCGATCAAGCACGTCGAAGAACCATTGCACAAACAGCGCCAGCAACGCTGCGGGAATAGCCCCCTGCAAGATCGTCGCGTGATCATTCAAGTTGAGACCACTCAAAATCGGCTCGCCGAGCCCGCCAGCGCCGATCAGCGCTGCGAGCGTGGCGGTACCGATATTAATTACGGCGCTGGTCTTGATTCCCGAAAGAATCGAGCGCGATGCCATTGGCAGATAAATCTCCCAGAGCCGGGTAGCGGGGCTCAGTCCCAATGCAATAGCGGATTCACGTAACGATCGCGGAATATCCTGCAAGCCGCTCGCAGTGTTCCGCACGATCGGCAACAACCCGTAAAGGAACAGGGCGGCAATTGCAGTACGAACGCTGATCCCAAAAAAGGGAAGAGGGACAAGCAATGCCAGCAAGGCGAGCGATGGGATCGTTTGCACAATACTCGCGAAGCCAAGAATTCCCTGCCCAATTAATCCACCGCGGCTGGCAAGAATGCCAAGTGGAATCCCGATGATTACCGAGAGCAACAGCGAAAATCCTGCGAGTTCGAGATGGCGCAAAGTCCAGCGCGCAAGCTTGTGCGGAAAGGATTCGCCCACGGAGTTCGCCGATCTTCCGCCATCTTCAAAGTATAAGTTTGATGCGAAAGTGTAATTTTTGGTGCGCTCCGCCTCCATATTGAGATGAATCATGCGTTTTTCATCCAGCGTTCCTTCCAGGCGGCGCAATCCACTGATTGCATCGGGGGACATGGACGATCGAAACAAGAAGATGGCCTGATACTTTGGGAAAAACCGAAGATCGTCTTCCAAAGTGACGAGATCGTTTTCTTCAATCTTTGCATCGCTCGAATAGGCGTCCTTGACGTCGATTGAGCCGTTGGCCAGTGCAGCATAACCGAGCGCATGATCAATCCCAACGACGCTTTGTTGAAGAAGCCCATAACGCTCGCGTAGCGGCTGCCAGCCATCCTGGCGGTCGAGAAATTCATGGGTGAGTCCCATCTTGAGCTCCGGATGCCTTCGCAGATCGCTGATGGTGCGAACGCCCAGGCGTTGCGCTTCGCTGCGTCGCATGACCAGTGCGTAAGTGTTATTGAACCCAAGCGTCTCTGTCATGCCAACCCCGAATTTCCCGAGCGCATTGCGAATTTCATCCAGCGATAGTTGTTGACTAGTTTTTAGGATTTCTTGCGCGATTGTTCCCGTGTATTCCGGGTAGGCATCGATTTGTCCGCCGCGCAGCGCTTGCCAGAGAATGATCGTGCCGCCCATGCCTTGGCGATGCTCCGCTGCAACTCCGGCATCGTTCAGTGTGCGGCTGGCGATTTCACCCAGAACATAGGACTCGGTGAATTTCTTTGAGCCAATGATGACCGGATTTGCTGATGCTGGAAAAACTGCCGCGACGAGGATCAAAGATAGCAGTAAGAGAGCGCTCGGCCGTGCGTGGCGCGACCGGCGGTCGCGCCCTACCAGCATGGGGCGAAGCAGTCTCATACCAGTCCAACTCCGCGTTGTGCATTGATGAATTCCGACACGAAAGGGTCGGCTGGTTTTTCGCGCAGATCCGTAACCGAGCCTTTTTGCACGACTCGCCCATCATTCATGAGCACGATTTCATCACCAAAATAAATCGCCTCGGCTAAATCGTGTGTGACGAAGAGGACCGTCTGCTGCAACCGCGCAAAAATTTCTTTGAGATCTTTTTGCAAAGAAGCCCGTACCAATGGATCCAGCGCGCCGAGCGGCTCATCGAGCAGCAGCAGCTCCGGCGAAAGCATTAATGCTCGCATCAAGCCGACTCGCTGCCGCTGACCTCCGGAAAGTTCGACAGGATATCGCAGGAGCAGATTGGCGGAAAATCTTGTGAGCTCGCACAATTCAACTAGCCTGCCTTGCATTTCCTCCTGGGATCTCCCGATTTGTCGCGCCATCAGAAGGACATTGGCGCGCGCGGTCAGATGCGGGAACAAACCGCCCTCCTGAATCACGTACCCGATGCGCCGGCGAAGGTTGCCGATCGTATCGGGCGTGATCGGTTCACCGTCCAACTCGATCGAGCCAGAATCCGGCTCGATCAAACGAATGATCAACCGGAGCAAGGTTGATTTGCCACAGCCGCTCGGCCCAATGAGAACGCTCGTCTTGCCACGTTCAACGGAGAGATTTGTCGAATGCAACGCGGTTGCGCCCGCGTAGCGCTTGCTCACATCGACAAGTTTAACGAGGGCGCTCATTGGGGCGGTGATGCAGGCAATCCTGCCTGCAAGTTCTTGGTTCGCAAATACGCGAGCGGGCAGACAGGATCGTCTGCGTCACGTAGTGGTTACAAAGTAGAATACGCCAAATAAGCCGGCGTCGTCAGTCCACAATTTGACGAAATCGAATCCAGCCTGGCGAGCAAGAGCGATGAACCCCTCCGGCGTGTGCTTGTAGGAATGCTCGGTCAGGATTTTTTCACCAGCACGGAAATGAAACTGTCGATCTTGTATGCGAACTGTCTGATCGGTCGCGCTGATCAAGTACATTTCGATGCGGCCTGCTTCAGAGTTGTAAATGGCGCGGTGTTGCCATTGGCTTAGATCGAAATTTGCACCGATCTCGCGATTGATGTGCTCCAGTAAGTTCAAATTGAATTGCGCTGTGACGCCCGCTTCGTCGTTGTAGGCGGCTTCGATCACACTTTGATCCTTCTGCAAATCGACGCCGATCAGCAGCCCGCCGCCGCGACCAGAAACATTGGCAATGCGCCGCAAAAATTCTAAGGCTTCATTTGGCTCGAAGTTGCCGATAGTCGATCCGGGAAAATAAACGACATTACGCGTAGCCGTATGACGCGGTGAAGGCAATAAGACGGGCTGCAAGTAATCGGCGCAGACGGGCAGGATTTCTAGGTTGGGAAAGATTTTTTGGAAGCGCGCAGTCGATTTGCGCAATTGCTTCTCAGAGATATCAACCGGGATATAAGCAGCAGGCTTTTCGAGCGCTTCAATGAGAACCTGCGTCTTGGTACCCGCGCCAGTACCAAGTCCGATCAACTCAATGTTCACCCCAAGTTGCGACGCGATTTCGGCACGGTGTCGATCCAGAATATCGATCTCAGTCCGGGTGACGTAATACTCTGGCAGCTCGCAAATCTTTTGGAATAACGCAGCGCCGCGCTCATCGTAGAAATACTTGCAAGGCAGCGTGCGTGGATCGGAGGAGAGGCCGGCGATTACATCCGACAGCAAATCAGAAGCTGCCGGGGGAACTTTAGAAGCAGGTTGTATGGCCGTTAGCTGGTCTGCGGTCATATGGCATTATCGTTTGGCGGCGATCCGACGGTCGCGCCCTACCGATTTACTGTGGATCGCGTGCGAGTCTGATCCCTGTGAACTGCCAGCGTTTTTCCGGTTGGAAGAAATTGCGATAAGTTCGGCGAATATGACTGCGCGACGTCGCGCAGGAACCGCCACGCAAGACGTACTGGTTGCACATGAACTTGCCATTGTACTCGCCGAGTGCGCCCGGCGCGGCGCGATAACCGGGGTAGGGCGAGTAGGCGCTGCGGGTCCATTCCCAAACGTCCCCAAACATTTGGTGAAGATTTCGATCGTCTCCCGAGATGGACAATGTCCGTGGATGAAAATTTTCGTTCTCAACAAAATTCCCTTCGACGGGGCTATCCAGCGCAGCGCGCTCCCATTCGAACTCTGTCGGCAGGCGCGCGCCTGCCCAATTCGCATACGCGTCAGCTTCGAAATAGCTCACATGCGTCACTGGCTCGGATTCATCGACCGGGCGAAATCCTGATAGGGTAAAGTTCCACCAGGCATCATCGCGCCTAGTCCAGTAAAGGGGGGCTTGCCAGCGTTGTTCGTTAACCGTCATCCACCCGAGTGATAACCAGAATTCCGGACGCGTATAACCATTATCTTTGATGAATGCCATATACTCGCCGTTTGTTACGGGCCGTGAAGCAAGCGAAAATGCGGGAACTAACGCTCGGTGCCGCGGTCCTTCGTTGTCATAAGCGAATCCGCGTCCCTCATGACCAATTGCGGTAATTGTTTCTTTGAAGTCGAGGAAGTGCATCGACATCGTTTTCGCACGGGCGTCGCTGACGTTACCCTCTCGAAAAACAGGATAGAGCGGATTTTGCGCGAATACGTGTTTGATGTCAGTGACCAGCAATTCCTGGTGTTGTTGCTCATGATGCATGCCAAGAACGAGGATCGGTTCGATTTCGTCGAGCAGCTTTTCGTCTGCGCCGGAAAGCAGATTGTCGATATGCGAATCGATCGACGCACGGTAGCGTTGTGCTTCCTTCACCGTTGGGCGCGAAATTAATCCGCGCAGATCTCGCCGGTGCATATCACCCACAGCGTTATAGTACGAATTGAAGAGGTAAGCGTACTGTGGGATTTCGGAGCGATATCCCGGACTGAATTTTTTGAGGATAAACGTCTCGAAAAACCAGGTCGTATGCGCGAGGTGCCACTTTGTAGGGCTGACGTCGGGCATCGATTGCACGACGCAGTCTTCTGGTTCGAGACCCGCACACAGCATTGTGGTGAAGTCTCTGATTTGATGAAAACGAACAAGAAGGCGCTCAACACGCCCTGAGCCCGGATGAAAATGAGGTCTTTTGGCCGCGACCGCGTCGGTGGCGGCTTCGGCTGAAACTGGACTCAAAGAATTTCTCCCTCTTGTTCGAGTTCTTCTCGGCGCGCTTCGAGCATCTGGTCGTGAGTTGCTTCCTCGAGACCGTCGATCACGCAATGCTCACCGACCGTTTCCTCTTCGTCGGTACCGGGGCGCGGCATGCGGTGGCCCTTGGAGCTGGCGACCACACTCCACTCTTCGGTAAGATCAGCATTATCCGGAGTCTCCTCAGGGGGCGTGTTATTTTCCTCGCCCATCAATTCGTGGCGGGCCTGTTTCCAATCTGCTTCGGTAAATTCATCAGGGTTGCGTTCGTCGATCATCGCAATTTCCCTCGCGCGTTTTTCAACCTCCTCCGGCGACGGCGCTCCTAGCCCGTTGCCGTGCAGCGAGATTTTTCCCGCATGGGGTTGTGAGTAATCATCCATAACCAATAATGCGAAGGCCACGGCGCCTTGTTCGCACTACACTTTGCCTTACAGATTAGAGGCTTGCAATACAAGGGCCAAAAAAAAAGCCTGCCACTATTTTAGAATGAAGAGGGAGAATTTTGTTCAACTCGGGGATGGCGCTTTCGTTGCTTTTGAAGAATACGGCGATGCAAATGGAGTGCCGGTGATATTTTGCCACGGCTGGCCGAGCTCACGCACCATGGCGCGACTCACAGACGAGCCAGCGCGCGATCTCGGTGTTCGCGTTATTTCGCCTGATCGACCAGGCATTAGTGGATCGAGTTTGCAGCCCAATCGAAAATTGGCCGATTGGCCGCGCGTTATAGAACAACTTCTTGACCACCTCGGTATTGGCGAGTTTCGAGCACTCGCAATTTCTGGCGGCGCGCCCTACGCGTACGCAACGGCCGCGGCAATGCCGGATCGGGTGCGGGCAATTGCAATCGTATGTGGCGCGATTCCCATGGCCGAACTCAAGGATGCCGAGGGGTTGCTGCCACTTTACCGCTGGATGCTGGCACTTTATCGATCGCGACCGCGACTTTTGCGAAGATTGTTTTGTCTGGCGCGACCGATTCTGTCATTGCGGTCGCCTGTCCGGCTTCGGCCTTTACTCTTGAAAATGCTGATGCTGCGACCATGCGATGCGGAAAGCCTACGTGACGCAGCAGCATTCGAAGCCATCTTTGAAAGCCAGCGCCGTGCCTGGCGCGGCTCTGTTGAAGGTGTAATAGCGGATGCGCAGATTTACGCGCAGCCTTGGCAATTTTCGCTGGAAGACATACGGGTTCCGGTGCGGCTTTGGCATGGAACGCAAGACCGGGCGTTCTCCGTTAGCCTCGCAGAAGAAATCGCAAAACGATTGCCTGACTGCAAAGCGCGTTTCATTGATGACGCAGGTCACTATTCGCTGCCCATCCGTTACATGCGCGAGATACTTGCCGATTTAGTATCTCTGTAGTGGCAGGCCTGTGGCCTGCATTCTCAAAGGTGCAGCCGACACAGCTACCGCTACATTTTAATTATGGACGAAGATTTCACAGGGGGCGCGATTCACGATCAGCCAACACGGCGACAATGGAGTATTGATCCGTCGTTCGATGCGCGCGTGCGACAATTGGTTCGGGATTGGGACGGAAGCGAATCTCCCGAACTGATCGAGGAGATGATTGTTACCGCGCTGAAGATAGCGCGCGATCACATGAGCGTGGCAGATCTCAAACTGATCAATCGCTCTGTAAAAGAAATGCGCAACGCGGCGAAAGTCTTCGCGCCGTTTCGCCATTTGCGCAAAGTCGCCATTTTTGGATCAGCCCGCACTCCAGCCAATTCGCCTGAGTATGAAGTAGCGAAGGATTTTGCGCGGGAAATGGTGGCGCACAATTTCATGGTGGTTACCGGCGGCGGTGACGGAATTATGGGAGCAGCGCAGCGGGGCGCAGGCCGCGCTCATAGCTTTGGGCTTAACATTCGCCTCCCATCCGAGCAGCGAGCCAACGAAATCATCGAGGGTGACCCCAAACTGATTACTCTCAATTATTTCTTTACGCGTAAACTGAACTTCGTGAAGGAGGCGCACGCGTTCGCGTTGTTTCCTGGCGGTTTTGGTACACTCGACGAAACATTTGAGGTGCTCACACTCATGCAGACTGGGAAAACTCGTATTATTCCGGTTGTGTTGTTGGATCGACTCCGTGGAAATTATTGGGAAGTATGGATGAAGTTTATTACCGACCGGCTCCTAAAGCCCGGTTTGATTTCCCAGGAGGATTTTTCCTTTTTCAAAATCACGCACAACGTTCGGGAAGCCGTCGCAGAAATTTTGCAGTTCTACAAAATCTATCATTCGGCACGCTGGGTAAGAGAACGATTTGTAATTCGGATGAATGACCGCTTGTCCGAAAAGGCGATTATCAATCTTAACAAGGAATTCGCCGATATCGTGCGCAGAGGCGCGATCGTCCAAGGCACGGCGCTGCCTCAGGAAAAAAATGAGCCCGAAATTTGGGATTTGCCTCGACTGATCTTTACGCCTTTTCGCAGCAGATTCGGGCGCTTTCGTCAGTTGATCAACGCAGTCAATTCCTCTTCAATTGCGTGAGACCTCCGATGAGCGGCGGAGTTCCTGCGACGACATCGTGCTGGCGGCAGGATGCCCATCGATTCCGTTTCCTACTAGCGCAGCATCGGCGCGAAGCTTTGCTTCCATCATTTCATCGAATGAAAAATGCTCTCTTGCATAACGCAGGCCGTTTGCTGCGCAGTGCGCGGCTAATGTTGGATCACGAATAAATTCCAGGATTGCAGCTGCAAGCGCTTTGGCGTCGCCCGGCTCGATGAGCAGACCGTTTTGCCGATGTTCAATAATTTCTGGAATATCGCCCACCTTTGTCGCGATGACGGGACGTCCGCTGGCAAAAGCTTCGCGCAAGACAATTGGTGACGCCTCGGTGCGCAGCGAAGCGATCACAATCATGTCACACGCCGCATAAACATCGGGAGTGTCCCAGCGATACCCTGCCATAATGATCTCGTCGGCGAGTCCGGCGCGGTCGATGGCGTTTCTTACATTGATCCCGCGTTTTAAGATGCCAGTGCCCTGACCTACGATGACGAACCGCGCATCCGGCTGCTCTGTTAAAACAAGAGGAGCCGCTTCGACGAGAATGAGCTGGCCTTTATCCGGCCGGATCATTCCGACATTTCCAATGAGCGGAGTGTCTGCGGCGACGCCAATCTCACGACGGAATTTCATTGGATCGCGCGGCGGCTTGAACTTTTCCAAATCGACGGCTGAACCGATGACTTCAATTTTCGCAGGATCAACGCCGTGTTCCTGGACGAGTTGGCGTTTAATCACCGATGCATCGGCCACAATGTTCGAACACCCATGCTTGAAAACAAATGCGCGTCCCTTGCTTCCGATGGGATCGGTGATGCAGCGCGCGCGGCTTAGCGGAATCCCACAAAAATAAAGCGGCAGACAGAGCCAGTGGTCTTTCGAGCTGTAGGTTTTGAGCAGATCGATCCGGTTTCGCCGGCAAAATCTCCAGAGCCGCCACGAGCATCGCAGGTCAACGCGACTCCCGAGCGGCATGGTTACAAGCCGGGTGTCGAGTTCAGAGGCTTTAGAGTGAACCTGACTATCTGGATAGCAGACCAGCCATGCCTGATGCCCATGAGCATTCAGCCAATTGATCTCGAGACAGGTCCGATACTCCTGGCCGCCCCAGCTGCGGCTGCTCTCTACATAGAGAATGTTCACGTGGAATCGGCAACGAATGCCGTTACCCGCAGCCTACGCGGCCGCGCTGCGTTTTTCGAGAATGTAATCGTGGATTGTATTTACAGTTTGAAGCGCTTTGCCAGCTACTTCCGAGCTTGGCACACCGACCCCAAATGTTTTTTCCATGCTTACCACCAGCTCGAGCGCATCGATGGAGTCCAAACCCAGTCCATTGGCACCAAAAAGCGGAAGATCATCCCCGATTTGCTCCGGGGTGACTTGAAGCATCAAATTTTTTACGAGCATTTCCTTAATGCGAGTGCGCAGATCCGGTTCAGACATAAACGAGCCGCGATTTTGCCGTAAATCACGCATTAGGTCAAACGCTTGAACTATGGCAGCGCTCCCGCGTTTTTTGAATCGAGGATGGCCTTTCTACCTCGAAAAGCCGAGAAAGTCCCTCGCGCTGCTCAAACGAGCACGGACAGTTCCTTACACCTGATCGGCTTTGTCGCTAGGCGTATTTGCTTGATTTGGGTCTGGCCGTACCTCACTGCTTGGCAACTGTTCCGTCCCTCGGGGCACAGTCGATTGCGCTGGTTTCACGTCAGACTTGGCAGTTTCGGTTTCAGACTTTCCGGCCTTATGCAGTTCGTCGTTGAATTCGTCCTTTGCTTTTTGAAACTCCTTGACTGCCTGACCCATTCCCCGTGCAAGTTCCGGTAACTTCTTCGCTCCGAACAAGACTAGAATAATCAGCAGGATTACGATCAGGTCCGGCCCTGCCAAATTCATGAAGCTGGCGATGAGGCTCATGCGCTAGATTTGAACATCAGGCTGTTTCCCGAAGTTTCAAGGCAAATTCCGCTAGGCCAGCATCCAGCCCTCGGAAGTTGACACGCTCAAGCTACTGTGGAAAAAGGATTTCCTACCGATGCGTCCTATCTGGAAAGGCAGTATCAGCTTCGGGCTGGTTTATATTCCCGTGGCGGTTTATCCGGCCACGCGCGAGGAGAAGCTTAGTTTCCGGCAGCTCCGTTCCAGTGATCTCAGCCCTATCAGATACAAAAAAGTGGCCGAAGCAGACTCAAAGGAGGTTCCGGCCGACCAAATCGTAAAGGGCTTCGAGTACGAGCGGGGCCGTTATGTGGTGCTGAAGGACGAAGACTTCGAGAAGGTGCGCATCGAATCGACCCATTCCATCGACATCACTGACTTCGTCGATCTGGAGCACGTCGATCCAAAATTTTTCTACAAACCATATTTCCTCGAACCACAAAAGGGCGGGGAAAAGGCATACACAGTTTTGCATAAGGCGCTCAGCGGGACGGGAAAGATCGGCGTTGCCAAGGTCGTGATCAGCAACCGCGAGCATCTCGGAGCCGTAAAACCGGATGGGTTGTTCCTGATTTTGGAGCTGATGCACTTCGCGAGCGAAATTTTAAGTACCGAAGTTTTGAAGAATGGTTCTGCCACGGCCGTGAGCGATAAGGAATTAAAAATGGCGCAGGCGCTCATCGAGAGCATGACGGTTTCATGGGAGCCGGAAAAATATCGCGATGAATACCGGACCGCATTGATGGATATTATCGAGCAAAAAGCGCAGAACAGAGAGATTGCAGCGAAAGCGTCCGCTCCTCCGGCCCCAACCAATGTTGTCGATCTGGTTAAGGTGTTACAGGACAGCCTGAACCGGACACAATCGCTCAAGCAGAAGCGGGGTTCCTCTTCATCCAGTGGCCGCCGGTCCACCAGCGCGCTGATCAAGCAACGGCGACGAACAAGCGCTTTGGGGTAAGCGATCAGGAACTGACGTCCTGTTGCAAATTATGGCCCTGGTATTATAGTCAGCCTCTTTTATGGCCAAGACTGCCTGGATCAATCGCAATGAACGCAAGCGCGGGACGGTGAAGAAGTACGCTGCGTTGCACGCAGAGTTGAAGGCGAAAAAGGACTATGCCGGGCTTTCCCAATTGCCGCGTGACGCCAGTCCCACGCGTGTAGTGAACCGGTGCGAAGTTACCGGGCGCCGGCGTGCTTTTATTCGCCGGTTCAAGATGTCGCGCTTGACTTTCCGCGAGCTGGCTTCGCAAGGTTTGATTCCTGGCGTAACCAAGTCGAGCTGGTAAATTTCCATCGTAGGCGCGTCGCTGTGCGGCGCGTGGACCGGCCGGTCACAAACCGGCTGCTAGACGAATCTACTGGATGAACTTCCCCTCATCATTCCTATTGGTACCCGTTGCTGACGTTGTCGCGCAGCATTGGGATCCATTGATCCTCCTAATCGCCAAGCTGGTGACGATTGTCGCGTTGGTATTGCTCAACGGTTTCTTTGTCGTCGCCGAGTTTGCGCTGGTGAAAATTCGCGATAGCCAGCTTAACACGCTGGCTGCTGAAGGCATTAAGCGAGCTGCATTGGTAAAACAGATTAAGAACAATCTGAATGCATATCTTTCCGCCTGCCAGGTTGGGATTACTGCAGCCAGCCTTGGGCTTGGTTGGCTGGGAGAACCCTTCCTCGCGCGAATGCTCCAGCCGTTTTTCGCTCTCGCAGGAATTGAATCCCTGACGGTAATCAAATCGATATCCTTTGCCCTGGCATTTTCAGTCATCACCTTTTTGCACATCGTGCTGGGGGAACAAGCCCCAAAAATTCTCGCTATCCGCAAAGCGATGTCTGCAGCGCTATTTGTGAGTACACCGCTGCGATGGTTTTACGCGATCTTTAAACCAGCGATCTGGTTCCTAAACGCCGCCAGCAACTGGGTACTCCGTCGCCTTATTCGTGTGGAACCTATTGCCGCAGGAGAATTGGCCCATAGCGAGGAAGAACTGCGCTTGATCGTTCAGGAAAGTGAAAAATCCGCCGAGGTCACGCCTCTTGGTCGCGAGCTTGTCTTTAATGTGCTGGATCTGCGTGACCGCGTGGTGCGCGACATCATGACGCCACGCGGGGAGATCGTTTACTTCAACCTGGAAGACGGTTTCGAGGCCAATGTGAAAAAGGCAATTGAGTCCCGGCACACGCGGTTTCCGTTGTGTCGCGAGAATCTCGACAACACGATCGGCCTGATCCACATCAAGGAGCTACTCACACTGATGCGCGCGGAGCATCCCGACCTGCTGAAAATCAAACGCGATTTGATTCCTGTGCCGGAGATGATGCCACTGGAGAAACTGCTCAAATTATTCCTGAGCAAGCATGCGCATCTGGCCTTGGTGGTGGATGAATTTGGCGGAACAGTTGGCATGGTGACCCTGGAGAATGTGCTCGAGGAGTTGGTCGGTGATATCCAAGATGAGTTCGATTTCGAAAAGGAAGAGTTTCGTAAGATCAGCGCAAATGAATTCACTGTGGACGGTGCGCTGGGCCTTTACGAGTTGAACGAGCTCGCCAAACTAGAATTGGAGAGCGCGGACGTGAGCACCGTCGGCGGTTACGTCACGCATCTGCTTGGTCACCTTCCGAAGCAGGGTGAACAGGTCAAGATCGATAACTATCTGGTTACCGTTTCTCAAAGTGATGGTCGCCGTGTAAATCAACTTCACTTTAAAAAATTGAGCACGAACACCGCCGCGGCAGTGCCCGCGCCTGGCAAGTTATAGCCCTATCCTGCCGTCCCGTCTTTGCGTGAATGCAGGCAAATCCGGTTGCCATCCGGATCGGCAATCCATGCCATCCAGCATACGCGCGTCTCGACTGGCTCGATGAGGATTTTTACCCGATGTCTGCGGCAAACGTCGATCGCAGCACGAACGTCGTCCACCGCTAACGCGACGCAAGCCGGCCCACTCCAGTCCCATTCGGGATGGCGTTTATGTCCGGTGCCGTTGAGACAGAAAGTCAATGGTTCGGTGGCGAACTCACTCCAGAAATTATTCCATTCCTGCCCGCGCTTGAGGCCAAAAAGCTTCTGATAGAAGCCACGGGCCCGGCGGATGTTTTTCGTGTTATACATCACGAAATCAAGGGCTCGAACAGGAATCGCAGCCCGGCGCGATGAGATTTTTTTGTTTCTCATGGTTGCCCTACGCAATTGTGGCCTGCAATTCCGCCAGCAACGCCGGTCGGCGCCGCAATTGAGCGGTGAGAGCTTCAATGGCGCGCAGAGTCGGAGCGCTAATGTGATGCTCCATTCCTTCTACATCTTGATAAATCACGCTGTCCTCGAGGCCAAGCAGTCCCAGAAAATCAGTCAGAAGTTTGTGTCGTTGGGCGATTTTATGTGCCAGGCTCTGGCCTGCCGCCGTCAAAATAAGTCCGCGATATTTTTCATATTTCAGCAGGCCTTCCGCGTCGAGCCGCTGGACCATGTTGGTGACGCTGGCCTGGGAAATCTTCAACGCAGCCGCGATGTCGACTACGCGGGCGTATCCCTTCGAATCAATCAGTTCCAGAATACGTTCCAGATAGTCTTCGACCGCGGTGGAACTACGGATCGTGGATCGAGAATGTTTACGCGGCATCGGGCCGAAACGTAGAGAAGAAAGAGATTAAGTCAATTCACAAAATCATTTGACGCTATAAATAAGTTAGACAAGCCTAATCATTGCATGAAGAGAGATGCGCTCCCGCACTACCGATCATGGCTAGCTTGGATTATCGCAATCCCTGCGATGAAACTTTTAAAATCTGGTGCTCGCCATGCGAGTTCCGGGGCTTGCCGCTTCCTGATGCTTCTGCTCGTCACTTGTCAGTCGTTCCTCGTCACCTTGCTCTTGGCGGAGCCGCTAGCGAAGGGAATCCAAGATAACTCTTTCTTTGTCGAGGAGGCTTATAACCAGGAGCCCGGCGTCGTTCAGCACATCATCAATGTGCTGGTGTTCTTCACGGCCGGTAGCAAAGAGATTTCAGTTAACTTTACGCAGGAGTGGCCAGTCTTTAGTCAGACGCACCAATTCTCCTACACAATTCCGTACACAATCAATGAAAATCAGAACGGTTTGGAAGACATTCGGCTTAATTACCGATTGCAAGCGCTGATGGAAGGCGAACATACACCCGCATTCGCGCCGCGCTTTTCTCTCGTCACGCCGGCTGGCGATTCCAGCAAAGATTTCGGACATGATCGGCTCGGCTACGAAATCAATTTTCCGTTTAGCAAAATTGTCAGTGACCGCGTGACGCTGCATTTCAACGCCGGTGGATGGTTTTTCCCCGATGTAAACGATCGAGACTTGTGGAATTACAATCTCGGCGGAAGCGCGATTTACGCGGTAACCGAGAATTTCAATCTGATGCTCGAGTCGGTCGCGAACTGGGAAGAAGATGTCGATCCTGCCAGGAATGTCGATCAGACCGTGGTCGCGCTGGTTTCTCCCGGCGCGCGTTACGCGTTCAACCTGCCGAATGAGTTGCAAATTGTCATTGGCGCAGCCAGTCCGATCGGCGTCACCTCCGATTCTCCCGATTGGGGTTTGTTCTTCTATCTTTCGTTCGAGCACCCATTTATGCGAACGCAACCGAAGCAGGCGAGGTAACCGTTCCGCTTCTACACCTTTTTGAAATAATGAGTCATTCAAATCAGACCATTGAAGCCGGAGTGGGAAGCGGCTGGCGTAGAACCACACCGCACGTCTCCCTGCCGGAAGTCCATCGCAGCGTCGTTGTTCCGATAACAGCGTCGTTTTGGCGAAAACTCTTTGCATTCTCCGGGCCCGGTTTCCTCGTCGCGGTCGGTTACATGGACCCGGGCAACTGGGCCACCGACCTGGCTGGCGGGGCGAAATTTGGCTACTCGCTGCTGATGGTCATCATGATTTCGAATTTCATGGCAATCCTGCTCCAGCATTTGTGCATCAAGCTCGGCGTTGCTACAGGTCGCGACCTGGCCCAAGCCTGCCGCGATCACTACCCGAAACTAATCGCCTGGTTTCTTTGGGTTCTTTGCGAAATCGCGATCGCGGCGTGCGATCTGGCCGAGGTCGTCGGTTCGGCCATCGGGCTGCAACTTCTCTTCGGTATTCCACTGGTTTGGGGATGCCTCATTACCGCGCTCGATGTGCTAGCCGTTCTTTATCTTCAAAATAAAGGCTTTCGTTACGTTGAAGCGCTTGTCATCACGCTCATTGCGACGATCGGCAGTTGCTTCGCGCTGGAGCTGATTTTTTCCAAGCCGAGTTTTGTGGGCATTGCGCTCGGCTTTGTACCTGGCCCGCGAATCGTCACAAATCAGGAAATGCTTTATGTGAGCATCGGTATCCTCGGCGCCACAGTGATGCCGCATAATCTCTATTTGCACTCGTCCATTGTGCAGACACGCAAGTTTGAGCAAACGCCGGAAGGCAGACGCGAAGCGATCAAGTTTGCCACCATTGACTCGAGCGCTGCGCTCATGTTCGCCCTGTTCATCAACGCGGCGATTCTAATCCTGGCAGCTGCCGCTTTCCATTGGTCGGGACATCAGGATGTGGCTGAAATTCAGGGCGCGTATAAATTACTGAGCCCACTGCTCGGCGTCGGCGCTGCTAGTGTTCTCTTTGCTGTGGCGCTGCTAGCGTCTGGGCAAAACTCGACTCTCACCGGTACGCTCGCCGGCCAGATCGTGATGGAGGGTTTTCTTAACATCCGGATCACGCCGTGGCTGCGCCGGCTGATCACACGGCTCATTGCCATCGTCCCCGCGGTGTTCGTGATTGGCATTTTTGGCGAAGGCAAGACCACGGAACTGCTTATTGCCAGCCAGGTCTGTTTGAGCATGCAACTCGGTTTTGCCGTCTGGCCGCTGATGCGCTTTACGAGCGAAAAAGCGAAAATGGGGGAATTCGCAAATCCTCTTTGGATAAAAATTCTGGGCTGGACGACAGCCGGGATTATCATACTGCTGAATCTAAAGCTGCTTCTGGACACGTTCCTGCCCGATTCCGTGCTCAAGGCACTTTACGGTTTTCTTGGGCTGCCGGTTTCGGAGTGATAGAATGACGAAGGACGAATGACGAAAGAAAACCGGAACCCAAAATGACGGAGCAAATTTTCCTTTGTGGTTCGGACTTTTGGCTTTGTCATTCTTTCGAGCTTCGTCATTAGGATTTCGTCAATTTTGTCATGTATAAACACATCCTGATCCCGCTCGAAAACAGTCCCGCCGATGAGACCATCCTTACGCACATCAGGCCGTTTGCGCGCCTTGCTGGCGCGAAGCTGTTGCTCGTGCACGTCGCAGATGGGTGGGTCGCGCGAAATTTTAACCAACTTCAGCTGGCCGAGAGCGAAGAGATGAAGAAAGACCGCGTCTACTTGGAAAAACGCGTCCGCGAGCTGACGGCGGAGGGTTTTTCCTGCGAAGCGGTCCTGGCTTTGGGTGAACCCTCGGACGAGATCATCAAACTCGCGCGCGAAAAAGATATCGATCTCATCGCGATGACTACGCACGGCCACCGCTTCATCAGCGACATTCTTTACGGCGCAACTGTCGACAAAGTGCGCCACGAAGTGGAAGTGCCGGTGCTGCTGTTAAAAGTGAAAAACTAGGAGCAATGACGAAATCCGAATGACGAATGACGAAATAAGACCGTATGACGAAGCTCGAACCGACGCCGCTTTTGCAATTCGCGTTTCGACATTCGTTCGTAATTAGGCATTCGTGCTTCGTCATTCATGAAAGTTCTCTTTCTCACAAACGAGTATCCGCCGCATATCTACGGCGGCGCGGGCGTTCACGTCAGCTATCTTTCACGCGAGCTGGCGAAGATGATGCCGGTGGAAGTTCGTTGTTTCGGCGATCAGCGTCTGGAGGAAGGTAATCTTAAGGTCACCGGCTTCGAAGTTGACACGAGCGATTTCACTTGCCCAAAGCCGTTGCGCTCCGTTTTCGGCGCAGTGCGACGATGCACCGACTTCAACACTACGAATATCGATGCCGATCTCGTGCACTGTCACACCTGGTACAGCCATTTTGGCGGGATTTTGGCGAAAAAGAATTACGGAGTCCCGCTCGTGATCACGGTTCACTCGCTGGAGCCGCTTCGACCCTGGAAGCGCGAACAACTCGCCGGCGGTTACGACTTCTCGCTTTGGGTCGAGAAAACCGCGTTGGAGATGGCGGACGCAGTCATTGCTGTTTCCGCCGAAACCAAACGCGACATCGAGCGACTCTTCGATGTCGATCCTTCCCGCGTGCACGTGATTCACAACGGAATCGACCTGGACCAATACCAGAAGGTCGATTCGACCAGCGCGCTCAAGCGATACGGCATCGATCCAAATAAACCTTATCTGCTGTTTGTTGGTCGGATCACGCGCCAGAAAGGATTCCAACACCTGGTGCGTGCAATCCAATTCATGGACCGCGATTTTCAAATCGTGCTTTGCGCTGCCGCGCCGGACACACCGGAGATGGCAGAGGAAATGAAAATCGCAGTGGAGCGCGCAAAAGCGCAACGGCCCGGAATCATCTGGATCAATGAAATGGTGGATCAGACTGCGACGCGCGAACTTTACTCGCACGCAGCCGTGTTTGTTTGTCCATCGATCTACGAACCATTCGGCATCATCAATCTTGAGGCAATGGCGTGTGAAACCGCAGTCGTTGCCAGCGCCGTTGGGGGAATCAAAGAAGTCGTTGTCAATGGCGAAACCGGATTTCTGGTTCCACTTGAACAAACCAAGGAAGGCTCATTCGAACCGACAAAGCCCGAAAAATTCGCACGCGACCTCGCCGAGCGCGTCAATCAATTAATGAAAGACAGACAACTGCGCGAAAAATTCGGCAAAGCGGGGCGCAAACGAGTAGAAGAAAATTTCAGTTGGGCTTCAATCGCGCAGAAAACGAAAGCGCTTTATGAGACATTGACCCGGCGGGCAGGGTAACACAGGCGAAAGCGCTACCGCCCGCTACCAAGAGCCGTTCGTGCGCGCTACAGTTGCTCGATCTTGTAGCCGCGCTTTTCCAGCAATTTGATGACGCTATTTGGACCGGCGAAGTGCAATGCGCCCGCAACAACTGCCGTCGGTTTGCCGCGTTTCAGTTCCGCTTCGATTCGCGGAATCCATTTGATGTTACGGTTATCGACAAAACGGGCCGCAATCTGGGGAGCCCGTGTCCGGAGTCGGCTGTCACCCGCCCAAAGCGCATCAGTATCACCTTTTCGCCAAGCTTTGTGCATCCTGCTGAATTCCTTTTCCGCATTCCCGGGCTGGTCAAGGGCGTCTCGCAGAATGAATTCGCTATCGCGATCGGACAACCCACCCATGACTGCCACATGCTCGTCTACTGATTCGAGACCGGCGATCTCTTTTTTCTCCCTTCCAGCACGGTCCACGAAGTAATTGTCCAAACCATTCGAGGCGGAACTCTTGCTGTAGGTCGCCGGGCCAACCAGGTGCTGTGCAATCCACCATGGTTTGTAGCGGAGCTCGTTGTCGAAAGTTCCAACGCGTTCGCGTCTTGCCTGGCGATTGTCCGGTTTGACAGTCAAAATATTTTGGCGAAGCCAGGCCAATAGGTCCGGCTGAATCTTTGAGCAGATATTCTGCCCGGGTGGGTATTTGCCGGCCGCCTCAAATTTCTTCTCGAATTCGACATGTCGGTTCGGATCGAATTCGAGGAGGAGACGCTTACTGTCTCTTAGCGCGATTTCGTACGGAGCAGGGAGCGGATAATCATTTTTGCTGAGCGCATGAATCGAGCCCACGAGGTAAAATGGCGCCTTCGCATTGGTCACACGCCAGACACAACATTTCGGAAACGCTTGAGCGGCGCGAGCGGGGATGGCAAACAGCAGCGTTGCACCAAACAGGAGCGATGCGATCCAACAGCAGGTGATACGTCGGGGAAACGAAAACATTTCCGGTCTTTAGCGCGAAAAATCGGTAAGTCAATTGTCAGTTCGAACAGTTGAGAACCGGACAATCGGCACCAGTGCGGGTCGCTTCGCCCTTCAAGGAGAGAGGCGAGAACCACTGACGCAGACGATTTGAGATTGGAGACGTTTTCGATACTATAACGCAGGCATGGTCCTCCCAGTGAAACGTTGGCTCGCGGTCGCGTTCCTCGCCATGGCCATCGCGATATCGCAAGGAGTCACACTCGCCGCGGATGATTGGCAGATCATCAAAGTTAGCGGCCAGGATTATCTGAGCGTCGATAACATCTCGAGGTTTTACGGATTACCTGCAGGCATTTCTGGATCGGGAGAGAAAGTGGAATCCGAGATGGTGAAGAATCCGCTGGAATTTGTCAGCGGCAGCCGCGAGGTGATAATCAACGGTGCGCGCAGTTGGTTATGCTTTCCTGTGATCGAACAGGAAGGAAAATATCTGGTCTCACGCACTGATGTGTCCAAGACCATCGAGCCGCTGGTGCGCCCGCACCGTGTTCCAAACGTTGGCAAGGTTCAGACGGTCGTTCTGGACCCGGGGCATGGCGGTTACGACAGAGGCCAGGTGAGCAGGCGCTACGGTTACGAAAAAGATTTCGCGCTTGATGTCGCGCGAAAGCTGCGCCCGCTGTTACAGGCAAAAGGAGTGCGCGTGATCATGACGCGCGAAGGCGATTACTTTGTGCCTTTGGAAGTTCGAGCACAGATCGCTAACGCCGCTCGCGATTCCATTTTCGTCAGCATTCATTTCAATGCGACGAATGACGATCCGAATGCCACAGGATTCGAAATTTTTTCATTCACCCCGCGCGGAGCACCTTCCACCTCCGATGGCGCTGTAGCGCCGAGTGCTCTTAGCACGCAACCCGGCAGCACTGTGGATGCGCAAAGCATGGCGCTCTCGGCATGCATCTATCATTCCGTGCTCGGTCACATCCCCGAATATGACCGCGGTATCAAGCGCGCACGGTTTGCTGTGCTGCGCCTGACAAAAGTCCCAGCTGTGCTGATTGAAGGTGGTTTCCTGACTGACCGCGGCGAATGCCAGTTGATCGCGAAAAAGGAATGGCGCGCAAAACTTGCTCGCGCGATCAGCGTCGGGATCGAGAGTTATCGTGCATTGGGAATCAAGAAACAGCCGCCGATGTTGGTCGCGGATTATCGCAAACAAACGAAGTCGGAACCGACCGAACCCGTCATTCAGGACAGTGAATTGAAGGAAGCAGATACGAGTCTGATGGAGCTTGTTGGCAAGTCGAAGTTTCTTCCGCCGCCGCAGACGTCTCCTCCCAGAGCGTCTCTCGAGTCTGCCCCGATTGTTCCATGAGGTGGAACGCGTTGTCCTCAACGCGTTAGGAGCCGGCATCCGCCTTAGACGGACCACTACCGTTAATCGACTTTGTTTGTAAGCGGTTGACGACCCGATTTTTTGATTGGTTTTGAGCGCCTGCGCGAATATAACCTCAAATGAAAGGACCAACCTCATGAAGAAACTAATTACCTATACCGTGACAGCGCTCTTGGCGGCCACTGCGATTTCATTCGCAGCACCCGACAAGGAAGCCATCATCTCCAAGGAAAAAGCGGCCTGGCAGGCCTTCAAAGACAAGAAAGCGGATGAGTTTAAGAAACTTGTCTCTGCGGATCTAGTGACGGTTTACGCAGAGGGAATGCACAGCATGCAAGAGGAGCTGGACATAATGGCGAAGACGGACATGAAATCGTTCGACTTGAGCGGTTTCAACGTCACCTTTGCAGGGTCCGACACCGCGATGATTACATACAAGGCCACGCTCCAATCCACCACAGGAGGCAAGGACAATTCCGGCACCTATAACGCCGGTTCGGTCTGGCACATGGCCAACGGCCAATGGATGGCCATCTTTCACACTGACTCGAAAGTGCCCGCGCCAACATCGCCCGCGGGATAAATTCTCGTCAACGATTTAATTACGGCAGCGCCATCGCCGCTTCTGCCTTCTTACTGTGATGGCAGGCGTGTCGCCTGCATTGTCCATGTCCCTGCAGCCGGCACGGCTGCCGCTACAGCTTACGGTTAATTGACTTCGCTCGTGCGAGTCCTATTCTGATCGAGAAGCAAAGTGCGGGGGAGCCGCAATGGCTGAGAGGTCCGAATGGACGACCCCTTGAACCTGATGCGGGTAATGCCGCCGAAGGGAGCGAGGGTCCGATGCCGGACTGGCATCTCTGCCATGCGTGCGATCGCGCATGGCTTTTTGTTTAACCACGAATGGACACGAATCGACACGAATGATTTTCGAACCTGATATTTGCGTGCCGCTTTTTGTCATCCCGAGCGAAGTCGAAGGATCTCTCGATATTTCTATGCGCTTATGAGTACGAACAACGGGTCCGAAGAATCGAAGGCAACCGAGGTCCGTCTTCCAAATTCGAAGAAAGTTTACGTCGGCGGCAAATTGCATTCTGATATTCGCGTTCCATTCCGGGAAATCTCGCTCGCGTCGACGAAATCGATGAACGGCGAGATGGAAATGAATGAGCCGGTGCGCGTTTACGACACCAGCGGCCCGTGGGGCGATCCCGACTTTCAGGGCGAGGTGACGCAAGGTCTGCCACCGTTGCGCGCCAAATGGATTCGCGACCGCCCCGATGTGGAGGAATACGAAGGGCGAAAAGTTCAACCGATCGACGATGGATACCTCTCCGTTGCGCATGCCGAACATTCGGCAGAGCGCAACGGAAGTAAGAAGGATGAATTGAGAAGTAAGAAACTCTCAACAAATGCCAGTCCGGCTCGGACCAACTCTCAACCCTCAACTGCTGCGCGACGTCCTTTGCGGGCAAAGCCCGGTGAATGCGTCACGCAGCTCTATTACGCGCGCCAGGGAATCATCACGCCCGAGATGGAATTCATCGCCATCCGCGAAAACATGGGACGCGAATCGCGAAAATTCGAAAATCGAAAATCGAATAATGCCAGTCCGGCTCGGACCGAAATTGCCCGCAACCATCTCGCTCATCAGCACGGCGGAGAAAGTTTTGGTGCCAACATTCCCGATGACATAACACCGGAATTCGTTAGGCAAGAAGTCGCGCGCGGCCGCGCCATCATCCCCGCGAACATCAATCACCCCGAAAGCGAGCCGATGATCATCGGCCGCAACTTCCTCGTAAAGATCAACGCCAACATCGGCAACAGCGCTGTCGCGTCGTCGATCGAGGAAGAAGTCGAAAAGATGCGTTGGGCCACCAAATGGGGAGCCGACACGGTGATGGACCTTAGCACCGGCAAAAATATTCACGCCACGCGCGAATGGATCATCCGCAATTCGCCCGTGCCGGTCGGCACGGTGCCGATTTATCAGGCGCTCGAAAAAGTCGGCGGCCGCGCCGAGGAACTGACCTGGGAAATTTATCGCGACACGCTCATCGAACAGGCGGAGCAGGGGGTCGATTACTTCACCGTGCACGCCGGCGTGTTGCTCCGCTACATTCCGCTCACCGCGCGCCGCGCTACCGGCATCGTCTCGCGCGGCGGCTCGATCATGGCCAAATGGTGTCTCGCGCATCATCAGGAAAGTTTTCTCTACACCCATTGGGACGAGATCTGCGAGATCATGGCCGCGTACGATGTCAGCTTTTCCATCGGCGATGGCCTGAGGCCAGGCAGTATCGCTGACGCAAATGATGAGGCCCAGTTTGCTGAGTTATACACGCAAGGCGAGCTGACCAAGCGCGCGTGGGCGCAACACGTGCAGGTGATGAACGAAGGCCCGGGCCACATCCCCATGCACATGATTCGCGAGAACATGGAGAAACAACTCCAGTGGTGCGACGAAGCGCCGTTCTACACGCTCGGCCCACTCACCACCGACATCGCGCCCGGCTACGATCACATCACCAGCGCGATCGGCGCGGCGATGATCGGCTGGTACGGCACGGCGATGCTTTGCTACGTCACACCGAAAGAACATCTAGGTTTGCCTAACAAGAAAGACGTGAAAGACGGCGTCATCGCCTACAAAATCGCCGCGCACGCCGCCGATCTAGCGAAAGGCCATCCCGGCGCCCAATACCGCGACAACGCCATTTCGAAGGCAAGGTTTGAATTCCGTTGGGAAGATCAATTCAATCTGTCTCTCGATCCCGAAACTGCCCGCGAATTCCACGACGAAACCCTTCCTGCCGAAGGCGCCAAGACCGCGCACTTCTGTTCAATGTGTGGACCACATTTCTGCAGCATGAGGATAACGGAAGACGTCAGACGATACGCTGCAGAAAAGCGGATCGACGAAAACGCAGCGATCGAGCAAGGACTTCATGAGAAAGCTCGCGAGTTTGTAAAAAAAGGCTCGGAAGTTTACGCCAAGACGTAATACTCTCGATCGATAAGGAAATTCCCGTTCCGATGGAGGACGATCGAGATTCTTCTGGGTTTCTTGGACGCGCATACAAGATCGCAAAACTTATTGCCGTAGCGACTGCGTCGGTCGCGGGTTCGTGATGTCCCTCGTCGCGTTAGATGTCACAAAAGGGCACTGGTGGGTGGATGTTAAAATTCCGCTGTACGCAGCCGTGTTCATCATCGCGTTCGTCACGATTATTTTGCGCCTTGGCTAATATCGTTGCCGTTGTCGTTGCCCGAGATGCCCGCAGTGCGTTGTCATATTTTAAAAACAAGTCCAAAGGCCTCGAAGCCAAGATCTCTACGTTGCGCGATCTGGCCTATAACGACCCAATCACCGGAATTCCAAACTCGAACAAGCTCAGGCAGGACATCGATACCGGTGAGCACACGCCGCTGCGTTGCCTTGTGCTCCTCGATCTACAGAACTTTGGCGAGATAAACAAGAAGTACAATCACTGGGTCGGCGACGAATACCTACGTAAATTTTCGCAGATGGTAGCTAATACTGGCCGACGCAACGAATACTTGTTTAAAAGCCGTCCCTTCAAAGCCTCAGAGAAACCAACCGATGAGGATGACCGAAAGGATGAAGTAAAGGCGTTTCGGAAAAATTCAGGTGGCGATGAATTTTACATCCTCCTTGAAGGAACGATCATCGACGGCTTGGGTTATCTAAACCGTCTGCAAAAGCGAAAAGACGAATTTGAACAAATGTCGTTTGAGATAATGAAAGCAAGACATCCATTCGGATTTAGCGCCGGCGTTGTCTCGGTCGGCTATGACGAATCATTCGAGTCAGTTAACAAACGCGTGTCGCAATGCCTTGGAGCGGCACTCGAAAACGGATCGCGCCGCCGTGTTTACTGGGTCGAATCGGAGATGCCCGAACGCATCACTCCGTTTCAAAAACAGATTTTACAGGAAACAGAGTCACTGTTTGGGAAAAAACCCGTCCCGGAGCAAAGAGCAAACGAGGCCGTCGGAAGCGGCAGTGAGATTTACGCAAAGGCATAACTGTGAGAGAATTTCTCTGTGAGCACGCGTGAACTAATCGATAAAGAGCTCTCCTCGTTGCCTGAAGAGTTGCAGCGAAAGGTCTACGAGTTCGCGATGCGCCTGAAAAGGAGCGCGCGCGATGAGGCGTTCAACGGCGCCGAGCTGAGCGAATCGGTTCTCGCGCGCGATTGGAACTCCGCACAAGAGGATGCCGCGTGGTCAAACCTGTAGCCGGCGAAATCGTTGTCATTCCGTTTCCGGGAACCGATAGCGGAAAACGTCGTCCTGCTCTGGTGATTGCCGATCTTCCGGGCGCGGACTTGATTCTCTGCCAGATCACGAGCCGCGCGCACTCCGATGCTTTCTCGGTTCCGCTGACTAGCAGCGATTTTGAACGCGGACAACTCGGTCAACCAAGCTTCATTCGTCCGCAACGACTTTTCAGCGTCGAACACCACATCATTCTTCACTCAGTTGGAAAGGTGAACGAAGCGAAGTTTGCTGAGGTGTTTACCAGAGTGCGGGAGCTTTTCAATTAACGAAGAAATGAAACCCGAAATGTGCTGCGAAAGTGTCCGCGTCCGAATGGAGCAACGGGATGAGCGATATGGCCGCCGCCGCTAGGATAGCAATCGAGTGCAACGGGAGTTGCAGAAATATAAATCGGTTTCACGCTCCAAATCGGAATCCAAGGACGCAAGGAAGCTCGACAGGCTGAAATGACATAGCACTAATTGTCGATCTTAACTGAAAATTGAAACGATTGAATCCGCTAACCGAAACTACCCGACTGCGGATCCCAAAAATCCCCTCCTAAGCCAAGGCCGGCAAAGATGGAACGCATCTCATCCGGCTGAGGACGCCGCGAGTCCTCTTGTAATCGCGTCGAATACCAAGTCGTCGCGAGCGTCCAGAGCTGGTCCATCGTGACGAGCGGCCGGATTGGATAACCATGCGCCGCACACCACTCGCGAACTCGTTCTTCCGACCGGAAGAAAAGCATGTTGCTTCAAGTAAAAACAATGTCGTCCCACCACTTGGCCGCTGGAACAAGGCAATGGAAAAGCCAGCTGCAAGGCGGCGGACCTTCCAAGCCAATCTCCAGATTGAGCAGTTCACCGGATTGCTCGCAGCGGGAATGAACCCGCCCCGGGCGATGCAGCGCCGCAGGTATCCCGAATGAATCCCACGCGCAGTTAGCGAAATACTTCGTTCCATCGACGACAACGACGTGTTGGGTCGGCACCCCGGAAAATGGCGGCGCCATGCGGATGGACTTTCCATCTGCTTCCAACACCAACACTCGTTGAGCGCGTAATCTAACATAGGCTTCGCGAATACTGCTGACATCGGAGCCAACACGTTCAGCTATTACTTCCAGCGATGGCCTCCGCCCGGTCTCGGCAAAATGCCGGTAGATCGCCAGTTTCGTTTGTGTATCGAAACTCATCGGATATCTGAGGTTAACGGGGAATCGGCAATCTGAGAATCGCCGATTAAGGGTCTGCGATTGCCATTCAGCGCGATCACGTACCGCCAGGAGAATTTACTGGTCCGCGCAGTCGGAAGAAATCGTTATCGTCAAACCAGCGCCCTCCGATGCCATCAGCCAGTCGACGGATTGACACTGACTCTGGCGGCGATATGATCGGCGCCGTGCCGGAGGAGAAGGAGACACGCGGCGCCAGCCGATACGACGCAGTCATCGCGACCTTTGTTGGATTCCTGGCTCTGTGTGTTTCCGGTTACACTGCCTATATGCAGCGCCAGCAAGTGCGCGCGGCGGTGTGGCCGATCCTCGAATTCAGCAGCAGCAACGCGCCCGACATTCATTTTACACTCGCCAATAAAGGAGTTGGTCCGGCGATTATCCGGCATGTCATTGTAAAGGTGGATGGCGAGCCGGTGAGGAATTGGAAGGAGGCGCTCGAGAAAATAATCGGACCTGGGGAGCATCTGGGTTCGGAAAGCGACATGAGCGGTCATGTGTTCGCCGCGGGTGAATCGATGACGGTCTTCACTCCACACGACCGCGAAAATAATCCGCTCAATTTCGACAAATCCAACCCGCTCTGGGTAAAGATGAATAAGGATCGCGGACGGGTGACGACCGAGATCTGCTATTGCTCCACGCTCGGCGAATGCTGGACTCTGCGTGCCGGCGCTTTAACGGCCGGCACGACAACCGAGACCCGTCGTTGCCCGACTTCGTCGGCGATTAGCTTTCAGCAGTAGTGCTCGCACGCGCTAACGCATCTTAATTAGCATTGTGAATTGCGGCGTTTCAGGCGTTGCGGAAGGTTCAGCGCGCAAGGATGGTTGCACTTTCGTGATGATCTCGCACGCTACGGACGCATTATGAATATCGAAACGCTCCATATCGGAATGAAGGTACGCCATCCGCAATACGGCGTTGGTGTGGTGAAATCGCTGACCGAGCAGACAGCCGAGATCGCGTTCGAGGATGCGCCACGGACAATTGCGCCGGCTTCCAGCGATCTCCAGCCTGCGGAGGCGACCGCTTCGGTGAGCGAGTTAGAGATGCCGCTCGCGAAGCTGATCCGCGATACTGCTCACGCAGTAGTCGAGGCACTCGGGCTGGAACAAAAGGATGTGGTCGTAGAAGGTCTGGCGACTCGATGGCAGCGCGGGACGCTGGTCATGCAGCCGGCGGACAGTTCGCTTCAGCCGAAAGAAGTCCCGCTCGAGACATTCTTCCACAAAATCGTCATGATTCGGAATAATCTCAGAGTTCTCGAGCAGAAGGTAAACGCGAGCGACAAACTGAGCGATGCGGACAAGTTCGACCTGCAACAATATATCACGCGCTGTTACGGATCGCTCACCACGTTCAACATCCTGTTCAAAAACAAGGAGGACCAGTTCCGAACCAGCGCAGTGGACAGGCCGACCGGCTGAGGGACACCAAGTTTCTTGCCGCGGAGGGCGTCGAGTTTGAACTGCTCGACCGGTTGAGTTTTACAGTAAAAGCTTGAGCGCTCCTAAAGCGGCGGTTTAGACGGCTACTAATTTATCTCGTTAATTGCCAAGGTTCACAGACCGACCCCAACTTTTATTCAGGAGAATTGCGGCGGCGAGTCGAGGCCTTGCGCGGCTACGAGTGAAGCTCAACGCGCCGGGCTGCTGTTGCCTGCTCGCGCTTTTTTCGCTTCGTCGATCACGCGCTGCTCGATCTCGCGTGGCATTTCTTCGTAGCGACTGAATTGCTCGGAGTGAACGCCGCGTCCGCCGGTAAGCGAGCGCAGGACACTTGCATAGCAGTAGAGTTCCATCGTGGGAACCTCGGCGCGGACGATTTGAAATTGTCCCTCGACATCCGTGCCGAGAATTCTCCCGCGACGGCT
>JBKPDP010000087.1:0-33645 GCA_046727935.1 Verrucomicrobiota bacterium | reverse complement strand
CGAGTCGCCGAAGGGCAAGACTGGATTATCAGGATCGATAAATCGCTCGCGAAGTTTACCTCTTGTCGAGCGCGCGTAAGTTTCTGACATGTCGATTTCCGAGGAACAGGTGAAGAACGCTTTGAAGGCCGTGAAATATCCCGGCTTCACTCGGGATATTGTTTCATTCGGCCTTGTGAAATCGGTCCACGTTGAGAATGGCGAGGTGAAGGTACAGCTCGCGTTGGCGACGAACGATCCGAATATCCCCGCGACAATTAAAAACGACGCCGAAAAAGTGCTGCAGGCCGTGGATGGCGTTCAGAGCGCAAAAGTTTTGATCGACATTCATGCGCCGCCCGCAGGCGCAGGCACCGGCATGGGTGCAATGCGAATCCCAGGAATCAGACACGTGATCGCAGTGGCGAGCGGCAAAGGCGGGGTGGGCAAATCGACTATCGCGGCAAACCTGGCGGTCGCACTGGAGCAAACTGACGCGCGTGTAGGCTTATGCGATTGCGACATCTACGGCCCGAGCATTTCATTGATGTTCGGCACACGCGAACGGCCGATGGCGACGGAAGAAAACAAAATCGTCCCGATCGAGCAATACGGATTGCGGCTCATGTCGATGGGATTTCTGCTCGACGACACTTCACCGGCGATTTTGCGTGGACCAATGGTTACGCGCTATACCCAGCAATTTCTGCGACAAGTGGAATGGGGCGAACTGGATTATCTGGTGCTCGATTTGCCTCCCGGAACGGGTGACATTCAGCTCACAATCGTCCAGACGGTCGCGCTGTCCGGCGCGATTGTGGTAACCACGCCTCAGGAAGTTGCGCTCATCGATGCTCGCAAAGCCGCTACCATGTTCGAGAAGGTCAACGTGCCTGTGCTCGGGCTCATCGAGAACATGAGTTATTTCACTTCTCCATCCGACGGTAAACGCTACCATATCTTTGGAAGCGGTGGCGGCGAACGCGAAGCGAAACGACTCCGCGTTCCATTGCTCGGCCAAATTCCGATCGATATTCCCACGCGCGAAGCGGGGGATCGCGGAATTCCAATCGTGGGCGAAGATCGAAATTCCCCCGTGGCAGCCGAGTTCAAAAAAATTGCCCAAAATCTTCGTAAGACGCTGCCGTAGTAAGGCGTCCGCAACCGCGAATGCAACCAAGTGTTAAATAAATAGTGCGATTGGCACGTCGAAGTGGAATGCTTCGATTTTGTTGACTCGTCCCGAATTCTATGAAAGAGAATCCTCAGATGCCGTCTTCAGAGGAGGATCAATCTCAATTCGTTAAGAATTCTGTCCTGTACAAGGAGTTTCTCGCCGAGCGTGCCGAGATCCTCAAGCACAAGTGGATCGAAAGTGAAAAAGCTGGAAAAGACATCGGCTTTGAAAAGGCCTTGCTCGATTGGATCGTGAAACATCGCTCCAACTGGCGAGAGCGACGAAGAAAGGAGGCGCGCACCGAAAAGTCCGCCTCCTAATTTTTTTGTTCCTTTAATGCGATCCTGTGAGGTCGCCAAGGAAACCCGTGAAACGAACAAAACAAAAAGGATCTACCGCCGTCCCGATCATGGACGCGGAGGCAATTCGTCGGGTGCTTCGACGAATTGCGCACGAAATTATTGAGCGAAACCCGCAACTGACACACGTCGCGCTAGCGGGAATTCCGTCGCGCGGAGTGGAAATCGCCCGGCGCCTCGCCGCTTTCATTCACGAGATCGAGAAAACCAACGTTGAGACTGGCGTCATCGACGTGGCGATGCACCGCGATGACGTGGGAACGCGCTCTGAATTGCCGATCGTGCGCGAATCGAAACTTCCGCTGCCACTGGAAGAACGGACCGTCATCATTGTCGATGACGTTCTTTACACTGGCCGCACTGTGCGCGCCGCCATGGACGCCATCAATTCATTCGGACGGCCCGCGCGAATTCAGCTTGCAATACTAATCGACCGCGGTCATCGCGAGCTGCCCATTCGCCCCGATTACGTTGGCAAGAACTTGCCAACTGCAGGAAGCGAAAAGGTGCGCGTACGGCTCGAACAAACCGATCACGAACCCGACGAGGTACGCATGGAAAAGCAATGAACGCATTCGCTATCTGATGACCACACGCTGGACACGAAAAGATTTACTAGGCCTGCGCGAACTTTCGGCAGACGAAATCAATTTCATTCTCGAAACGGCCGACGCATTCAAACAGGTCGGTACCCGCGAGATCAAGAAGGTGCCAGCCCTGCGCGGGAAAACGCTGGTAAATTTTTTTGTCGAACCAAGCACGCGGACGCGCACGTCGTTTGAGCTCGCCGCGCTCCGGTTGAGCGCGGACGTGATCAATATCTCGGCAACCACTTCCAGCCTAACCAAAGGCGAAACGCTCAAAGATACCGCGCGCAATCTAGAGGCATTGCATGCGGATATTCTCGTCCTGCGTCACAGTTCCGCCGGCGCACCGCAGTTTCTGGCAAATCGACTCAAGGCCAGCGTGATCAATGCCGGTGATGGCGCGCACGAGCATCCGACGCAGGCGCTTCTCGACCTTTACACAATCCGTGAGAAGCGGGGGCAGATCGCCGGACTGCGCGTCGCGATCATCGGCGATATTTTGTTTAGCCGCGTGGCGCGCTCGAACATTTTCGGACTGCTCAAGCTCGGCGCACATGTCACGCTGGTCGGTCCGAGCACGCTGGTGCCGCGCGAGTTTGAGAAACTCGAGGTCGAAGTTTCGTACAAGATCGAGGAGGTGCTGCCAAAAGCAGATGTGGTGAACCTTTTGCGCATTCAGCACGAACGTCAGCGAAAAGAATACTTCCCCGGGATCGGTGAATACATTCGCTTGTTCGGTCTCACCAAGGAGCGCGCCAAACTTTTGAAACCGGATTGCCTGATCATGCATCCCGGCCCCATCAACCGCGGCGTCGAGATCGACAGCGACGTCGCCGATGGATTGCAAAGTGTCATTCTCGATCAAGTCACCAACGGCCTGGCTGTTCGCATGGCCGTTCTCTATTTGTGCGGAGGAATCGCAACGTGAAAACAAGGGGCGCGACCATCATTCGCAACGGCCGTGTAATCGATCCTGCAAACAAGCGGGATGAAATTGCCGATCTTTACATCGCCGATGGACGAATAGCACCGAAATCAGACGTCAGACATCAGAAGTCAGATGTCGAAGAAATTGACGCGAAAGGTTTGATCGTTGCGCCTGGCTTGATCGATATACACGTTCATCTACGCGAACCCGGATTCAGTCACAAGGAGACGATTGAGTCGGGCGCGCGTGCGGCAGCAGCTGGAGGATTCACCACGATTGTTTGCATGCCGAATACTTCGCCGGTCGCGGACAATCCAAGCACGATTGCGTGGATCAAAGATCGCGCGGCGGAAATAGCATGCGTGAATGTTTTCCCGGCCGGCGGAATTTCAAAAAATCTTGCCGGCGAAGAACTCGCGCCGATCGGGTCCCTCGAGAAGGCAGGCGTTGTGGCGATCACGGATGACGGCCATTGCATTCAAAATCACGAATTAATGCGGCGAGCGGTCGAGTACGCCCGCATGGTTGACTTGCCTGTGCTCGATCATTGTCAGGACTACAATCTGGTCGGTAACGGAGTTGTGCACGAAGGCTACTGGAGCACGTTGCTTGGTTTACCCGGCTGGCCCGCTGCAGGCGAAGAAGCGATGGTGATGCGCAACATCTTACTGGCGGAACTTTGCGATCATCCGATTCATTGCCAGCACCTCACAACAGCCGGCAGTGTGCGATTGCTTCGTGAAGCACGGGCGCGCGGCGTAAAAATAAGCAGCGAGGTTTGTCCGCATCACATCGCGCTAACCGACGAGGCGATCCAAAATTTCGACACGAACTATAAAATGAATCCGCCGCTGCGCTTGCAAACAGATGTCGATGCATTGCTGGATGGCATCGCCGATGGGACCTTGTCGATCTTGTGTTCTGATCACGCGCCGCATGCGGATTTCGAGAAGGAAGTTGAGTTCGACGTTGCGCCATTCGGTATCATTGGATTGGAGACCGAGCTCGGATTATTCATCGATCTGCTCGTGCATAAACACGCCAAGATCGACATCATGCGTTTGGTCGAAATGTATACCGTCGAGCCGAAGCGCTTGCTGAAGCTGGATGCCGGCACGCTGTCGGCTGGCGGGCGAGCCGATGTCACGCTAATCGATCCAGCTTTGGAGTGGACCGTTAGCGTCGATCAATTTCAGTCGGCCTCGCGCAATTCGCCGTTTGACGGCTGGAAATTGAACGGTCGCGCCGTGCGGACAATCGTCGGCGGGAAAACCGTTTGGAAATTGTAGCGGCGTTGATGTCAAACGCCTAAGCAACGGGTCAGGCGCTCGCCGCGGCGAACGCCTCCACAACTATCCTGCTGCGTATCCACCGTGTATATAGTTTTCCAAATGCGCGATTGCTGCCTGCTGGCAGGAAATGACATGCTTGACGAGGTCCCCGATCGAAATCACGCCGATCACTTGATCGCCCTCGACCACGGGCAGGTGGCGAACGTGTTTGTCGGTCATCAGGCGCAGACATTTTTCGACGGGCTCGCGCGGATGCGTAACTGTCACATTGGTTGACATGATCTCGGCGACTTTCGTTTCGCGGGAGCGCTTGCCACGGAGGAAAACTTTGCGGGTATAATCGCGTTCGGAAATAATCCCATTCAATCGCTCTCCATCCATCACCAATAACGCGCCCACATTTTTTGCGTCCATCATTTCAATCGCTTCAAAAACCGTTGCGTCGGACCGAATGGAAAAAATATCGTTGCTTTTTTGACTCAGAATCGCTCCGATGGTGCCGCTAACGTCCATATCATCCAGAAAAGTTTAGCTGCCAAAACAGCAGCATTCTTAGAATACGGCAATACCAACTTGCAACGCAAAACAATTCTCGTGGCCTGAAGCGTATTCCAAAGCATTGAAACTCTAACGCAATGTGGCCGCGTATCTCCGCGGAGCGAGCTTGAGCGGGCGTTTTCCATTAACAGTCGCGCCCGCCACTGCGATGTATGGAAGCTCCTGCCGATCTACTGCACAACGTAACATCAATCCCCCACGGCTCATGTCGCCGCGACCGACGAAATCAACGGGGAATCGGAGTCGGTCGCCAAAACTCGCAAGCAGAACGTTGACATATTTTCCTGTGGCAATGCTGCCGAGAAGTATGATCTCGCTCCGAGCCGGCAGTTTTTTTGCGAGAACACGCACGTCTCGCTCGATGGGCGCTCGATAACGCGGATCGTCGTTTTGAATATCGACCGTTGCGAATTCACGCAGGTCATCGAGACGGATGCGCATTCTGGCATCGACAAGGCCACGTGTGGGCGTGATCACAAACACACCGGGGATTCCGGGTGCAGGCCGCGCAAATGCAGTCGCGTATGCGATTTTGCCGCGAAAGTAAAGGCCGCTGAGAAAGGTGAACACCTCCGCGATTGGCGCGCCGTGTTTGCAGCGCAATTTTCGCGCGAGTTTGAATTCCGCGCGATCGCACAGAATCATCCGCGCTCGTTCACCACCGGCGTAAGCGGGTGAGAGAAGGAAAATGCGGTGACGAGCACTGTTGTTCATTAGTGACAATTTTCCGATCCATGGTCTACCAATGCAAGCCGTGCGCGAATTTGCTTCGTGGTTGGCGAGCACGAACCGGCCCCTGTTCCTGTCTTGCTTTTTGAGTTCAGGATGGGAAATAATGCGGCGTGCATTGGGCCTGGCCATTCAAATCTCCCGTATATAACGCGGGCAATGGCGAAGAAGACAATGGTTCTTCTACCGGCGATGCGTGTCCGGATTTCTTGTGTGTGGGAGCTCAGAAAGGTGGAACCTCGTGGCTTTATCGGCAACTCGCCGAGCATCCCGATTTCTGGATGCCCCCGGTAAAGGAACTGCATTATTTTGATCAACTGAGCAGGATTCCTCCAGTAGCTTCTGCGCGCCCGCGGGACGACCGCGATCGTAGGTTTCTCGAAAGCATTAGGCGCTTAAGTGCCCGATCGCATTTCGATCTGGAGGATTATGCCCGACTATTCGCATCCAAGGGATCCCTTCTCTCAGGTGACATCACCCCGGCATACTCGATGGTAAGCGACGAGATCATTGAGCGAATCATCGATCGTTTTCCAAATCTAAAGGTGATCTTTTTGGCTCGCGATCCTGTTGAGAGAGCGTGGTCGCAGTTATCGATGGGTGTGCGCCTCCGAAACATCAGCCCGTTTAATGCAACTGATGTAGATGACGTGATTCGGAATTTGCTGAACCCGGGAGTGCTGCTGCGCTCGCACCCCAGTAAGATCGTCGCGCGCTGGAAGCGGTACGTTCGTCCGGAGCTGTTTCGTATCTACTTCTTCGATGAGCTGGAGAAAAATCCCGCTGAACTGCGGCGCTCCATCCTTCTTTTTCTGGGTGCCGATCCAAACAAGCCTAGTGGCCGAGTGAAGGCGGACGACAACCAGGATGCCAAGAGGAACAAACTTCAGCTCACCAATAAAGTGCGGTCCCGTGTAGCTCAGTTTTTTGAGCAGGAATTGAAAGCGTGTGCCACAGAACTGGGCGGGCCTGCGAAACAATGGCCGGCCCGATACGGTTTTTCAGTGCTCATATTCTTCGCCCAGCTGCTTGACGACTTGGATATTTTTTTCTGGGTTGATTGGGTCGCCTGACATTGGCAAATCGCAGACGGAACGAAAAACCGAGTTGTCTTTTCTCTGGAATAAGTCGTCCGCTCTACCCGTTCTTGCTCTTTCCACGCAGAAAGGAAGATAATGCAAAGGTGACATGGGCTTGGCCATTCAACGCTCGCCGCAGCGACGACGGGCATCAGGAAAGTAGCAGCTCTCCTACTGGCGGTGCAGGGCCCGATTTCTTGTGCATCGGAGCCCACAAGGGCGGAACGACCTGGCTTTATCAGCAGCTCGACTCGCATCCGGATTTCTGGATGCCTCCTGTAAAGGAACTGCATTATTTTGATCAACTGGGCAGGGTTCAACGCGCGTCTCCTCCGCGCTGCAGAGATGAACGCGATGTCCGTTTTCTGGAGAGCATCAAGAGGCTCAGTGCCGAACCGCGTATGGATCTCGAGAGTTATGGGCGACTGTTCGAACCCAAGGCATCGCTCCTTTCAGGTGATATTTCGCCAAACTACTCGACGCTGAGTAATAAAGTCATTCGGCGAGTTGTCAGATGTTTCCCAAACTTAAAGGTGATCTTTCTGGCGCGTGATCCGGTTGAGCGAGTGTGGTCCCACTTGTCCATGGAAGTGCATTACCGCCAGATTGAGCCTTTTGACGTAACCAATATCGACGAAGTCAATCGGAATTTGCTCCGCCGAGGGATGCTCTTGCGTTCGTACCCGAGTGCCGTCGTCGCGCGATGGAAACGCTATGTTCATCCCGCCCGGTTTCACATTTATTTCTTTGATGACCTCCAAAGGAATCCCGCTGAACTGCAGCGCTCCATCCTTCGTTTCCTAGGTGCTCATCCAGACAAGCCAGGCAGCCGATTGACGGTGGATTCCAACAGTTGGGCCGGGATGGACAAGCTACCGCTGTCAGATCAAGTGCGACTGCATCTGGCTCAGTTCTTCAAGAACGAACTGAAGACCTGTGCGGCGCGACTGGGCGGGCCAGCCAGAGATTGGCCGGCGCGATACGGTTTTTCGTTACTCTTTTTCTTCTGGGAGTTAGCCGACTATTTTGATCTCTTTCTTTGGTGCGATTGGCTCGCCTGACAAAACTGTTTCACTCTCCTGCCAGGCGCGCTTCTGCCAGATCGAGATCACGCTGAATACGGCGCAACGCGTCATCATTGATGACATGCTCATTCCGTAAACGGATGATTGTTTGCCTCTCAACACGCAGCGCTTCGCGTTGCAAACGCTGATATTGCGGAGTGGCGATTTCGCCCCGGCAATCATCCGGATTCTCAGCGCAGAGCTGCAATTGTTCTACGCGTTCGTCGTACTCGGCGCGCAAACGGTCAACTGCGTCCGGAGAAAAATCGCCGCTGGTGCGTAGTTTCTCGATCAATTCAATGGCCGCCTTATTCGCTTCCAGGCGGGCCCGGCGTTCCTCTTCATCCGCCTCTCCGTCATGTGTGATTCCGAGTTTCCGAATTAAGAAAGGCATCGTCAGACCCTGAAGGACGAGCGTGGTCAGGATCACTGAGAAGGCGAGGAACAAAATGTAATCGCGGTATGGGAATGGGCTGCCATCACTTAATGCCAACGGCAATGCAAACGCCGCCGCAAGAGAGACGACGCCGCGCATCCCCGCCCAGCTGACAATGGCCACGTGTTGCCATGGTGGAATTGGGTCGCGTGCCCGTAGTTTGCTGCTGAGCAGACGTGGCAGATAAGTCGCGGGTATAACCCACGCGAACCGAACCAAAATGACCGCGCCACTGATAACGATCGCACTGATGATCGGGCCGGTAAGCGATTCCCGATTCAGCGCGCGCAGGATTCCAGGAAGTTGTAGGCCAATGACAATAAAGACGAAACCGTTGAGAAGGAACACAACCATTTCCCAAAACGCGAAGGCTTGCAGCCGATAACGCGCGGTGACGATGAGCGGCGAATGCCAGCCGAGAAAAATCCCGGCGGCAACCGTGGCCAGAACGCCGGACATATGCATGCGCTCCGCGGGCAGGTAAGCGATAAAGGGAGTGAGCAGAGAGATCGTGATCTGAATCGGTGGATCGTCGAGATGGCTTTGAACCCAGCGCATCGCCGCACCAACCAGCAGTCCAAATGCGATGCCACCAGCCGCTGCCCAAACAAAACGAACCGCTGCGTCACCGGGCGAGAAAGTGCCGGTAACAAGTGCCACGATCGCGAACTGCAGCGCGACCAGCGCGGTTGCATCGTTCACGAGACTCTCTCCCTCGAGAATTGCCTCGACGCGATGGGGAACGCCAAGCCTCCGTATGATCGCGGTGGCCGCAATCGCGTCTGGCGGCGAGACAATTGCCCCAAGCGCAAAAGCAGCTGCCCACGGAAGCGCAGGAAGAATCGCATGGGCAATCCACGCAATCGTGACCGTCGTCGCTAGCACCAGTCCGATTGCGAGCAGGAGAATCGGCCGCAGATTTCGCCGAAAGTCACGCCACGAGGTAAACAACGCAGCCGGGTAAAGAAGCGCCGGCAGAACGAAGTAAAATACGATCTCAGGATTGAGTCTCACCTGCGGCAACCGCGGCACAAAACTCAAGGCGAGCCCTCCGATGACGAGTACGATGGGATACGGCTGGGCGAGTTTGCACGCCAACACGGCGAGGATCGCCACTAAAGCGAATAACAGGACGATGATTTCCGCTTGATGCATGATCAGATCGGTAATTGCTGTAGCCGGGATTGGCGACCCCAGCTCTATGTTAACGCTATCTCAATCAACCCCGAAAGCTTTCCGGGTCGCCGCCTTTGCCCGCGCGCGATTCGCCTGAAGTTCGGCCAGATGTTTTTCCGACCAGCGACAAAGCCCATGCAACGGCTCAATCAAGGTCCGGCCTAATCTCGTGAGCGAGTACTCCACCTTCGGCGGCACGACCGGATGAACGGTACGTTGCACCAAGCCGTCGCGTTCGAGGCTGCGCAAGGTTTGCGTCAGCATTTTTTGGGATATGCCCCCAATCTCGCGTTGGAGCGCAGCGTAACGCATCGTCCCGCGCGCCAGAATCTGGATGATTAGAGCTGTCCATTTATCGGCAATTCGAGCGAGCACGAGCCGGGAAGGACACTGCGCGTCCAGAACAGAGGGGTTAGAGGACGCTTTTCCCACGCTTCTGTGTAAAGCAATTCCTTGTGACGTGCAAGGGGAGAGTAACACTCGATAAAGTATGTATAGTCTGGAGCCGTATGTAGTTGACTACCGGTGTGGTCGTCCGAAATTAACCTATGACAATTGCACCTCTTACGAAGGAAAATGCTGCGCCGATGGATTTTCTCCTAAACGAGGCGGACCCCGGCGCTGGCGTAAAGCTGACAGAGAAAGACGCGGAGGCGGTCGCAACCGCGCCAGACGATTCCGCGTTGCTCGATGCGTATTCGCGCACCGTCGTGAGCGCAGTCGCCCGCGTGGCCCCGGCGGTTGTGAACATCGACGTGAAACAGCGCATCAAGGCCCGACGCGGAGAGCGTGAACTCAGCGGAAACGGATCGGGTTTCATCATAACGCCCGATGGATTTATTTTGACCAACAGTCATGTGGTTCATGCGGCGAGCGCGATCACGGTAACCTTGCAAGATAGCCGCGAATATCCGGCACGATTGACAGGCGATGATCCGGACACCGATCTGGCGGTTATTCGAATCGACGCGCCGCAGCTTACCCATGTGCGTCTGGCTGACTCCGAGAGTTTGCGCGTCGGCCAATTGGTAATCGCCATTGGCAATCCCCTCGGGTTTCAAGCGAGCGTCACGGCGGGCGTGATCAGCGCGCTTGGCCGCTCAATGCACGCGCAATCGGGCCGTTTGATCGATAACATTATCCAAACCGATGCTGCGTTGAATCCGGGCAACTCTGGTGGACCACTCGTAAATTCAGCCGGCGAAGTCGTAGGCGTAAACACGGCAATGATTCGACCGGCGCAAGGCATCTGCTTCGCAATCGCCAGTAACACGGCTAAATTGGTTGCTGGATGGCTCATCCGCGATGGACGTATCCGGCGTGGTTACATCGGCGTGGCCGGGCAGAACGTGCCGATTCACCGGAGGATCGTCCGATTTTATGGTTTGCCTCTCGAGACGGCTGTCCTCGTTGTCTCAGTCGAGAAGAACAGTCCCGCCGAACGCACTGGATTGCGGGAGGGCGATTTGATCGTTGCGTTCAACGATCAGCCGATCGGCAGCGTGCATCATCTGCACAAAATTCTGGTCGGCGAACAAATTGGCGTTAGCGCCAGGCTCACAGTGATCCGGCGCACGGAGAAATTGGAGTTGCCGATTTTGCCCGCTGACTCGCAATCGAAAGAGTAGCGCGAGCTACTGCCGCGGAGTTGGGCGAGGACTTGGGCATTCGAGAGCGCACCAAAGCCAAGTCCGCCGCCGATGGACGGATTCGCCGTGGCGAACAACGCCAGAAAGAGGCCGCCTAAGAAGACCACCAGGCCAATTAAAACTCGCAGATTAAAGCAGGCGGATTCAGAGGTGGATTTCCTTTTCACAATTCCTCGTATAACGCAGAATGAAGTTTGCCGTTACGACAAGACAACGACGGTTTGAGCCAGGGCGGTATGAGTTCTTTCGAGTGCGGTCGTAAATCCCCCGCGAACTCCGCCGCACTGGCAATGTGGAACGCAAGCTTGGCTAAACAAAACCTTTCCTTGTTTTCCATCCGCCGTTTCATCTTAGTTTGATAGATCAGCGGCGCCGCTTGCGCGGTGCGCGTTGGTTAAAGTTGACTACTTAATTGTCTATGGACCGCCAAAGCTCACCGTCACTTCGTTAGAGCAGGTCGAAGTGCCGGCTTCGCACACCTTGTACGTGTAGGTGGCTCGACCCTTGTTGCCGGTTAAATCGGTATAGGCGCCGTCGTTGTCCGTCGTCGCAATCACGGCGCCATTACGGTAGATGTCGACCTGGCTCGAAGTGGCTCCAGTCCAGGAGAGGTCCACTTTGTTAACCCCACGCACCTTATGGCCCATGGCGCTGAGCGTAATCTGGCTCGGTGTTGGTGTAGGCGTAGGCGTCTCCGATGGGCACGTATATGCCATTGTGTCGATGCCGATGTAATCCGACCTAACGCCGCTCGGTCCGCCGTTCTCCACAAAGTAACGGAACGCCAGTCGCCCAGTCGTCAGCGATGGAACTCCGCTCACCGTGACAGTGAACTGAGTCCACACATTGGGGTAACCGCTGGTCGTATAGTTCGGGTTGATGTCCAGCAACAACGCCGTGAAATCGCCCCCACTCGTAGCGGTCGTCCCCACGTTTGCGCTCGCCCCGTTGGTGCTCATCCGCACCTGGAGCCGATCCGGAGCAAACGGAGCGTTCACTGTCCGCGTCCAGAAGGTCAACGTAGCGCCATTCTGCAAGGTCAAAGGCGGAGTCAAAAGCCAGTTGCTAATCGTAGCAAGGCCTGCGCCGTTATTGAAGCTGGCGGCAATATAGGAGTTGGGCGCCCCTCCTTGCGCCGGAAACACGGCCGGATCGCCTTGGAACCACCCGGTCACACCCAACGGCATACTGTTGTTCTGCATGAACCAGCCCGCAGGAACAGCGTGGTGATGTCATCCATATTCTCCGTCAACGGACACTGCCCCGGCGTTGGAGTCGGCGTGGCCGTAGGTGTGGGGGTAGGTGTGCCGCCACCGCCTACGAAATTGAACTTGCCGATTCGTGTTGCCCAACTGGAAGAGCTGGTTGCTACGAAGTATTCGTTGGTGTGCCAGAAGGTCATGTTATCGGCGGGATCGATTGTCGTCATGGTATAATCGCCCCAGCGTCCGCCCGTATTAGTTTGCGAACCGCCGCCATTGGTCATTATGGCTTCCCCTTGGGCAAGGTTACTTGGCGGGTCAGTGGCCAGACGACCAGCATAACGAATGGAAGGGAATATACTGCTGCTCGATGTTGAATAACCGATGGCCGTGTTCCCATCTCCATCGACAGCAATGCTGGGCATCCAGCGCCACAACCCGTCGCCGCCATTGTTCCAATCCTGCTGCTGCACAGCGGTCGCGGGAAAATTGCCGCCGGTAACATCGAATTGATACCAGCGCACCGCAGTCGGCCCGTTCGGGTAATTCAGGATTATGGTCTGGTCAGCCCACAACGATTCGGTGCCGCCGCGATTCTGGTAAACAACCGGCGTCATGATCTTATCGCCCAAGGTATCTAATCTCGCCGCCGTTCCCTGCTGTGGCACGAGAAGAGTCGTTGTATTGGTGAAGGCGTCAACGAACCCGTTGACTGTGATCTGGACGTTCGGGGCGTGATTGGCACCAATGCCCAAGGTTGAATTTCCCGGGTTAGCAAAATCGACATGGAACAGCCAGCCATGAACCTGGGTCAAGACCACGCCGCCGGTAGCAGGGCTGTCCACGGAGATGAGAAACTCATCCCTGCCCGCGGGAGGCGGATTACCGGTGCGAAAGCTGGCAGCAACCAGACTATAGGAATCGCCCAAACCAGCGGGAGGGATGGTAAAGGCAATAGCGTTGGCGGGGCCACCACTGATCATCGACGTGCGATCGAGCGCAAAAGCGCGCACGCCATTGAATGTTCTGTTATTAGTAAACAGGTTGACCGTCAGGAAATAGGCGCCACCAGGTTGCGGATTGTTCCACAGCGCGAACTTGGGATAATCGCCCAGTTGGGTTGGGTTCGCTGGGTCCACCTGCAGGGCGTAGAGGTTCCAAGGCCCCGCCACGGGGTTCCCGGTTTGGGATACCGCGATACACTGCCAGAACGAATTACCAGGAAACGAGGGGAAAGCAAAGTCGCTGATCACCCAACGGTCTGCCATCTGGTCATAGAAAACAAAAGGGTCTCCTTGGTTTTGGTTCGCACCGCAAGGCGTTCCTCCACCCAGCAGGGCAAACAACGAATTGAACGTGGTCGGGCCCGCCAGGGTGTTGCCGTTCTTGTCAAAAACCTTGAACGAGCTGTTGGTCGATTCGACGTAATGATTCGGGCCGACATCGCCATTTGTGTCAGGCGGAAAGCAACCGCCGCAGCCACTTTGCGCCGAGTTGATCCCATCAAATGTCAGCAGCGGCGGCGGCATCTTGGGGACTCGCCGCAAAACTCCTTTGAGCAGCGACTGGAACCATGGGGACACAGCCTCTGGTGGCGGTGGGCCTTCCTCCGGGTGCGGATAGCGTGTCAGCCGTCGCTCCTCAATCTCTTGGTTGGGCGCGATGTTAAGGGAGGCTTCGCAAATCCGTATTCAGCACGACAGGACCCACCACTTGCACCACGTCCGGTCTCTGTGTGCCGGGGGCATCCTGTCGAGTAGCGGAGGGTTTGGCTGGTTTCGCGCCTTTTGGCTGGGCGAACACGCTGGAGAACGCGCCAAACCCGAGCAGCGCCACAAAGAGGCCGATGAGGCAAAGAACAGACGCTATTAAAACACGCAGATTAAAGAAGGCTGATTGTGAAGTGGTTTTCTTTTTCATGGGAGAAAGCCATTACTTACGCGGAGTTGGGCGAGGTCGCGGAGTCGCCGTTGGAGTCGGACTAGGAGTAGGACCACCCTCCGTTACTTCCAGGGTAACCGGCACGGCAACAACGGGACGCACCGGATCGTTGCTACCCACACACACATCCGCCTGATGCATTCCGACGGCCAGCTGGCTTGCGTCCATTTGCACGGTTACGTCGTCGCTTCCGCCGGGAGCTATGGTGCCTGAAGCAGGGCTGACTGACAGCCATGGCACCTCGGTGGGCGGGACACAAGGTCCGCCAGAAGCAATGGCTAACGCATAATGCTGGCGTCCGTCACCCAGTTGCTGGCGCCGGGCCACGGGACTCGCCTCACCGGTTAATGTATCCAGCGTATAGAGATTGCTGATCCCGGCACGACCGTCGAGGGCCGCGAGGTAAAGCTTGCCGGTGGCATCGTCAAAGTCCAGCCCGACGACTCCGGCTGCGTCGAAGCCGAGTGATCCGATTGGCGCCGCCTTAGCGGTGTCCTTGTCGATCGCGAAGAGTCGGTCACCCAGAATATCGACCCCGAACATGCGGCCGATGGGATCGACAGCGATTCCGAACATCGCTACTCCCTGTGCGATGCCGGGAAGCTCGCCGATGGTCGTTGCCACCGCGTCGTGTCCCATAGCGATTCGGGCAAGGAAGAAGCGCGTATCAGGAAGAATATCGAAGGTGTTCCTTCCGACGGCATAAAGCGTGTCTGTGGTTGCATCCCAGGTCATGCCATGGAAGGCCACGAGCTCAGGCGGACCCTGTATCCTGCCCAGATTGATCGACGGCTCTCCGGTTGCCGTGTCAATGGTAAAGAGCTCCTTGGTAACATCATCATCGATCATAAACTGTCGGCTGAAATCGCTCCCAATGAATGCCCCGGCGAAGGCGTTTCGGCCGGTCATCGGAGCGAGCTCCTCCGTATCAGCCGGATTAGAAAGATCGTTAAGCCGAGCGTAGAGGAAATCGATAAAGCCGACCCGGATAGCAAAGGCCTGTGTGGCAAACAACCCAGCAGGGCTGCGAGTTGCGCCGCTGGCATCATTAGCGCGTAGCTTCTGCGAGGGCACCAAGTCCAACGAGTCCGTGCTCCCATCCAAAATCTCGCCTGCGTTCTTATTTGTGCTCGTGGAAACCGGAGCCGACGGGAAGTGCGAGGTGCTGCTTAAGGGCGACTCGCCTATCTGCCACAGCAGATCGCGATTGCCTGTGTTGGCTATCGTTAACGGGGCTGAGGTCTTGCCTCCCTGCTGAACGATTCCTGTTAGAGCATTGGGGCTGACCGAAATGCTGGGGGCATTAACGTTGAGCGTCGCCGTCGCGCCGGCTGTCGCGTGAAAGAACCCCGTCAAGCGCCATGTTAGCCCCGACTCGGGAGCGATGGGTTGGTGGAACGGAATGTTACGGAAGTTAGCAAAGGGGAAACCGTCCCGGATATAGGCTTGGAAACCTACCGTGGCGCTGCCGCCACGATCCCATTCCGGGTGCTGCGGGTTGCCGAATACGGTATTCAGGTACTGGAACGAGACGGTGTTTGTCGTTTCGTGGAGGATCGCCTCGAAGGTAACTCCACCAGGGTCGCTCACTCCGTCATTGTAATGATTCTTCTGATGCCACTGAACGATGAACCGGCGATGGGGCTGCTCACCGACAACGTCGTAATAGACATTGCCGCCCGTGAACAGGTCGTCCCAGAACGGCGCGATCTGGGCAGACCCTAACGGGACGATCTCATTCGGAATCCCCTTATCTTCATGGAAACCATCGCACGACTTTGACCAGTCGAACAACATGAATCCGTTGTTGTTAATACAAAGCTGATCGGACTCCACGCCGAACAGATTAAACCGGAACGGCATCGTCACGTTGGCCGAGCCGTCGTCGTCCAGGTCGAGCGCAGTGCCCGAGCCCGAGATATCGACGAAGTCGAAACCTTGAACCTGCGGGAAATACCAGGGCAGCACGTCTGTGGCTTGCGATTCCGCTGTGACCACCTGCGACCTCGTTGCTGTGATCAGCCGGTTAAAGTGGAAACTCTCCCCGGGTAACAACGCAGGAGCGAACGGTTGCCCATGAAAAAGCCGCCGCGTGTTCAGGTTGTCGCGTAACCAATGGATGGGCAGCGCTGCGTTGCCGGTATTCGTGACGGTGTAGCAAACGTTGACGCGGTTACCTGCGTCCACGTCCAGCGTCGTTGCCGTGCCGCACTGATTCGGGTCGCCGTTGTCCACGGCTAGCGTCACAGCCAGATTGATCTCGGCATTCTCGTTGCCACAGCCAACGGCATCGCCATGACCCGTCGCGGCGCCGCACACTTGGAACAGGTATTGATTATGACCTTCACCGCCGATTGGTTCCCCGTCCACAAGACAAGTTGTAATGTCGGACCAAGCAGTGCATCCGGTCCCGAACCCGTCGCCAGGGTTGCGCCAACGACCATTTTCAGTGAGAACGAAGGGCGGTGGCAAAGGACTGATCGTGGCCCATCGTAGCGGACCGTTACTCCGCTGCAGGGACACCCAGTAACGACCCGGGCCGAGCACGCACGGTCCCGGCAGCGGTACCCGAAGCAGTGTGAGGCCGTGCATGGCGCCGCTGATGCCGTTGTAGGTGCAGACAGCCTGCTCTCCCGGCTGGCCGTTATCGTCGGGGTACACGCGGATGTCCATGACAGGGGCTTCAGTGGAAAAAAGGCTGAAGTCCCCCAGCCTGAGCTCGAAATTGAACTCGCCGATCGTCCAGCCCTCCGGGTTTGGGATGAGAAAGTCGTCTGCTCCCTCGGCATCGAAGGCGCCGGGTGGAACAAGGCGCTGCGTCGGGGCGCCTGCCGGAGACCCGTTCGTCCCGAGCGAAAAGAGGCTCTGGTTAAAGAGGATGCGTGCACCCTCGGCCGCTGTGACCGTCAAGGTAAGCGGCACGGTCACCAGCGGGCGCTCGGGATCGTTGCTGCTCAGACACAGCGTCGCCGTGTACGGGCCAGAGAGCAGGTTGCCTGCGTTGAACGTGACGGTCATCTCTTGGGATTGGCCGCTCCGAAGTGAACCGGTGAACGGCTGTGCGCTCACCCAGCTCGGCAGCACGCATCCTTGAGCTGGCCCCCCGAATTGGCTCCAGTTCAGCGCCGCTCCTCTCAAGTTGGAGATGGTCAGTATTCGATTCTCTACTTGGCCCTGCTGAAGAGTCACCGATAAGCTGCCGGGAGTCACGGAGATGACCGGGTCGGGGCTAGACGGATTCGCCGCGGCAAACAGCGCCAGAAACACGCCGACGAGGAAAACAGGGAAAGCAACTAGAACACGCAGATTAAAGAAGGCTGATTGAGACGTGGATTTCTTTTTCATACAATGAAGTCTGGTTAGTGCTGCCAGATTTGGTTTTTATTTTGTCGGCGCTGGTTTGCGTAATTACTGATTGTTAGACGATGTTTCTTTCGCTTCGCTGTTGGGCTAACCGCGTGGCACACTCAGCTAGTTAAAAGAGTATCGTAGTGCTGGCCGGCGGCGATGCGTTGCCGGCAGTATCCGAGGCGATGACTTCGACGGTGTTTTCTCCGAATACACCGTAAGCGCTGATCGGGCCGCCGGAACCAAAGCGGACATCCTCCAGCACACCGTTGAGGTAAACGTCGTAACGGATGTTGGATTGGACATCGAAATCGTCGGTGGATTGGGCCCACTGGATTTGCATCTCGGTGCTGCCGTCGCCAAAACCGTACGCGCTCAAATTGGCGGGTGTGGTCGGCGGTGTGTGGTCATTTGGATTGGGTGGCAGGGTGGTCACGGTGACGGGGTCGCTGAACGGTGACCAGAAATTCCCCTCATCGCGCCCCCGGGCGGTCAAGCTGTAGGTCGTCTCCGGCCGGAGAAAGCGAACGGTGGTCGACAGGTTGGGGCTTGGGGCTGTGTAAGGGTCGTCATTCACTGATACTTGGTAAGAGAGAAAAGGGCAGTCGTCCTGTGCGGGAGTCAAGGAAATGGAGACGTAGTTGGAACCGACCTCTGTTACCGTGATCACCGGCCCCGTTGACGGCGGTGTCGTATCATGAAGGGTTCTGGTCGTCACCGAGACCGATCCGGACGCGTTTCCGCCTGCGTCCCTTGCGTAGATAAAGAACCAATACTCATTGGCCGAATGCAGTCTCGTGAAGGTATGGCTCGTGGCGGTATTTGGCAGGACGGCCGGGGTAACGCCATAGGCTCCCGAAAGATAGTAATTGAAGTCGCCTGAGTTATTCCTGGGTGGATCCCAGGCCACCGTAGCAGTGTAGGCCGTTACTGCCGTCACGCGAAAGTTCTCGGGCGTGGGTGGCCGCCTTGCCGAGGCGGTGGACGGACCGAGGACCATTATGAGGACCAGGGCCATTGCAGCGATATGGGCCGCGAACAGACTTTGTGGCGAAAGCTGACGAGCCGGCCTAAACAGACTGTTTTCTTTGATGGCTGCACCCCCGATATTGGCCGATACAGCACGACTGACTGCTTCACGAATGAGGCTAGGAATATTCATAGTTTAGTTCTGATTCTGTCCGCGGTGGATTGCGTCCGCGTGTTTGTCCATCCCTTCCAAAGGAAAAAACGGCGCGGCATTGCAAAAAAAATGCCGGAATTTTTCTTCGAACGGAATCACCCGCCTTTGCGCGAGGCTACGGCGCGGCAGGCCTACCCATTGCTCCAGCAACGCCGGAGTCAATCTCGAGGCATTCGGGATCGAAAAATAACGCCCGCCACACCACTGCGAGAAGTCGTGGCATTCGTGGACCATAAGCCCTCCTGAGCGTATCAAGCGCCTTGGTGACGACCCGATGAACGCGGGCCCGCGTCAGCCCGCATCGCCGGCCATTTCCGCGTAGCTCAGGCCTCCGATTCGGGCAAGGAGAAACTGCCTGTCACGAGGCGGTAGCTTTGCCATCCCTTGTTCTCGATGCAACGCGCGTCGTGCTCGCTCGAAGATTTCGTGTCGCCCAGAGTTTCCGCGCCCGTTCAATACTTGTCGCCGATGATTGCTTCCTCCTTTCGGGCTCCTTCTTTGCCCAGCGCAACGAGCGCTTCGCCGCTTGTGTGACGGACTTGCCAAAGCCGATCGGCGCATTCTCGTCATTGAGCCGCCTACAAGAAAAGATCCGGGCCTGCGGGTAATATTGCAGCACAAACGGCTCGCTGAGCAACCATTTAGGAAAGTGAAAGATGGTCGTTGGGTATTTGCCGCCAGCGTATTCGGCACCGCTGTAGCGACGCCTCCCACCGCACCGCCTGTGGACGGCGTTGCGCCCGCGTCTATTCGCGGCGAGCCGATGTTTTTCGCAAAGCATTCTTGTCACAGCTGGCGTGCCGCAGATTTTGCATTTGCCTTCGCGCACCATTTTTAGCTGCCACCGGCGCTGCCTTGTCATTTACGCTCCAGCTTTTTGATTTTGGAGCGGGATGGGATTTGACCCGATCCCGCCCCCTTCAACCACTACGGTAGTGTTAATTGCCACGCGCCTCGGCCATGCGTCGCGGCATAAAGCTTTCGTGCACTTGGCACGATCGTGAGACCGGCAACTTCGACGTTCGGCAGACCCGTGCCGGCCACCACCCAAGTGCTCGAGCCATTTGGCAGCCTCAAAACGCCCCAGTCGTTGGACACAAAGTCTCTGTTTTTATTTTGCGAAGTTCCATCCTCACTTCGGTCAGCCATCATTTGTTCATCTCCTTCCAAAGGAGAAAACTGTTCGGCATTGCAAAAATGCCGGAATTTTTCCTTCGACCGACATCACCGCGGGTGTGAGGGAGTTACAGGGACGAAGATTTTGAAAAGAAGGTCACGAAGGGAAACGAATTCCCTGCTCCGTTCCAGGCCTAGAGACTTTCGTTGCCTCTGGTTAGTTAGATTTTGGTGCCAGCGAGGCGACGATTTTTTCGAAACGCGGATCACCGCGGAGTGGAAGCCAAAATGGTAAAAGTTTCAGCTGGCCGTAGGTGATGGGAGCTGGTGGATGAATTGCCATCGCGAGCTGCTCGCAGGCTAGATCTTTCTCGCCAGCCCAAGCAGCGATCATCGCCAAATAACAGATCATGCGTACACCATTGATTGCATCTTTTTCCACCGGAAGAAGCTCAACTGCGCGCCGGCCTTCTCGCAATGCGTCTTCTTTTCGTCCCAGAGCAGCATCAATCAAACCAAGCACGCACAGCGGTGGGCCGTAATTTGGTTGAGCTTGCACCACTTTCTCTTGCTCTGCGCGCGCCGCGGTGAAAGCAACCCGTGCCTTGTCACTGTCGTTTGTCATGCGAGCGATAACGCCTTCCATAAACGGACGATTGAACTGAATAACATCGTCGCTTAAGGGGTTTTCGCCTGATGCGTTTAGCGCGGCTCTTGCTGCAGTAGCGTCCCGCTCCGCGAGCGCGCACGTGAGCCAGGCATCGGCGAAATCAGAAAGCTCTGCGGAATTTGTGGTTCGAATTGTGTCAATCAATTGATGGAGGGGGCGGGTATCGGCTTTCCAATCTATTTGTACCAACGCGCGCGCGATCTTCGTATCGAGATCGCCCGGCTTGATGGCCAGCGCGCGCTCCAGCATGGTTGCTTCGTCGGCATAGCGCTGAAGCAGGTCGTAACTTGCCGCAATCTGTTGCAGAGTGAAAAAATTCCGCGGGTCAAGATCCACCGCGCGCTCAAGACTCTGCAACGCCTCTTGTTGCTTCCCTCGGCGCCTCTCGATGTAGCCCTTCAGCTCAAACACCAAAGGATCATTAGGTAGACTCTGACGGGCCAGTTCCAGTTCAGCCAGGGCGCCATTATAATCAAGGTATCCTCGATAAAGATTTTCGGCACGTGCGAGATGCGCTTCACCCGAATCGGGTCGGAGGCGAAATGCCGCCTGGATGGCTGATTCAGCTAACGCCAGGCGGGCGGGCGGGCGATCGAAGCCAAAGAAATAAAGGAGGTCGTGAGTGTGAGAGAGCTGGCAGTACGCTTGAAAAAAAGATGAGTCGTTCGCGATCGCCTGGTTCAGCAGATCAGCCGCCTGCAGCAAATTCGCTTTTGCGTTAGTGGTAAAGCTCGTCGTTAAAAGAAGATTCTTGGCACGGGTATAAAGCTCGAAGGCGGCAAGATTGGCCGTTGGGGGGCGCGCCATGTCCAGTCTCTCAGAAGTGGACATTTTGGCATGAAGCTGGTCTGCAACCTTTAGTGCGATCTCGCTCTGCGCTGCGAAAACGCCGTTTAAATCGCAGTCGTATTGTTCGGCCCAAACATGGGTGTTGCGGCGCGTATCGATTAATTGCGCGTTCAAGTGAAGCTGGGTTCCGCTTTTGCGAACACTGCCCTCTAGCGCGTGAGATACTCCCAGCGCGGCGCCGATCTCGCGCATATTTCGTTTCCCGCGATATTGCATCACGCTGGTCCTGCTGATCACCTTCAAATCGTGAATTTTCGCAAGCTTCGTCAAAATGTCGTCCTGAACGCCATCGGCGAAAAATGCGCTCTCCTTCTCGTCACTCAGGCTTTCAAAGGGCAGCACCGCGATGCTCTTTCCCGGCGCCGCCGGGACGACTGCTGGGACGTGTTCCTGGGTGTGCAGGCGGTACCAGAAATAACTCGTTAGGCCAAAAAGGCCGATGGCCAGCAACACAAGCGCTGCCAGTTGCAGCAACCTGCGGCGACGTGGTCTTGCTTCTATCGTCTTGCGACACTGTCGCAACTCGGCCAGTAACTCTCTAGCTGACTGCGGCCGCTTAGCCGGGTCAGCCGCCAGCATCGAACAAAAAAGTGCCAGCACTGGTCCTGGCGCCTTCGCCGCAGTAAGCTGTTCGACTGGGAGTCGGTGAAATTGCTCTTCGCGAAGTTCTCTCAGAGTTCGCCCGGCGAAAGGCGGCTTGGCAGAAAGAAGATACCAAAGCGTTGCGCCTAACGAATAGATGTCCGAGCGCGCGTCAGGCGACCCGCTGCTCGCGGTAAGTTGCTCGGGACTGGCAAAACCCGGCGTGCCGGAGAAACGAGGCTGGGTCTGATCTGAGGCACCCTCCGTCACCACAACCGACTTGGCGAGGCCGAAATCGATCACTTTAACGGCCAAGCCATCAGCACTGTCCGCATCGTTCGCGACAACCATGATGTTGCTTGGTTTCAGGTCACGATGGATTAATCCATGTTTCTCTGCAGCGGCTAAGGCGCGGGCAACCTGTTCGGCAACATCCAGCGTAGCCGAGAGTGATAACGGTCCATCCCGACGCACACGGGCTTCCAGCGTTTCGCCTTCGACTAGCTCCATTGCGTAAAAACACTGTCCGGCTGGAGTCTCGCCAAAGTGAAATACCGTCGCGACATTCGGGTGCCTCAGTTGAGCGGCAGTCTGTGCTTCCCGCCGGAAACGCTCACGCGCCTCAGGATCGGCCGAGTATCGCGTGCTTATGACCTTCAACGCGACTGGAGAACCCAGATTGATGTCGATTGCGTGATAGGTTGTTCCCATTGCACCACGCCCAAGCTCCCAGGGAGTGACTCCGTCCGATGAAACGGAAACTTCATAATGCTGAAAGCGCCGGTTTACGGTCTCACTTTCAGTCAAACCGCCAAGGAGCAGGCAGTTTAAGCAACCGGAATTTGTTCCAGCTGTCGCAGGATTCTCAAGCGGCGCACCGCATTGCTCGCAGCGCAGAACCTGTTTGTCAGCCAGTGGCATCGAGCACCTCAGCAGCTAGCTGGCTATAAGTGTTCTACAGAGATGACGCAGCTCTTCGTCTACGTCTTCGGCCGCACCAAGAGTGCGAGCGACTTCCTCGCGCAACAACTCGCGGTACCGCGCGCGAAGTCGCGAAAGGTGGCTGCGCAATGTATCAATAGAGATATCGAGTCGCCTGGCAACTTCATCGTGACTGGGCAAACCCACGCCCCCAGTAAGAAACGGCTTTAATTCATGAAACAGTTGTGCCTTCGACCCGTTGTTGAATTCGTTCTGGGTTCGTTCCAGGGCGCGGGCGACCAGAGCAGCGGCCCAAGCCTGTTCGTACTGCCGCTCTTCATCTAATCCCATGGCGGCTGGTTCGCGCCTATAAAGGGCCTCTGCTGCTTCAAATTCGTCATCCAGGAGCACGAACTCAAAATTGCCGCCACGTTTTGCTGCTCGCGCTTTATCCCAGGCGTCCGTCATGTAGTTCTTGAACGACGCGAGCAAAAATGAGCGGAACTTTCCTTTCCTGCGGTTCGTGTGGGCATAAGCCTTGATCTGCAGCAGGTGAACGAAGAAACCCTGGACGAGATCTTGCGCATCAGCTGAAGTGTTGCCGCGTCGACGCGCGAAGGTGTAGAGGGGCGGCCAATAGTCTTGACAGAGCCGAGCTAGGGCGGTGTCGGCATTCTCGTCGTCGTCAGCGCAAGCCTCGACGACGCTCCAGTGCGTGGTAGCGAAAGCTGCACCGCCCCCCTGGAGTGTGCCAGGAATCCCTTTCACAGAACAAAGAATACGCCGAAGCAATCCCAGATGGCAAGACGCTGAACCACAACCATCAGGACTCATTATGGTAACGGTCCTGTTACCTGCGATTTTCGAAAGCTTTGCAGCCGACTCGGCTGCCTCTACAGTCAAACCAATTCGCCATGAAAATTCTGGTTATTGGCAGCGGCGGCCGCGAACATGCGCTTGCATGGAAATTGGGGCGATCTTCAGAAGCCGAGCGCATTTTCTGCGCGCCCGGAAACGCAGGCACTGCGGCAATCGCTGAAAATGTTGCCATTTCCGCTGGTGATTTGAAGGCGCTCGTTCGGTTCGCCAAGGAAAATCGTATCGACCTGACAGTAGTGGGTCCGGACGATCCTCTTGCCGCAGGGATTGTGGATCTCTTTACTGCTGAAAAATTGCGCGCGTTTGGTCCGACCAAATCGGCAGCACGCATTGAGGCGTCTAAAATTTTTGCGAAAGAGCTGATGCGTGCCCAGAGAATCCCCACCGCCGAGGCGAGGACGTTTTCCGGCAGCAGCGAAGCCCTGCATTACTGCGAGCGAGTGAAATTTCCCATTGTGATCAAAGCGGACGGCCTTGCTCTGGGAAAAGGCGTAATCATTGCGCCTGATGCTGACACGGCAAGATCCACCATCAATGAGATGATGGACCAGGGCCGCTTTGGCGACGCAGGCCGACGGATCGTGATCGAGGATTTCTTGCGCGGAACAGAGTGTTCGCTGCACGCCCTGGTTGCCGGCGCCAGTTATCGTCTGCTGGAATCGGCGCGCGATCACAAGCGCGCTCTCGACGGCGATCAGGGTCCGAACACTGGCGGGATGGGCGCGTTCAGCCCCGCCAACAATTGGAACAACAAACTGCAATCGCAATTCGAGACTGAGATCATGCAGCCGCTGCTGCGCGGCCTCCTGCAAGAGGGAATCACGTTTCGCGGACTCCTTTATCCAGGCCTAATAATTACCAGTGACGGCGCGCGTGTACTGGAGTTCAATTGCCGTTTCGGCGACCCGGAGACACAGGCGCTCTTACCCCGGATAAAATCCGATCTGTTGCCGCTGTTGAAAGCGACGATCGATGGAGATGTCAGCAAGTACGCGATCGAATGGGACAGCCGCGCCGCGGTGACAGTCGTACTCGCGTCTGCAGGCTATCCTGGAAAATACGAGACTGGAAAAGCGATTTCGGGTCTCGACGACGCGGCAAGGCTCGAAGATGTCCAGATTTTCCACGCTGGAACTAAACGGACCAACGGCGAAGTTAAGACTGCTGGCGGTCGCGTTCTCGCCGTGACCGCGCTTGGATCAACGCTCGAAGCCGCACGCTCGCGCGCATACGAGGCTGTCTCCCGCATTCATTTCGAGAGCTGCCACTACCGGCGCGACATTGCTCTCGGAGTACCCAACTGAGAAAAATTCCTAATTCGATATTCGGATTTCGAATTTTCGCGCAATTAGAAAATGCGTTATAAGGTCGGCATCCTAGTTTCCAATGTATCAATTCACGTCGTTGCCCTTCATTAGCTTCTTGTTGGCGATAAGTGCGCTGGCGCAAATTCCGGCGCCAACTCCAGTCTCCTCAAGAGGGCCTGCCGGCTCAGCAAGACCATCCGCGCTCTCATCGCCTTCGCCCTCGGCCAACTCGACGACAGAAGATCTGGTCAATTCGTTAGACCCGACTGACCTGCAGGCAGTCGTCACGCTGTTGAAAAGTAATTTCACAAATCCAGATGCAATTACTGACACCGAGTTGAATCGGGCCACTGTTGAAGGCCTCATGATTCGGCTGCCACGCGGCGTAATGCTCCTGCCCGCCAAGGAGAATGCGCCGGCGGAAACGCCCAGCATCTTTTACAGTGAGATTATTGCAGGGCACATCGGTTACGTGCGCGTCGGTTCATTGAACGCAGCTAATCTTCAGGCGTTGGACAAGAGCCTCAGCAATTTCGCCGCGAAAAAGGTGAACGCGTTAATTGTCGATCTTCGCGCCAGCCAGGGGACATCTGATTGGGGGTTAGCCGCCGAATTTGCGAAGCGGTTTTGTCCAAAGGGCAAAACGCTTTTTACCTTGCGCAAGCCCGCGGGACGTCAGGACCGCGTGTTTAGTTCTGATCGTGATCCGGCATTTCGCGGCCTGGTCATGGTGCTCGCCGATGGCGATACGGTTGGTGGGGCTGAAGCGGTCGCTGCTGCACTACGATTTTACAACAAGGCCCTAGTCATTGGGCAAACCACCGCCGGACGCGCGGCTGAGTACTCCGACTTGTTACTACCTAGCGGCAAGATTCTACGCGTTGCCGTCGCGGAAATGGTTTCTCCCGATGGTCGTCCATTGTTTCCCGAGGGTGTGAAACCAGATTTGCCTGTCGAGATGTCGACGGCAGACAAGCGGCAGATTTTCCAACTAAGCGGTGAAAAGGGGATGGGACCGTTTGTTTACGAAGCGGGCCGCCCGCACATGAACGAGGCCGCGCTGTTAGCCGGGACAAATCCCGAAGTGGAAGCAGCGGAGGCGGCGCAGCAACGCCGTGGCCGCGCGCCGGAGACACCGCCAGCGTATGATCCAGTGTTACAGCGCGCATTGGATGTGGTCACCTCGCTCGAGGTTTATCAAAAACGATAGCGCCGGCTGCCTCTTCGACGATCCATTTCTGGGTTAGCTTTGTTGTTACTTCCAAAGCCTTATCCTTCTAGGCAAACCGTAGCCATTGTACTGAGTTGAGAGATTTCGCGACTTCGCACAGAATGGCAAAGAAGTGACACCGCTAGAAGAACGCATCGGCTACAAATTCCGGAATTCACTCTTGCTGGCGGAGGCACTCACACACCCGAGCCTCGGCCATGAGGCGCAACGTTATCATTTTGATTATCAGCGCTTGGAGTTTTTGGGCGACGCCGTTCTCCAGCTTGTTATCACGGAATATCTGTTTCGCCATTTTCGAGCCGAAGCCGAAGGTCAATTAACGAAACTACGCTCGCGACTGGTTTCTCGCGAAGCGTTGCGAGCGCATGCTGCCACGCTCGAATTGGGTCGTTACATTTTGATGGGGCGCGGCGAAGAAAGCAGCGGCGGCCGGGGACGCACGTCCACATTAGCGGACGCGTTTGAAGCCCTCATCGGCGCCATTTACCTCGATGGCGGTCTCGAAGCGGCGAAAGAGTTCATCTTGACGCAGACTCGCGGCGATCTCGAGCACCTCGCGGAAACGCCAGTAGATATTAATCCCAAGGGCCAGCTTCAGGAGTTGTTACAAAGCATCTCGCCGCGCAGTCCGGTCTATGAATTAGTTTCGCAAAGCGGGCCTGAGCATGAGAAGACGTTTGTCTCACAAGTTGTTTGGGAGGGAATCGTTCTCGGGCAGGGCAGCGGGCGCAGCAAAAAACAGGCGGAAACTGCGGCTGCACTCGAAGCTATGCAGTTAAAACGTTGGGAGAAGAAACGTGAAGAAGGTAGATGAAGTCGTAAGGATCGGATCACTGAATGATCCGGGACCGGTCGCGGCGCGCCCGACGGTCGCGCCCTCCCATTCATATCGGATGATTAAGCGCGTGAAGGTGGCCCCATTGGAAATGACTACGAATCGATTCGGTCACGAATTTCTTGGCATGTCTAATCGCCTCTTCGAGAGACAGGCCCTTGGCAAGACCGGCCGTGATCGCTGCCGAATATGTGCAGCCGGTGCCATGAGTTGCGACGCCGCGAACGAACAGCGCTGAGAACTCGACAACTTCCCCATCGGCAAACAGAAGATCGATAGCGCGGTCCTCCGCCAGATGACCGCCTTTGAGAAGAATCGCAGTTCCGAATTTCTTCTCCAACTCTTTCCCCGCAACACGCATTGATTGCCGATCTTTAACTTTCGTTCCAAATAACAGCCCCGCTTCATCGAGATTTGGCGTAATTAAGCTCGCGAGTGGGAACAATTCTTTCTCATAAGTTTCGACAGCCGCCGGTTCAAGGAGAGGATCGCCGCTCGTTGCGACAAAGACCGGATCGATCACAAGTGGGATCCGTGATGTAACCATTTTGTCCAGGCCCCGTAGCGCCTTCGCGATGGCAGAAACGATTTCCGCGGAGCAAAGCAGACCAGTCTTGATCGCCGCTATCTGAAAACGTCTTGCGAGCACTTCGATCTGCTCGCGAACAATTTCCGCGCTAACCGGCTCAATCCGCGAAACTTTTCCGGGAATTTCCGCGACGACGCAGGTAACAGCGGTCAATCCATAAACACCGAGCGCTGAAAACGTCTTGAGGTCGGCCTGAATACCAGCGCCGGCGCTGCTGTCGGAACCAGCGATGCTCAGTGCGACCGGAACGTTTTCAGTTGGACGTTGGGTGTTGGGCGTTGTGCGTTCGGCCTTTGCTTGCGCATTCACACGCGTTTGCGGCGCGCCCGGCGGTCGCGCCCTACCATTTACGCGCCGTCGTTGCCAATCGCTTCGACCGGACAGCCTTCCATCGCTTCTTTGCAAAGTCCTTCTTCTTCCGGCGTCTCCGGTTGTTTATAGACGTAGGAATGGCCGCCGTCATCGTTCCGCTTGAAATTGGCAGGCGCGGTTTCGCGGCACAAATCGCAATCGATGCACTGATCATCGACGTAAAATTTGCCCGGTACGTTCTCGGCGTATTTGTTCGCGGCGTCGGCCATGGTTTTTTCCCAAAAAAGTGAAGTGGAACGTTAGAAAGAAACGCGCCCTACGCAATTCAATTTGCCAGTTCCCGAGCTTGCGCGCAACCGCCAGGCAAGGTTGAAGCGATGAAGGGTTGAAGCGTTCAATCGGAATGCTCCAATGGACTTCCCGTTTCAACGCTTTAACGGTTCAACGTTTCAACGATCTCTGCCTCATGAAAAAGGGAACTGCCAAGAGTCTGCGAGCTTTCGCTATCGAACTGGCGGTCTATTCGGTTCTCGTTATCTGCTATTTCTTTCTGGTTCTCCATCTCCTTGGCGATTGGTTGTTTCGCCTCGAGTCCCAACATCGTTACATGTATGCGGCGGTCGCAATTTTGCTCATCGCCGGTCAGGCCGTTGCTCTGGACACGGTGACGACACTCCTGTTTCGCTTCCTACGAGGGCGCCGGACATAGCTCATGTTTTTTCCAATCTCCAACGCGCACATCAACCCGATTTATCTGGTCGTTGTCGGCTTTATCATTGGAATTTTGGGTGGGTTCTTTGGTGTCGGCGGAAGTTTCATTGCCGGTCCCGCGCTGCGTCTGATGGGAGTGGATTGGAATTATGCGGTTGGAACGGACCTGGCGCATATCGTCGGGAAATCGATCGTAGCCGCCAGACAGCATCGCACGCTGGGTAATGTCGATCTTAAACTAGGACTAATCATGGCATTGGGAACAATCGGTGGCGCTGAAGTCGGGGCGCAGTTGATTCAGGCGCTAAAACGCGCAGGCAACGTGAACACGGTGGTGAGCTTTGTCGCGATCGTCGTTTATTTCGGCATTTCGATCTTCATGCTTTGGGAAAGCCGGAAAACCCTGCAGTCAGACAAAAGGCGATCGCGGGCCGAGCTTGTGAGAGACGCCGAGTCCAAAAAAGATCGCTCCGCATTCGGGCCTGTTACGCAAACGATTCAGCGGATGAAAATTCCGCCGATGATCGCCCTGCCCACTTCAGGCATACGCGAAATTTCCCTCTGGACCATTGTTCTGGTCGCCTTTGTTGGCGGACTCTTCAGCGGTTTTCTTGGCGGCGGCGCAGGTTACATTCGTATGCCGTCGATGGTCTATGTGCTTGGGATTCCTACGCACCTGGCGGTGGGAACCGATCTTTTTGAGATCGTGATTTCCGCCAGTTATGGAACGATTACCCACGCGATCAAAGGCAACGTGGATATTCTGATCGCGCTCGTCATGCACACCGGCGCGGTCATCGGTGCGCAGATCGGCGTGGTCGCTACACAATATTTCGCAGGGCCGAAAATTCGGCTGGCCTTTGTACCACTGCCATTGATCGGCGCGGCCATTGTTATTTACACGCTGATGACCGGCCAAAAACTCTAGCGATGAAAATTTTGATTTGCAGCGATGGAATGCCGGCCGCCCAAAATGCAATCGAACTGGGAGCATTCCTGGCCAGCCCGCTGAAAGCTCAAATCACTCTCCTCGGCATCGCCGAAAAGTCGAGCGATGAGCGCCCACTGCGCGAAGCGCTTGAAAGACAGGCGCAATCTCTGCGAACACAAAGTGCGCAACCGGATATCGTCGTGCGCGCGGGCGAACCGGTACGCCAGATTCTGGATCAAACCTCAAAGATTGGCTACAATCTCGTCGTCATCGGTGCGCGGTGGACTGGCGCAACGGGGCATTATTGGCGCTCGGAAAAGACCTACGAAGTGATCAAGGCCATTCAGCCCCCGGTGCTGGTGGCCATTGGCGAACGCAAACAATTGAAACGTTTTCTGGTTTGCACCGGCGGAAAAGAATTTATCGAGAAAGCAGTGGAATTCACAGGCAAGCTGGCTGCTGCCGTAAACGCTTCAGTCACATTGCTGCACGTCATGGCTGAGCCGCCTGCCATGTACGCCGACCTGGTTCGCTTGGAAGAGAACGTCGATCAGCTACTCGAATCAAAATCGGAGCTTGGGACAAATCTCCGCCGGCAAAAAAGAGAGCTCGAACGCCTTGGCGTTTCCACTAACGTGCGTCTCCGGCACGGTATTGTAATCGATCAAGTTTTCGAGGAAGTACGCGTCGGCGATTACGATTTGATCGTGACCGGCACCTCACAGGCGCGCGGGTTGCTTCGCCATTATATCATGGGCGATCTGACCCGCAGCATTTTAAATCGTGCAAATTGTCCCGTACTCGTCGCGCGTGCCGGCCCGCCCAAGGTGGGCAGGACTTTCTGGAGAGCTCTCAAAGGATTATTTGGCAGGGAGTAGGCCGACCAATTTCTCAGCGAGAAAGAAAATTTTGTAGGGGAAGCTGTCAGCTTCCCCTAGAGACTACAGACCAAACACTTCCACACACTAATCTATGCTCTCGTTATCCGAAGCATTTAGTGGATACACCCGATCAACCAACTTTCCGCAGCGCGCGGGTGCGCCGCTGGCTTCTCCATCTTTGGCGTGAATGGACAATCGAAAGTTGGCGTCCGATCGCTCCCGCTTTCGCCAAACCCGAGCCTTTGAAGTGGAACGACGCACACGTAACGGCGGCCTGGATCGGTCATGCTACGGTGCTCGTCAATTTCTTCGGCATCAAGATCCTGACCGACCCGGTGCTCTTTCCGCGTATCGGAATTCGGTTGCCGGGATTTACCATTGGTCCGAAGCGATTAACCGCGCCTGCGCTCCAATTTCACGAACTGCCTCGGATCGACCTCATCCTTCTATCCCACGCGCACTTTGATCATTTCGATTTGCGAACTCTCCACCGCTTTAATGAAGACACCAGCGTAATCACTGCTCCAAACACCGCAGATTTGCTAAAATGGACACGTCTCCGAGACATCACAGAACTTCGCTGGGGCGAAACGAAAGTCTTCAAAATCGCCAGCCAAACGAAGGACAACATTGCGATCAGCGCCTTTCAAGTGAAACACTGGGGCGCGCGAACGCAGCGCGACACCCATCGCGGTTATAATGGTTATTTAATTGAGTCCCGCAGTTGCGGGAGACTGGGCATTCTCTTCGCTGGCGACACTGCCATGACGGACAGCTTTGCAAAGCTACGACACTATGGAGAAATCGATCTCGCGATCATGTCAATCGGCGCGTACAACCCCTGGATTTATTCGCACTGCACACCTGAACAGGCAGTGGAGATGGCAAACGCCGCTGGCGCGCGATTTATCATGCCGGTGCATCATCAAACGTTTCGGCTCAGTTTCGAGCCATTGCGGGAACCGATCGAACGCTTCCAAGCCGCCCTTCGTAACGCTCCTGAACGCATTGCGCTGCGCGAAATTGGTGAGACTTTCGTGCTGCCGCGGTAGTTGTAGCCGCGTCTCTGTGAGACGCGCCGATGCGCGGAGTCCAAAGACTCAAGGCGACAGTTGGCAGCCTGGGCTTGTGTTGCTCCCAGCATTTCGCACAGCGAAGCGCCTACAGAGCGCCGAAGAAAGGCGAATCAATCTCGATCACGAGCAAGATCACAAATATGAGTAAGAGAAGGCAAACCTGCGGTGTGCTATTGCCTACGGCCTTGCCACAATGCAATGTTTGCCCGCTCGCGCCGACATAGCTCAGCTGGTAGAGCAGCGGTTTCGTAAGACCAGCGATCTCTCTCAGAGCGATCTCGTCGCATGCTAGTAGGCGCTTAATGCGGCCGCAGTGCGGAGATTCTCCGGAGTCGGAGATTCGACCTGCGCTCTGCGCGCTCGGCGACGAGACGTCGAAACGAGCTATGCGCAAGCAATCGCTCGGCGCACTGCTCGAGGCGAAGCTTCGCTCCGGCACTTCGCCCTTCAATCGCGCGCTCTTAGACATGGAGTTGGAGCGCCGCACTTACGTCCGCGATCGGCAGTTCGACCGGCGCGTCACGCTCGTCGCACTTCTCCTGTCGGTGCTGGCGCTGTTCGTCACGGCGTGGCTCAAGGATTAGCTAGCTCAAAAATCGGTGCTTTTCCCCGATACACAAAACGCCCGGCGGTAACACAATGCCATTTAGGTGAAATGGCTCGTACGAAATGTGCGAAGTGGCTCTGGTGGCGACTTAAGGCAGTCCCTAAAGTGTCGTCATAAAAAATTCAACAAAGGAGATAAAACATGACAACACACCTCACAAACATCTTCGCGTCAGCACGCCTGCTAGCTGCCGCCATGACCTCGATCTTGCTGCCGGGTATCCCCCGACGCTGGCAGCGGAGACTTAGTCGGAATTAGTATAGATCAGGGCTTTTGTTCGTGCCACAGGGCTATGCTTCCGGTGCTGCTCTATCGGATAGCATGACCTTTAACAACGCGACTTTTGCAAGCCTCTTCCTGACGCCCGGCACCTACGTATGGACGTGGGGGACTGGACTAGCGAACCAGAACTTCACGCTCCAGATCGGGTCGGTGGGTGTCCCGGGTATCCCTGATGGCGGCTCGACAGTTTCTCTGCTCGGTTGTGCTTTACTCGGCTTGGTTGCGTTGCGGCGTAAATTGCGTTGTTAAGACCGGTTTCATTAGCAAGCTGAGTTCGATGCTGGCAGGGCGAATCGCTGCTTCCAGTTCCAAAAACCCAGTCAGCTTTTCATCAGCGCGCACAACGTAACGCTTCCCATCGTCGCGATGCGCGTCCACGATCCAGATCGTTCGGCCGTCGCAATCCACGGCTGAGACACAGCCTCAGCTCCATCCGGTGTTGCTGAGTTTGTCAGCGATGATTTCCCAGTACTTCACCGGCAAAGCTGCGTTTACTGATTGATACGCAAAGCGCCGTAGCCGCTCACAGGATGCCGTGATTCGCGTTTACGATTGGGCTGGCAACGTGATTGAAACGCAGGAGCACGAGGGCGATTTCAAAGAGTGGTGAGCGAATCGGCTATTCCACTATTAAGAACCGCTCCCGTAAACCACCACCCACCGGCTCAGATGGTCCTCATTGATGTTGAAGGGGCCACGGAGCAAGCAGAACAACCTGATTAATGTTGATCCATGCGATTTGCTGGTTCGTCTGCATTAGGACTCTAATCCACCCGTCGTTTCCGATTTCTATCACCCTAAAACGTCTGTCACCCTGATAACTTAGGGTGTACGATTTCCCGATTTCGAGAAACCTCGGCATAGGTTGAGCTAAACAAGGTTCGGCCAAGAGAGCCACGTAAGCGGAGATCAACGATGCTGTTAAAGGTATGAATTTTTCTGTCATAGTACTCTATTCTACTTCAGGCAGCGTTTCAGCAAACTCATCGACTCCTGGCTGTCGATCAACGGGTCTAAAAGAGTGGTGACTTCACCTTTTTGTATTACTCCGGGCGTCTGCTCATTGGCGTCCAATGGTGATGGTTCTAAACATCGATTTGTGCCTTTGATGATGAAGTTGGCAACGTGATTGAGACGAATGAGCACGCGGGCGAGTTCCGCGAGTCCTAAAGTCAGGAC
>JBKPDP010000086.1:0-28633 GCA_046727935.1 Verrucomicrobiota bacterium | reverse complement strand
ACAATTCCCGCCATAAAGGCCGCGCCGCTCACCCGTGCCGCGCGCGGCGAAGCGATTTCCAAATGCCGCCGCAAATATCCGGCCAACGGCAGCGTCAACAATCCTGCGAACGCCATTCCGCAAGCGGGCAGCCAATAATGGTGGGGGTTGTCGCGTGGCGAGAGCAAGTTGGAAATCACGCGGTAACGCCAGTCGTAATTCCCTGGAAACATCGACGCGCTCGCGCCAAGCGTTCCGAAAAACGAAAGGAAAATCAGTCCCAGCAACACTGCCAGAACTGGTTTGCGATAAAGCATTGCGCCAAGACTCGCACGCGACAAAGCGCGCCGCAATTATGAGCAAAGATAAGATAATTTCTCCAAACCGGGGGTTCTTGCTGCAATAATGAATTAAGTCGAGGCGGCCTTTGCCGCTGGGCTCCGTGGCGGATAGGGGGGGCCGGGAGTGTGAGCCTGCTGTTGATTTAATCAGTAAATCCTTGCGGCAGGGAAGCAAAGGGTGGTGGGTTAACGAGATATCGGTAGATTTCCGCCACGCGACAAGGAGCAGGCGCCCGCGCGATCAAAAAAGAAATTGATCTTCACCACTCTTTGAACTTGCCCTTGTGCTCGTACATCTCAATCACACTTCCTGCTTCCCTCGCAATCTTCTTACTCTTTTATGTTCCGAATCACCGCCATGGTCACGTCGTGCATCATCTTCGAGATGTTGCTCATTGTCTGGAGAATCTGTTGCTGCTTCTGCAGCGTATTCTGGAGGTCAAGGGTGGCAAGCTGGGCGTCGTCACTCATCGTAGTCAACCGCTCATCCCAGCGCGCGATCTCGTGGTCCAGCGGCGCGACACCGTTCACTGTTGCGGGAGGTACACGATTGGGAATGCATAGTTCGTACTCGACCTCGCCTACATCGTACGGGTGGGCACGCTCCTTGAACAGCTTGGCGAGGATCGCGAGGTCATTCTTGTCACCGCGACACGAGTCAACTCCGCGCTCGCGCGCCGCAGACATCACGCTAGCCTTAAACTGTCGTAGAGCGGCCAGGTACTGGCGGACAGCCTTTTTGTTCCTGTTCAAATCCCTCACCTTTTCCGCATAGGCGCGTAGATCCTCGGTGGTCTCTAAGTATGCCTCGCGCAAAACCCACTGGACCATGACATTCGGGTCCGATGCGGGAGGATTCGGCTGCCTCGACACTGCACGACCTCCCGCCGTGACGCGCTTGTTTTCTGGCTTTTTCACGCTACCTCGCTACTGAGCTTGTGGGACACCAGACTGGCGACCGCTCTTGAGGGACTGGGAGCTTGTCTCCCTGCTCCCAGGCAAGACCTGATAGAAATTGTGTTCTAAAGATCGTGTTCACGCAGGCTAACGAGTATTCGGCCCAATAGGCGTAATTTTTATGTCCAATGCGCGATGTTACCCAAAACAAGCGCTCTTGCGCGATCAAAAAAATCACCACTCTTTGAAATCGCCTGCCTGCTCCTGCGTCTCGATCACTTGCCCGCTTCATCGAAAAGTTATCATGAAGGCGAAGCCTAAGCCGAAATGAGCCTTATGGAAGACCGATCCAACTTTTGGAAAATGGTCGATAGGACCAAGCCCAGCAAACTTCGCGTCTTTGGAGAGAAAGAACTCCGGGATTGTCAGGACTATTTCTTGGAAATCCAGTCTGACTCGACGCTTCCTCCAGATGAAATCATAACCGCGTCGGAACGACTGACACTGATATGCAGCGAGATCGCTATAAGGCATGGCGACGCTAAGCATCAGCAAACTCAGCGCCTCGCACGCTGGGCAATTGGAGTTGGAATGGTTTCGGTAACTGTCGTAATTGTCTTTGCGATTGCCCAATATCTGGCAAATAGACCGACTCGCGAGAATTGGCCTGTGGCTATAGAAACGCCAAGCACGACAGAAACGCCAACCGTCGCCACGCCAACGCCCACCGCATCGCCCTCACCCGCCGCGTCGCCAACGCCTTCGCCCAAAGCAAAACCCAATCCTAAGAAAGCGAAGGCTAAAAGGAAAGCGCGTCGGGCTGCACGCCCGATGCCCGCAGGGCGCACCACCGACGAAGCGGCCAACCCACCCGCGCCGGGCGGAGGCCATGGCCAAGTGTGGGTTAACACCGAGATAGGTGTTTACCATAGGGAAGGCTCGCGTTTTTACGGCACGACGAGGAACGGCAAATACATGACCGAGCAGGACGCAATCCAGGCGGGATACAAACCCGCGCTGAAGGGACCATAGGAAGACAACGGGTAAGTGAGAATCGCTAGCGTTGCGTGTGAAGCATCGTGTATTCTAGCGGGCGAACGATGGAAAGCGTTTCGCTGTGCGGACGGATGAAAAGCTTCAGCCTCGTTCATTCAGAGCAAAGCTGAAGGCTGGAGCAATAAACAAGAATCACTTGGGACAACGGGAAACACCATGTTTGGACATCGGTAGACATGTTGTCAGTTTTTGTTGTCAGTTGACGCTTACGAAAAGGCGTTTAGCCTGTGAAAAGCGGGTGAGGGGAATCGAACCCCCGTGTGCAGCTTGGGAAGCTGCCGTTCTACCATTGAACTACACCCGCGTTTTGCGAAGGAGTGAATGGTGACTCGTGAATAGTGAATAGTCAATATCCCCTGATGTTCTACGCGTGCGCTGTCCTCGGCGCACATTGGCGGACGAGATCACGCGGCCTTTTTTCCGCTGAGGACAGCGGACACTAAAGCGCCGTCCATGCAAAACAATCACTGCCAAGAAATTACGTCGTCAGAGTTCGTGAAAGTCTGAGTTCCGCCGTTGTCGGGAGCCTGTCCATCTTTTCCGGCCGACCAAGCGATCACTCCGATGTTCAGTGTTCCAGGGCCGGCGCCGGTGTCGGCAGTATAAGGATTTGTAAGTTGATTATTGTAATCGCCATCAATCGCGACTCGGTACGGTGTTCCCCACGGATCAAAGTATTGGCCTAAGTTCGCTACAGCCGTTCCGATACCCGAGCGTGGATTAGCGGAATCTTTCACATATGGCGGGTTGATAAAGACAATCTGGCGCGGATTGTTAGTTGCATCCATTGCGCGCAACACATTGAATAACGTGTTGTTTGGGGTGGCTGCGGGTCCGTAGGTCGTGTCGGCAATTACGAGCGGGTATCTGCCATAGTCAGTGTAAAACGCATTCACCGCGTTTACGATCTGGGTGAGATCGTTTTTTGCCTGTGTTCTCTTTGCTTGATCCTGCACGGCACGAAAAGCGGGAAAGAGCAGGCCGATCAAAATCGCAATGATCGCAATGACAACGAGCAACTCGATCAGGGTGAAGGCGGCAGGGCGGCGACCTGGAGTTTTCTGCATCGCGTGGGGATTATGCTGCCTCAGATCGCTTTGCACAATCATTTCGTTGAAGCTGTAGAGGCGGCTGTGTCAGCCGCAAGTCGGAGTTCATGCGGGCGATACGCCCGCCACTACAGCACGACATTCCATTTGGCCATCTGCTCCGGGAACGGGCATTGCGCGCAATCGGAGTTGTCCTGCATACAGAAGTCTTCGTAAATTTGAAGCAAACCTTGCTGGTTCGCGATGGTTTTCAAAAATTGTTTCCGGCGTGGATTATTTCCAAACAGACGCGTCGCACCCGTCTCGAGTCGTCGGTTCGATAATTGCGCAGGTAGCTTCGCATATTCCACCCAAACACTTCTCCCGATGGAAGCCGAAGGGTCGAGGTCGTGCGCCAGCCAGAACGGAAACAACACGTTGGCAAGGATGTCGGCAACACGCGCTTCGCCAATCAGGGCCATTTTTTTGGGCGCAGCTTTGGAGGTGAGCGTGTAGTGAAAATTCCAAAACGGATGATCCAGCGTTTGAAAGAAATGTTTTGCTGCGTCGACGCTGCCCTTACCCGTGGCGCGCTGAAGACGAAGCCAGTCGCGCGCCAGGATTGCCAGCGCCGCCAGTCGGCGCTGTGGATGATTCAATGGCCGTGTGCTACTGAGGCGCCAAATTTTGCCTGGTAAAATCAGCCGCTGCAACTGGTTACGATGCGGCCACCAGCGGTCCCACAACCGGCGCACATATTCGCGTGCCGATTTTTTATAAGCATCGAGATCGGCCGTTTGCAGGAAACCGGCCACGCCGAAAAGCATCGATTCAATATCCGACGTCGCTTCGCGCAAAGATTTCAATGGCAACCGTTGCGTGATCAGCGTGAAGGGCAGCTTATTCTCCTTGTAACCGAGCGACGCTGCCAGTTCCTGAAAGAGCACTTCATCGCGTCCGTGACTGTCAATCTTGTGACGAATGCGCGCAGCCTTTTGTCGCAAGCGAAATCGCGCCGCAGCATGGAGAATGCTCTGCACACGTTCTTCGGGCAAGTCCTTGAGCGGCGCCTGGCAACGGCCCGGTCGCGCTAGTGGAATATTCCCGGCGGATGCGTCCGGGAGAACTGCCGGATCAATACAAACCTGTGGCACGTTGCGGTTCGATTTTGTCCGCGTGAAAAATTCGCGGTCGCTCTTCTCGACGAACACGTGCAACACGGTCTCTTCGAAAGCTGGATTCGTCGCATGGCCGTGCGTTTCCCAACTGCGATCAAGGAGATCAATCTCGATACAGCCGCGAACTGGATCACCGTCATTGATTCGAATCGCAGCGTCGCGAAAATCAGGACCGGCTTCGCGATTCCACGTGCCGAATTGCGCGACGTCTATTCGGTCTCCGCTGGTGCTGACGAAATGTTTCCCAAAATCTCCGGCAAACCAACGCGCTTGCAGTTCGAGCTCCGATGGAATCCGCGGGGAGACGAACAGCGCACGTTCCCGAACACGAGCTGTATCACGCAACTGTGCGTAACGATCGGCGAGAGTCGTCACGCGCAGATTATGAAAAAACCAGCCGTAAATGTCACGTTCGGCGTGAGCCGGGTTCCTGGGTAGCGCACGCGTCCCGCGTGCTGGCGATGATGTCCCGCCATCGCGAACTTTGCGCTGACGCCGAAACCAGGCCGCGGCGACCACTATCCAACCGGGCTCGCGGATCCCGTGGCGACTTGGTCCTGCAACGCAGGTTCGCTCAACCGCCGGCGCAAATCCTCGACGATCTGCTCGACCAAAGCCGCGTGCGGTCTCGGGAAAGTGAACAAATACTTTGGGCCTTTTCCGGCAGCGGGGAAGATTACCAGGTTCTCGGAAAGAAATTTCGGCTCGCGAGCAACATTGACTCCTTCGAGATCGATCGTACGCACAAATGGTTGTCCTGCTTTTCGTGCAATAAAAATGAGTCTGCGCGGTTCCTCGTTCGTGGCAACAAGCGCACCGAACAGATTTGCCGGAATCCGTCGCGCGCGCCCACTAACGCAAGGCACAGCCCACATGATCGTTTCGCCCAGAACATTTTCCCGGCCGAAAACGGGTGCGAGTCGCGCTGGTAACGTCACCGGTAACTTCACCGGCGCGTCGCGATCGGCTGGTCCATTCAGCTTCCGCCAAGCCAGCCAGATCTTCACTTTCATCGCGCGCAAAATCCTTGGCGCAAAGTAGAGGAAGGCACCGATACAGATCAGAAAGATGACCAGTGCAAGCACGGGATTGAAATGAACGAGAGCGAGTCCACCAAGCACCGCCGCGTCTTCGCCCAGACTCAACCCGATATTTGAAAATGGCTCCGGTGATGAGTTACTGGCAAGACGCGTAGCCGCTTTTGCGGTGTGTGCGACCAGGCTCGTGCCACCCGCGAGTAATGCGACGATTACCGTGAACGCCGGGCTTGGATGACCGAGCACCTGAATTGCAAGTAGCGCGCCGCCAATAGGGCGAATTACGGTGTGAACGGCGTCCCAGATGGAATCGACCCATGGAATTTTGTCGGCGAAAAATTCCAGGAAATAAAGAATGCCAGCAATTGTGATGATCCACGGATTGCCGAGGATCTCGAGCGATTGGTACTGCGGTGCCAGAGTGATCCAGTGAAAGTGAATTGCCAGGCCGGTGACGAAGACTGTCAGGTAAAGATTAATCCCGGCGAGCGCGGCAAGGCCGAGAGCGACCGCAAGGAGGTTGAGTCGTTCCACGAGGAAATTATACAACGCAGTTACAAGGTTAAAAGAGTTACATGTTACAAAAGAAGGCCGTTTTAACGTGGTAACATTTGTAACGTTTTAACTTCGTTGATAGTCTGCGCCATGCTCGATATCCGTCTGATTCGGGAGAAACCGGATTTTGTTCGCGAGCGACTTGCTGCGCGGGGTGGGGGGGACGAAGCCAAGATCGACGACGTGCTGCGTGTAGACGCGGAGCGCCGGAAAACTGAAACTGCGCTGCAACAATTAAACGCCGATCGCAAGCGATCGAGCAAAGAGATCGGCGGAAAAAAATCGCGCGGCGAAGCGACGAGTGAACTGGAGCAACGCGTGCGAGAAATCGGAGAACAGATTGCCGATCTGAACGCGCGAGCCGCGGCTGCAGAAGAGGAGCAAAATGATTTGCTTCTTGGGATCGCGAACCTGCCGCATGAGAGTGTTCCGGTCGGCAAAGACGCAGCCGCCAATCGTGTGGTACGGACTTGGGGCGAGCAACCGCGATTAAGCAAACCCGCCGATCATGTCGCGCTTGGCGCAAAACTGCACCTTTTCGATCCGGAACGGGCCGCGAAACTGAGCGGCAGCGGTTTTATTTGTTTCACCGGCGCAGGCGCGAGGCTGGAACGTGCGTTGATCAATTTCATGATCGATTTGCATACGCGGGAGCATGGTTACACCGAAATCAGCCCGCCGTTTATGGTCCGACGCGATTGCATGATCGGCACGTCACAGCTGCCCAAGTTTGAAGCGGACATGTACGGTTTGGAGGAGAACCAGGTTTTTCTCGCGTCGACTGCGGAGGTCCAACTCACAAATCTCCATCGCGATGAAATTTTGAGCGTTGACGATCTTCCCAGGAAGTTTGTTGCTTACACGCCGTGTTTCCGACGCGAAGCCGGCGCAGCAGGCCGCGAAACCCGGGGCATTATCCGCGTGCATCAATTCGACAAGGTAGAGCTAGTCAAAGTCACGACGCCGGAAAAGTCGTACGACGAACTGGAATCGCTTACCGCTGACGCAGAACGCGTGCTGCAACTACTCGGCTTGCATTATCGAGTGGTCGAGCTTTGCACCGGCGATCTGGGGTTTGCGGCGGCCAAGAGCTACGACATCGAAGTCTGGTCGCCGGGATCCCGCGACGGCGGGACTTATCTGGAGGTATCCAGTTGCTCGAACTGCGAAGATTTCCAAGCGCGCCGGATGCACCTTCGATTCAAGGACCGCGACGGGAAAAACCGGCTCTGCCACACGTTGAACGGATCAGGAGTCGCCCTGCCGAGATTATTTGCGGCGCTGATCGAGAGCTATCAGCAGGCAGATGGTTCGGTGCGGATTCCCGAAAAATTGCAATCCTATTTTGGTGCAGAGGAGATCAGAATGACGAATGGCAAATGACGAATGCCGAAGGAATGACTAAATGACGAATGGCGAGTCGCTCGCGATTCGCTTTTTCTAATTCGGGATCGTCATTAGAGTTTTGTCATTACTGCAGTCCCGGGATGTTAAGTCCTCCGGTGATCCTGCTCATCTCTGATTGTGCGAGCGCTTTGCCTTGTTCCACGGCCTGCTGGACCGCGCTGAGAACTATTTCTTCGAGAAATTCCACATCGTTTGGATCGACAACTTCTTTGTCGATCTTGATGGCGAGAACGTCACCTGCGCCGTTTGCTGTCACTTTCACTTTGCCGCCAGCTGCGCTCACTTCGACCGTCTTGGTCTCCAGCTCGGCCTGAGTTTTGGCCATTTGCTCCTGCATCTTCTGCGCCTGCTTCATTAATTTGTTTAAATTCATATGCGTTGAGTTCGCGGTGCGCTCTGCGGTCGCCCTACCTTGCCTGCTTGATCTCAGCATTGAACATCTCAATGGCTTCCTGGATCAGGGGGTCGTCTTTAAACGATTCCGTTGGTTTTGCTGTGTTAACGGCACTGCTTGGGGGAATTCCTTCTTTCGCCACAAACCTCACTGACCAATCGCGCTCGGTCGCTTCTTTGAGGAGTATTTCGAGTTGCCGGCGATTATTTGCGCTGGCGAGCGCCTCAATCTTGGATTTGTCATCCGGTGCATGCCCTAGCAAGAAATTGCGGCCATCAATTCCAATCGGACGGATTGATTCCGTCAACGTTCGCAAGAAACCTTTCGTAGGAATCTTGGTGAGGACGTACTGCCAAATCTTCTTATGATCGATCATCGCCGGTTTTTCCTCGACGCGCGGCGCTGTGGTGGCAGCCATGCCGGCTGGGGCAGTTCCAGGCGACACGCCTGCTGCCACAGAGGCGGATTTCTTTTGTGAAACAGATTTTCCGTCGTGAATTCCGTCGTGAAGCTCGCCAAGTTTTTCGATTACTTCATCCAATGTTACTTGTTCTAGGCTTTGAATTGCCTTGATGATCGCCACCTCGAAATGCAGCTTCTTGTTCGGCGCCCATTTCATGCGGCCTTCAGCTGCAGCGAATTGATCAACCAACTCGAGCAACCGGTCTGTCGTGACCAACTCGGCACATGCCGCGAGCGATGTTTGCACATCAGGCTCGACATCTTCCTTCAGTGCATCGGGTTTGACTTTGAATACGAGCAGATCGCGCAGGTAAGCGATCAAGTCCGACATGAGACGCATCATGTCTTTGCCGGCGTCACTCTGCCGATGCAGCAGATCGATTGCGCCCGCGGTTTCGCGCCGCAAAATTCGGCCGGTCAGATCGACAACCGTTTGTTCGCTCGTGAATCCAAAGACATCGAGCACATCGTTCTCACTGATTGTCTCTCCGCAAAATGCAACCAGCTGATCAAGCATCGATTCCGCATCGCGTAAACCGCCCTCGGCTCCTCGCGCAATCGTATGCGCAGCCGCGGGTTTGAGCGATACTTTCTCCTTTTGAGCAATGAATTGCAGATGTTTCGCGATCAGGTTCGCCGGAATGCGATGGAGATCAAACCGCTGGCAACGGCTCAGAATGGTGGGTAGCACCTTCTGCGGCTCGGTGGTCGCGAAAATAAATTTCACGTGCTCGGGCGGCTCCTCGAGAGTCTTCAGGAGCGCGTTAAACGCCGCTGGCGAGAGCATGTGCACTTCATCGATTAGATAAATTTTGTAGCGCCCTTTGGCCGGCGCGTATCGAACGTTCTCGCGCAGTTGGCGTACATCTTCGACACTGTTGTTGCTAGCACCGTCGATCTCGATGACGTCGAGGCTGTTGCCGGCGGCAATCTCGCGGCAGTTGTCGCATTCGCCGCATGGGGTAACAGTCGGTCCCTTCACGCAATTGAGTGACTTCGCCAAAATTCGCGCAGTCGATGTTTTGCCGATGCCGCGCGGGCCGACAAACAGATACGCATGGGCAAGCCGATTTTGTGCGACCGCGTTTTTCAACGTGCGTGAGACATGCGCCTGACCGACTAAATCGTCGAATGTTTGCGGCCGATATTTTCTGGCGAAGACCTCGTAACTCACACGCTCAATCTAACTGCGCCAGCGCCTTCGCAAAAACAGAAAATAGAATCTATCCCGCGAATTGACACGACTAGACGTAAATACAGGAGACCAGAATTTATGGATTTTTGATTGAGCGTTGGGCGGTAAACGTTGAGCGTTGGACGTTTTCTCCATGTTCAAAAGGTCGACACCCGATTTAAGCCTGGTGGTCCTGCTTGTGGTCATGATCGCGCTCGGTTCCCACGCGCGCGAGCCGATAAAGCGTCCGCTAGCCACACCTATTGTTGAAAGCAAAATAGTTCGCGCGCGAGATCTTGGGATTCCGTTTGAAGGAACACCGGGAAAGTTCAACGCCATTACCGATGTCTCTGGCGTCGAAGTCGGTTATACGACGTTGATCAGTGGCGAAGGAAAGCTAGAAGTGGGTAAAGGCCCGGTCCGCACCGGTGTTACAGCGATCCTGCCGCGCGGACACGCTTCGCTGAATGATCCGGTTTACGCCGGGTTCTTTAGTTTGAATGGCAACGGCGAAATGACCGGCACAGCATGGGTTGATGAAAGCGGTTTCCTTGATGGCCCCGTCATTATTACAAATACTAACAGTGTCGGAATGGCGCGTGATGCGGTCATCGCGTGGCGGATTAAAAGCGGCGTAGCTGATAAGAGCGGGCACTCGTGGAGCTTGCCGGTCGTGGCGGAGACCTCGGACTGGTGGCTGAATGATATCAATGGCTTTCACGTGAAGCCGGAGGATGTCTGGCACGCGCTCGATACCGCGCATGGCGGCGCACTTGAAGAGGGGAGCATCGGCGGGGGAACCGGAATGATCTGCTACGAGTTCAAAGGTGGAACAGGAACTGCATCGCGTGTCGTTGCTGTAGCCGGACTCGGTGAGCACGATAGCGAGAAAACATCCCACACTTATACAGTCGGTGCGCTCGTCCAAGCCAATTGTGGACGTCGCCCAGAACTCACGATTGCCGGAGTCCCTGTCGGCAAAGAAATTCCCGGCGAGGTTTATAAGGAGCAATCGGGGTCGATCATCATCGTAATTGCGACGGACGTGCCGCTGCTGCCGCATCAATTGAAACGGCTCGCGAAACGCGCGTCGCTCGGGCTCGCACGGACGGGCACCATTTCCAAAAATAGTTCGGGCGATCTCTTTATTGCGTTTTCAACCGCTAATGCGCGTGCGGAAGATCCAGAACCGCTTATGCACTTGATCGAGACAATTCCGAATGATCACATGGACCCGATTTTCACTGCAGTTGCGCAATCCACGGAAGAAGCAATCATCAATGCGCTTGTGGATAATCAAACAATGATCGGCCGCGACAATCATCGCGTCGAAGCGCTGCCTCACGATCGGTTGCGTGAAATCATGAAGCGTTTCCGCCAAGGCCCGTGATGCTGGACAGAGCCTAAATCATCATGATCAATACCGGCACAACTTTCGTCGCAGCTATCTCCAGAATATGAAGCGTCAATTTCTCAGCGCGTTCCTGTGCCTGCGCTGGTTGGCTATCGATAAAGACCCTCAGATCGCGCTTTTGGTTTTCTACGAAGAAATCGAAGTCCTCCTTGTCGATCTTTTTCTTCTTCAAAAGAATGAGACGGTCTTCAAGTTCCTTTGCATTTTGCCGCACGAGTTCTGTCGTGTCGCCTTTCGCTTGCGCGAGCAAATCTTGAAATTCCTTCATTGCGGCCGCAGTCGATTCGTCGCTGACTTGGTCGAGTGCCAAATCGAGCACCGATTTCTTCCGTGAAGATTTTCTGTGTTTCGTCTTACCGGCCGAGGGCATGATCGTAGATCTTGTTAGTATCTTTCTTCATCTCGCTTGCCAGTGCGGGAGTGATTTTGCCGCGGCTGGCTTTGCTTCGCAGATGCGCTGCGTCGGCGTCGAATTGCCCTTTGAGATCAATTAGCACCGGACGACGCGCCGTGAATTTTTCATCGGCAATTGCCTGCTGAAATTTCGAGTTTCCTTCGTTGACTTTGGTGTCGAACGCGGCGGCGTTGAAACGCTTGCCCGGCACAGCAAACTCGTCGATAAACGCGAGTTCAAAATTTCGCAGGCTTTCGATCTGCGCGTCGCTTCCCGTCTTAGTAAACGTCGCGGTGCCGCAACTCGTGATGGCAATTGCAACAACGCAGAGCAATGCATTTCGAACAATGAGATTCTTCGCGGTATTTGGATGCATAAGATGCAAGTCGTTAGGTTCTCGATCTTGCGTCTGTTCGCTTCCGCTTGTCAAGCCCCGAAGGGCCTCGAGCGCTATCACTGCTTATTTTACTGCTTGCTGCAGGCCGGTCGAATCATCGAGCAGAATCCATTCGATCACCGATAACGGCAGACTGCCGTTCTTGATCAGGTCGTCGTGGAATTGACCAAGCCGGAAGTTCTCGCCTTGTCGGTCTTTGTAACGGCCGAGCAGATTCATGATCTGCCATTTGCCGGTGATGTAGCTGATCTTTTGTGTTGGACTGGAAGCTGCTCCTGCCGCTTCGCCCTCCGCTGCCTCGCGATCCAGTCCGCCGGCGTCCATGAAATATTTTACCGCTTGTTCGAAAGTCCATCGACCTGTGTGCAGATTCACATCGACTCCAATGCGAGCCGCCCGATAGCGTGACAGGCGCAGAATTTGTCCCTGAGCTGGCGAGTTGTTTGGATAAAGACCCGTGCGCATCAACATCTCTTCGCCGTAAAGCGCCCAACCTTCGATGAACACGGAGTCGTCATGCTGGCGGCGGATCTCGTCGCTTAAGTGATTGGCGATCGAGAGTTGAAGAAAATGTCCGGGAATACCTTCGTGCCCGAGGATCGGTCGTGGGTCTTCAATCGCCGCGCGAATATAAAAATTCTTCGATTCGGGATTGTAGGTGGGAATGAAAAAGAATCCGGTTGAGTCTTTGTCGTAAACACCGGGAGGATTCATGAAACCGCCGGGGCTGGTTGGCTTGAAAGCCTCGGGCAACTGTCGAATTTGAAACGGGCCGAGATGATCCGGCAAACTCACGAGATTGTGCTCCTTCAAGAAGCTGACCATTTCTGCTTCGCGGCTTTCGTACGCCTTCAGGAACGATTCCTGATCAGGCGGAATGTGAGCAGCCCGTTTCGGATCCGGATCGGCTAATTTCGGATCAGGCAAGAGCGCCTCGAGGGCGCGATAACGCGCGAGCTCTGCTCGCCCAATCATCTCTACCTGTGTGGCCTCGAGCGGCAGAAGCAAAACGTGCTTGAGATAATAATTATAGTTTGCTTCGCCCATCGGCGCGAAATCGACCATTTTCGGCAGGCGCTTCTCCAACTCGTCGGCGTAGCTGTGCGAAGCACTAAGAGCGGCGTCGCGCGCTTTGATCAGGTCATCGTGCTCGTTAGGCGCAAGCCCGACATCCAGCGCCATCAAAGTTTTGTTTAAGAGCGGATCGATTGAGCGCGCCGATTGAATCGCCAGCTGCGCATAAAGCTTTACCGGGCTTTGCAAATTGGTCAGGCCTTGCTTTAGCAGCGCCGGCATTTGTTTGAGGCGCGACGTCGCAGCGAGCGCCCGTTTCCCAGGTGTGTCGTATTCCTTCTTTAGCAGCGAAAAGATCGCGTCCGTGCATTCGCGGATGTAAACCTGCGGATTTGTTCGCTCGAATTTCAGAATGCGATCTCCAAAATCGACATTCTCCAATTGCGCCCGGAACAGAATCCAGTCGATGCGATCGTTTTTCGGCCAGTTATCTGTTTTCATTGCTCGCACCTTTTCCAGAAGCGACTGCACATGTTCTGCGCGCTCGGTGATTTTCGCTGGGGAATAATCCGTCAGCCGATCGTCCCATGTATGAAGTCCAGCATCGCTGCTGCGGACGGGATAATTTTCATTCCGCCACGCGTAATAATCGTCCGCCATTTTGTGTAGTGCCTGAACTGCGGCGTTCGCACTCTGATTCTTAAATGCGTCGGTGCTTATACTGGGCGTTGACTTCGTAATCAGCGTCTTGTTTGAAACGTCCGGTTTACGCTCGGAGGGCGACTGGGCGCGGACAACAGTGAGCGTTATCAGGAGCAATGTGGAAGCGAATACTGACAAACTTGCCTGACGCATGAGGCGAACTTAATGCCTGCTGTCGAATCACAAAAGGATAGTTGCCTTGTGGCGGATCATTCTGACCGTCATTCAGCTTCATCCAGTTCTTCGAGCAATTGCTGTTTCAGATGGCGCCGCGCTGCCTTTTTGATCGCACGCCGCTCAGATGCTACTGCGTCTTTTTCTACCTGGCGTTCTCTTCGCGTCCGTCTTTCGACCGACTGTGCCAAATGCGAAATTTTCGGGCGGAGCGCACCGACTTTTCGCTCCTTTGGGTTTGCATAAGGATCCACGAGGAAACGTTAGCGCTTGTTATTCGCGATAAAAAGAACGGGAATCGCAGCAAGTTGAAGAATCGCTGAGAACAGTACAACAGCCAAAATCGATTTGTCGTATAGCAACCCCATCGCTGCGCTTCCGAGAAACCACGTAATCCCGTATCCGGTATCAAACAAACCAAAGGCCGTGCTTCGTTTCTGTGGTGGAATAACGCCGGTAAGCATTGCTTGAAAGAGCGAACCTTGCGCGCTCATCCCGACTCCCCAAAAAGTCATTCCAATTAATGCAACGACGGATGTTCCTAGAAAAATGAGCGGCGCAGCGGCGGCAGAAATCAGAAAGGCGAACAACGACACATTCGGGCCAAACCTGTCGAACAGCCTGCCCAACGGAATGGATGCAAGGGCGCTGGCTGCCATCGCGACTGCATAAAACACGGGAATCATGTTTCCCGGTACAACGTTCGCCTTTTGAAAATGAAAACCGATCAATGCGAAATCGGCGAACCCGGCGGCAAGCAACGCGCCTGCCGTGAGATAAATCCAGTAAGCTCGGGTCAGGTTAGTCGCAGCAAGGGTATGTCCGGCGCCTTCTTCCAGTTCGTGTGGACGCGGATGAAGAAGACGCGCCAGGACCAAAATCCCAAGACAAAGCAAGGCTGGAATGAGGAGGACACCAAAAGCGGTTCGGTATCCGCCATTGAGATAAAGAACTAACGCCATGAGTAACGGCCCGATTGTTGCGCCCGCCTGATCGAGCGCTTCGTTCAGTCCAAATACCCAGCCCGCGCCGATCGATCTCCCGGCGTACGAAAGCATCGCTTCTACAGTTGGTTTACGAATACCGCGACCAATGCGCTCGGAAACTACGAGACTGGCGGCGAGCGGCCACTGTCTGCTAAGCGCCAGCGCAGGAACCGCGAGCATGTTGATTGCGTAACCGAGGAACGCAAACGCCCAATGTCGATGCGATCTGTCTGCGAAATATCCCGAGACAGAACGTAACGCATAGCCCATCAGCTCACCCAAACCTGCGACAAACCCGACAATTGTCGCGCTCGCCCCTAACGAACCGAGAAATGGACCTATGATTCCGCGCGCGCCTTCGTAGGTAAAATCGGCGAAGAAATTGGCGATGCCGATAATGAGGACAAAATGCAGCGCGGATCTGTTTCTCATTAACCACTAAGGAATACGAATAAACACGAATTCAGAGAATGACGAAATCCGAATGACGAATGCCGAGGGAATGACCGAATGACGAATGGCGAACAGGTGGCGCATTTTCAGTTTGTCATTCTGGCTTCGTCATTAATTCGTCATTAGACATTCGTGCTTCGGCATTTCACAGTTCGTGTCCATTTGTGGTTAACACATGAAGATTCTTGGAATCATTGGCGGCCTCGGCCCTGAAAGTACCATCGATTATTACGGAAGAATCATAGCGCTGTATCGCGAGCGCACTGGCGATGGGAGTTATCCGCAGTTTATGATTAACAGCATTAATCTCAAGAAGGGACTCGATTTCATGGACGCAAACAATCTCACAGGCATGGCTGACTACTTGCTTGAGGAAATCGACAAGCTCGCGCGGGCCGGCGCAACCTTCGGCCTGATCTCAGCAAACACGCCTCATATCGTCTTCGATCAGGTCGCATCTAAATCGCCGATTCCGCTGATTAGTATCGTAGAAGCAACATGTGCCGCGGCCAAAGCACGAAAGTTGAAGCGGCTCGCTTTGTTGGGGACGCGCTACACCATGCGGGCAACTTTTTATCCGAAAGTTTTCTCACGAGAAGGAATCGAACTCCTCGTGCCAGATCCGGAAGATCAGGTTTATATTCACGACAAGTACATGAATGAATTGGTCTCGGGGAAATTTCTGCCCGAGACGCGCGCTAGTTTGCTGGCAATTATCGATCGTATCAAAGCAAAGAGCGACATCGATGGAGTAATCCTTGCCGGGACGGAACTGCCGCTGATCTTGCGTGACGCCGAGTACAACGGGATTCTTTTTCTTGATACGACAAAAATTCACAGCGAAGCAGCAGTGACTGAGATGCTTGCATAAGCAGCGCCTTTAGACGGCGAACTTAAGATGGCCAATCACTGGAACCGGTTGGTGACCTTAGTTCTTCTTGGTTGGCTATGCTTTGCGGTTGGTCTGGCTGGCTGGTTCCGCAATGCGAGCGCGCCAGCAGTGGCCGCGACAGTTTGGACGTTAACCGCGCTTGCCCTTCTCGCGTGTTGGAAAATCGCCCCGATCAGAGTGTGGGCGCTGAGGATCGATCTTCGCTGGCTAGTGTTATTTCATCTGATCCGGTTATTTGCTGGCGCGTATTTTCTAGTGCTCTGCCAACGCGGCCAATTGCCGTGCGAGTTCGCAACACCGGCGGGTTGGGGCGACATCGTTATTGCCGTTCTGGCGTTGGCTGTAATTGGCGCGATGCGCACTGAATTCGCGAAGGCACCCTTGTTTATCTGGAACACGATAGGACTTATCGACATCGTTTTCGTTGTCTTTAGTGCGCTCCGATTTGGTTCAAAAGATTGGCAGTCGATGCACGCGCTACGGGAACTACCGCTCAATCTCCTGCCGACGTTCCTCGTGCCGCTCATTATTGCGTCGCACGTTTTGATTTTCATTCGGCTTGCGCGAGCAGGACGTTCGCAATAACCACTAATCGACACGAACTGAAGCACGAGAATGCCGAAGGATCCGCCTCCGATTCAACTACGGCACAGCGAGCGAACGTCGAAATTCTAACGAATGACGAAATGAAGGAGTAATCTGTATGATAACTACGACGATATATCGGGGGCGACGACCGAGAATAGTGAGTATGAGAAAGACAAAGGGCACCATTATGCTTGCTTTGGCGCTGGGGCTGGTTATGGCGGCGATTCCTCGCGACGTGGCCGCCTCTTCCAGTAGTACCATTTACTCCTTCGGCACGACAATGCCGGTGGACGGCGCGGATCCAAAGGGGTCTCTGACTTACGTGAACGGCCTACTTTTTGGGCGTACAACCGAAATCACGCCCGGGTCCGGATACGGTGTGATCTTCCACTTTAGTCCCAATAATGTAACGTCGAGCTATTCGATCGATCACGTGTTCGCCGGTCAGCCTGACGGCGACAATCCGCGTCATGATGCAATGACCCCATTCAACGGCCTGTTGTACGGAACCACGCTGGTTCGTGGCACAAACAACACCGGCATCATCTTTTGCATCGGCCAGGATGGCACTGGTTACAAGAAGCTCATTAGCCTTGCGAAGGACATCGGCGATCAGTCGCACAGCTGTTTCGTGATCGTTAACAACATTCTCTACGGCATGACAGCGACCGGAGGGGACGGCGATGAGGGTGTCGTCTTTTCCTTCGACCCAGGTACCTCGAATTTTCAGACCTTATCCTCTTTCAAATGCACGTCACTGGGAGCGGAGCCGCACGGGCGACTGACCCTGGATCCCAATGGGACCACCCTCTATGGCATGACGCGGAAAGGCGGTGGCCACGGCTTTGGCGTGGTGTTCAGTATCGATCCGGTTGGGGGCAATTACACCGTTCTTCACGACTTTGCTGGCGGAGATTCGGACGGCGCCACCAGCGACCACGGTTACGTTGTTCAGGTGGGTAATTTACTCTATGGAATGACAACCAACGGTGGACCGGGAAATAACGGAGTGATCTTCTCGCTCACGACTGACGGCGGAGAATTTCACTTGCTCCATACATTCGGTGCAACCCACCACGATGGTAAAAATCCGTATGGCTCGCTCCTCCGGGTCGGCGACATGCTCTACGGCACGACTGCCAACGGCGGCGACAATGACATGGGCACTGTGTTCGCGATCAGAATCGATGGCGGCTCTTATGAGCGCCTTTACAGCTTCGGCGGTAAGAGCAGTAATGATGATGGTGCTAAACCAATTAACAACGTGACTCTCGTTAACGGGGCGCTTTATGGCATGACGACAGAAGGCGGCGCCCACGATCAAGGGGCCATTTTCAAGGTGACTCCAACCCTGAGGTCTAGTCCAACTCCGATGCCTCGGCCAACGCCGCCGCCGCGCTAGCTGCTCGTCCCCTTGAAATAAGGAAGGGCTAGTATTTGAATTGGGCGGTGAGGGTTTCGAACCCCCGACCCTCTCGGTGTAAACGAGATGCTCTACCACTGAGCTAACCGCCCATTTTACCTATGGAAAATGGATGAGTATCCGGCTCGCGAAATTCCTCTTGTCCACCGATTTTATCCACCATAGATTGAGCACATGAGCACACAGACAGATCAGACCGGCATATTTCGGAAGGTGGGCGAATGTCTTTACCGATACACATCGAACGGCGTGTACTATGCCCGGATCAAATCGTCCGGCAAGGAAATCCGCCGCAGTCTCCGTACGACCGACCGCGATCTTGCCAGACGCAATCTTGCGGAACTGAAGAAACAACAACGGCAGATTGATCCATCAAAAAGCAAGATCACGCTGGTCGAATTGTGCGACCGATATTTGCAGACCGTCCAACATCAGAAGCCGAAAACGGTCGAGAGAAAGACCTGCATTGTAAATCGGATCAAGGCGCATTGGCCTACTGGCTCACGGACCCAGGTCAGTAAGATCAAGCGTTCGGATGTTCAGCTTTGGGTGTCGCGCTACAGCTTCGGTCTAGCATCACGGAATCTTCACCTTGCCTGCGTTAAAGAGATTCTCGCGATGGCAGTCGGCGATGGGATGATTGCCTATTCGCCCGCGTTGGGGCTTAAGGAAGCCAAGCGCGACACACCGATTCGCAGAACTCCGAGCTTCGACCAGTTCAAGGCGATAGTAGAAAGCATCCGCTCACAGGAATACAACGGACATGATGCGGATGAGTCCGGTGACTTTGTAGAATTCGTTGGGTTGGCTGGACTGGGCCAGGCTGAGGCATCCGCGCTAACATGGCTCGACATCGACTGGGAACGCGAACAGATCATCACGTTTCGACACAAGACGAAATCAGGATTCGCGATCCCGCTGTATCCACAGGTGCGACCGCTGTTACAAAGACGGTACGCGCAGAGAACACCCGGGGTCGATCAAGTGTTTGCAATCAAGAACGCCAAGAAAGCGATTGCGGCAGCGTGTAAGCGACTAGGGCTGCCAGCTTACAGTCACCGCTCATTTCGCCGCATGTTCATCACTCGCGCAATCGAGCGGGGCGTTGATGTGAAGGTCATCGCCGAGTGGCAGGGGCACAAAGACGGCGGCAAACTAATTCTCGACACCTACAGCCACGTTAATCGCGCACACTCACAGCGCATGGCGGAGCTAATGAAATGAAGAGGAAAAAGAAGCCCAAGCCACCGGCACGCGGGAAGAAGAAGGCGGGTCCGATTAAAAGAAGCCCCAAACATGGCAAAAGGGGCGAAGAGCTGCCATTCCAGGGCTTAGCTGAATTGGTTGCCCTTCTTGCCACGCTTAGTGCCATAAACGGAGCGAACCCTAGTAATCCAGCAAACTTGGGGAAAATGCTTGTTAGTTGTGTCAAATACGGCTTAATCGACGAGCTGTACAGAGCATTAAAAAAATACAAAAAGAAAGCCTGTCTGACAGACTCGGAGCAAAGAGTCTGGGAAGCTTATATACGATTACGGCCCAAGGACAGACAGCGGGAGGATGAGTTCTTCCGGGCGTCCGACCCTGATTTGATGAACGAACTCGAGACCACCCTGCCACCCAACCTAGTGCCGCATGTGGACACAGTTAAATACATAGTTAAAAAACTGGGCTTAAATAAATATCAGTGGCACATCTGCAAGTCCTTCGCTGGTGTTGTGTCTCTTAAAGTATTAGTGAAGCCCAGGATACCCGAAAGACTCATCCTCTTGAAGGCGGCAAGTATGAAGGCGGCAAGTCGCCCGGGATAGCCGAAAGACTCTTTTAACTCCCTTACCTGGGAAACATTTGCGTCCTACGTTGGGCGCACGTGAAAACATCTGAGAGAGAAGAAAGCGTACAGCGCGGTGCGTTGAAATTAAAAGGAACCGCCCGCTATTTGTCCGTGTCGCCGGTCACGGTCCGGCGACTGGTTGAGCGCGGATTACTTCGACCGAATCGCACTACGCGCCATCTCCTGTTTCCGTTGCGAGAGTTGGAACGCTTCCTCTCGGAGTAAGAGCAATGACAAGCAATCACGCAGGAATCAACCACGAGGACGTTCCCGCTATCGAGGACGTTCCCGCTATCAAAACGCGCGCTACGCGATTAGTGGGGGGTAAGGAATGCCATTCCTGCAAGCCGCTAAAGACCCATTTCCGCAAATACGGGTTCAAGTATCGCCAGATCGCGCGTGAAGGTGACTTGGCGATATACGAGCAAAAATGGGCTGGGTGCGCCGATCCAAGCGTTTGCTACGAAATCGTTCGGATCCGCCGCCATGAAGGTTTCATGATCGGCGGCAAGTTCGTTGAACCCTCAGAAACATATCCGCACTCGGAAGCCTGGGGCGACGAAGGACGGACGCTAACGGGCAAAGACGCCGCCTTTGCCAAACTCCGCGATCTAGCTGCCAAAATAAAGTGCCTGCCCCTACTCTGAGACGCAACCGTCAGATTCACGAGCTTTCGTACCGTGAAATCTGCGAAATTATGGGCCGCGATCTAACCGTCATCTCCCAAGAGCCGGAAGAGGAACCGGTGCAGCACGAGCTTTTTGTTACTGAAGAAAATTCCCCGATGCGAATTTTTACAGAGACGCACCGGGGAAAAGAATCAAACGCAAATGGATGATACCAAACCGAGAGCTAAAAGCAAACGTCAACCCTTTTGTTGGCAGGAGAAACACGTTTTGAGAACGATCCGCGATGTGTTTGAAAACGAGCCGGGGCCGACAAGCTCAGCTATCGCCATTTACACCGCCTTAACTGAACTCGCGAGCGATTACAAGAGCATTACCTTTGACACAAGCCAAGCAACCATCGCACAGCGCGCCGGGCTATCAGTCCGCACAGTTAGAACGGTCCTGTCAGTCTTCAAGAAGTTAGGCTTTGTTGCAATAAAACGAAACCAAGTTGATGGCCTCGAAAGACAAAGCAGCTACTCCATTATACGAGGCTACGAGCCGCTAGGCAACCATTGCCGAGCGCTAGGAAAACGTACAAGTTTTCATTTGCCGACGTCTGAAGAATGTACAGAAGAATGTAAAGAAGAACACTCTTCTAACGAAGAGCACTCTTTTTCTAACAAAAAAGAGAGTACACGCCTGTCTTTAACAAGACAGACGCCTCCTCCTTTTTTTTTGCTTAGCAAGAGGGAAAGAAAGAAGAAATCATCGTCATCACTTAACGGTTACACAGCCGATGAACTGGCGGTTTTGGAATATTACAATCGCGAGCTGGTCCCGCTTGGATGGTTTCGAGTCAATCAATACCGGGATAGCGTACGCGATGCCATTGCGCTTCGCGACCTCGATGACTGGCGAGAGGTTATCGATCTAACAAAGGCCCACGAGTCTCTATGGCCCGCTCGTCGCACGTTCGTCCGGCTGAATTGGAGCAACTACTAGAAGGCAGCAATGCACATGTGCAAAGACTGCGGAAAAACGTCTGAATCGTCTGAAATGCCGGGCAACGGCATAACAAAAGACGATCAAGACGTTTCAGACGATCCTTCTCCCCTACTGCACGATCCGCTCATCACTGAGGCGATAAACATGTTCAACGCAACGGTCGGGGAACCAAACGGCATTGGGCGGGTACGCGGAACGTCACCGTAACCGATTGAAATGATATTCGGGTCTTTCCCACCACTCCTCCACGGCCGCGGGTCTTTTGGACTGTTGTCAAAACGTAGCCGCGACCTGCCCCTAAGTTCATCAACAACAGAAAGTTAAACACCTATGAAAACCCATGATAGTGTTGCACAGCTTAGCATCTCAGAGGCTGCCAGGTTAAGCGGCAAGAACCGGGCGACGGTCGCCAAGGCGGCTATTGGTTTGAAGGCCAGGCCCGGTCCGCAAAACGCGATGCTCTACCCGGCTGCGCAGCTTCTTCAGGCACTTTACCTTAGCGCAACCGGACCGACCTACTCTGAGGCGATGCGATTGCTTACCATCGCGCGAACCGCGCAAGTTGAGTTGCAAAATGAAGTCGTGCGCAAAGAGAGGATCCCCTTGGAAGATGTGTTGCAGGTCATGAACGAAACCTTTGCGGCGATGGCAGGTGAGCTGAAGGCGTTCGAAAACAAGGTTATGACTCGCGAGAAAATTAACGAGCTATTCAGCGCCTGGCGCGACTACAAGCGCAGTCTTGAAGTCAATGCTCCCGCGACATCCGGCAACGGCGCTTGAGCTGGTTCTGGAGGCTTTTTGGTTGGACACTGTGTTGCCTTACTGTAGCCGGGGCGATCAGGCAGAATTGCGCCCGTTCATATCATTTTGTCATTGCGGTGTGGAGAGCAAAAGCGGCAGAATCCCGCCGTGTGAAGCGTTCAGCACGCTCAGTTTCGGTCATTCGTGTACCTACAAACTGATCTTGTCGTCGGGCAGATTCAAAGGATCATTCGCGTGAGGACTGAGCCGAATAATAGCGGCTGCAATCAGTGAGTTTGGCACGGTCAAAGTCATTACCTTCTGACGACCTTCAACCGAAACCACAATCTCGGTAAGCGTCGAATCAACGGAAACCACTTTGTTTAGTGGAATCGTTCGATCTTCCTTGTCGCCGACGAACACCAATCGTTTGTTTGTGATGGTCAGCGATCCAGTATCGAGTTTAGCCCATTCTTGTGTGCTTATGGATCGGCCACTTGTGCCGCCGACATAAACGCCCTTGGCAACTCGGAAGGCAGTATGGCCTGCTTGATACCTGCGCACTGCGCGTGTCTCGTACAGGGTTGATGGAGTTGAGTAAAAGGCCTGTTCATCGGGCTTCAGGATGATGGTTGTGGCCACAGTCGTTAAAGCCCGCTTCTGTTGGACAGTGGCAATGAAGTCACGAGCCTGCTGCACCATAAGTTCTCTTTGTGTGCGTCGTTGCTTGGCACGGACTTGAGACACAACGACGATGATCGCGATGACAGGAATCCCGATGATAAGAATTGTGACGACTAAAGGCATTATGAGAACGCTGAAGTCTGCCGCTCCGGCTGTTGTTTGCACTTGCCGACGGCGTTCTTCCGCCTGCCGAGCCTGTGCCGCTTGGGCCGCCTGTAACGCGATCCGCTCACGCTCACGCTGTGCAGCGGCGGCTTGTGCCGCTTCTGCCTTCTTTGCTTCTTCCGCAGCCCTGCTGGAAGCAGCGGCTTTCGCCGGGTCGTAGTTATACTCCTTCTGGATTGTGTCAGGCAAGTTGTCGAAGGGTACTTTACTCACGCCAGTCGAATGCGTGATGCTTAGGCCATCAGGGTAGATAGCCGTTACCTTCGCGTGCTTATACGTCTTTCCGTCTCGCGTCGTAATGTCTAACGAAAAGGCCGTGGTGACCGCTAAAACGGCGAGCAGTAATTGGACAGGAACACGCATCGGGGTATTCAACGACCTTGTTTTACAACGAGTGGAGCGTCCAGCGCGAGGGCGAAAACGTGAGAGAGTTCACGGGTCTTGAACTTGAATCAGTGATTTGGAACAGGTGAGCAACAGACAGCTACTTGGAATTCTCGGCTCAGCACTGCTGTTTCTCGGGGTTTTTATGCCCATTGTGAAGCTGCCCGTCATGGCGGCGGGAGGTGAACTCCCGCCGTCTCTTTTGTGCGTCCATCTAAGCCAATTGCGCACAGCAAAAAGACTGAGGATTGAGGCGGAATTCTTCCAAGAAGGCCTGCGAGTGTTCGAATTCGACGTTCGCGGGCTGGACTGGTAAGGAACTGGAATCCGCGTGAAGTACTGGGAAATAATCGCTGACAGCCCGGACAGAAGACGAAATTTACGCTCAATCGCTTCCGGCCATCGTCGGCTGAACCGTTCGCGACAGTGGAACTGTTCGGCTCTTCCAAATGAACGACCACCGGCTGCAGGAGTAATTGATCGGTCAGACATCCCGGCGGCGGTCAGGATTTACCATAACATGCGTCTCAATCACTTTGCCCGCTTCACCGTAAACGCGAATCACAGCATCATGTGAGCGGCTCAAAAACTTGGCGCGCTCGCGGCTGACAGCACCGCCGATGCCGCTGGAATGATTCGCACGCAGCGGGACTTGACTTCGACCACAAGCTCCGGAGCGAACGTCAGGCCGGGAGTGACTTCCCCGTCCCGACCTTTGCGCTGCCAAGAAATGTCGCATTCTCATCAACCATCAGCCGGGGCGCTTCGATGTCACCACGCAGCGTGCAACCCGCCTGGAGCTCGCAGCGTTCAGTCACGAAAACATTGCCCTCCACCGTCCCTCGCACCTTCATCGATTTCGTCCTGATCTCACCGCGTATGTGCGCGTGCTCCCCAAGCGTGAGCGTTCCGGTGGAATCGATTGTGCCCTCCACCTCACCGTCGATGAGCAGCTCGTTCAGGAATTTGACCGAGCCTTTGATCGAAACTCCTCGGGAGAGAAGAGCGCCGGATTGCGTTGGCATGAACGTGCGATTGGATGGCCCTGGGACGACAGATGGTCTGGCCGATTCGTTTGCGTGGGCCGCGGGTTCGGTCTTTCGAGTGAACATGTGCATTCGTGATTCCTCCAGGTCATCCTGAAATCTATTACAGAAGTTCTAATGTTACTGCTTGTCGTACACCGCCGTGCTTTTGACCTTTTTGCCTTCCGCATCGGTTCCGCTCGTGGTGACCGTGCGGGACTTGCCATCAGTCGATACAACAATCCGGCCGCTGGCCGTAACCTTTCCATCTTTCTTTACCGTTAGTTTCAACGTGCGGTCATCAACCTTCTTGTACGACCGCATGTCTGAAGTCGGGTCGCCGGAGACGGGGTAGTCTTTCCCGTCGAACTTGCCCGTCCACTCATTGTGCGTCGACTTACCATCCTTATCGGTGCCGTCCACGGTGACTTTCACGTTGTCGCCGGCAGCCTCATAGACAACGGTGTTATTCTTCGTCGCCCCAGGAGCGAACTTCGATTTGGCCTCGTTCAGCTTCCAGGTGCCCATCTGTGGGTCGGCGAAACACGAGGTCACTGCTAAAAAGCAAAGCGCCAGGGTCAATCCAATCGTTTTTGTTCTCATGTGCTCCATCGAGCTCGGATTTGGATTTGCTGTCAATCATTTTCCGCTCTAATCCGCTCGCGTCACTCGCAATCATCCGATGAAAACGGGATCATGGAACATTCCTTTTACCGGGAAGTGCGACGTGATGCGAGTAAAGACTTCACCACTCTTTGAGTCTCGCCGCGTTGCTCGCGCATCTCGATCACGTTGCCCGCATCATCGTAAACGCGTTGACTACAATCCCACCGCTTCGCTACGCTCGGCGTTATGACGACCAAATTTCTTGTGCTCGTTTCAGTAATCGGTCTTGCCAGCAGTTGCGTTGTGCAAGCTCAAGCCGCCGTGCCGGCCAAGTTGCCCGCCGAATCGCCTTCACCTGCAAAAAAACATCGCGTGTTCAAAAAGGCCGCAGCGACGGCTTCGCTGGCCCAGGAAGTTGTATTGCCTTCCACCGCCGAGTCGCCTTCGGCTTCGCCAAAAGCGAGACGCCCTCGCCAAAAAGCAAAGACTGAGGCAACAGCGAGTCCGGCTGCAAGTCCCACGGCTCCGGCTGCAAGTCCCACGGCTTCGCCCAAATTCAGGCTCGGTGATTTGTTTAAACCTAAAAGTTCAGTGAGCGCGTCGCCTTCCGCAGCACCTGTCATCGGCGGCACTGCTACCGCGACTCCGGCACCAGGCGGCGGGCATGGCTTGGTATGGGTGAATACCGAGACACACGTTTATCACAAGGAGGGCTCTCGTTTTTACGGCACCACCAAGAAGGGCAAGTATGTGAGCGAAGCTGATGCAATCAAAGAGGGAGACAGGGCCGCAGCCAAGGGAGAGTAACGGCTTGCTCCCCTGCGACCTTGCTACAGTGCTCTAGGGCTTTCGGGCGGCAGTGGGCGCAGGGGTGCAGGCCGCGAGTAGCAATCGCTGCTGCCCTGCTACCGTCCACTCCCGAATGGGAGTCGCAGTCAGTTCTCAGTAGCCAACCGCCGCGCCGTCTTCCCGCGCATCGCTCGCGCCGAGACGCATGCCCGTTTTCTCTTCGATCATGATGCCTTGCGCATCACTCATGTAGATCGGCTTAGTCGAGAACTTATGGCCGCGGGCTTCGAGCGCCCTGCGCGTGTCGGCCGATAACCCCAGCGGCTCATCGAGAATCTCGTCGGGCAGCCACTGATGATGAATGCGAGGTGAATCGATCGCCTCCTGCAGGTTCATGCCGTGATCGATCACATTGCTGATAATCTGCAACACGGTGTTGGTGATGGTCGGCCCGCCGGACGTGCCGATCGCGAAGTAGAGACTGCCGTCCGGTTGCAGGACGAATGTGGGCGTCATGGATGAGAGCGGACGTTTCCGCGCTGCGATTGCGTTCCGCTCACTCTGGATCGCGCCATACCTATTCGGCTGCCCGGGCTTACTCGTGAAGTCGTCCATCTCGTTGTTGAGCAACACGCCGGTGCCCTTTGCGACAACACCGGCACCAAACCAACCATTCAAAGTGTAGGTGTTCGACACCGCATTTCCTGCCGCATCCACAATCGTGAAGTGCGTTGTTTGGTCCGGTTCATAGCCGGTCGGTTTGCCTGCGCCGATTTCGCTGCTCAACGAGGCGCGGTCAGGATTAATCGTGCTCCGTTGCCGCTCAGCGTACGCCTTCTCGATCAACCCATCGATGGGAACCGAACCAAAATCAGCATCGCCCATGTATTCCGCGCGATCTGCATAAGCGCGTCGCATCGTCTCGGCGAGCAGGTGATAATACTCGGATGAAAAGGGGTGGAGCTTACCAAGATCGAAGCCTTCGAGGATGTTGAGCATCTCGATCAAGACCGCGCCGCCTGAGGAAGGAGGCGGCATCGAAACGATTCCATATCCGCGATAACTTCCGCGGAGCGGCACGCGCTCCTTCGGCGTGTAATCGCGTAAATCCTGGCGCGTAATCAATCCGCCGTTGTGCTGCATATCCTCTGCAATCCGCCGCGCGGTCTCGGCTTCGTAGAACTCACGCGGCCCTTTCTTTTGCAAACGTCCGAGCGTGGCGGCCAATTCGGGCTGCCGCAAAATCTCTCCCTCGCGATACAGCTTCCCCTCCCGCAGAAAAATGCGGCGGCTATCTGAAAAGGGCGAGAGAATGGCTTGATTGTCCTGCAACGACTTCTCCATCCGGTGCGTCACCACGAAGCCGTGGACGGCGAGCTTCCTCGCCGGCTCGATCAGTTCCGACCAGGTCAGTTTCCCCGAGCCATACTGTTTTAATGCCAAGGCCATTCCTGCGATGGTCCCAGGTACACCAGCCGCGCGGTAGCCGAGAGTTGAAGACCCTTCGCCTTTGATCAACTCGCCGTCAGGTCCGACATACATGTCGCGCGTTGCCGCGGCCGGTGCCATCTCACGATAATCAATCGCAGTCGTAGTCCCATCGCTGCGCCGAATCATCATGAACCCGCCGCCACCAATATTCCCCGCCGACGGATAGACGACCGCAAGCGCAAACGCGACTGCCACCGCCGCGTCCACAGCGTTTCCGCCTCGCTTCATCACATCGACACCGATCTGCGACGCAATTCGCTCGCTCGATGCCACCATCCCATGCAGCGCCCGCACCGGTTCGTGCCACGCCGCGTCGGCTGTGGTCATGCAGACGCAAAGAAACAGAAGAAAAAATCGCTTCAGCGGACTCATCGCTTTCGCAGAAATTAGACCGCTTTCGGAATTCAGCAGCGAAATCATGACTCATTATCAGCGCCGCCGCTTAGGCGTTGAGCCTCAGTCCATCCGGCTGGACGCAGGGACGTTCGTCTCAATTGATTTGACTGGCCGCGTGCTGTTCACAGCAGATGCGCACTTCCTAACTACCCTGCTACCCGACAACACGATTTCAAGGTCTTAGGGCAACAGGGGTTCAGGGATTTAAGGCTTTAGTTCGCCCCAGGAAAGCGGCGCGTATTCAGTGCTGCTTTTCCTCGCAGAGTTTTTGGAAGCGCGGATCGCCGCGGAGTAGATCGAGCCGCAAGAGCGCCGGGGTAAGCGGATCAAAGTATGCAATCTTCAACAAATGTTCAAAGCGGGAATCGCGAGACCCTTCGTTCCAAAGCGTGCTGCGATCGGGGCTCGTGTCTCTTCGTAAACCGACGCGTCCGCGACTTCCTTTGACGCAAGTGCCAGATTGATGGCGCGGTCAACAAATGCTAGCGCGCGTGCGCGATCGCCAAGCCCCGCATAGGCCAAAGCCAGCCAATCGCAAATCGCAGCCTCGATCGGTGGTTGCTCTTTTAACGTTACGGCCTGAGTCCGATGCGTCGCAGCAAGTCGATGTAGCGTGGGTCGTCCCGGAGGGCGTCGTAATCGGGCAGCGTGGTGATGAAAATCAATAAGCCGGTTCGAGCCTGGAAGTCTCTTTCGAGCCAAGCGAAGGCCTGATCCTTTTAGATCCAAACTTCCCTATAGCGCATGACTTCCTGGGCTGTGCCTATCTGAAACAGGGGCGGGAGCACGAGGCGATGGCCGAGTTGTAGAAGGGAGTCGAGCCGCCCCAGCATGGCGAGATAGGGGAGACCGTACCAGTGGTGTGCCGTCGGATAATTCGGGTTAAGCGCGATCCCGCGCTTGAACTCTTTTTCAGCCTCCCTGAACTGCCATGAAAGCCCATTGACGCATTCCGAG
>JBKPDP010000085.1:0-12306 GCA_046727935.1 Verrucomicrobiota bacterium | reverse complement strand
ACCGTGAAATTGTGCGTCAGCAATATCATTTCAGTCCGCCCGGAACGACCACTGAGCTTGAAGAATATACCGTCGATCTGGAGGATATGACGGCGCTCAGACTAAATATTGTTCCCGACATCAATACCGGTGTCGCGCGCGCCTCGCTTTCGGAATTGCGTCTGGCATGATGACATCTTATGACATCTCCGCGCCAACGTTCGATGTCGATTTGTAGCTAGTGTGATTCCCTTAGCTGCCAGCTGCGCCTGTCGGAGCCGCGTGGCGTCTTCTGCTTTGCTCACTGACTACCAATCGTTCATTCCCTCTGACCCGTCATGGCCGCACATGTTCTTCAGTTGATTTTTGACAGATAGCAGTCGCTCCTTCAGTCCTCGAATATAATCGTGATCAAGATTATCGGATAGCTCCCATTCTTTGAGCAGGGCTTTCAGTCCGGCAATGCGCTGGCATTTTTTAATTACCCGGTCGCTGTGGCCGTTATCTCGAATGGTTTCCATCCCATTTCATTGCGCGGCGCGAGATGTCATCGGCTTTCTCCGTTCTCTTCGACCCGCGACGAAGTTACCGGGTGTAGGCGCCCGGCGCGAGGGAAAAGCGCGACAAAGTACGCCACGGACGACGCGCGCGGGGCCGTTTACAGCCCGAAATGGATTAAAGGCCTGACCCTCAGTGCGGACTGGTGGCATATTGACATGCGATCGATAGCATCTCTCCTCGGCGTGCGATTCATCAGAGACAATGATATCCCCGGTCTGGTTTTCCGTGGTCCTCCTAGAATAATTAACGGCAGGCTGGTGCCTGGGCTAATCAACCTGATCATTGATCCCAATGAAAATCTTATAGGCGCGATCTTTGAAGGTCTCGACTATGAAGCGATCTACATTCTGGACTCTTCGATCTTTGGCCACGGAGATTTTGGAAGACTGACGGCCACGGTTAACGGGACCTGGCTATCCCGGGCTGAGCTTCAGATTGCGCCTGATACAAAACGGTTCGGCATCGCGGGAGAGTTTATTCCACTGGGATTTACCCTGACCGGCTCGCTGCCACGGAATCGCGCCAATTTCAGTCTGTTCTACGACGGTCCAACTGACACCTGGATGCAGGGTTTGGACATCGGCGCGGTAGTCCACTACACCGGCCAATACGAAGATGACAATCTATTCCTGACAGCAAATCTGAATACTGGGGAATTCTCCAAGCCACAAACGCCGAGAAGTGGGCCCAAGCCTTGGCGCGCGCGGAAAGTGCGGATTACGCTGGATCTGATTGCGTCTTATACGTTCAATCTGCCGCCTGCTCTTGCGCCGGTGCCTGGCCTTGCCAAAGACGGCGATAAAAATGTCGGGGTGAAGGACGGCAAGGAGAAAAATGTCATACCTGTCTCCACCGCCGAATACCATCAATGCGGATGGCGCACTTGGTTGAACAATGCCACGATTTCCCTCGGAATGCAGAACGTGTTTGACGAAGACCCGCCGTTTGTGGGCGGTGGTGCGGAGAACGGCTACGACGAATCGCTTGCCACGATCAAAGGCCGATTCTGGTACGTGCAGCTCAAGAAGAGATTCTAACCGAGCTGGAACAGCTTACACCTATACGGGATCCGCCGCGGTGACGCGCGCTTCGCCTAGATCATAGTCGCAGCCGAGCCGATTCCGCTCAAGTAACACCTGTAACTGGAGTCACCGACTCCGGCCTGTGTTAGATCGAAATAGATCCGCAGCCGGCGACCGTGGCTAAAAGTGCCCGAAACCTCCTACAACTTTCCGCGTAACCTCGCGCCAGATTTTACGCACTACCTGAGTGAACGGCCAGAAATGACAACTCAATAACGAGTAATCAAGGAAGGCCAAAACAACAAAAGGAAATTAAAATCATGAATAAACCGAACATTGTAAGATTCACCCTCGTGCTTGCGTTTCTCGTCGCGAGCACTTCACTGACCTGGAGTCAGGACAGACAATCGAGGCAAGTACCAAACCCGATGAATACCATCGTAGGCGTCTGGGAAGTAACCAGGCACGGCGTTAACTGCAACGCCGGCCAGGAAATATCGTCATTTCCGGCCCTCATGACCTTCCACCGAGACGGCACCTTGAGCGGCCAGGCTTACTCGCCCGTTTCGACCAACGCTTACGGACCTGCAGAATTCGGTGTGTGGCAGCACGGGCCAGGCGACACCTTCTCGGCCAGGTTTGTCTCGTATAGCTATGATGATAGCGGCGCCTTTGCCGGCAGCGTTGTAGTCACTGTCACGGGACAACTCACGACCGCCGACAGCTTCAGTTACAGCTCGACTATCGAGATTTACGATGCTGACGGCAATCTGCTTGTCACCCTTTGTGGCAGAGCGACTGCGACACGGTTTCAATAAGCCACAACGCGCTACCGGGGAACGGTGGCTTCATCCCGCAGTTCTCTGCCTTGCCGGCGCGGCGGCCTGAAGAGCGCGGCTGCCGCGCCGAGCCATTTCCCGGCTCGCGGAATCGGAGGGGGAGAGCATTCCGGCAACATGGCCGGCTCGACATAAACCGAGTGAACAGCCGTCGCGTCGCGGCTTTTGTTTGAGAAGCGGAGAGATTCGCCGCTCACTTTTCCACTCCGGCGACAGCGTGCACGGAGTGCTCGTGTACGCCATGACTGTGCAACGACGGGCGGATGCGCAGGAAAAACTGAAAGGCGTAACCAAGATCGTCGCCGTAATAGCGATCGAGAGTGTCCGGGCGATCGTTGATGGTAAATTGTGTGCCGAGCCCGATATCAATGCCGTTGCCGTGCGATAAATCGCGCACGTATCCAACAGTGTAGCCGCCGATGGGGAAAATGCGGGATTCATCCGGTGGATTGAGAACCAGCTCGTGGCCGGATTTTTGCACGCGCTCCCAGCGCAAATAGATAGTGTCACGCCCGCGCTGGTAATTTGATTCGATTAGAAACGACTGCGTTTTGCCTTCGCCGGTGGCATTGTTTTGTCCCCACACAAACGTGTTTGACCAGTTGGTATCGGGGCCGAGCGGTAGATGGTAAATGACCGAGGCGGTTGTGCGATGGATTTTGGTCTCAGGATGCAGCGCTTCCGGGCTTTTGACGTAACCATGGGAAAGCTGCAGCGCCAGATTTCGCGTCGGGTTCCAGGAGAGCCGGCCGCTGTAGGAATCAAAACGCGGCCGATCGAAATCATAACGATTTTCATCCGGCTCGCGGCCTGTGAAGATGCTGCCCTCAATTTTAATCCCGCCGAAGCGGGACCAAACAAGACCGGCGGTGGCCACGCCAAATGTAACATGCATGGAATCCTGCCAGTGATGGCCGAGCGGTGCATCGGGATCGTCCATTGCTGACGGGCGATGCATGAACGTCGGCGGACCGAGCGCCGGCTCGCCCGGATAACCGAAATAGACATAAGCGCTAAAATCGTGATCGAACTTTTGCGAGAGGGTCAGTGAGAGTTCGTCGAACAGATCGTGTGGATGCTGGCGATCGTGCAGCGGCTGGTCGTGCCACGATTCGCCGGTTTGAAACAGGAGCGGATAACCGCGTCCACCTTCGGTCAGCGGATCGAGGCTCATCATCAAGCGCGCGCCGATCTGCGCGCTGTCGCCGAGCGGATGCGAATACATTCCCATGAACCAGTTAGGGGCGTCGATTCGGTCGTCACCGCGTGGTGTGCTCACATTGGTGTAACGCGGGAAAATTCCTCCGTGCAGCATGAGCATGTTCTCACCGAACATGAACATTTTGCCATACATTGGCGATGAATCGGGCAGCCAGGACGTGCCGGAGCCTTCGCGGCTCATGGGTTCTGCGAGGTTGATAGACGAACGCATTTCCATCTGCATCTCGTGCTCATGCCGCCCTGCGGCGGCGACCGAAGCTGGCTGCTCGTGCGTTTCATGAGACGAATGCGACATATGTGACTGATGATTGTGCATTCGGCGTTGGACGTTGGGCGTTGAGCGTTTTTTTTCCGGCACTGGCACGAGCTTCATCCCGCACTTCGGACAATTGCCCGGCCGATCCATCACAACCTCGGGATGCATCGGGCACGTGTATTTTTGCTTCTCTTGCTCATGCTCGTACTCTTGCTCGCCACGCGGGCGATTGAGGTCAGTCGCCCCTACCTGTGCGCCGGCGCTAGTCGCGAGCGCCATCGCACCGATAGAAATAAGAATCCGTTTCTGCATGTTGGGTCGCATGTCTTCTGTAGTGGCAGCCGTGTCGGCTGCGACGGTCTGCGCAATTGAAGGCGGCACGGCTGCCGCTACAGCGGAAGATTCGCGACCCCGAAAGCTTTCGGGGCTAGTTAGGCCAGAGACGGTGGAGCGTGAGCGCGAAGACTCCCAATCAATTCAGCGAAGGAAGTTTTTCCCGGCGGTCCCGTGTCGAGAGACGACGATGTTAGTTTCTTTCGCAAGGGCGCAATGAGTGCGAGTTCCTCAGTGCAAAGATTGGCGTTGGAAAACGTGGCGTCGTCGCGAGCCCAGCTCTTCGTATTGGCAAGAACGACTGCGCGCAAGACTTTGCAGCACTGCACGTGCGCGGTTTGCGGTTTTTGCTTTGCAGATTTGGAATGAAATGGGCAGGCGGCTTGGGCCGAATCGGTCTTTGTCGCGATTGCAGCGAACGCGCAATGATTCGAGGTCGCAATCCAGGAACAGAGGGTAATCGCCACCAGTAGGCAACGCGCGATTGCTCTCATAGCGACTCAATCGCCGATGCGGCGCGATTGCTCAAATCTTTTCTTCTGGTTGGACAAACGAGGGTACCGGCCCGGAGCTTACAGTTTCTGGCGACATGACCTCGGGGGAATCGGCTGCAGTCGCTTTGGCGCCAAACGAAGGTTGTTTCACGCGTGTTGCCATCAGCATCGCGGTAAAGAGAAGCGCCGCGGCGAGGTAGTATGGGGCACCAGGAATGTGAAACGAACGTTTGGGGTCAATGAACCAGCTGAACACCTGTGAAAACAAAACCGGCCCAATGATAAAAGTGATGGAGCGCAAACTTTGCAGCGCCCCTTGAAGTTCCCCTTGTTCTCGCTCGCTCACGCGATGCGTCATCATTCCCTGCGCCGCGGGAAACGAAATATTCCACATTGAAATTACCGGCACTGACGCGAGGAAAGTTGCTCCGTTGCGGGCAAGACCGGCGGCGCACATTCCGGACGCGCCGAAAAATTGGCCGATGCAAAGCGTAAGTTTTTCGCCAAAGCGTTTCACCATTCTTCCGGTCAGCCCACCGGAGATCGCCGCCGTGCACACGCCGACGACCATAAGTGAAATGCCGATCATTGCTTGGTTCCAATTGTAACGGTAAATGGCGTAAAGCGCCCAGATTGTGGTCAAGACGTTGTGCGAAAGGTAGGCTAGAAATTGAATCACGGTTAGACGCCACAACTCTGGATGCGAGCGCAACAAAACGAGTGAGCCGACCGGATTTGCGCGCCGCAGCGCAAATTGTTTTCGCTGATTTAGAGGCAAGGATTCTGGAACGAAAAAGTAGCCCCAGAGCCAATTCGTTAGACTGAGAGCGGCCGCAACCCAAAATGCGAGTCGGGGGTTAGAGTTGCTAAGCAAGCCACCGATGGCTGGTCCGAAAGCGAATCCAAGACCAAACGCGATCCCGATCGTACCAAAAGCGCTGGCGCGTTTTTCTTTCGGCGTCACATCTGCGATGTAGGCCATGGCCGTTGGGATGCTTGAGGTTGTGATTCCCGAAATGACGCGACCAAGGAAAAGCCAGCCGATGCTAGGCGCCAGTGCCATCACTACGTAGTCCAGACCGAGCCCGAGGTTCGATAATAAAATTACCGGCCGTCTGCCGAAACGATCGGACAAAACGCCGAGAACCGGCGAGAAGACGAACTGCATCAATGCGAATACTAGCGCGAACCAGCCGTTCCAATCCGCCGCATCTGTCATTTTGCCGCCGAGAAAATCGAGAATGAGCCTCGGCAGGACCGGGATGATCAATCCCATCGCTAGAATATCGAGCGTGACCGTGACTAAAATGAAAATGACGGCGGCCTGGCGGTTTTTCATTGTGACTGGAGCATGAACGCAACGTTGTGGCGGCGGTTGTGTCAACCGCCGTAGCAAACGAAGGCGCTTGGCACAAGCGCCTCTACAACTAATCTGTCGCCAATGATGCGGCTATCTTATCGCTCGCCGAAAACGAAAGTGCGCGAGAGTAAGATCCATGGACGCGGTTTGTTTGCGATTGTCGATATTGCCAAGGATGAAATCGTGGTGGTGAAAGGCGGGCACATTCTTGATCGCAAAGCTTTGCGCGAGAAAATCACGCCACGACTCGGGCCAGTGGAGATTCAGATCGACGACGATTTGTTCATCGCGCCGGTGACCGACGAAGAGCGCGAGCTGTCGATGCTGTATTTGAATCACTCGTGCGATGCGAATCTCGGAATGCGCGGTGAGATCACGTTCGTGGCGATGCGCGATATCCGCGCGGGCGAAGAGCTCACACACGATTGGGCGATGACCGATGACGATGATTACTCCGTTGAATGCAAATGCGGCTCGCCCAATTGCCGGAAAATTCTCACCGGTCAAGACTGGCAACGCCCGGAATTGCAAGAGCGCTATGCGAGCTATTTCTCGGCTTATCTCACGCGAAAAATCGCGATGCGGTAGGAGTTATGAAATAAAAGATTCGTTCAGAACTTCGCGTAATAGCTACTGCTTGGCAGGCAAGTCCGTTCGGAATGACAGCCTCAGTATCTATAGTGCTCTGACTTGAACGGGCCGTCGACTGGGACGCCGAGGTAATCGGCTTGTTCTTGGGAAAGCTTGGTAAGCTTCACGCCGATTTTTTCCAGGTGCAGACGTGCGACTTCTTCATCGAGTTTTTTTGGCAGAACGTAAACGCCAACTTTGTAAGTGTCGCGATTCTTCCAGAGATCGAGCTGGGCCAGAACCTGATTGGAAAATGAATTCGACATAACGAAGCTCGGGTGACCGGTCGCGCATCCGAGGTTCACGAGCCGGCCTTCTGCCAGAAGGAAAATCTCGTGGCCATCCGGGAATGTGTACTTGTCCACCTGCGGTTTAATGTTGGTTTTCTTTACCCCTTTGGCTGTATTGAGTGCGTCGACCTGAATTTCATTATCGAAGTGGCCGATGTTGGCGACAATCGCCTGATCTTTCATCCGTTGCATGTGATCGAGCGTGATCACGTCAATATTGCCGCTCGCGGTGATGTAAATGTCGCCGCGACCGAGCGTCTGTTCGAGGGTCGTAACTTCGTAGCCTTCCATTGCCGCCTGAAGCGCGTTGATTGGATCAATCTCGGCGATGACGACACGCGCGCCCTGACCGCGCAACGATTGCGCGCAGCCTTTGCCTACGTCGCCATAACCGCAAATGACGGCGACCTTGCCGGAGAGCATCACATCCAGCGCGCGATTCAAGCCATCGACCAGCGAGTGCCGACAGCCGTAAAGATTATCAAACTTCGATTTGGTGACCGAATCGTTCACGTTAATGGCTGGAACCAGGAGCCGGTTTTCCTGGGCCATTTTGTAAAGACGATGCACCCCCGTAGTGGTCTCTTCGGAAACGCCCCGCCAATCCTTTACGATCTCGTGCCAGCGATAGGGATTCTCACGATGAATCTCGAGTAACAAATCCTTGATGACCTGCTCTTCCTTATTCGCCGATTTGGTTTTGGCCCAATCGCTGCCCTCTTCGAGCTCGTAACCCTTGTGAATGAGTAAGGTTGCGTCCCCGCCATCGTCGACCACCAGTTGTGGACCTTTACCTTCGGGATGCGAGATCGCCCGGTAGGTGCATTGCCAGTAATCTTCCAGCGATTCGCCTTTCCACGCGAACACGGAGATACCGCGCTTGGCGATCGCTGCTGCGGCGTGATCTTGCGTTGAGAAAATATTGCAGCTTGCCCAGCGCACGCTTGCGCCAAGATCCGTCAGCGTTTCAATCAACACCGCGGTCTGTATGGTCATATGCAATGACCCCGTGATGCGTACGCCTGAGAGCGGTTTCTGTGGCGCGTATTTTTCGCGGATCGCCATCAGGCCCGGCATTTCTTTCTCTGCGATGGAAATTTCTTTTCTTCCAAAATCTGCAAGCTCGATGTCTGCGATTTTGAAATCCTGTTTTGTCTTCGATTCGGTGATTGTCGTGCTCATAAAGTGTTTGCGGTGTTATTTAACGGCCTGCTTTAGCGCTTCCGCCTTGTCCGTCTTTTCCCAAGTAAGGGAATCCAGATCGTCAATGCGTCCGAAATGGCCGTAGTTAGTCGTTTTGCGGTAGATCGGACGAAACAGATTAAGTTGTTTGATGATTTCGGCTGGCTTGAAATTGAAAACTTCCCAGATCGCGCGCTCCAGTTTTTCTTCGTCAACCTTGCCAGTGCAGAAAGTATCGACGCTCACGCTCACCGGTTCGGGATGGCCGATGGCGTAGGCAAACTGAACTTCACATCGGTCGGCTAAACCGGAGGCGACGACATTCTTCGCCACCCAGCGTCCCATGTAGGCGGCGCTGCGATCCACTTTCGTCGGGTCTTTCCCGGAAAACGCGCCACCGCCGTGACGTCCCATTCCGCCATAGGTGTCGCAGATAATTTTGCGGCCGGTTATGCCTGCGTCGCCCTCGGGCCCGCCAATTACGAACCGGCCTGTTGGATTGATCAGGTAGGTCGTCTTCGCATCCAGCCATTCCGCTGGCATCACTTTCTTGATGAGAAGTTCGGTCAAAGTCTCGCGAACTTCTTTTTGCTTTACGTCCTCGGAGTGCTGCGACGAAACAACTACGGTCGTAGCTCGCACCGGTTTATAGCCGTCATATTCGATCGAGACTTGCGTTTTACCGTCGGGACGCAGCCAAGGAATTTGTCCCGATTTCCGCAACCGTGTCAGCTCGCGTCCCAATTTGTGCGCGAAGGAAATCGGAGCCGGCATAAGCTCCGGGGTTTCATTGCACGCAAAACCAAACATCAATCCCTGATCGCCTGCGCCTTGTTCGTCCGTGCTTTTGCCGTCCGCGGCGGCGCTATCCACACCCTGCTTAATGTCGCGCGATTGCTCGCTCATTTCGCAAAGCACCCGGCAGGTATCGGCGTGAAAAATGCAATCACCGCTTACGTACCCGATTTCGCGGATGGCAGCGCGCACACGTTCCTCGAAGTCGAACTTTGAATTGCTCGTAATTTCCCCCGCCAGCACGACGAGATTGCCTTTCGCGAGAGTTTCGCAAGCGACGCGGCTGAGTGGATCCCCTGTGAGACAGGCATCGAGAACATAATCACTAATGGTATCGCAAACTTTATCGGGGTGACCCTCGGTGACGGATTCGGATGAAAAGATGTAACGGCGAGACATGGCTTGAAGAACGTAGAAGGGTTGAAGCGTTAAAGCGATTGGCCACAGTAGGCGTTCTCAACGTTGTAACGATTCAACGGTTCACCGCTGTAACGGTGTCGATAGACATATTGACCAATCATGATGCGTCGATATATCGTTGGCTACTGTCATGGCGTCAACCATTAATTTGTTGCGGCTGCTGGCCGACCCAACCCGGGTGCGTCTGTTGCTTCTTTTGGAGCAGGAAGAACTCTCGGTGGCAGAGTTGCAGCAGATCCTGGGAATGGGCCAATCACGCATTTCCAGTCATCTCGCTCAATTAAAACGCGCCGGTGTCGTTGCCGACCGCCGGGTAGGCAAAAACGTGTATTACGGCGCAAACCATCACGGGAGGAATTCACAGCGAGAGCGCGTTGAAGAAATTACCCGGTTGCTGGCCCGCGAACTGCCGGAAACATCACGCGATCGGACCAGCCTGAAACTTGTTCTGCACAAACGTCAGGACAAGGCGCGCAAGTACTTCGACGAGCTCGCCGGCAAGTTTGGCCGCAGTTATGTGCCGGGCCGGTCGTGGAAGGCATTGGCGCACACGCTTATTACTTTGCTTCCGCCGTTAACAGTCGCCGACCTCGGCGCGGGCGAGGGGACGCTTTCGCAGTTACTGGCCAAAAACGCCCGCAAAGTCATCGCCGTCGATAATTCGCCGAAGATGGTCGAGTTCGGCGCGCGGTTGGCGAAGAAGCACGGAATCAAGAATCTCGAATTTCGACTTGGCGACATTGAAGACCCGCCGATTGCCAAGAACAGTGTCGATCTGGCGATTTTGAGCCAGGCACTACACCACGCCATTCATCCGGACCGAGCCGTCGCGGCGGCCTGCCGCATTTTGAAACGCGGCGGTCGCCTGGCGATTCTTGATCTGTTAAGCCACCGGTTCGAACGCGCTCGCGAACTTTATGCGGACCACTGGCTCGGCTTTAGCGAAGTGCAGCTGCATCAATTTCTTGAGAGACAAGGTCTCCGACAAATCGAAGTAAGCGTCGTGTCACGAGAAAAGCAGGGCCCGCATTTCCAAACTGTCTTCGCGACCGGCATAAAGTGAACGCCAGGGCTCCTTTGCCTGTCAATATTGTCGTTGTAGGATCGTAGTTGCGACCAACCCAAATTTGTAGCCATGACCGGCTTCTTCGACGAAGTGAAGCGTCGCAAGGTCTACCGCGTGGCGGCAGCCTATGTCATTGCTGCCGGAGGCGCTATACAACTGGCCTCTGCTGCATTTCCAGCGTGGGAATTGCCAAACTGGGCGCTGCGCTTAGTCATAGTTCTGTTGCTCCTCGGCTTTCCCATCGCGCTCATGCTTGCCTGGGCGTACGACATCACGGCGGAGGGCATTCGGGCAACACCCACGATTGCGACACCGCGATCGCATCGTCGCCGGAACATAATTATGCTTGTAGCAACCGGCGTGGCCATTTCCGCCGCCGCCGGCTTCTTTCTCCTGCCGCGCGTCTCCGCGCACAAGATCGACAAGTCGATTGCGGTGTTACCTTTTGAAAATCTCAGCGACGAGAAAGAAAACGCCTACTTTGCCGATGGGATTCAGGACGACGTGCTCACGAATCTGTCGAAAATTGGCGATCTGAAAGTGATCTCGCGCACCTCCGTCATGTCGTATCGGGGAAAAGCGTCCAACGTTCGTGAAATAGGAAAAGCGCTTGGCGTCGCTACCATTTTGGAAGGCAGCGTTCGCCGCATTGGCAATCGTGTGCGCGTGAACGTCCAATTGATCAATGCCTCGAATGATGAGCACCTGTGGGCGGAAGATTACGATCGCGACTTGACCGATGTGTTCGCGATTCAAACTGATCTCGCACAAAAAATCGTGCGCGAATTACAAGCGAAGTTGTCACCAGCGGAAAAGGCGCAGATCGAGCGTAAGCCGACCCAAAATGGCGAAGCCTATCTGACATTTGTGCAAGCTCACGATTTGTTCACGCGTCCAGACAAATTTCGCACCGACACAGAAAAGGCCGAGCAACTTTTTGAACAGGCAACAAGACTCGATCCGGACTTTGCAGAAGCCTTTGCCGGATTGGCCTGGGTCGAAGACTGGATCTATCACACCTTCGATCCAACTCCCGCGCGGAAGGAAAAAGCGCGAGCGGCGGCCGCCAGAGCTGTTCAGTTGCAACCGGAACTGCCTGAGGCGCACCTGGCGCTGGGTTTTTATCATTACTATTGTGAGCGCAATTACGAGGCAGCGCTGAACGAATTTGCGATCGCGAAACGAAGTCTGCCAAACTCGGCCGAAGTTTACATGGCGATTGGAGCGATTGAGCGCCGTCAAGGCAAATGGGCGGAGTCCACAGCTAATCTGGAGAAAGCGGCATCGCTCAGTCCAAGGGACGCATTTGTCCTCGTAAATCTCGCCGACAATTACCGCGCCAACAAGAACTTCGAAACAGCGGACAAGATTTTCGATCGTGCCATCGAAGCCGCGCCCAACGCGCTTAACGCGCGCGCGGAAAAGGCAATGCTTGCTGTCGATTGGAAAGGCGACCTGAGCATGATGGAGAAAATGTTGGCGCAAGTGCCGCCAGGGGTCGATCCGGAGGGTTACGTTACGTTTGGCTGGGTGCAACTTTTCATGCTGCAACGAAAATTTCCGGAAGCTCTTGCCGCTTTAAAGCAATTGCCTCAAGGCGTCCCTTATGAGGATAAGCCAAGAGAATTTTTCGAGGGTGTGATTTATACTTTTTTGAATGACAGCGAAAAGGCGCGCTCTGCCTTTGAACGTGCTCGACCGAGTGCAGAAAAGGCCTTGCGCGAAAGCCCGGATAACGCGTTCCGGCACGCGCTGCTCGGTGAGATTCTCGCCGGGCTTGGTGAGAAGGAAGCGGCCATCGCTGAGGGTAAACGCGCGGTCGACCTTCTGCCCGAATCTCAGGATGCTCTCTCTGGAC
>JBKPDP010000084.1:0-39855 GCA_046727935.1 Verrucomicrobiota bacterium | reverse complement strand
GGATGAGGCGAGACAACGCGCCATTTGCCGCAGCTCTACAATGCCGTCTTTCATCGGCATCAGCTTTACGTGACGGGTCGGTGACGGCAGCGTGAATGCGCGGACAGACGTTCGTTGAACGTTGCGTGTGCGCTGCGATGTGAGCGGCGTTGCTCATCAGATCGGGAGCGGATTAGCGGCAAGCCAGAAATTCCTTAGTGATGCTAAGGGGTAGGGCGTCCCTCCTACTAAAGCCCACGGTTGTTGGCGTGGGCAAAAACAATTTTGGTCGCCGATGCGACCTGACCTGGCGGTAACTCGGCTCAGCTTTTCTGCGCGTTCGACACACGCTTTCGGACGAAGCGTAACTAGAGGTTTGGCGCGGAATCGCGTGTGCTGCGTATCCTCTCGTTGTTGATCGTTTATCTGTTGCTCCCGCTCTGGCGCGCGATCCTCGTCCGATGAGAGCAGTCTATGCAGATGCAAATTAGGGAAAAAGAAGAAGCACGAAATCACAGCGCGGAAACTGAGTTCTTGCGCGAACGAGAGCGACCACGAGAACTCGACGTTGGAACGCTTTCCTGCCGAATCAAAGCAGGCCTGCCGCGACATGGCCACGATGAAAACAGACCGTCGGTGGCCGTTGATTCGGATCCGCCCATCGCCTTGGACAAGTTTATTGAGCAAAGCGGACTTTCCGTGGTAACAGTCTGGCGCTATCGTCGCGCCGGCTGGCTACACACACTTAACATTTGCGTTCGACATTATCTGACCCGATCTGAGATCGCGCGTTTTAATGCGCGCGCCGCCGCAGGCGAATTTGCAAAGGCACCGACAAAGCCAAAGCGCCGCCGCCGTTGCAAACCATTTAGGGTAACCTGTCGCGTGACGTCAGGAGTTGAGCGCCCGCGAGGAAAGTAGTTTAGCCCGTCCCACCGAAGCGTTTCGCTTCGATGACTGAAATTCCAAAGTGAACAAGTTTCGCCGCCTTTTGCCGATGCTCGTCCAGGAGATGCCCATAGACTTTGCCGACGAGAATCCCGCCATCCTTGTGTCCCAACCAAGCGGCAATAGTCATAAAGTCGACCCCGGCCATGACGCACATCGAACAGAAGTAATGCCGAAGGTCGTGGAAGCCGACCCATTCCACCCCGGCAGCTTTGCGCGCGATCTTTAGGCTCTCGCGAAAGCTCCTTGCGTGTTCATCACGCGGACCGCGCTGCGGCGAAGGAAATAACCACGAAGAATCCGGTGCGCGTCGTCGCCGCATCTCACGTAAGAGCGCGGAAAGCTGTGGATTAAATTCCACCGTTCGGCTTTCCCAGTTCTTCCCTAGCCGGTCGGCTCCAATCGTCACACGTTCACGCTCAAAGTCGACATCCTCCCATTTGATCCGCAACGCTTCCTTTTCGCGCGCGCCGGCGAAGGCCAAAAAGCGCAAATAATCCGCTAACTGTTGGCCATTCTTTTGGCAGTTCTGACGGGCGCCCACGATCAATCGATCGAATTCCGCCGGCATCAACAATTGGCGCTTCGGGCTGGGCGGCTCCTCCAGCATTTTGATCTTGGGTAAATCTCGCAAGCAACCGTCATCGATCGCGCTCTTCAGCACGTTGCGCAGCGCCATCAAATCGAGATTCGCCGTTCGTTCTGAGACCGGCTTCAGTTTGCGTCCGCCAAATGCCCCGCCCTTCAGCCGCTTGTCCACAAATGCCGCGATCATTGGGGTCGCAATCTTGTCGATCCGAAGATGGCCGAGATGTGATCGCCAACGGGCGATTGCTTGCCGTTCATTTTCAACTGTCCCCGGCCGCTTGCGCTGCACCTTGGCTTTCTCGAAATAGGTGTTGCAATAGTCACCGAAAATTGGCTTGCGCCCGAGGATGGGTAGCGAATCTTCGCGGCGCTCGTGCCGCTTTATTTCCAGCGCTTCCTTTGCCTGTTGCAAGGTGCGCGCGGACAAATTGTCGGCCGTAAAAAGCGCAAAGCGGCGCGCTGCCTTTTTGCCGTAGCCGCGATCGACCCAAAGTTGCGCGTAGAAGCGTCCGTTGCGCTGATAGAGTCCGGGCACGCGGCGATTGCGCGAATCCCGCACTGCGATAAACTTCGCAGAATGATTACTGTTGCGGCTATCGCGCTTGTTGCTTCGAATTCCGCTGAGCGGAGGCGCGATTTGGCTCAATTTAGGCTTTCGTTGTGTTTCCTTACCTTGCACGGTTTAACTCTAGCACAACCTCTAGCACAACGCGAAAACGGTGTCCATGATAATTTATAAATCGTTGGTAATCAATTAGCCAGGGTGGCGAAATTGGCAGACGCGCCAGACTTAGGATCTGGTGGAGAAATCCTTAGGGGTTCGAGTCCCCTCCCTGGCACTTTGAGGCACGCGGCAAACCGCCAACGCTCAACTTTCAACGCTCAACGTCCAACTCAGATGGCCGGACCCAGATTGAACATTGGATGTTGGACGTTGGGCGTTGGGCGTCGAAATTCGGATCACAGCACAAGCCACTTCAGTTCGCGTGAATGTTTTTTGGTTTCCCATAAACGGATTCCACCAAGGAATGCATTCTCATTTTCCCCGCGTTCCGTTCTTTCCGGTAAGCGATTGAAACGGTGCACAAGACCGCCGCCAAGAACGACATAATCGGCAATGAAGGATTTTTTTAACTGAGTGACTGCGTAAGTTACTTCTCGCTTCCATTTTTTTTCGCCCAACAGCGCAAGGCCTGGAATGCCAAGGTAATTTTCAATGATGTATCCCTCGCGATACGGCAGATCGCCAAGTTCAAGCGGCATCAAAGTCTTGTCCCACACCAATGCGGAGCCCAGGCCGGTGCCGAGTCCCAGAAAAAGCATGCGCCCACCGCGGTAACTCCCGAGCGCCTGCAAGGCAGCGTCATTGACCAGACGCACCGGTACGCCCAGCGCTCTGCCAAAATTGAAACCAACCCATCCTTTGCCCAAATGCTTTGGCTCTTTCGTGATTTGTCCCCTCCGCACCGGCGCGGGGAAACCGATCGAGGCCCGGTCAAACTTCCATCCGCGCACGGTTTCCTTTAGTTTTGCGATTAGTTGTTGCGGTTTGAGTCGCGAACCGGAAGGAAATTCACGCTCATCGCGAGGCGACCGCAGCAGTTTTATGTATGTGCCGCCGACATCGATGACCAGAACTTTTCTCTTCATGAGCGACGGCGTCGACGCATTCAGGAGTACTAGCGGTCGCGTCGCGTCATTCGCCCAAAACGCTGGAAGATGCTCTGCTGTTCTGGTTTTGCCGCCGTGGTTGCTGGCCAGCATTCCACTATTTCAAGGGCGACAAACCGGAAGAGCATCTGCCGAGCAGATTTCAAATCGAGTCGTAGATTCTTCGCAATTTGCCCCACGGAGCGGGCGCCATTGAATTGCGACGCGAACTGCGCCTCGTCTGGGGTCAGCTTCAGCTCTTGGACACGCTGGAAGCCGTCTCTTGTATAAGCCGGAATCGACGACGGGTCGAAGTGGGCGGCCTCATCGATGTTCTCAACAAGGCGCAACGTTTCCAAGGCCCAGTCGCCGACATTCGGCTCCCCGGGCACATCGCCAACGTTCGTTAACAAGTCGGCGCTCTTTTCAAACATGATCCATACCCTCGGGGCCGCCCAAAGCTGGGAGAAAAGCTTTTGCCCAAATTGCTGCATGAATTCGACCGCTGGCTCGCGGGTTATCGATTCTTCGCGAGTGAGAGTAAGAAAGAACGGGGTTCCTGTTTCGCGCTGTTGATTGCGCGCTCTGTCAACAATTACGACGTCGACATCAGCAAGGATGGCGGGCGTCTCCGCGCAATAAAGATCTGGATCCCGGGTAGTGACAAAGATGATCTCGCCATCGCGCGCCAAAAGATCGATGGGCTCCTGCTCCCAAAATGATCGCAGCAAGCCAGTAAGTTTCTCTTTTGAGATCGCTTGCAGTGCGCGGTTTAACGGAAAGAAGCTGGTGTGCCCGCAGAAATAAACATCGGCCGTGCGGGGCTCCTTTGGAGGAGTGACCTCTTCGGTCGGAGCGCTCGTGGCGGGTTCGGCCCAATCGGCAGCTTGTTGCGACACGCTCCACCAATCCTCGGACTGGGCAGCTTCCGCACTCGTAGCGGCGTCTTGGACCGGTTCATCCGCTTGCGGAACGTCTGAACCTTCCGTTTGCTCTCGCTCTTCAGTATTCGAAGATTCGATTTCAGCTTCTATGGACTTGGGTTCGCCGGATGATTTCCGCATAATACTCCTCTCGCTCTAAGCAAATCCCATGTAAAGGCTTTATCAAGAACCCAATCATGGCAATGAGGATCTCTCGCGGCTAGTTGAGAACCGTCGCGACAGCTCCCGGCGGCTGATTTTTCCGCGCTCATTCGCGGGGATTGCACTCACGATGAAAATCCGCTTCGGCACCTGCCACGTGCTTAGCGCGCCACGGCAAAATTGCAGGAGATCAGTCTCGCTTACGTCTGGCCCTGCCACCACGCAGGCCGCTACTTCTTCATTGCGCAATGCCGATTCGCGACCAAACACGACTGCCTGTCGCACACCGGTGAAGCGTAGCAAATGCGCTTCCACTTCTGCCGGGTTCACCTTTTTACCCGCGACATTAATCACGTCCGAAATCCTACCGACGATTTTGAATCCGGAACCGTCTCGCGCCAATAAATCGTCCGGAACAAAAATTCCATCGCCTAATTTTTCTTCATCCGGCTCCGGGAAATAGCCATCGCCCACAGCGGCGCTGCGCACGCGCACTTGGGTCGCTGACGCCTTTGGGTCGACCATTTCAAGGCTGACGCTTTTCATCGCTTCGCCAACGAACCCTTCGTTCTGGTTTGCTGCTTCGCGATCGTAGCAAATCCCGCCACATTCCGATGCACCGTAAAACGAGTGGATTGGCAGATTAAACTTTTCCCGGAATCTCTTCGCGATCGCGATCGAGAGAGGGGCGCCGGCAGAAATGCAGAGTCGAAGCTTTGGTAACACGGGCACATGTTCCATTTCACAAAATGATTGATAGAAAACAGGCATCCCTGGGAAAACTGTTGCGTTGCTACGGACAAGATCGGCGAGGATGGCGCGTGGTGTTCGGTCACGGCTGATGACCACTGGTACACCGCGCGCAATCAGCGGCGTGAGAAGATTGCTGAAGCCATAGGAGTGCGAGATTGGGATGACGCCGAAATTCAGATCCGCATCGGTAATTCCCATCGTCTCGCAAATCTGATTGCAATCGGCCAGAAGCTGCTCGCTGCGAAAGCGAATGGCGCGTGGTGTGGCTGTTGTGCCGGAGGTAAGCTTCAGGAGACTTGGCGGATTCTCGCGCCAATCTAGTGTTGTGTCGGCTATCCCCAGCTGGGTGACCGCTGTGGTGCCTCCGCCGGGGACAACGGACACTACCGCCTTTGCGTTGCAAATCTCCAAGGCCTCGGCGCGTTGTTGTTCGCTGATTGACTGTTCGAGGGGAAGAACAACCAAATGCCTGCGCAAGCAACCGATCAAAATCGATGGCCAATCTTCATGGTTGCCGATTTGGACGGCGAGAACATCGCCTTCGTGAAAGACGTCAATGCTTTGCAACAAATCGCGAGCGCGCTGTTCGATCTCGTCGAATGTCCGGAGCACTTCGCCGCTCGCTGCAAAAATAGCGGCTGCATCGCGTTTTCGTGCCAGCGTTTTCCCCCACGCTTTCAGCAATGGATCTGAGGATTTCATCGCTTGCGCGAAGCTCGTTGCACGAGTAGATTCCGCGCTCCTTTCCGAAGATGAAGGCCGGTATTCATCCAGAGTATTACGAGACCGATATTGTGTGTGCATGCGGTGCGGTGTATCACACCCGCTCCACGCGCCGCGATATTAAGATCGGTATTTGCGCTGCTTGTCATCCCTTTTTCACCGGCGAACAGAAGTTCGTGGATACGGCTGGGCGCGTCGAGAAATTTGCCCGCCGTTACGGGAGCACCAAAGCCGCGCGCGCCGGAAAGAAAGCTTAGCTGATCTGTAGCCGCCTCGCTTTGCCGAGGCGCCATCCCCCTGCGACGCAATGCCGCGGAGCAGGAACGACCAATGGACTTTAACTCCCTAATTCAACTCAAACGCGAGCGCTTCGATCAACTTGAGCGAGATATTGCTGACCCGGCGCTTTTTTCCAATCGCCAACGAGCCAAGGCAATCATGCGCGAGCACGCAAGCATCAAACAACTGCTGGCGAAATGGGACGAGCTGGAGGCTGGGCGCAAGCAATTGGACGACAACCGCGAACTGGCGATGTCAGGCGATGTTGAGATCGCGGCGATCGCTGACGACGAGATTCCGGACCTGGAAAAGCGGGTGGCGGATCTCGAACGCGAAGTTCAGATCGCGTTGCTGCCGCCGGATGAAAATGAAGACCGCGACGCGATCGTCGAGATCCGAGCCGGAACAGGCGGCAGCGAAGCGGCCATTTTCGCTGCCGACCTTTACCGGATGTACCATCGCTATGCGGAATCGGCCGGCCTAAAAACCGAGGACCTCGAATCGAGTCCGTCGGAGCTCGGCGGATTTAAGGAAGCGATCTTCCGCGTTTCGGGCGAATCTGTTTTTCGTAAGCTCCGCTACGAAAGCGGGGTTCATCGTGTGCAGCGCGTCCCTGCGACAGAGGCGCAGGGTCGCATTCACACATCGACTGCGACAGTCGCGGTGTTGCCCGAGGCGGAAGACGTCGATCTTGAATTGAAACCGGAAGATTTGCGAATTGAAGTCTCGCGCTCCGGCGGTCCTGGCGGGCAAGGTGTGAACACGACCGATTCGGCCGTGCAGGTACTGCACATTCCGACAGGCACAATCGTGCGTTGTCAGGAGGGTCGCAGTCAGATCAAAAACAAAGAAAGAGCGCTCTCGATCTTGCGCGCACGGTTGCTAGAGCGAAAGCAGCGCGAGGAAGCTGAAAAATACAGTGCACAACGCCGTGGCCAGATCGGTACCGGTGGGCGCGAAGAAAAAATTCGCACCTACAATTTTCCGCAAAACCGCGTAACTGATCATCGCATCGGCTTAACGCTTCATAACCTTGATCGCGTAATCGACGGCGATCTCGGCGAGCTCATCGGAGCGCTGCAAGCCGCCGATCTGGCCGAGCGCTTGAAAGAATCTACCCTGGTGGGCAACGCAGCGAGCCGGAATATGTGCGGGGAAACCCGACCATGACCGTGCTTGAAGTGCTGCAAGCCACAACTGCGTATTTCAAAAAGCGTAACATTGAGAGTGCGCGACTGAATGCGGAGCACTTGTTGGCGCATGTTCTGGGGCGGAAACGGATCGAGCTTTATCTGGAATTCGAGCGAGAGCTGACTGAAACAGAACTCGCACCGTTGCGCGATTTGATGAAACGTCGCGGCGAAGGCGAGCCGCTGCAGCACCTCCTTGGGACAGTCGAATTCTGCGGACTTACGTTTCTTTGCGACAAGCGAGCGATGGTTCCGAGGCCAGAAACGGAGCAGCTCGTTGAGCTGCTGATTTCAAATTTCAGATCTCAAATTTCAAATTCTCGCATCGTGGACATTGGCACGGGTAGCGGTGTGATCGCATTGAGTCTTGCTGCCAAATTTCCCGAGGCAAAGATTCTGGCCGTTGACGTTTCGGACGAAGCGCTCGCGCTCGGGCGAGAAAATGCTGCCAGTCTAAACCTGAGCGACCGCGTCCAGTTTCTGAAAAGCCGTCTGCTCGAAAATGTCGAGGGAGCTTTCGATCTTATCGTTGCGAATCTTCCTTACATTTCGACACAAGAGCGGCACACTCTTTCGCCCGAAGTGTTGCACGATCCGGAGATTGCGTTGTTCGCCGGGAGGCGGGGCGATGAGCTGGTGCGCGAGCTGATTGATCAGGCGCCATCGCGACTCCGGCCCGATGGAATCCTGGCCCTGGAAATAGGACTCGACCAGAGCGAGGCCCTTCTTTCGGCCCTGGCGGAAAAAAATTACCGCGACATTTGTTCGAAGAACGATTATAACGGCGTGAAACGGTTCCTTTTTGCTAGGTATGGATAAGATCCTCGTCCATGGCGGCCACCCGCTTTCCGGTTCTATCAAAGTCAGCGGCTCGAAAAATTCTTCGCTGCCGGTCCTGGCCGCGACGTTGCTCACTCGAGAGCCTTGTGTCGTTCATGGCGTGCCCGACCTGAGCGACACGCATTACATGCTGCAAATTCTAACCTATCTGGGCGCGCAGGTGGAACGCGCCAGCGGGACCGTGAGCGTCACGGCGGAAAAGATCCACTCGGTCGCGCCGTACGACGTCGTCCGCAAGATGCGCGCTTCGGTCTGCGTGCTTGGACCATCGCTGGGCCGTTGCAAGGAAGCGACCGTTGCTTTGCCCGGTGGTTGCGTCATCGGCGACCGGCCAATTGATTTGCACCTTAAGGGCTTCGAAGCACTCGGCGCAGCGGTGCGCGTGGAGGGCGGCGACATCAAGGTTTTTGCGCCGAAATTGACTGGAGCCGTGATCAACATGCAGGGCAAATTCGGCCCCTCTGTCCTCGGTACAGATAATGTGATGATGGCCGCCGTGCTGGCCGATGGGGTGATCGTTATTGAAGGAGCGGCCCAGGAGCCAGAAGTGGTGGACTTGGCGACGTTCCTGAACAAAATGGGCGCGAAGATCGAAGGCGCGGGGACACGCCGAATCATCATCGAAGGTGTGCCTGCGTTGCACGGAGCCGAACACAGGGTAATCCCGGACCGGATTGAGGCTGGAACATTTCTGGTGGCAGGTGCAATTGCCGGCAAGGGAATCACGGTTAAGCGAGTCGAGCCGGAGCATCTTCGCGCAGTCACCGGTGCGCTGGAGAAATGCGGTTTTCCAATAGAGATCGGCGATCATGCCATTTCGATCCTGCCCAACGGAGACGCGAGCGCGCTGGAGCTAACGACAGCACCGTACCCTGGCTTCCCCACTGACATGCAGGCGCAGATGTGCGCGCTACTCTCCATTAGCAAGGGCACCAGTTCCGTGACCGAAAATGTTTTCCCGCAGCGTTATATGCATGTTGCGGAGCTAAAACGCATGGGTGCGCAAGTGCAATTGGAAGGTGCCACTGCAGTGATCGATGGTGTGGATGGTCTTCTCGGAGCACCGGTCATGGCCAGCGATTTGCGCGCGTCGGCCGCGCTGGTGCTTGCAGGATTGAAAGCCGACGGAATTACCGAAGTCAGCCGCGTCTATCACATCGATCGCGGCTACGAACATCTCGATGAGAAATTGAGCGAACTCGGCGCACACATCGAGCGGGCAAAAGCAGCGTAGCGTGATCTTTTTCCTTGCTCTCCTCACGGCAAGCGGGCAGTCGTTGTGATACGCAAACGAAAGGATAAATATGGATCAAACACCTCCTCCACCTCCATCAACTTCATCCGATATCCGAACGTGGTGTGTCCTCTGCCACGCCAGCGCGTTACTCGGGTTGTTTTTTCATTTCCTGGGCCATATCCTCGGGCCGCTTATCGTCTGGCTCATGAAACGTAGCGACTCGCCTGAGATCGACGCCTACGGAAAAGAATCCCTCAATTTCCAGATCTCGATGCTGATCTATGACGCCATCGCCGCGATTCTCTGCATCGTGCTCATAGGCATTCCGATTTTGATCGGGCTTTGGGTCTTGAACACGGTACTTGTCGTCATCGCATCGGTGAAAGCCGGCCAGGGACAGTTCTATCGCTATCCTTTTACGATTCGGTTGATCAATTGATTGGTCTGTCGTGTCTAGCGCGGCGTAGCTTTCATCAATCGACGCAACGTCTTTAGATTGATCACATCTTCTCGTAAGTCTTTGCCCTTCGGGGTTTCGAGTACTTTCGGGATTTTTCGGAGACGGCGGTCGCGCATGATGAAGCGGAAAGCAGGAAGCCCGATTTTGCCCTTGCCGACATGTTCATGTCGATCCACCCGCGAACCGCAGGCAGTTTTGGAATCGTTTAGATGAATTGCCACGAGATGATCCAGACCAACTACGCGATCGAATTCGCGGAATGTTTTTCGAACCGAGGCCTCGCTGCCGATGTCATAGCCCGCGGCAAAAACATGCGCGGTATCGAGGCAGACACACAATCGCTTCGGTTCACGCACGCGGCTGATAATGTGTGCAAGGTGCTCGAATTTGTTCCCCAGGCATGACCCTTGGCCAGCGGTTGTTTCCAGCGCGATCCGCGTTTTGATTTTCGGAAGGCCAGAAAGCACGCGGTCTATCGATTCCACAATTTTTTCAAGCCCTGCTTCTTCGCCCGCGCCGAGGTGCGCACCGGGATGCAACACCAAAAATGGGAGTTCCAGTTGATCGGCGCGAACCAATTCTTCCGAGAGCGAGCGGATCGAGTTTGCATGAAACTGCCCGTTCGTGGCGGCGAGATTGATGAGATAATTCGCGTGCGCGAAGATCGATAATAATTCGCTGCGTTGCTGACGTTCGAGGAAGAGCGCGATTTCATCGCGACTAAGCGGGCGAGCGAACCACTGCATGTTGTTCTTCACGAACATTTGCATGGCAGTGCAATTGATCGAGCGTGCGCGCTCAATCGCCATGCTGACACCACCGGCAATTGACATATGCGCGCCAAGAAGAATCTCTTTTGTCATTTCGAGCAGAGCGAAGCGAAGTCGAGAAATCTCTCTGCGTTACATCTTTGAAAAGCCCCCCGCAAATCCAGAGATGTCTCGACTTCGCTTGACATGACACAGAGTCAAAACCGCTTCGGATGCCAGTCCGGCTTCTTCAGACTTCCTTCGCCAACGTATTCGAAAAGTTTGTACATCGGTGTGAGCAGCACGCCGGGGCCTTTCATGTTCAGTCGCAGGCTGAAGTCGAGCTTGTCATCGAGAAAATGAACGTCGCCATGGCCCAGCATGCTAAAGAGCGAGCCGTCCGCGTCGAAATCGTCCGTATGAATGATTCCCTCATCGATCTTGAAGTCGGCACTCGCGTTATGCGCGATACTGTATCCGCTGCCGGGGACAATCCGGTTCAGAATTCCTGAGAGCGGCCCGAAAATCGGGATGGCGAAAACGTCGCCGTTGGTTACTTCCACTTTTCCACGGCCTCGCATGGTGCGCGAATCGCTGCCGAGGCCGGTGAAGTCGTAGGTGCCGTTCAACACGCCGAGCGCTGTCTTATAGTTGTAGTATAAATCAGTCAGGAGCGGGAAATTGATATCGCTCACCGAGACACTTGCCCGGTAACGTGGATCATTTCGCGCCAGTGAGATGTCCGCATTCCCACGCAATGTGCCCGAGAGAAGTGCGCCGCGAAGATCGACGATTTGCAATCGGTCGTTGGTGAAGAGTAATCGCGCAGAGATGCGATCGAAGGGCAAGGTTTTTCCAAGGAAGACGTAATCCATTCCGTTCGCCCCATCTACCTTGACCTCCAGACGTGTGTTCTTGCCGCCACGAAATTGATACAAACCGTTCGCCGTGACGGAGGGTGGCCGCCGAAATTTATATGGCACTACCGTGTTCCAAATTTTTGGATCAATCCAAAAAATTACCTCGGCAGGATTTAATGAGCTCTTGATATTGGAGATGCGTACCTCGTGTTTTTTAAAATCGTAGATAAAACTGCCCGTGCCGGAGCCCTCATTGCGCGTTACGTGCAAGTCCTCACAGGCAAGTGCACCGTCAGTAAAACGGATTTTAGCGTCCGCGCTGTTCATCCATGTGCCCCGGAACCGACTTCGCCCCAAAATGACGGTTCCATCGCCTTTCCAAGTCCCCGGGTTGTGATCCTGGCCCCGGATCACGAGACGAATGGCAGGCGGACGTTGCCATTCCCACTCCCGGAGAAATTCCTTCAGTTCCGAGGGCGCGATATCACGCACCGCATCTGGGGCAATGTTGCTTTCGATGTTTAAACGAAAATCCGCCGGCGCATCAAAAAGATCGGCCCGGAGCTGACCGGTTTGATGTCGCAGGCGCAGGTCCCTGATCAGTGTGCGCTCGCCGTCGCACGAAAAATCGGCCGTGAGATCTGAGAACGAGACCTTCTTGTAAGTGAACCGGCCAAAAGTAGCGTGTCCGATGATATCTGGTCTGAAGCGATCTGGCCCAAGATTCACCGAGCCGGAAACCTCGACCGCGGGCGGAGCTTGAAATTCAATGCTGGTAAGCGGCTCGCCCAGTCCGAATGCGTCAAGAAAAGCTTTCAAATCCAGACTGCTGCGCGCTTGGAAACTCGCCCTGTTTCTTTGCACATTCCAATTGCCGCGCCCGGCAAAACTGCCCATGTCATCACTCCATTCGCAATGTGCGATATTCAGCTGTTGGTTGTTCCATTCTGCCACCGCGGAGAGGTCTCTCATTTCGTAGCTGCCCCGTTGCAGTCGATCGCCGCGGAGTGTTGCCTCGACGCGCGCCTTCTCCATCTCGGCCACGTCGCCGCTAAATTTTATCTGTAGCGAGGGAGGCGTACCGGGGAACCTGAACTTTTGCAGCTCGTTCACCACGCGCTGTGCAATCAACAATCGCCTTTGCCATTCTTCGGCTGAAAGCGCAGGAGACGGTTGATAATCTTCCCGCTTGATTAGATGTCCAGTCGCAGAAATCCGAATCCCGCAAAAGATTCCCTCCGCCTGACTGAGATAAATTTGTTTTGGCGGAAAATAAACGTGCGCGCGCAAGTTGGTGAGTTGGGCTCTGTCGGTTTTTTCATCCGCTGTCTTGAATGGAAGAATGATTTGCGCATCGCGCACATCGAGCGCGTTGAGAAACGGCTCATGATGGATGAGCGCAGCGTAATTGATATCGAGCGAGACTTCGCTGATCCGGGCCAGCGTGTTCTCGCGGTTCTTATAATCGAAAATCCGTACATTTTTTGCGACGAGACCACGAAATGGGTCCAGCGTCAGGCGCCCGATGCTGGCTTCGACTCCGCGTTTGCGCAATTCCTCCACTACGCGGTAGCGCCATTCACGGCCAAATCCTCTCTTGGCGAGGTAATAGCCTCCCCCGCTAACCCCAAGAATTACGCCAAGAATCACCAGGCGCACGAAGCTCACGGCGATTCGATGCGCCCAGGTTGATTTTCGACGTTGTCGAGGCAGTCGAGCCCGCGGTGGTTCGAGGACAGGCGGCATGGTGTTGGTTAATCGTTAAATCGTTGAAGCGATGAAGCGATAGGCCAATGTAGCGTCTTAACGGTTCAACGCTTCAACGTGATTTCAATCTCCGATCTCCCTGCTGTTAACGCGTCGTTTAATTTGATCAGCACGGTCTTTATTTCAATGGGCTGGTACTTCATCCGGCGTGGCGCGTGGCGTCGCCACATGATGTGCATGATCACCGCCGTGATTTCCTCGGCTTGTTTTCTGACGGGCTACATCATTTATCATGCGAGCGTTGGTGAAAAATCTTCGGGATACACGGGATGGGTTGCCGCTATTTACTTTCCGATACTGGCTTCGCATGTTCTGCTTGCGTTTGTCACGCTGCCTCTGGTGATTGTGACGCTCATTCAGGTTTTTCGTCGCCGATGGGATCGCCATAAGCGAATCGCGCGTTGGACGATCCCGATCTGGCTCTATGTCTCAGTCACGGGCGTGCTTGTGTACTTGATGCTCTATAAATGGTTTCCACCGGGGGCGTGACACCAAACCTTGCACTTGGCCATTAGTTGATGTTTGATCACACGGTGTTAATGCCGGGGATGCGACAAGATTTATGGTGACGATTGCCACGTTCAATGATCCGGCCAAGGCGAGGCAACTAAAACGGCGCTTCCAAGATGCAGGGCTACGGGCCGATGTTCACAACGAGGCGCCTTTGCAGCAGGTTGGCTTCATGTCGCGCCCGCAGGCGAACGCGAAAGTAATGGTGGAAGACACCGATTTCGAGAAGGCCCAAAATCTCATGGTGGAATGGGAGGCGACTGATCCTGATATCTCCGCGGCCCTTGTCCGTTGCCCGCAATGCAGCTCTTCGAATATCGAGTATCCACAGATGACTCGAAAATTCATGACTCCTGCACTGGTTGGTGTACTTTGCGCTCTCAAAATTATTCCCAAGGAGTTTTACTGCCAGGATTGCCATTTTACCTGGAGCAACCGCGAAGAGCCCACGATCGGACGGCTCTGGCATCGCTTCTTTCCAGGGAGCGAGTCTGGGACCGGCGCCTCGTAGGCGAAACCGATTTCGGTGGCGGCGATTGATTCCTCGCACACGATTCTTTTTGTGATCGAACCTCGGTTGCCAAGGTGTTTTCTGGTCCGGCATGACTCTCGAATTTCGCTCGGAGTCTCGACTACGTTTTGCCAGCCATGAAGTGGCTTTTCGTATTATTGCTCGCGCTAATCATCTTCGGCGGTGCCGCCTGGTTCTTTTACAACACTTTTGTAAAAGAAGAAATCGCAGTAAAGAAAGAGCAGCGTGGGGAAGTTACGCCAGCGCCTCTGCCGGACATTAGTCTTCCCGAATTTCAAGCGGCGGCGCAACTGCAACAGGAAGGCAAACTGACCGAAGCTCGCGATGCGCTCATCGCATTTATCCAAAAATATCCTACCGGAAAACATCTTGAAGAAGCCAAGGATCTAATCGGAGAAACAAACGTTGCCATTTTGCTGTCACGTTATCCCTCTCCGGAAAAGACGGAATACGTTGTGAAATCCGGAGACGTGCTGGCCAAGATTGCGCGGAAGCTTAAGACGACTCCGGAGTTGATCATGCGCATGAATAACATGAGCGGGACCATGCTGCGCATCGGCGACCATCTGCTCATTTCGCACCCTGATTTCTCAATCGTTATTCAACGGAAGGCGAATCTGGTTGTGCTTCTGAATCACGGCGCGTTTTTCAAGCAATATCACGTTCGCGAAGCAAAGTTACCGGGCAAACAGCCGGCTAAAATCTCGGCAAAAGTTGCCGAAACCATGGCTTGGAAAGACGGAAAACGCGTAGGCATCGGCAGCAAGGAGTACCTCAGTAGCACGCGATGGATCCGGTTTGCCGGCGCGGCAGGTTACACTTTGTATTCGGTGCCGGATTCTGCGCATCCCAATCTCGATCAGCCGCCGCCGCCAGCGGGTCTTGGGCTGGCGGCTTCGGATCTTGAGGAACTCAGCAGCCTTGTAAATAACCGCACCCCTGTCACGATTATCGACTGACTTCAGAGTTGAAAAGTTAAAGAGTTACAATGTTAAAATGGACACGAATGGACGCGACCGCGAGGCTCTGCACGTCTTAACTTTTTAATCTTGTAACCGCTTAACTTCACCATGGAACTGCAACCGCTCGATTTTGAAAAACCGATCTTTGAGCTGGAACGGCGCTTACAGGATTTAAAGAATCACTCCGACGCGCATGATGTCGATCTTGATTCGGCCGTTAAGGCCGTTGAGAAAAAACTCCGTGAAACGCGACGAGAAATTTATGGCAACCTGACTGCCTGGCAGCGTGTGCAAATCGCGCGGCATACGCAGCGGCCGTTCGCCATGGATTACATCGAACGGTGCTTTACAAATTGGATTGAACTCCATGGAGATCGCCGCTTTGCGGACGATAGAGCCATGCCTTGCGGTCTGGCCACACTTGGCACGCAGCGCTGCGTCGTCATCACTCACCAAAAGGGTCGCAACACAAAAGAAAATGTGATGCGCAATTTCGGCTGCGCGCATCCCGAAGGTTACCGCAAGGCGCTGCGATTAATGCGACTGGCCGAAAAATTTCGCGTGCCGGTCATCTCATTGATCGATACGCCGGGCGCTTTTCCCGGGATCGGATCGGAGGAACGTCACATTTCGGAGGCAATCGCTGTAAATCTACTCGAAATGATGAGACTTCGCGTGCCGATCATTGCCGCGGTCATTGGCGAGGGCGGCTCAGGCGGCGCGCTGGGCATTGGGGTCGCAGACCATGTATTGATCCTGGAAAATGCGTATTATTCCGTAATTAGCCCGGAAGCATGTTCCGCGATTTTGTGGAGAGACCGCCGGCATGCCGCCGAAGCGGCCGAGGCGCTTAAATTGACCGCACAGGATTTATTGAAGCTGGAAGTGGTGGACCAAATCATTTCCGAACCGGAAGGCGGCGCGCATCGGGATTATGATTCTGTTGCTGCAAATCTTGACACAGCGCTGCGCCGGGCGCTGCAGGAGATTTCCAAGATTCCAAGCGACGAACTGCTGGAAAAACGATATCAAAAGTTTCGCCGGCTGGGTATCTTCTCCGAAGGCAAAACGGTCACCGCCTCGGCTCGCTCTTGATGTGATGTTTGGGATTTGGGGTAAATTAGCGGGTGTCGGGTGTCTCAGTGCAGTCGCTGTGATCAGTGTGACGCCTGCCAGGGCTGTCGAGCCGGAGTTTCGTTTCGATCGCGACACATTCGCGTTTCAAAACGCCACTGTGCTGAAGTACAAGGACGGTATTGCGTTTTTCCGGCCAAAATCGGAAACCGATGATCCCGCCAACAAATATACCCGTCGCTGTTTTGTGATGACGCGTGTAGCAATGCAGTTCCGCAAATTTGCCCGGTTCGATCCGGATGGTGCTTCATTAAATGATCAGGAGCTCGCGGCGCGCATTCGCGCAGTCGCGCGCCTAGAGCCGTGGCGCGAACCCTTGCCCGACAATCGGCGAATCGTATTTCCAGGCTACGCCAGCCTGCGCGAAATCAGCAAAGCTCGCACTCCGGTGTTTCAGGAGAATATCGGCAACGGGTTCATAACTTATTTCCGGCCGAGCAACATCCGTATGGTGTTCCTCCAGAGTCCAGGATACCAGGAGAAAGCTCACGCGACTCTCGATGCCGCTCTCTCACGTGGTGACGTCTTCGTCGCCTATCTTTCGACTTATCCGAAAATGAGTATTAACCACGCGGTGCTGATCTATGCCCGGAAAGAAAGTCGTCCAGGAGACGAACTCGAACGTTATTTCGTTTATGACCCGAACCACGCTGAAGCACCGCGCGAGTTAACCTGGTCGCCTCGTGAGCGGGCCTTCGCTTATCAGAAAGACATAGACTTCATCGGCGGATTCGTTCGCGTTTACCAATCTTACGACAAGCCGTTGCAGTGAAAACGATTCGACGCGCTTCTTGACGTGATTCCCAGCAATTCGCGTACAGCGGCAGGTTTTTGGCAGCTCGGCGCTTTCGTAGCTCTCGTCCTTCTACGAAGCAGCGCGACAGCGACGGATTTTCGTCTCGACCGCGATACGGTCGGCTTCGCCAACGCAACCGTCTTCGAGTATCGCGAAGGTCATCCCTATTTGCGGCAAAGAGAGAAGGGAGAACCGAAAAGGTACACTCGCCGCTGTTTTGTCCTATGCCGTACGGCGATGCAGTTTCACAAGTTCGCTCGCTTCGATCCGCATGCCCCTCCATTGGACGACAATGCGTTGGCCGCTCGCATTCGTAATGTCACCCGTCGGCCGGCTTGGGGAAAACCGTTGCCGACAAATCAGCGTGTCCTCTTCCCGGGCTACGCCAACTTGCGCGCAATGAGCAAGGCGCGCCGTGAAGTTGTGCGGGCAAATATCGGCCTTGGTTGGCCGACTTACTTTCGGCTCGGAAATTTCCGGATGCTTTTCGAGCACGACTCTAATTACCACAAGGAGACCCACGCCAACCTCAATGCAGCTTTGGCACGCGGCGACTTATTCGCCGGTTTTCTCACAACTTATCCTCGTCTCAGCATCAATCACGCGGTCCTGGTCTACAAACGAAAACCTGCCTCTCAGAATGAAGGAATTGAACGTTATCTCGTTTACGACCCCAATCATCCGGAATCGCCGCGTGAGCTCACCTGGTCGTCCCGCGATCGTGCTTTCGCATATCAAAAAGATTGGGATTTCATCGGCGGCTTCGTTCGCATTTATCAAGTTTACGGCAAGTGGTTGCAGTAGTTTGTTATTCTGAGGGGAGCCGAGGAATTCCTTAATATTTATAGATAGCAGCAAGAGATGCCTTAACTCGCTCGACATGCCACGAAAGCGAACCAATGCCAGAAACTCCATCACCACCCAAGCCGACTCCACCAACTCCTACGCCGCCTCCTGAGCCATTGCCGCCGAATCCGCGGCCAGTTCCACCGGTGGGAAGGTGAGAATTCTATTTTGTTGGTGGAAACAAAAACTGCAGCGCCGGTTCGACCCGCGCTGCCCAAACCGTTTCGCTATGATCGGCGCCCTGGGCTTCCATGTATTGAAGGTCCTTCTGAAGCTTCCAACCTTTTTCGAGCAGGCGATTGCGCAACTCGCGCGCTTGTTCCCAACCGGGTTCGGCCGTGCCAGTGTCGAGCCAGATTTTCAACGGTAGCTTCTGCTCAATCGCATCGACGAGTCGATAAATTGCGAAATCGTCCCACCAGATTGACGGCGACATCACCATGAGCCGGCCGAAGATTTGCGGATATAGAATTCCAATCGCAAGCGTGACGAGACCGCCCAGGGACGAGCCGCCTAATCCGGTGAATTCCGCATCTGGGTTAGTCCGATATTTCCGGTCGATGTAAGGTTTGAGTTCCTCCATCAGAAAGTGCCCATATTGTCGGGCCAGACCCTTGCTGCGTTTCTTGCGTTTCGCTTTGGCATCAATCACTCCCCGCGTCGGAGCATATTCGTGAACACGTTCTTCGCCCATGTTCGCAACTGCCACAATGATGAGCGATTCGATAAGGTTTTCTTTGATCAGGCGTTCAGCTGTTTCGTCCACGCCCCATTCCACACCCGAAAACGAAGTTGCCGCGTCGAAAACATTTTGGCCGTCGTGTAAATAGAGCACTGGGTAACGCCGTCGGGAGAGACGTCGGTAGCCGCGGGGCAAATAAACCAGGACGTCGCGTCTATTTCCAAGAATCTTCGACGGAAACCCGCGGTGCCGTTTAATGTTTCCAGTAAGCGTATGCTTGGGCATCGAAAAACGAGACGCTTCGCCGAAGATCCAATGTAGCGCAAGCCTCTCAAGTCCACAGGCTGAGCGGGCTCGCCCGTTGGCGAGCTTGCGATTTGGCGGTCCCGCAACCAAGATGGACGGCCTACTTTCAATGAACGAACTTCAATGAACGAACGTTACATCAAATGGTACACGCCGTGGTTGAGCCGCGAATTTGAAATGCTCGCCTTCGGAAATGGCGGCGGCCTCCCGCTAATTCTTTTCCCGACCTCATTCGGCCGTTACTACCAAAACAAAGATTTTGGCCTGGTCGGGTCCGTGAGCAGCTATGTCGATGCGGGCAGAGTGACAGTCTATTGCCCGGACGCCATCGATCTGGAAAGTTTTTACAATAAATCGATTCATCCAGCCGATCGGATGCGCACGCATAATGCGTATGAAAACGTAATCGTGCGCGACGTATGCCATCTCGCGCGCCGCGAATGCTCAACCCACCGCGTGGCGGTTTGTGGCGCCTCCCTCGGCGCCTATCACGCTGCGAATATTGCTTTTCGTCATCCGCACGCCGTGAGTCATCTCATCAGCTTGAGCGGCTCGTTCGATATCAGCTCATTTTTCGACGGCTATCATGACGAGAACATTTATTTCAACAGTCCCTACGAATATCTGCCGAACATGCCCGACCCATGGAAATACAACTACGTGGGCATCATCCTTGGCACTGGCGAATGGGACAACACACGCCACGAATCCTATCGCTTGTCGGAAATTTTGAATTCAAAAGGCATCAAACATTGGCTCGACGACGGAAAGTGGCGCGGGCACGATTGGAACCATTGGCGCGACATGCTGCCGTATTACCTGTCGAAGTTGTGATTTCCGCGGTGTTGTTCTCTGCCATGTCAAACCGTTCCGTGTCATTCCGAGCGGAGTTTAATTTAGGCGCTCATGTTCTCAAGACGTAAAAAGAACTAAGAGATTTCTCGACTTCGCCTCCGGCTTTGCTCGAAATGATAAGAAGTCAATGAAATTGGTGATTGCCGCTACCGGTGCCAGCGGGACGATCTATCTGCAAAGGTTGCTTGCGCAGATTGATTGTGCGGCGCACGAGGTTCATCTGGTCATGAGCGCGCACGCAGGTCAGGTTGCGAAGCAGGAGCTCGATGATTTCAAGATCCCATCAAATGTTTCGCAGCATTCTGAAATTGATATGAACGTACCATTCGTCAGCGGCTCAGCGCGTTTCGACGCAATGGTGATTGTCCCCTGTTCGATGGCAACGCTGGGACGAATCGCTTCCGGTTCCAGCGATAGCGCGCTGTTGCGCGCAGCTGATGTTTTCTTGAAGGAACGCCGGAAATTGATTCTCGTCCCGCGGGAGACGCCGTGGAGTTTGATTCACGCGCGCAACGTCGTGACGCTGCTCGAGGCTGGGGCGATTATACTGCCGGCGATTCCTTCGTTCTACAGCCGTCCCGGTTCCGTAACGGCGGTCGTGGATACAGTAGTTTGGCGTATTCTCGATCAAATTGGGTTGCCCAATCCCCACACATATCGTTGGGGACAGGAGAGCGCCTCGGCCAAACCCAGGAAAAATTGAAGATCGAAGGTTGGCTAGCGCGATGGTTGATCGCGTTCGGATTTCGCTTGTTGCAGCTTTGGACGCGTACGCTGCGTTATGAAATCCACGACTGCGCAGGCCTTGTCGGCAAGCCAGTGACGGAAAATTATATCGGCGCGCTCTGGCACAATCGATTGCTGATCTTTCCGTTGGTCTTGCGGCGCTTTTTCCCGCAACGTCATGGCGCGGCGCTGATTAGCGCTAGCCGTGATGGAGATTTGCTTGCCGACGCGATTCATCGTTTTGGATACGATGTGGTGCGCGGCTCGAGCTCGCGGCTGGGAGCGAGCGCAATTCGTCAGCTTACAGAGGTACTTGCATCCGGTCGCGATGTCGTGATTACTCCAGACGGTCCACGTGGTCCGGCTTACGAACTTGGTCCGGGGATTATTTTTCTCGCGCAAAAATCAGGAGCCGCGGTGTTGCCGATGAATCTGGAATACTCGCATTGCTGGCGGCTGGGAAGCTGGGACCGGTTCATCATACCGCGACCGTTTGCCAAAGTACGCGTGCTGATTAACCAGCCGCATCATGTCAGAGCGACTACCACGCTGGAGGAGTTTGAAACGGAGCGGCTTGCCTTGCAGGAAACCATGATGGCGCTGGTTGAAATGCGCTGAGTCGTCTACTTTCCGCGCATGGCGAAATTGATCGATGGGCGCGTAATCGCGGAAAGGGTGTATGTCGATCTTCGCCGCGAGATAGCAGAACTAAAAGCCAAAGGCATTACGCCAGGTCTTGCTGTCGTTCTCGTAGGAGACGACCCCGCCTCGAGCGCGTATGTGCGCTCGAAAGACAAGATGTGTCGTGAGCTTGGGCTGCACTCGGTGAAGTTGGAGTTACCGGCCTCGACCACGCAAACGGAGCTTCTCCGTCGCGTCGGAGAATTGAACGCCGATCCCAGCATTCATGGCACTCTGGTGCAATCGCCGCCGCCCAAGCATATCGACGAAGCGGCAATTGTTCGCGCGCTCGATCCGCGCAAAGATGTGGACGGATTTCATCCGGAGAACATCGCAAAGCTCGTACTTGATGATCCCGCCGGCTTTGTTCCGTGTACGCCGCTTGGCGTGCAGCGTCTGCTCATCGAAAGCAGGATCAACATTAACGGCGCACACGTCGTGATTCTTGGCCGCAGCATGATCGTGGGCAAGCCACTGGCCTTGCTTCTCATGCAGAAAAACGAGGACGCTAACGCCACAGTCACTGTCGTGCATTCGCGTAGCCGCGATCTCGCGAAGATTGCCCGCACGGCCGACATTATCGTTGCGGCAATTGGAAGGACGGAATTCGTGAAAGCCGATCATGTGCGCGAAGGCGTCGTCGTGATTGACGTTGGCATTAATCGCGTGGAAGACGCAGCAAGCGAGCGTGGTTATCGCCTGGTGGGCGATGTTGCATTTAACGAAGTATCAAAAAAAGCGAGCGCAATCACGCCGGTTCCCGGCGGCGTCGGGCCGATGACCATTGCGATGCTGATGTGCAACACGGTAAAAGCCGCTCGGCAATCGCTGTAGCCACGTGGCTACGGGGCGTCCGTTCCAAACGGCTCACAGGGGCCGTGGTTACAACTTAGGTGAAACAATCTTCGCGGTGAGAAACTTCAACATTGATCGGTCAATTCGCGCAGCATGGACAAAGAGCGACCCGATGCGCGGCGATAAAACCGCTGCGCGCGCCAGTCGATTGATCCAAAGTCTTCCACGATACATTTCGGCGGAGGCGCGAGCGAACTCTCGCAGTGCTGATTGCCGATCTTCTCCTCTAATGGTCTTCGCAATCGCGTTTGCCGCGAGTTCTCCCGAGCGAAGGCCGTAATAAATTCCTTCGCCGGTAAACGGCTCCACCACGCGAGCCGCGTCGCCGATGAAGAGAAGATTTTCCTGGGCACAGGGAACGGGCGAACGTGTGAGCGGTGTGATGGTGCGCCAGGGTTGATCGGCGGCGATTTCGAACCGCCGTTGTGCCCATTGCCGCAATCTCGAAATAGTGGATGGCGCACCCACAAGGCAAAGATTCAACTCAGTTTCGTTGACCGGAGCCTGGCCGGAGTAACCTTCTCGAAGAAATTGCAGGACGACGTGCTTGCCAAAATTTCGCGGGAGCGGGATGTGCGCTTGCAATGCCACACGTTCACGCGCAGGGCGTGGCAGCAAATTACGCAGTCGCGCAACGGTGGAGTTTCGTCCATCTGCGCCGATTAACGACCGCGCACCAAAAGTTTGGCCGGTGGCAGTCGCAATTTTCCAATCTCCATTGTGGTTTAATGCCGTAACCGTTGTTTCCTCGCGAACTTGCACGCCAAGTTCGCGAGCGCGCCTCAACAGGAGATTGTCAAAAAGGCTGCGTTTTATCGACAGCTCGCAATCGTTCCCGGTTGGAAGATCGACAATCACTTTCTGACCATCGATGGCGATGAACTCTACTGCGTCGAGTTTGGAATGCGGCAAATCCCGGACCTGGTGCGCGAGCCCGAGGCGCTCAAGCACGAGCCAGCACGATGGATTCAAGCAATCGCCGCACACTTTTTCTCGCGGAAATTTTTCGCGCTCGAGAACAACCGCGCGCAGACCGGCCAGCACACAAAATGCCGCGCAACTCGATCCAGCTGGGCCGCCACCGACAATCGCGACATCGAAGGCTTCCATCGCTCGTTTAATTTTGGTTTGTCATGTCGAGCGCAGTCTCCGCCAGGGATTGCCCCTGTTCTAGACAACATCAGAGATTCCTCGACTTCGCTCGGAATGACAAAAGATCATTGGCCACTAATGACCGCTGGCGTGCGATTCAGTACCAGACCAAATTGATTCGCATGGGCTGGTCTCTCCCAATCTTCCGCATCGCCGGCATCCAATTGCGGATTCACATTACGTTCTTACTGCTAATAGCCTGGTTGGCTTTCAGCTACTATGCGGAAGGCGGTTCCGCGGTAGCGGCGAGCCGCGTAATATTTGTTCTGCTTCTTTTCCTTTGCGTGGTGCTGCACGAATTCGGGCACGCATTCGCTGCGAAGGCGTTCGGGATTAATACGCCTGACATCACCTTGCTGCCGATCGGCGGAGTGGCGCGCCTGGAACGCATGCCGGAGGAGCCAGTGCAGGAGTTAATCATTGCCGTGGCCGGACCCTTGGTCAATGTCGTGATCGCGCTCGGTTTGTTTGTCGCTGGCGGATCACATACTCTGCTCAATCCCTCGACAGTTGAAGGCGGCGGTCTCGTTGCACAGTTGCTGACAATTAACATTATGCTGGTGCTTTTTAATTTGCTGCCGGCATTTCCAATGGATGGCGGACGCGTGTTGCGCGCGCTGCTTGCCACGCGGCTGAGTTATGCGCGCGCTACACAGGTCGCTGCCAACGTCGGCCAGGGTTTTGCATTCGTCTTTGGTTTCATCGGTTTGCTCTGGAATCCGTTTCTGCTCTTCATCGCGCTGTTTGTCTACATCGGTGCATCGCAAGAAGCGGCCCTGGCGCAGATGAAAGATGTCTCGCGCCGGTTCCCAGTCTCCAGCGCGATGGTGCGCGAATTTCGCACGCTCTCGGAAGACGCCAGCCTGCAAGAAGCCGTCGACGCGTTGCTCGCTACTTCGCAGCACGATTTTCCAGTCGTTAATGATACCGGCAACGTCGCCGGTTTGTTGACACGTCAAGATCTGATTGCTGCGCTGCGCAAGAACGATCCCGCGCTTCGCGTGGGCGATGTGATGCGGCGGGATATTCCTACGGTGACCACCGGGACGCGTTTCGAAGAGGCGTTCCGCATCATGCAGGAGTGCAATTGCCCAGCAGTGCCCGTGCTGGATCGGATGAAGCGTCTGGTCGGTTTACTTACGCCGGAGAATGTGACTGAATTAATGATGGTGCAATCAGCCATGCCGCAACGGCGAGTTTTGTAAGCCGGAGCGAAACATAAATCTTGTGGCCACCGGCCTGTGGCCGGTCCACCTCAGGCTTGTTTTCGCACGGATAGACGGCCCGCAGGGCCGGGGTTACAAGAGCTGAACGTGACTTAACTCGCTCCAGCCTAGGAACTGATGCGCATCGGCATCAGGACGTAGAGGAACGGAGTCTGAATTTTCAAAACGCCCGGGCTCATCTCGTCGATGAGATCGAGAAAGACTTCGTCCTCGGATAGCGCGCGCAGGGGCGCCATGAGAAATTCTGGATTAAACGCAATGGAAAACTCGCGCCCCTTGTACTGGACGGCTAGCGATTCCTTTGCTTCGCCCACTTCCGGGGTGGTAGCGCTAATGTCGATGTTGTTCTTGCTAAAATTCAGTTTGACCGAGTGCGATTTGTCGCTGGCGAGCAGCGAGACGCGCCGCAAGGAATTCAGGAAGGTTTCGCGCTCGAGTTTAATTCGCTCTTTTGCTTCGGCCGGAATGACCTGGCGATAGTTTGGATAATTGCCTTCGATCAATTTCGAGACAAGCAGCGTCTTGTTGAGATCGAACGCAATCTGGCCGCTGCCCATGCTGACCTTGATTTCGCCGTCGTCAGTAAGCAGCCGTTGCAATTCCGTCACCGCTTTCGTCGGAACAATAAGGTCCGCTTCGTGGCTGCGCGGAAACTCTAGCTCGATCTCGACCATGGCGAGCCGCCGCCCGTCTGTCGCGACCAGCGTCAGCTTGTTGTCCTTGAAACTGAAAAGAACGCCGTTGAGGACGTAGCGAGTCTCGTCCGTCGATATGGCGTAGGAAGTCTTGCGCAGTCCATCGCGCAAATCTTTCTGTCGAATCGTGACAACTTTCGCATCCTCGAATTTTGGCAGCGGCGGAAATTCTTCTTCAGGCAACCCCAGAATTTTGAAAAAGCTTTGGCCGCTTCGGATGGAAGCGGCATTCTTTCCGTTAACGTCTACCTGAATTTCGCTCGAAGGCAGTTCACGGACGATGTTGAAGAGGCGACGGGCGGGGAGTGTGGTCGCCCCTTCTTTTTCTATCTCCGCTTCGCAACTGCCGCGCACACCCACATCAAGATCGGTTGTTGTAAGATGGATTTCGTCGTCGTGCGCCTGCAGAAGAACATTGGAAAGGATAGGAAGGGTAGTGCGGGTGCTGACCACGTTTTGGACCTGCTGCAGGCCTTCGAGCAGTTTCTCTTTCGCGACGCTAAATTTCATTATGACGGTCTAAGATGTAAAGCTTTGGGTTTTATTCGGCAACCGCAATCTCTCCAACGTCGGGCAAGTCCACCACGGCGGATTCGTCCAGCGGCGAATTTGTAGCTGCGGTAGCCGAAATCGCAAGCTGGAAACACACCACTTGAGGCTCAACGCTGAAGGGAACTGTCAATGAACGATATCGTCTGGCGAATATTGTCTTGTTCGGCCATCCGTTTCTTTACCAGTTTGCAGGCATGCAATACCGTGCCGTGATCGCGGCCTCCGAATGCGTCGCCAATTTCATTCAAAGACGCCTTGGTGAGCTCGCGCGCCAGATACATCGCCACCTGCCGCGGAAAGGCGATGCTGGCCGGGCGCCGCTTGCTTGTCATATCGGCGATGCGCACATCAAAATGTTCAGCCACGCGCCGCTGAATTTGTTCGATCGTGATGGAATGCCGCGCTTCCTCCTGCAAAATATCTTTCAGCAAATGCTCCACCACCTCCTGTGTCAGTTCCTTGCCGCTGAGTGATGCAAACGAGGCCACGCGCATGAGCGCGCCCTCCAGCCGGCGCACATTTGTGCGAATGCGGCTGGCAAGAAATTGAAAAACTTCATCGCGCAATTTAATCTGCATGCCGCGCGCTTTTTTCCGCAGGATCGCCATACGGGTCTCGATGTCCGGCGGTTGAAGCTCAGCGGTGAGTCCCCATTCAAAGCGCGAAACCAGGCGATGCTCCAGATTTGCGATCTCGGAAGCAGGCCGATCGCTGGAGAGGACGATCTGTTTATGTCCATCAAAAAGCGTGTTGAACGTGTGGAAGAACTCTTCCTGGGAGCGCTCTTTGCCCCCGAGAAATTGGATGTCGTCAATCAGGAGAAGATCGGCTTGGCGATAGCGCTTCCGGAATTTGACCAAATTGCTGTGCTGGATGGCGTCGATGAACTCGTTGATGAACAGTTCACTGGAAACATAGATCACCTTCATGTTCTTCTTCTTCGCCCAGACGTACTGGCCAATGGCTTGCATCAAATGGGTCTTGCCAAGACCGACACCGCCGTAAATGAACAACGGATTGTACGTGCGCGCGGGCGCCTGCGCCACGGCGAGAGCGGCGGCGTGCGCAATTTCATTGTTGGGACCGACCACGAAAGACTCGAATGTGTTCCGTGGATTGAGTCCGGGCACGCTGGCGCCTGGTTTTGTGTCTGCCCGTGATTCAGGCAAACTCTTTTCCAGCGGTGCGGCATCCTCGAGAGGCATTTGCGCACCAGGTCCGGAAGGCGAGCAAAACTTTACCGGGCGCGGGCTGCCGAACGTGGTGATGATGGCAGTCTGCAACGCCGGCATGTAATTACTTTCTATCCAAAACTGATAGATGTTGTTCGGGACACGAAGAGTGAGCGATTTATCTCTCGCTTCGACAAGTTCGACGGCGGAAAACCAGCGTTTAAAACTATCGTCGCTGATCTGTGGCTTAAGCGCGGCTGATAATCGTTGCCACAGCTGCGTACATTTCTTGTCCATAGCAGACTTGTTAACAGTGTTACACAATCGCCACACTCGCTGATACGGAGGGAAATCGCCCGGTAAAACCGGGGCGACATCGAGCTGGTCTCCAGCGTAACTTCTTGGAGAAACCCTGAAGAAAACTGTCAAAAATGCGCAAATACGAGGGAAAACGGACCGCGCGGCGCCTTAGTGATCCATTGGATGCGTTCGGGTAGACTTGCGCGTCCCATCGTTGTTCAGGGGAGTTCTTCGTCTCATTCATTCTCGCTGTTAAAAGTTTCTCAGAAATGTTCACAACTTATTCACATGCGTTTTTGTTTCTGCCTCGCCAGCAGGCTTGAGACTAGAAATCACTTTCGAAATCGACAAGAAAAAAATGAATTTTATTTTTCATCGTGAGAACAAAATTTTCTTGACTGGAAAAGAGAAACGCGCGTGTCCGAGGGAAAACAAAAAAAGAATCCCCGCTGCTGATTTCGTCACGGATTTTTCCGTGACAGGAGGGCAGTCGGTGTGGCGGAGCGATCAATTCATTCTCATCGCCATGGCGCCACTCCCGATTTGACCGAATCGACCGGTGCACGCAATTTTCCCGCCTCCAGAGTGCCACTGGGATGCCGATCAAAATGCGGGCGACGCACACGAAGACAGAGAACTGGCAGGCGAACTGCATCCTTAATTGGAACAGTGAAGCAATCCGCCGAATTCTTTCGACCAGCGTCATTGCGCTTCTTCTTTCTGCTGCGCAGGCGTATTCCGTTGATGAGCTGTCGCCACCGTTCGGCTTTCGTTGGAACGACTCGATGGCGCGTGTGGAAGCGGTGCTGCACGGCGCAAAAGCGAAGATTACCTCGCGGGAAAAAAAGGAGAACCGAGACGTCTGGACAGTGGAAGGGCTGGTTCATCCAGGCTTAAAGCGCACATTGTTTACTTTTAAGCAGAGAGCCCTGGTTGCGGTGGAGTTGCAATACGAATACCCGGACTGGTCGATCGAACGTTACAACCAGCGGATGGGAGAAATTCGCAAATACTTCGACGAAAAGTACGGGACGGGAAAACTGGTCTCACGCTCTCGCGACACCGATACAGACGTCATTCAGACGCTAGTCGGCTACCAGTGGATGGTCGGCGCGACGATGCTGGAACTTTTTTACTTCTCTGCACAACACGGCGCGCTTCTTTACCGCACTATCACGGTTGACTATAAGGCGATGTAGACGGTCTCGTCGCCACGAACGGCGCATTTTGTCGTTGCTGCCGCTAGCTTTTTCCTAGTCTTCGAGGACCGGACAAGCTATCACGTCCTCCTACCAAATGAACCGAGGAATTGTTCATGTCAGGGTCTGATCTCACCGGATCTGCTAGTCCCAGCATTGCCGAAATTCTCGCGAAGCTTGGGACCAATCCGAAGACCGGTTTGAATCCGGGCCAATTAAAAGAGCGTCTGAGCAAGTACGGACCGAACGCGCTGCCGGAAGAAACGAAGAGCGCGCTGTCCGCTTTGCTCGCTTATTTCTGGGGACCTATACCGTGGATGATCGAGGCTGCGGCCCTCATGGCGTTGATTGTAGGAGACTGGGGTGATCTTACGATCATTACCTCGCTTCTGTTGTTCAATGCCTTGTTAGGGTTTTGGGAAGAACACGAAGCTTCCAACGCGCTCGACGCTTTGAAGAATTCTCTGGCTCTGAAAGCGCGCGTGCTTCGCGATGGAAAATGGGAGCAAGTCGATGCGCGGACGCTTGTGCCTGGAGATATCGTTCGCTTGTACCTGGGCGACGTAGTCCCGGCGGACTGTAAGCTCATCCAAGGCGATTACATCAGCATCGATCAATCCGCGCTCACTGGGGAATCGCTGCCGGTCACGAAAAAGTCGGGCGAGGACGCGTACTCGGGTTCCGTCGTCAAACAGGGAGAAATGGTCGCGGTGATTGCTGCGACCGGGGTGAATACGTTTTTTGGATACACTGCAAAATTGGTGGCTGGAGCTGGAAACGTTTCCCACTTCCAGAGAGCTGTAATGAAGATCGGCAATTTCCTGATTATCCTGGCGCTGGTTTTGGTCGTGATCCTGGTAGCCAGCCGCCTTTTCGACATTCGCGGCCACTACGATCGGGTTGTTTTGTTAAGGCTCGCCGAAATCGTTCTTATCCTTTTGGTGGCCTCAGTGCCTGTGGCAATGCCTGCGGTACTCTCGGTAACAATGGCACTGGGCGCGCGGATGCTTGCCAGGAGCAAGGCAATCGTTTCTCGACTCGAGGCAATCGAGGAATTGGCTGGCGTTGATGTGCTTTGCTCCGATAAGACCGGCACGTTGACCCAGAACAAGCTGACGCTTGGCGAACCGGCGCCCTGGGCCGAGACCGACCCGGCAACGTTGATTCTCATGGCATCGTTAGCTTCGCGCGCGGCGGACAACGATCCCATCGACCTTGCGGTTTTGGCTGGTCTGAAAGACCCCTCCATACTTAAGAGCTATCAACAGGTAAAGTATGTCCCCTTCGATCCGGTGGACAAACGAACCGAAGCAACGATTAAGGATGCCTCTGGTAAAATCTTTCGAGTTACCAAAGGCGCACCACAGGTGATACTCGCACTGGCGAAGCTTTATGGTGACGACCTCGAGAGAGCCAGTCAGACGGTGAACAGTTTGGCTAGCCACGGCTATCGCACTATGGGCGTCGCGGTCGCCCAAGCCGATGGGCCCTGGGTCTTCCAAGGAATTCTTCCATTGCTGGATCCGCCTCGACCGGATTCTAAGAGCACCATAGCAAGGGCTCGCGCCTACGGAGTCAAGGTAAAGATGGTTACCGGCGATAACGTCGCCATTGCCCGGCAGATCGCATTGGAACTAGACCTGGGCACAAATATCCAGCCAGCAACAGAACTCTTTCCTGGCGATGTTACAAAGGGGCAAATCCCGTTGGATGCTGCCGAGAAGATCGATGAGGCCGATGGTTTCGCTCAGGTTTTTCCGGAACATAAATACGCCATTGTAAAAATCCTGCAGGAGAACGGCCACATCGTTGGAATGACCGGTGACGGTGTCAACGACGCGCCAGCTCTCAAGCAAGCGGACGTAGGCATTGCCGTTTCCGGAGCGACCGAAGCAGCTCGAGCGGCAGCAGCGTTGATTCTGACCGCGCCCGGTCTGTCGGTCATTATTGAAGGGATCGCGGAAGCAAGGCGTATCTTCGAGCGGATGATGAGCTATGTGTTATACCGAATCGCCATGACTATTGCCATCATGGTGTTTGTTGTACTCGCGTCGATTTACTACCATTTCTTTCCTCTGACCGCGATCATGCTTATCGCGCTCGCCCTCCTGGACGACGTGCCTATCATGACCATCGCCTTTGACAACGCCAGCGTGCCGCCGCAGCCAGTAAAGTGGGAATTGGACCGTGTGTTAGTGATTTCGTCGGTTCTAGGGTTACTTGGAGTTATTCAAAGCTTTGGTCTGCTCTACCTAGGCGACACTGTTCACCACCTGGACCATCCGCAGCTGCAGACCATGATGTTTCTACAGCTCGTTGCCGGTGGTCACCTCATGTTATTCGTGACTCGCACGCGGGGAGCTTTATGGAAGCCACCCTATCCAAACCCCAAGCTCTTCTTTGCAATTGTCGCCACGCAGATCGCCGCCGTGTTCATCTGCAGCCAGGGATGGCTGGTGCCGCCGCTTCCCTGGGGAATCATCGGTTTTGTTTGGGCTTACAACCTGGTTTGGATGATCGTGCAGGACGTCGTCAAGCTAGGGCTTTATGGAATTTTGGACCCGGCCCGTTCATGGAAGAGGTCGCTTTTCCAGCCACTTCGAGTTCCTATTACACATGGGCCAGAGACGGTTCGCTAAAATAAGAAGAGGAGAACAACATGTCCAACTACCGGAAAAAACTCATCGTGAAGACTGGGTTCAAGATCCGGCTAAAACATTTCGATCCCGGCTATCACGGCAAACATGAGTCGCACAAGTCAGCTTTGCCGGAGATCCAGGAAAACCTTCAGAAAATGGAGGAAATGCAATACCGCATGTATGCGGAGAATAAGCATTCGCTTCTCATTGTGTTGCAGGGACTGGACGCCGCTGGCAAGGACGGCGTAGTCCGCCACGTTTTGACCGGCATGAATCCGTCAGGCTGCGTTTCTGTTAACTTCAAGCAACCGACGAAGGAGGAGTTGGCGCACGATTTTCTCTGGCGTGTGCACCGGCACGTTCCGGCTAAGGGCTCGGTCGCAATTTTCAATCGCTCCCATTATGAAGATGTGCTGGTAGTAAGAGTTCACGGTTTGGCGCCGGAAAAGGTCTGGTCGAAACGTTACGATCAAATAAACGATTTTGAACGGCTGATCGTCACCGAAAACGACACAACGATTCTCAAATTTTTCCTGCACATTTCCAAAGAAGAACAGCTTGCCCGGTTCAAGAAGCGATTGGATGACCCGGACCGTCAGTGGAAGATCAGTGAATCGGATTACAAGGAACGTGAGTATTGGGGTGATTACACTAGGGCCTTCGAGGACGTGCTTACCAAGACAAGCACTGAGGACGCCCCCTGGTTTATCATTCCATCAAACCACAAGTGGTTCCGCGATTTGGCTATCTCGCAGATCATTGTCCGGCAGATGGAAGACATGGACATGCAATTGCCGAAACCAACTGTGAACCTCGCTGAAATTCGTCGCGAATATCATCAAGCGGCCGGCTAGGAGAAATCGGGCTGAAGGAAACGGTGGGAGGCATCGCCTCGACACAGTGAGGCGGCTAGAACAAAGCAGGCAACGATAAACCATTGACTAACCTGTCGCCATCGCAACGTCTGACCGTACTTCTGGACGAGTCGCCGTTGAAGCCGATTCAGCGATGGCTGTGGGTGCTTTCGACCGGAGGCACGTTACTTGATGGCTTCGTAATCTTCGTTCTTGGTGTGGCGATGCCACTCATCATCGCTGAGTTTCATCTCACGCCCGGCTTAGTGGGTCTCGTCGGCGCAAGCCTGGTGTTTGGTGCTGTCTTTGGTGCCGGACTCGGCGGGCCAATGGCAGATCGTCTTGGCCGAAAGAAGTTGATGCTTGCTGACGTGATAATTATCGGTGCGGGCGCCACGATTAGCGCGCTGGCCAACGGATTCGCAATGCTCTTTGTCGGGCAGCTTCTCGTTGGAGTGGGAGTCGGCATCGATTTCCCAGCGAGCAGCAGTTACGTTTCGGAAGTACTGCCCAAGCGCAGTCGTGCGCGAATGATGGTCGCCACGATTGCCTGCCAATCAGTCGGCATGTTGCTCGCAGCAGCAATTACGCTGGTACTGCTGAAAAACGTACACAGCGCCCAGGGCTGGCGATTTTTTCTAGCGACCGAAGGCGTCATCGCGCTTCTCTTTTTCTTGCTGCGCCTTTCGGAACCAGACAGCCCGCATTGGTTGATGATTCGAGGCAGATTTGCCGAGGCGGCTCAGGCGTTCATCCGGATCATACCTGAGCAGCGCGAGGCGGTGCTACAAATTACCAGCGATGCTAGAAACCAAAGAGTTGTTAATTCGACAGCGGTGCCGAAACCGCCGGGAATAGCGATTCTTTTCTCTCGCGCCTATCGAGCTCGCACGGTGCTTGTCACGGTTCCCTGGTTCTTGATGGATATCGCCACCTATGGCGTCGGACTCTTCACTCCGATTATCCTTGGCGCGATTGACACGTCCAGTAAAAGAGGTGGCGTCATCGCCCATGACTTCGCCGACGCCAGAGGAAGCGGTACGATCGATTTGTTTCTGCTCTTGGGTTTTCTTTTTGGAATCTGGGCCGTGCCACGATTCGGGCGAATCCGCATGCAGGCGGTCGGTTTCGCAAGCATGGCTTGCGGCATGTTGCTGCTCATGATCGCTGTTAACCTGTCGAATTCCAGCTTGCACATTCCGCTCGTATTTGCCGGATTCATTGTGTTCAACCTGTTAATGAACGCTGGACCTAATTCCACGACATTCACGCTTGCGCCCATCCTGTTTCCGACACAGTTGCGCGCTACCGCCAGTGGCTTCGCTGCTGGTGTCGCCAAAATCGGCGCGACTCTCGGTGTCTTCGTCCTCCCAATCTTGAAAGGTACATTCGGCGTCCCGGCAGCGGTCGGGATGATGGCGGTCGTCAGTGTCCTGGGTCTCGTCGTTACCTTGCTCTTCGGAGACGATGATACGGAAGATTGAATTGAATGAAGAGCATCGTAAAGAATGGGTGATCGCGATATGGTCGCAGCGACGCGTACGCCACGACGGTAATTATGGATCTTACTACCACTTATTTGGGAATGAAGCTGCGAACGCCGCTCGTTCCCTCAGCTTCACCGCTCTCAGAGGACATCGACAAGATTAAGCAGATGGAGCAAGCCGGCGCGTCCGCCGTAGTCTTGCATTCATTGTTCGAGGAGGAAGCAGAGGCGGCTGCGGCTGCCACGCGGGAATTTCTGGTGGGTCCCAAAGCTTATTTGGAGCAGATCAGTCGGGCAAAGAGCGTCGTGAAAATTCCGATCATCGCAAGCGTGAACTGCACCACACTTGGAGGCTGGATTAGCTACACGCGTCAGATCACCGAGGCTGGGGCCGACGCGCTGGAACTCAACATTTATAGGATACCGACTCAACCGGAAGTTACCGGCAGTGCAATCGAAGGGACATACGTCGATACTGTTCGAACCGTGCGAGCGGCTACCAAAATTCCACTGGCGGTGAAGCTCAGCCCATATTTTAGCAATTTCGCAAATATGGCGCAGCGTTTTGATGCGCTCGGTGCGGACGCGCTTGTTTTGTTCAACCGATTTTACCAACCTGACGTCGATCTCGTGAAGATGGAGGTTACGCCAAATCTTACGCTGAGTGTACCCGCGGATATGCGCTTGGCATTGCATTGGATTGGCATTCTTTACGGAAAAATTCGCGCCAACCTCGCCGCGACCAGCGGCATTTATCAGGCGTACGACATAATCAAGATGGTAATGGCCGGGGCAGATGTGACGATGCTCTGCAGCGCCCTGATGCGCTATGGCATTACCCACATTCAAAAAATTGAAATGGAAACCGTCGCGTGGTTGGAGGAACACGGATGCAGTTCATTGAGCGAAATCAAAGGTAAAATGAGTCAAAAGAATTGCCCGGATCCCAGCGCTTTTGAGCGCTCGCAATATGTGCGCGGTCTTTCCAGTTACACGTCGTTATTTCCAATCCGGCGTTGACCTGCCAGCCGATCAGTTCCGCAATCGAAACAAACTATAGCGCACCGGCATGAGTTGCTGATTTGGTCGGAGTCAGGCCTTGATTCGTTTCGACGACAATCTGATCGACCACGGCTTTCATGTCCTGAGTGCGTTCCCATACCTTGAGTTGTCGATCGGCGCCGGTACCTTCGCGCATGATCCGTTCGATGTGCGCGATCTCAGCCTGGTTACCGAGTTCCTCCACTTCAGTAGAAACAAACTCGAGCATCTCATGCAGCAACTCGCGCTCCTCCACTTCACATTTGCGGCCGAAATCGATTAGCTTTCCATCCAGCCCATAGCGCGACGCGCGCCAACGGTTTTCGTCAAGCAGACGCTTCGGATAACTGCGAAAAGTCACATTGTCCCAGCGCAGCTTTTGCAATTTGGCTACGATTGCTTGCATAAGGGCGGCCAAGGCGATGGTGTCATCCACGCGCGATTGCGCATCGCAAATGCGGAACTCGATCGTATCGAAAAACGGATGCAGCCGAACGTCCCACCAAATCTTCTTCGCATTGTCGATGCAATTGGTCGATACCAGCAATTTCAAATAATCTTCGTACTCGCTCAGGCTTTCGAACGCGTCGGGAATGCCGGTACGCGGAAATCGTTCGAAGATCATATGGCGATAGGCTTTTAGCCCGGTGTTTTGTCCCAACCAAAATGGGGAGTTCACTGACAGCGCGTACAGGTGGGGAAGGAAATAGCGCGACTGGTTCATGATGTCGATCCCGTCCTCGCGATCGGGAATTCCGACGTGTACGTGCAGACCAAATATGAGGCATGAGCGCGCAATTTGCTGCATGTCTTTGACGATCGTCGCGTAGCGCTCGTGAACGGTGATGAGTTGGTCCAGCCAGTGTGAAAACGGGTGGGTTCCAGCTGACGCGATTTTCAATCCGTGTTGCGCGGCCAATTTCGCCAGCTCAGCGCGAAGATTGACGACCTGTTGCCGGGCATCACGCGCATCAGTGCAAATCTCGGTGCCCAGTTCCGCGATCGACTGGTGCAACTCGGGTTTAACGCGCTCTTGTAAAACCATTTTGCCGTCGGCGAGAATCTGTTGGATATGCGAACGCAATTCGCGCGTCTCTGGATCGATGATCTGAAATTCTTCCTCGATACCGAGCGTGAAAACGTGGTCTTTTGCGCTCATCGCCTTTTCCAATTGCGACTATCTGAGCCTGGAAACTGATTGGCGATAGCTGCTGGGCGATTCGCAGACGAGCTTCCTGAAAATGCGATTGAAATGCGTCAGCGATTGGAAACCGACATCGTAAGCGACCTCACTGATGCGACGATTGCGATCAAGCAGGAGCGTCTTGGCTTTCTCAATTCGAACCCGGGCGAGGTAATCGGTGAAGGTGAGGCCTGTCACGCGCTTGAACAGTTTGCAAAAGTAAAATGTGCTCGTGTTTACTGCTTTGGCGACCGTAGCGAGGCAAATCGCGTTGTCTTGATTTCGGGCGATGAACTGCTTGGCGCGCGTGACCGCCAGCGGCTCGGCGGTTGAGCTTTCGACTGCGAGCTGATTGCTCAAGATCGACAGGTGCCGCCCGAAGATTTCGAGCAATCGCAACATTGCCCGATATTGCTTTTTGGTTAGCACCTTGGTGTGAAAGTAAGCTTCGCGCGCCTTACCGAGATCGACATTAACTCCCCAGGTAACCAATTGTTTCGCCACGCGATCGAATCGAAATTTGTCGGGTTGCTTGAGCAGGACCTGCCCGGTTTGCAAAAAGCCGATCAATTGGTCGCCTACCCGAATCGGTACTGCGCTGTCAGAAAGCCCGGCAAAACATGTGACCGTATGCGCGCGGTCGCCCACTTTCGCAGTGAGCTTGCGCTGCACTTCAAGGCACGCAGCGCAAACGCGATTCGAACGCGCCATCAATTCGCAAAATGGATTCTCATTTGGCGCGCCCCGCAACGCCGGTTGCCAATGTTCGACCGCTCGCAATGCCAGTGGCATACCGGTTGCCGCGGAGAACGCGCGCACATAGTCGCGATAGATCGCGGATCGAGTGAGCTTTTCGACCAGCTGCTTGTTGCCAAGCTTCACGAATGGCAATCATACCCATTCGCCATTCCCTGTCGAAAGTTTACTGCCACTCAGGTTCTCTCAAGCATCGCCCGATGACGAGCACATAGAGTCCCATCATCGCGACCACGCCGAATGCAATTACGTATTCCATTTTTGTTTACATCATTTGTGTTACACGTAAAGCTCGTCGGCCGCAGCGCAGAGTCCCGGCTTCCGCTTTTCAAGGCAATCTGGATGGCCCCAGCGGTCGCACCGGCAACCGTGCTCCTCGCTCCTGGGATCAATATGGCCTTCGCTTGTTATCGGAATGTGACGCGCATTGTCAGCCGGCCGATCCACCTGCTTGGGAACGCCACAACACGCATCGAAATATTCTTTCTTTGTCAGAACCGTATCTGTTTTCATAACTGCTCCTTTCGCGCTTCAGGCTAGGGCAGCCACGAGAAGCCCGCTCCACGTCATTTGGCTTTTTCTTTGCATAGATTGTGCATGTCCGATTCGTCGACCAGAAGAAATCACGATCGTCGGCTTAATTCTTTTGCGACGTTAACCCGCAAGGTTTTCTCAGAATTTCAACCAGAGTCACCCTGCATCCTCGATTACGAAAAATCCCGTTTCGCCTCCGCCAGAGGTGACGTTGACGAGTGGCGAGCTAGATAGACGAACCATGGCGCCGCATACCTTGCCTCGAAAGAGGAATGGGTTGGTATCAACAAACATCGGCTGCAACCTCCAGTCGGTATCGCTGAAAATCGGAAACTCTTCCGTGTGCAGATCGATTGCTTCCTGCACAATGTAATCTCCTGAAAGCCCCGTAGCGATGGCGTTGTCCCACTCGCGCTCATCTAATCGCGAGCCGAAATAAACTCCGCGCCCGCCGTAATCGTCATTCGGTTTGAGAACAAAGAGCAAGCGATTTTTTCGAATGAATTCGAGCAGATTGATCGTGCGTCCATTGCGCGTGGCCTTCCGATCGGCGACACGTCGCGTCCAGGGTACCGAGTGACGGATTGCTTCCTTTTCGCCGGGCGTAAACCACTTTTGGTGTTCGTCGGCAGTGAGCATCTCAAAGACTGCTTTCTTGTGAATGATTTTGCATCGGAACGGGTTCACGAGACAAACATTGTGGTTCACGTATGCGCGGATAAGTGGATGCGTTTCGTCATAGCGGGCCAGGAATTCATGAATGATTATTCGTTTGCAGACGAGATCGATACGAAAGGCGCCGCATCGCAGCTCACCACTCCGGTATTCCAGATCGTCTGGCGAGCAGATGATGGTGGGAACACCATGCGCCGTGAAGTGATCTTGCAGCAGAATGAATTCGTTCGATGTCGGCAGGTTCTCCCAATCGAGAATCGCGATCTTCGGCACAGTCGTTCCGCCCCATTCGTGATAAGTGCTCAGCAGGGTTTCGAGCAGTTTTTCGACTGGGGAGAACTGGCGGAGACGGTAGCGTCTGGCAAAGGTCGCCATCGCGGGAAGCTCGAACAATAAGTGATTCAGCTCCTTCTGATCCGACAGACTTGAAGGATTCTCCGCGTTGTATTCTACAAATTTGATTTCGTCATTCCGAACGAACGCGTCGAGCCGGGTGGTTATACCAGTTGTCGCAAACCCCGGATCGACAAGAGCCAGTTGGCATTCGGCATCGGTCAGACCGAGTTGATTCGATAGCTCTGGAGATTGCACGACTGCGGTTGCAACCTTTTCCAACGCGCTCGCGACCTGCTCTGCGGTATAAGTAAGCGCGCGAAGTTGTTTCTCATCAAGAAGGTGCGGTCTGAGCGCAATACCGATTGGGCGGTCGCCGTAGAGCAGTCGGTTTCTGCGCATCCCGCTGCGCAATCTTTCGAAAACGGCAGGAGATAGCGCGTGGTCTGCCGCGAGTAAGTCGTGGTATTCGGCAATCGCTTTCTCCCGCAAGGCATGCTTGGTTGTGGCGCGTTTCCCCTGCATCGATAGCGGAGTACGCTAACGAATTAATCATCCGACTCATCGTCATCTGCCCACGTCGATGTCAAATGATGATGACGCCGATTTTTTTCGTTGTAGGCGTCAAACACCAGTGCCACCCAACATAGGATTGGAAAGAGCAGGCCGACACCAGCCGTTGCCAGGCCGAGCAGAATGCCAATCCAGATCGCGAATGGCATGCCGAGAAACATCCAAAGCAGACCAGCCTCGTAATGGCCTTTGTAGATGTGGCCAAGTCCTGGGACGATGCTGAGCGCTGCAGCGATTACGTCTTGTGCATGCTTCGCTTCCTTGCTGACTGGCATTGATACTGTATTCACGTTAGTCACCTCCTCACTGCGGTTAGTTTGTTACCATTCGGGTTGTTTCAAACAGCCCACTATGATTAGCGCGTAGAGCGCCATCATTGATACGACTGCACTCAAAATCAGGTATTCCATTGCTATTTACCTCCTATAGGTTGCTTACATCAGCGTCTTTTGGAAAACAGCATAGGAGCCTCGCTCTGATCCGCTCCACGTTAATTGGCTTTTGCTTTGCAAAAATTGCTTAGGATAGAAGCAGCTATTTTGCCGTTGCGGCAAGATTAGGTGAGCAATTGCCAAAGGACGAACAGCGGCGGTGTTGCAGCGGCGATTAACTAATTTCGGGGGTGATTAAGATGTGGCCTGCAGATGAACTTAAAGAAGCCACTTCACGCCATCGAGCCGAACCGGTCGAGATCTGGAAAACGCGAAAGTTTATCGAGGAACATTGCGTTGAAGAACTTTCGTTAAGGAAGGTGGCGAAAGCGGCCAGCATTAGCGCGAATCATCTGAGCGAGAAGTTCAAGCAGGTCACCGGCACAAATTTTGTCGACTACGTTGCGCGTACTCGCTTTCAAAAAGCGTGCGAGCTCTTGCAGGATGGCGATCTTCGTATCAGTGAGATCGCATTCGCCGTCGGTTTTCAATCGTTGTCGCAGTTCAATCGTGTGTTCAGGAAGTTGGCAGGCAAATCTCCCACCGAGTATCGCGCCGCGCGATCAAGGCGCAAAAAACGGTTTTAACTCGAAGATTGCGGCGTAAATCTTATCCTCATTTTTTCCGTAAAAATGCGTAGTCGGCGATGTACGCCTTCTGGCATAAACCTTGCGGGCCGTCGAGACGCGGGTGTCCTCGCATGCAGATTCAGAAACCGAAAGGAAGCCTCATGAAAATGCAACGCCCGCTGGTGATCGCCAGAGCGCTTTGGGCTACGGTGATCGCCATAGCGCTCTGGGCCCTGATCGCTGTAATGACCCCAAACAACGCGATAGGAATCACCGCATTTGCGCGGAAATACGGCGTCGATTGCAGGACGTGCCATGACCCAGCTGTGCCGCGACTAAATGCTTTCGGGCATCAATTCCGAAAAATGGGTTATCGCATGGACACCGAAATGAGCGATTCGCTTGCGAATGAGGTTAAGACGCAAATCTACAAAGAGATTGGTGATTATCTTGCTGTGCGGTTTCGAACCGGATATTCGTTCGAGGAGTTCC
>JBKPDP010000083.1:0-18437 GCA_046727935.1 Verrucomicrobiota bacterium | reverse complement strand
TGGAAAACGTGTCGCCTTTGGTTCGTTAGGCGTCGCCGGGGCTAGCCAGGCTGTGGATGTCAACCTCCTTCCCTTCGTGATGATTGATCACATCGACATCCTGAAGGATGGCGCGTCGGCTGTGTATGGCTCCGACGCGATCGCCGGCGTGGTCAACTTCTTTTTGATACACAAGTTCCGTGGGCTGGAGATAGGGGGCAGTTACGGGAACACAAATTTGGGAGCGTCGAACGATATGGGCGAGTGGCAGGCGTGGCTGAAAGCCGGCACAGGAGATGATAAGACCGACATTGTGGTCATTGCCGATTTCTGGCAGCGTACCGGCGGCCTCTTCAGCCGCGACCGGGACATTTCCAGTAACGCCTTTCAAGCACCCTGGGGTGGCATCGATGCTCGCATCCCGACAGAACCTGGCCGCGTTCGAATGTTCCGCTTGCTCCCGAAAATGTTTTTCGGCCCCGGAGGTCTTCCGCAGTTTGGCGTGAACACCCCGCTGCCGCATTCAGCTCCGAACGCGCAAACTTCTCCATTTTATAAACTCCCCGGTATTGCCTTCGGTCCCAACGCGGCTAATAACACGCCGCCTGTACTCGGCCGATATCCGGATGTTAAGGGTGGTGGCGACTACTTCTTCTATAACTTCGCGGCTATCACGCCTGCGCTTCCTCCGGCAGACCGTCAGAGTTTCTATGGCTCATTCACGCGCGATCTGTGTGACAAATATCTGGTGCTGTTTGCCGACTTTAAATATGTCCGCTCATTTTTTGATGCGGGCCTTGCAGCTGTGCCGTTTATACCCGATCCATTCAAGATTCCAGGCACTAACGTTGGGCTTAGCCCTGCCTTCGCCATCAGCGTGCCAATCTCGAATCCGTTTAATCCGTTCACCGTCGCGGATGAGACTTTGGTTGTTAACGGAGTCCCAGTCCCCTTGACTACGAGGGTTTTCTTTCGCGGCATTAACGATACCGGTCCCAGACATGAAAAGTTCACCTACCGGGATAGTCTCTTTGACGTCGGGCTCAAAGGTGAGATGGGAGAATTTGGCGACTATTTTAAGACTTGGAACTGGGAAGCCGGTTTTCGTTACTCTCGGAACGAGGGACAGGACTTGTCCATTGGCGATGCCAGCCAGCCCGGGCTGCGGGATGCTCTCATGGATACGAATCCGGCCACGGCGTTTGATCCTTTCCTCAATTTTACGGCTCACAACACTCGGGCGGCCAGATCGAGAGTTTACGTCAACCTGCAAAATAGCGGCCAATTCGAGTTGCCACTAGGTTATGCAACCATCAACGGGGATTTGTTTAATCTTCCAGCCGGTCCGGTCGCATTTGCGATCGGCGATGAGTACCGTGGGGAGAGAATGACACGCGATCGGGACTCGCTCAATTCCACATTTCAATCGATTGGCTCAGGCAATGGGCAAGGCTTCCGGGTGAATCGGGATGTCTGGTCAATCTACCAGGAGGTGCGGGTTCCCTTCACCAGCCCCACATGGAACTACCCTGGCTTTTATAGCTTCGAAGTTGACTTCGCCGAGCGGGAGGAATGGTACAGTCAGAACACCTCTACAGTTCTAAATCCACACCAGCCGGCGACCAGTTCCCGGTATAACGGGCAGAGGCCGAAGGTCTCTGTGCGCTGGCAGCCGATTGACCCGAAGTATATCGGCGCGGTTACCTTGCGTGGCAGTTACACAGAAGCGTTCCATGCGCCAACACTATTCGAGATGTCGCCCGCAGGCACGCAGAACTTCGCAGATATAGCACTCGATCCGTTTTCGAACTTGACCGAGATGTTGACCTTGAACACGGTCGAGGAACGCGTTTCCGGAAATCCGTTCTTAAAACCGGAAGTGGCCTATGAATGGTCTTACGGGATCGTTTACAGCCCGAAATGGCTCAAGGGCCTGACGATGAGCGCGGACTGGTGGCACATTGATCTGCGATCGCTCATCTCGTCTCTCGGCGCGCAATTCATTATCGACGCCGATCTTCCCGGCCTGGTATTTCGGACGCCTCCGCCACCTGGGACCCCGCCTCTGAAGAATGGTCAACCAGACCGGGGCGCAGTTACGCTGGTCATCGATCCTAACGAAAATCTTTCTGGCGCGATTTTCGAAGGTCTCGACTACGAAGCAATCTATCTTCTGGATTCTGGGATATTCGGTCACGGCGATTTTGGCAGACTAACATTCACGGTCAACGGCACCTGGTTGTCCCGGGCCGAGCTCCAAGTTAACCCCGACACCAAACGATTTGGTATCGCTGGTGAATTCCTACCGCGGGGATTCAGCTTGACTAGTTCGCTGCCATGGAATCGTGCCAATTTCAGTCTGTTTTACGACGGCCCGGCTGATACATGGATGCAAGGTTTCGATATTGGTGCGGTGGTCCACTGGGTTGGCCAATACGAGGACGACAATGTTTTTCTGACAGGATCGCCGAAGCTAAATATGCCTAGAACCGGGGGGCCGGGTCCGCATATAGGTGCCAACGGACAGATTATCGACAATTCTGCTCCTTTTCCTCAGCGCGCGCGGAAGGTGGCTGATTGGACTACACTCGACTTGATCGCATCGTACACGTTCAACCTGCCGCCCCCCGCTCCGGCCGAGGTACCCGGCTTTGCCAAGGATGGGGGTAAAAACGTAAAGATGAAGGACGGCCAGGAGAAAAGCGTGATTCCCGTTTCCACTGCTGAGTATAACCCCTGTGGCTGGCACGCCTGGCTTAATAACACGACGCTCACGCTTGGGATGCAGAACGTCTTCGACGAAGATCCGCCATTCGTGGCCGCTTCCTTCGAGAACGGTTACGACGAATCGCTTGCCACGATCAAAGGCCGGTTCTGGTACGTCCAGCTAAAGAAGAGATTCTAAGAACCTTCGATGTCGAGATCGCTACACACTGTGTGCGCGATCTTAGCGAGCGGCTGAGGCACCTTCGAGTGTCGCCAATTCCCCAGCTGGCAAATTCGCCGCTTTCCAATCCATCGCCATGCGGATTCGAGCGCGACCGCTGGGATGATCGAAAAAAATGAATTCTTCCAGCGGCGTCGGATCAAGTTTGCGATAAGCGCCCAGTTTCAGCGCGACTTTTGCCATGCCGTCCGGCTCGCGGGAAGTGTTGATTCCAAAAGCATCTGCTTCTCGTTCCGTCTGGCGGACCACCGAATTGACGAGCGGCGTGGCGAAAAAAAGTAAAGTTGCAAAAATCAGCGTGAGCAGCGGAAGCCCGGCCGGGTCGGCAATACCGTGCACGCGCCATTTCTCTCCCCAACGCTTCAGGGCGGCATGGAAGAGAACTCGAGTAACTGCAAACCCGACAAGAATAAAAATTCCAAAGTCGATCAGTAGTTTCGCGCCATGGTTGAGAATGTAATGTCCCATCTCGTGCGCCATCACCGCGCGAATTTCTGGAAGCGTGCATTGCTTGAGAAGATTGTCATTGAGCGCAACGCGTGTCGTGCCGAGTAACCCCGAGACATTAGCGCTTACACGTGTAGTCTGACGCGAGGCATCCACTTCGAAAACCTGCTTCACGGGAATTTCGTTCGCTCGAGCCATCGCAAGAATCGGGCCTCGAATTTTTGGATCGGTTAGCGGCTTATAAGTGTTAAACAGTGGTTCGAAATAAACCGGCGCGATAAGGACGATGGTTCCCGAGAATATAATCATGACGACGGTTCCCCAAATCCACCATGTGCGCGGTGCGCGCCGAAAGACGGCATAGAGAACGACCACCAGCAAGATTCCACCGACTAAAGTTAGCACCAGGCCGATTAACTGTTCGCGAAACCATGGGGCGAAACTCTGGGTCGCGAGGCCATATTGATGTTCGCGGAAAAAGTTTTCATACAGGTTGAGTGGAAAACTCAGCGCGTAAACCAAAAGCAAATATGGGATCGCGTAGCAGACGATTTGGAAATTCTTAATCTTCGTAACGTGTTCGGAAAAATCACGCAGTCGCGCCGAAAAGCGTGAGGCCAGAAGAAAGACCGAAATTGCGGCGGCGAGAAGAAAGTTCCAGAGGATCAGCCAGTAACCACCTTCGAAATAGGCATCGGACTTTGCTCGTTGATTCCGCGGAATGCTGTTGAGCCAGGTTTGTGTCGCAACAGCCGGATCGAATGGTCTTGCATTCTGAGTGGTTGCGGTCGAGCGGTAGCCGGGGTCTTTGACTCCGGTAGTGCGTTCGGATGATCTAGCCTTCTCAGAAATTGCAGGCGACGCAGTTTGCGCTGGGCTCTCTTGCGCCCAGGCAGATATCAAAGTCATTGCCGATGTGACGAGCAAGATCAGAACCGGAGGATGGGTCATCGTTCGTTGACAATAAACCGGAATTAAAAAGAAGCAGCGTTGGCATGATCTTAGGCCCGCCGCGATCATCCATTGATCGAGAACAGAACATTCGCATGCGAGGCAAATCAACTCAGCCAGTTTGAGACAAATCTTCAATAAGCTGGACTAGCCGCCTCGCCCATTAGAAGATGCAAATATGAAAAAGCTTGTGTCGTTGGTCTGCGTGTCCTTTATGGGAATGTGCGCAGTCGGCAATTTATGCGCGGAAACGCCACCCTCCGATACAGAGCGTTATGGACCGTACCCGACGAATTACAAGGAGATCGTTATGAAATGGCTAGACACGCAATTAATCGATGCAGCGAGCGCACGCATCGAATGGAATGGCGATCCAAAGCCTGCAAATTTGGGAACGAAAGACAAACCTCTTTATGGTTATCTGGTTAATTTCAAGGTGAACGCCCGAAATCGTTTCGGCGCTTACACGGGGATGCAAAGCCATGGTGCCTTGATCCGTAATGGCGAGGTGGTCAAGGGCCGCGGGTTTGGCTATTAAAACCGAAGGAATTAAGAATGAATTTACGAACGAAATCATCAGGCCAAGTGTTGGTTATTGTCATCATTTTGCTGGTATTACTCGGCGTTGCATATTGGTGGCTCGATTCCAATAAACGGCAAATGACGCAGGAGGGCCGCCAATTTGGGAGGCAGGTGATCCAGGAACTCATCGTTCAACACAATGTGAAATTTTTTGCGGATCATTTGAGTCCTGCAATGCGTCTGCAGTATCCGCCGTCGGCGCAACAGGATCTCATGACCCGGCTGGACAAGCTTGGAACGCCGGTGTCTCCCCCCGATATCCAGGGGGACATTCAATTTCAGTCACACTTTTTCGAGCCAAACGGCAATTTCCACGCCCATCTCAATTATCCGGCCAGGGGAGCTGACATCAACGTCTCCATTTCCCATCCGGTCGGCCGTTGGCAAATTGACGACATCGCATTCACGGCAGAGGCGGAACGATAGGCTTAGCGTGGTTGAATGGTTGAAGTATGGCGAAGCGCAAGAGCGCTCTCTAGCTCAATAGACGCTCCAGCGAATCGAGACAAATTTGCGACCAGCTCTCTAACGATTCGCGGCGGGCCATCAATTCTTCCTGTGTCAGAAACGTCAGGCCCGTAATCATCGCCTCGCGTTTCTGCACTTTCGGCTCTTCCAATTTGAAGACGTGCACGATCCCCAAGTGAACACGTCCTACTTCGGTTGAATCGTCATTCAAGAGCGCAACGACTCGATCTTCAAACGAAGTGTCGATCTTGATTTCCTCGTTTACTTCGCGTTCGACTCCGGCGCGGTAAGCCTGCTCATCCATGGCAAAGAGCGATTCGTCCGTCTCGTTCATATGGCCGCCAATGCCGATCGAGCCTTTCGCCACCAGTCGCTGTTCGCCCGCTTTTTTGCCGCGCACATAATGAAGCACCGTCTTTTCAAAGGCGAGCAGTGCATAAGGGATGATTTGCTTATAAGCGCGGTTGGTCTCGGCTTCGCGACGCGGAATGAAAAAATTGCTGCCGCGCGACAGAATCGCCTTCAAATATTTTTCCGCCTCGAAATTTAATCCCTGAAAGCTGCCGAGCCCATCGAAGAGTTCTCGCCTAACGACCAGGACGTTCTCGTTTGGCGGATTCTTCATCAACTTAGGAGCAGCTGTCATGTTGAGCGAAGCGAAGAATCTCTGATCATTTGTTCGCTCCAGGCCAAAGCACTGGTCAGAGATGTTTCACTTGGCTCAACATGACAAGGGCACTCTAGAACGAATAGCTCACGCCCACCTGCGGGCCGAAAAGATTCAAGCTGGGATTGGGATCGGTTTGCCCGGCATTCGAGAGATGTTGATAAAGCGCCCCCACGCTTACCTTCCAGTGATCGTCCACGAGATAGGAAATACCGGCTGCCGATAAAATGTTGAACGTAAAATCCTGGCCCTGGCCACCGGGAACTTCTGGGTGACTGTCGATCCATCCCAAACCGAGCCCGCCGGAGAAATAGGGAACGAACCGGCTGCCTGGTCGAACAAAGTTGTAACGCATTCCGAGATTGAGTCCGAAATAATGGTTCTCAATTCCGCGAAAGATCGGCTCCGCGATGGCGCTAATATAAAATTGGTTGTAGCCGCGAAGCCATGTGTCGCGCTGCACAACTCCCCACCGCACGCGCGCAGTTAGGAATTCCGCGCCAATTTCGTAGCTGGCAGGCGGATTAATCGCGCCAAACAGATATCCGGACTCGACTGCCACCTCGAATCGTTGTGGGTTAAGTTCTTCAGTGGTTGCCTCGGCGCGTGGCTGTTCAGTGCCGGCGAATGTTTGCGAGCAAGCAAGAACGATCGCACAAGCAGTAGAGGCGCGAAGCGTTTTCATTCGGCGCGCCTACGATAAGAGGCCTTGATCGGATTGCAATTCATAGGGACAGGCCCGCTGCGCTGTCCGAACGCCGCAGCGCGGCGTCCCTACCGGATAAATTCCACGAGATCCTGAGGCAATGAGCTGGTCCATTCATGCTCGCCTTCAATTGCCAGTCTCGCCGAGTGCAAAGCATGTCGTGGCAAGAGCAGCTGGCGTTCGAGCTCAGAGGTCCATCCGGCCTCTATGAAACGCAGGTAAAGCTGTTCGTCCGGTCCGTAAATTTTGTCGCCCACAATAGGATGACCAATTGACGCGAGGTGCACTCGAATTTGGTGCGTTCGTCCTGTGTGTGGAATCGCACGAACTAAACTGAATTTGTCGCCGGACAGGATGGGGCCGGTCCGAGCCGGACTGGCATTCGGCACGCCGCGGGTAAACCGCCGCTCAACGTGAAGTTCAGTCTGCGCCGGTGCACCGGCTGGGTGGATGGTTTGCTTTAACCAGATCGCTGACCGTTCATGCTTGCCCTGTCGAACCAATGGCGCATTTACAATTTTGCTCTGCCATTCTGGCCAGCCCCATACGATCGCCAGATACTCTTTTCTTAACCAGTGCTGCTGCATCAGGAGCCCAAATCGGCGTGCGACATCAGCTTTTTTTGCCACCAAGACCAAGCCGCTGGTATCGCGATCGAGCCGGTTTACAATGGATACCTGGCCGCCGCCGGCAATTTCGAACGCGAATAGCCCGCGCAATTCCTGCCACAACGTTCGCGTCCCATCCGGTTTCGTGGGATGAATCAGGAGAAACGGTGGTTTATCGACAACAGCATAATCGTCGGTCTCATCAATGATTTTGAAATCGAGAAGCGGCAGCGACTCCATCATTCCGCGGCAACAATAGCCACGATTGCCTTGACCTCATTCCCAAAACTGTTTTACCTAGCCTCTTTAACTTTGACAGGAGCACGTGGTGGAACCCAAGGACATCAAAGAAATCAAAACCATCATTGATTTGATGAAGAAGAACGATCTTTCGGTCTTCGAAATCGAAAAGGAGGGGTTCCGCTTAAAGCTTCAAAGAGGTCCTTCCGGTCAGGGAGCGGCGTCTGCGCCGCTTCCAATGGCCGCTCCGCCCAAAGCGGCGACAGCGACGCCTGAAACTGCGCCCGCTTCACCGAAAGCAATCGAAAGCGTTCAGCTGAAGGAAATCGTTTCCCCCATGGTGGGCACATTCTACCGCGCAGCGTCACCGGACGCGCCGCCATTTGTCGATGTTGGAAAAACCGTTACGGAGGAAACGGTGGTGTGCATTATCGAGGCGATGAAAGTGATGAACGAAATCAAAGCGGAAACCAGCGGTGTGATTGCCGAAGTGGTGGCTGAAAACGGGAAACCGGTCCAGTTTGGCCAGGTGCTTTTCAAAGTCCGTTGATGCGCCGTACGAATTTTGATTGTCGCGCAGGCGCATCGCTTGCCAGTGCGTGTTGCTGAACTGTGTAAGCGGAGCGTTTGCCGTACACCTGCCAATTGATGTTCGAAAAAGTCTTGGTTGCCAATCGCGGCGAGATTGCGCTGCGCGTGATTCGCGCCTGCAAGGAGCTCGGCATCCGAACCCTCGCGGTTTATTCCGAAGCGGATGTCGATTCGTTGCATGTGCAGCTTGCAGACGAATCCATTTGCATCGGCGCGGCGCCCAGCACGGAAAGTTACCTCAAAATCGATCGAATCATGAGCGCCGCCGAGGTTGGCGATGTCGATGCAATTCATCCCGGCTATGGATTTCTCGCGGAGAATCCGCATTTCGCAGAAGTCTGTGAAAGCTGCAATATCAAATTCATCGGGCCTTCGTCGCGCTCAATGCAGGCGATGGGCGACAAAAATGCAGCGCGTGCTGCGGCTCGAAAAGCCGGCGTGCCTGTGACGCCGGGAAGCGATGGAATCATCGAGACGGAGAGCGAAGCGATCAAAATCGCTAAGAAAATAGGCTATCCGGTAATGATTAAGGCGGCGGCCGGCGGCGGTGGACGCGGGATGCGCGTGGCCCATAACGAACCGAGCCTGCAATCGGCGTTTCACAGCGCGCGTCACGAAGCCGAGAAAGCTTTCGGAAACGATCAGGTCTATCTGGAAAAGCTCATCATCAATCCACATCACATCGAATTTCAGATTGTTGCCGACAGTCACGGTCACATTATCCATCTGGGTGAGCGCGATTGTTCCATTCAACGGCGCAACCAGAAAGTGATCGAGGAATGTCCATCACCGCTGATGACGTCGGGGCTTCGCAAGAAAATGGGACACGCTGCGGTGAAGCTGGCCAAATCTGTCGGCTATGAAAACGCTGGCACGATCGAGTTCCTGGTCGATCGGGACCGGCATTTTTACTTCATGGAAATGAATACGCGCATCCAGGTGGAACACACAATCACAGAAGAAGTTTACGGATGCGATTTGGTAAAGGAGCAAATTCGTATTGCCGCAGGCGAGCCGCTTTCGGAGCATGTCGCGCACGCAACGCCGCGGCTACACGCGATTGAATGCCGCATTAACGCGGAAGATCCGGAGAAGGATTTTCAGCCGACGCCGGGCCGGATCGATTTTTATTATGCACCGGGTGGGCGTGGCGTCCGAATTGATTCGCACGTTTACACTGGTTACACCGTCCCATCGCATTACGATTCATTGATCGGAAAGATCATTACGGTGGGCGCGACGCGGATCAATGCGATCGATCGGATGCGGCGCGCACTCGACGAGTATTACATCACGGGCATCAGGACCACTGTGCCGTTTCATGCCGCCATCATGCGCAACGGAGAATTCCGCACCGGAAATTATGACACCGGCTTCATCGAGCGAATTATGTCGTCTGGCAAACTCGATCTCACGTCGCCGCCGATTCGACTCCACGAGTAAACGGATGCGGGAGCAAGTTTGTCTTAGAATCCCTGTCTCTTGCCTTGGGGTTCCAGCCAGCGGAACATTGAGGTATGAAAGCGCGACTGGTCAAATTTGGCGAGATCGAGGTGGAGGGAAAGCGCTACACGCATGATGTAGTGATCGACGGCGGGAAAGTGCGGAAACGGAAGAAAGGACCTTCCAAGCAATTCCGCGAAAAGTTCGGCCACACGCTGCTTTCGGCTGGGGAAGAAATTCCTTGGGGAGGCAAGCGGCTCATTGTCGGGACCGGCGCCCATGGTGCGCTTCCGGTAATGGACGAAGTCCTAGCGGAGGCGAAACGGCGCGGTATCGAGGTCATCGCGGCACCCACGTTGGAAGTCTGTCATCTGCTAAAGGAAGTGAAAAGGGGCCAGGCGTACGCCATCCTGCATTGCACGTGCTAACCGGGGATTTTGGAAACCGAATCGCTTATGAAGTCCCCCTGGCGCAAACATCTGTCTATTTGCCTGTTTCTTGGGCTACTGGCGATTCCCATCTACTTCCTGGATCTGGCGTACGCCGGAGAAGGAGGTGGCAATTGGATCACGCTGGATTTCCGTGGGCTTATCTTTTGGACTTACATCGTATTGCTCGGTATCCATGTTGCCTTAAGTTCAATCGCCGTCCTGTTATTTCCCAAGTCAGGAGTGTTGCGGATTCACCTTGGCTCAATGGCGCTTTCCCTGTTCCTGCTTGTCGCAGGCTTCGTCGCTTACGGCAAGCTGCTACGCGAAGGGGCCATTTCTAGTCGACAGCGAACGTTGATGGAGAGCCGCAGTCTCTAATAACCGTGATTGAGCTGTAGGAGTGGTATTTGCCCGATGATAATTGATCCAATGGAAATCCCTCGCAGGGTTGTACACGCCGATGAAAAGCTGACTGCGCTTGTGGAGCTCGAATCCACGATTCGCGCTGGCAGCGAGTTTGCTTGACAAGCAGGCGAGATTTTGTCCAAACTCGGCGTCGCTAAAGCGGATCTTGAATCAGCGCGGAGGACATTCCCCGCTGGGTTCTTCGCCTCTTTCAGAACCCCGCAATCCCAACACTCAATTTAACGGGGAGAAGAAAGGAAGAGCCACATGTATCCACGAATTCAGCTAAAAAGAGTAACTTCAGTATTTCTGATCGCGCTGACCTGCTTTGGGCTTACGCCGCAAGCGTGGGCTGTTGTGCCAGCGCCGGACGGAGGCTATCCGGGAGGCAATACGGCAGAAGGGCAGAATGCTCTCTTAAGCCTCACTAGCGGCACTTACAATGCGGCAGTTGGTTTCTTGTCGCTCAGCAGCGACAGCACGGGCAGCTTCAACACCGGTATTGGTGCGGGAACCCTCCTTGCTAATACCGCAGATGAAAATACCGCCACTGGTGCTGGCGCGCTTTTAAGCAATACCAATGGCTTCCAAAACACGGCCAATGGAGCATTCGCCCTCTTCAGCAACACAACTGGCTTCCAAAACACGGCCACCAGCGATGTAGCCCTCTTTAGCAACACCACTGGGTCGTTCAACACGGCCATCGGTCGCAACGCGCTCCATTTTAACACCGAAGGCATCGACAACGTCGCCATTGGTACCGCGCTCGTCGACAACACCACCGGCAGCGCCAACACAGCCATCGGCACTGCTGCGCTGGGTGGCAACGTGACCGGCAATAACAACACAGCCTTGGGCAGTCAAGCCGGTTCGAGCATCGACGGCAGTGGCAACGTCTGTATTGGCAAGGGAGTCTCCGGCGATGCCGGCGTCGACGACACCACCTGGATCCGCAATGTTTACGATTCTGTAGCGGTTACGCGGCAAGTTTACGTCAACCAAGACAACAAGATCGGAACGCTCGCTTCTACGCGGCGGGTGAAGGACGACATCAAACCGATGGATAAGGTCAGCGAAACGATCTTCGCGCTTAAGCCGGTCAGGTTCCGTTACAAGAAGGAGATTGACCGCTACCGCGCGCCGCAGTTTGGGCTCGTTGCGGAAGATGTGGCCCAAGTGAACCCTGACCTGGTAACGCAGAATGAGAACGGAGAAGTCGAAACCGTTCGCTACGAAGCGATCAACGCGATGTTGCTCAACGAGTTCCTAAAAGAGCGCAAGAAAGTCGAGCAACAGGAAGCGACCATCGCGGAGTTAAAATCCGGAATGGAGGCTCTCACCGCAATGGTGAAGGAGCAGGCGTCGCAAATCCAGAAGGCGAACGCGCGTCTTGGAATGAGCATACTGCAAGTTACCGAGAACAATCAGTAAACGCCCAGCGTGAAGCGGTACTGGGAAACCGTAGCAGACAATCTCAGCAAGTCCGGATGGAGTTGGGGCTGTATCGCAACTGTAGATTCAGACGGGCGAACGATCTTCATTGCTGACGCACATCGCGACGACGGAAAGCGTTTCGTTGTGCATGCCGTTGAAAAGCTGACTGCGTTTAAGGAATTAGAATCGGCGATCCGTTCCGTCGCGCTACGGCTCTTTGATGCCGATGCCCCAAACCTGCTTTCAGAGTTACGCGACAGGGAGGCAAGCATTAAAGTGCTCCGAAGCCATCAAAACGAGCCGCTACAGCTCAGGCTAATCTCGCAAAGCGCATTCTGGCGCGGCCCGATTCGATGAACCTGAAGGAGCAGTGCCTGTGATGCCGTTAGCGTCGATAGTTGCACAACACTAGCTCATCCTCGCATGATGGCGCCGGTGACACCATCGTTGAGAGTCGGAGGACATCAGACACTATGATCGTCACTGCCATCACTGTTCTCTTGCCGGTATTTTTTGTGTTGGGACTGGGGTATTTCGCGGGGCGGGCCAAGAAATTCGACGCTGATCAGGTCGCTGGTTTCAATGATTTAGTGCTGGATTATGCCTTGCCTGCAATGCTGTTTGTGGCGACGGTAAAGACTCCGCGAGAACGTTTGCTCAGTGAAGGGCCTTATGCCCTCGCGCTGCTTATCGCGTTTAACGGACTGTTCCTGGTCATGGTGCTTGTCAGCACGCGTGTTCTGCATCATTCCCTCGGTGAAGCGGCGCTTCAGGCGAACCTCACCAGTTTCCCGTCAGTCGGTTTTTTTGGTCCGCCGATTTTTCAGGGGTTGTTCGGCGCGTCCAGCCTTGTGTCGATTGCCTTCGCCGCGACTTTATCGGCGATCACAATCATGCCGCTCACGGTCGTCCTTCTGGAAATTGATCACCAGCAAAGGACAGGCGGTGAAGGGCAACGCGTCAGTTCGCTTATTGGTCAAAGTTTGGCCAGCACCGTCAAAAAACCGATGGTATGGGTGCCGTTGGTCGGTGTTGCACTCGTTCTGAGCGGCGTGCACGTGCCACAACTCTTCGACAATATGTTGATGTTGATCGGGTCGACCACTTCTGGCGCCTCCATCTTCTTGGCTGGACTGATCATCGCTGCCTACGAAATTAAGTTGAGCGGAGAAGTCATAGGTAACACGGTGATCAAGATGGTGGCGCAGCCGCTGCTGATGGCTCTGCTGGTCACGGGTTTCGGAGTTGCGAATCCGCTGGGGAGCGAGGGGATTCTGGTTTGTGCGATCCCGACGGCCGTATTCGCACCGCTCCTAGCACCGCGTTATCGTCTTTACGAAGTTGAATCATCATCGACTCTCGTCGCCTCTGCCCTGTTGATGATCGTCACATTACCAATTGCCATTTTCGCCTGCCGAAGCTCCGGCTGAGCTTTCTCGTTGCCCGCTGCATCGTAAACGCGAATCACAGCATCATGTGAGCGGCTGCGAAACTTAGCGTACCCGATTGCGTTGCTGATTGCGTTTGGCCGTACCACAAGCGACCGAATGGCAGAGCGTCTTGAATCAGCTTCACGCAGCGATGATCTTTGCGCGGTTGCACTTCGTAAACGTGCACCTTTGTTGAACAGATCTTACATTGGAGACTTCGATTGAGCCGAGAAGATCACAAACTCTCAAGCGCGCAATCGAGCACGTCAGTCAGAAAATCGGCGTCGTGTTCCTTGAGACACATCGGCGGCGAGAAACGGATTGTTTGTCCCCACAGGCCGCCTTTGCTTACAAGCAGGCCCATTTCTTTGCACTTTTCCATGACTTGCGCGCATTCTTCACGAGCCGGCTCTTTTGATTGTCGATCCTTCACTAATTCAATGCCAAGCAAGAGCCCTTTGCCGCGAACGTCACCGATCAGTTTGTATTTCTCTTTCAGTTCATTGAGGCCAGCGAGAATTTTGTTGCCGATGTTCAGCGAATTTGCCTGCATATTTTCGCGCTCAATTATGTCAAGAACTGTGCTGCCTTGAGCGCAAACCACAGGATTTCCACCAAAGGTGTTGAAGTGAAGCCGGTCCGCGAGCGTTTGCGCAATCTTCGGAGTTGTCACAACGGCGCCCAACGGGCAACCATTGCCGATTCCTTTTGCCATGGTCACGATATCGGGAATCACGCCCTGCGTTTCAAATCCCCAATAATGGGTGCCGGTTCGACCAAATCCCGTTTGCACTTCGTCGGCGATGCACAAACCACCGGCCGCACGAACATGTTCGTAGGCGTGTTTCAGATAACTGTCCGGCAAAACGATGCATCCGCCGACTCCTTGAATTGATTCGGCAATAAACGCCGCAACTTGCCCGGACGTGCCGTAGTCGATCAAGTTCTTGACATCGGCGGCATATTTTTTCCCTGCATCAACATCGTCGCGGTCCCACAAACCGCGATAGGGATCGGGCGTGATGGCATAATGCACCCCGAAGCTGTGCGGAATGTTAAATTTCCATGCGCGGTTCGCGGTCAGACCCATGGCCAAAGTGCTTCCTCCGTGATACGCGTTTCTCAGCGCAATCACGTCATAGTTTCCGGTGTAAGCGCGCGCCATCAGTAGCGCGAGATCGTTCGCTTCGGAGCCTGAATTCACGAAGTAACAAACTTTGAGGTCACCCGGCATTTTCGAGGCAAGTTTCTGCGCGTATTCGGCGATGTTCGGATGCAGATAGATTGTGGTGGAATGCTGCAGTGTTTCGTTTTGTCTGTGGGCAACATCGACCACATCCGGATGGCAATGCCCGACGCTTACCGTCACAATGCCACCAAGCGCGTCTAGGTATCTGCGGCCATGTTCGTCCCACACGTATTGCATTTTTCCTTCCACCAGCATGAGCGGTTTTTTGTAGTAGAGAAAAATCCCGGGATTCAGAAACTGGCGACGCAAGCGCAGCACTTCTTCCGCGGATAGCCCACGATACGGCTGCGGCTGATAATCGAATGGCGGTAGTTCAGGTGGCTGCATCATTTCGTGCTCCAGACGCTTCCTTCGCCTTCGTAAACCAGCGGCTTGTCGTCACCTTCTGCCGAGTAAAAAATTCTACACCTTCTTTGCCCTGCATGTGCAGATCACCAAAGAAGGAATTACCCCAGCCGGCGAATGGGAACCAAGCCATGGAGGCGGGCACACCGATGTTGATGCCGACCATCCCCGCTTTCACGCGGTGCTTGAACTCCCGTGCCGCTTTTCCCGACCGCGTGAAGATGGAAGCGCCATTGCCGTACGGTGAGCTGTTGATAGTCTCGATTGCATTTTCCAGATCGTCGGCGCGCATCACGTTCAGCACTGGGCCGAAGATTTCCTCCCGCGCTACCGTCATCTCGCTTTGCACCTCATCGAGAACGGTGGCGCCGAGGAAGAAGCCGCCGCTATTCCACTGAAGAGCGCGACCATCGGTAAGAATTTTCGCGCCTTCTGCTGCGCCAATACCGATAAGCTGCGCCACGCGGTCGCGGTGTTCTCGAGTGATGAGTGGCCCCATGTCGGGCTGCGGCTCGCGGTCGGTGGGTCCGACCCGAACGCTGTTTGCACTGTCAGCCAGTGATGGTAGGACATTTTTCGCCGCACTTCCCACCACCACGGCAGTTGAGCTGGCCATGCAACGTTCGCCTGCACATCCGAAGGCACCTTCGATCACGCTGCGCGTCGAGCGCTCTACATCCGCATCCGGCATGATGATGACGAAATTTTTAGCGCTGCCGTTTGCCTGCACACGTTTGCCGTGATGCGTACCGGTTTCAAAGATGTAGCGCGCGACCGGCGTTGATCCGACAAACGAAATGGCGCGGACTTCTGGATGTCCGATTAACGCCTCGACGCATTCGCGGCCGCCATGCACAATGTTGAAAACGCCGCGCGGAATGCCGGCTTGTTCCAGCAATCGAGCAATCATCATCGCGGTCAGCGGCACTTTCTCGCTCGGTTTGAGCACGAAAGTGTTCCCGCAAGCCAGCGCTACTGGATACATCCAGAGCGGCACCATTGCAGGAAAGTTAAACGGCGTGATCCCGACGCAAACTCCGAGGGGTTGCCGGATCGTTTCGCAATCAATTCCGCGCGCGATGTTCTCGATTGTGTCGCCGCTGAGCAAAGACGGAATGCCACAGGCAAACTCCACCATCTCGATTCCGCGCCGAACATCGCCGCGCGATTCGGCCAGCGTCTTGCCGTGCTCGCGCGTGTTGCAGCGCACAACGTCTTCGAAGTTCTCATCGATCAGCATTTTGAAACGAAAGAGTACACGCGCACGCTCCGCAGGGGGCGTTTCCCACCAGGCCGGAAATGCCGCTGCTGCGGCTTGCACTACATCGTTCACATGCTCCGCCGTGCACATTGGCGTGAGCGCGATCACCTCGCCTATTGATGGATTATGCACCGGCGAAGTTTCGACACTGCGCAGTTCTTGCCATTCGCCGTTCACGAAAATCGGGCAAGGCTGCGGCGTGTTCACAATACGATAGTTAATATCAACCATTGCAAAAGACGAAGCGAAACTAGAAACTCGCATGATCACTGGCGTGCAGTCTCGACGTGAATTCCTCCGCTCTGCCAGCGCCTTTGCATTGAGCGCCTCGCTGCCACTGGACCGCACCGAGCCGGAGTTAATTCTTTACAATGGCAACATCATCACAATTAACGATCGCCAGCCGCGTGCCGAAGCAGTCGCGATCGCCGACGGCCGCTTTCTCGCCGTCGGCACGACCGAAAAACTGCAGACGCTGGCGACGGGCAAAACGAGGAAAATAAATCTTGAAGGGCGAACTGTTGTTCCCGGCTTTATCGACGCGCACACGCACCCGGCTGAAGCGGGCGTGATGCACCTACGACGGGTGGATTGTGATTTGCGCTCCATCGCTGAAATTCAGAGAGCAATTCGCGAGCGTGCTTCCAAAACTCCCGCTGGACAGTGGGTGCTCGGTTTCAAATACGATGATACGAAAACGAGCGACGGCCGGCCGCTCACCCGTGAGGACCTGGATGCGGCTGCGCTGCAACACCCAGTATGTATTTCACATCGTGGCGGACACACTGCTTATGCCAATTCGCTCGCCTACAGCCGAGCCGGCGTAAGTGAAAGCACACCTGACCCGCCAGGCGGCCGCTTCGATCGCGACCAAAAAACCGGAAAGCTCAGTGGGCGGATCAGCGAGCGGGCGACCGAGGTCTTCGACAAAGCTATCCCCGCCGTTTACAGCCGCGACGACTACCGCGAAGGCGTAAAGCTCATTTGCAAAATGATGTCACGTGCCGGCATCACTTCCGCACACGACGCCTGGGGAGTGCACGATTATCTCCGCGGCTACCAGGACGCGCACGACGCCGGCGACTTGTCTGTGCGCATCTACTGCTTCATTCACTACAACGAAATCGACCGGATGCTCGCGGCCGGCATTCGCACCGGTTTCGGCAATGAATGGGTTCGCGTCGGCGGGATGAAAATGGTTGCCGATGGTTCCATCTCCGAACGCACCGCCTGGCTTTCGCAGCCTTATATCGGCCGGCCCGATGATTTCGGCATCCAGGTCATGAGCGAACAAGAGCTGTACGAGAATGGCCGCAAGGCACACGAGGCGGACTGGCAGATCGGCGTACACGCAAATGGCGACCGTGCCATTGACACTGTGCTGCGCGTTTACGAGCGCCTGCAGCGAGAACACCCGCGGCGTAATCCGCGTTTCCGTCTCGAACATTGCACGGTTATCAACGATTTGCTTGTTCGACACATCAAAGCGCTCGGGGCCATCCCGACGCCGTTTGCCGCTTACGTTTATTACCACGGTGAAAAAATGCGCGAATACGGTGCCGAACGGCTCGATCACATGTTCGCTTTGCGCAGTTTTCTCGACGCGGGCATTCGCGTAGCACCCGGCTCGGATTATCCGCCGGGACCTTTCGAGCCGATGATGGCGTTGCAATCCAGCGTCACGCGCACTGATATGAATGGGAACGTCTGGGGCGCGAAACAGCGCATCACCGTTGAGGAAGCATTGCGCGTCCAAACGTTGCATGGTGCCTACGCCTCATTCGAGGAAAATGAGAAAGGCTCGATCCAGCAGGGCAAACTCGCTGATCTGGTTGTACTCGGCCGTGACCCGCTGCGCGAAGAGCCGCTCAGCTTAATGAAGATCCCGATCGAGCGCACGATGATCGGCGGCCGCTGGGCCTTCGAAGCCTGAGTACAACGTTTTGCACCGAGAGCGTCTAATTCCGGCGAATCGCCGATCCCAGTTCCACGAACGCGGTCGCCTTTTCATCGGTACAGCACAACGAAACGCTTTCCGTCGCCGCGATGCGCGTCAGCAACGAAGATCGTTCGTCCGCTGGAATCCACGGTTGTAACCCAGCCCAGACTCCATCCGGCTTTGCTGAGATTGTCCGCGATGATTTCCCAATACTTCATAGGATTTCAAGCTGACGCTTCAACCAAACCAGCTTCGTCTCTATGAAGAAGCTTATCAAAACCAGTCGGCGAGTAACTTAATCGCCGCCGCCGTTA
>JBKPDP010000082.1:0-2676 GCA_046727935.1 Verrucomicrobiota bacterium | reverse complement strand
TAGCACTGGCCGTCACGCTCGCCTACCTCGTAGATGGGCACGATGCATGGGTGATCGAGGCTCGCCGCAGCTTCGGCCTCCAGACGGAAGCGCTTGAGGTGGGCTTTGGTGGCCCATTGGCCGAGACCAATGACCTTTAATGCGACGATGCGGTTGAGACTCTTCTGCCGAGCACGAAAGACAACGCCTTGACCACCGCGTCCGATTTCTTCGAGTAACTCGTAGTCGCCCAGTTCGCCAAGCATCCTTGCTAGCCGGCGAGTTGCTTTCGGGTGCGGCTCAGCGTTCGCATTATCGCGCGCAAGCCTGTCCGTGCGGCTGGAATCGGCGACCCCGGCTACAGCCGCGTCCTGGAAAATGCCGAGGGCTGATTCAAGCGCGCAGCCGGTGCAAAGACCTTCCGGTGCGTCGGAAAGAATTTTCGCGCCGCACTTTCGGCAAACTCTAATTACGCTGGCTATAAGGCTTGGTCGCCCTCCAGACCCCTTTTATCTGCGTGATTCATGGTTAGATTACTTGGGTGCCAACGAGGCGACGATTTTTTCGAAGCATGGGTCGCCGCGCAACGGGTCCCACCACGGTGAAAGTTTCAATTCGCCATAGGTGACATCGCCGCACGGAAGGCGGCTGGCACGCGCAAGCTCTTCGCAGGCTAGGTCTTTATCGCCCACCCACGCAGCGATTCTGGACAAAGACACGATAATGCGCGTGCCGTTGATCGCATCTTTTTCAACGGGAAGCAGCTCAGTTGCGTGCCGGCCCTCGAGCAGCGCTTCCTCTTTTCGCCCCAACGCAGCGTCGATTAAACCGAGTACGCATAGAGCACCAGCATCATTAGGATCGGCACGAACCAGTTTCTCTTGCTCGGAGCGCGCAGCAGTAAAAGCAAACTGCGCTTTAGCATCATCTCTTGTCATCCGGGCGATGAGACCTTCTAGGAAACGGGAGGTGTATTTTACTGTGTCATCGCCTGCTCCGTCTTCGCCGATCGTGGCTAAAACGTTGGCAGCGGCAGCAGGGTCGCGTTCTGTCAGTGCGCAGGTGAGCCACAAGTTAGAGATGCTCTGAACTGCAGCAGGATTTTTCGCGCGGATTTCATCGATTAATCGATGAAGGGGCCCGGTATCTGCTTTCCAGTCCAGTTCCACGCACGCCCGCGAGGCTCTTCTCCCGAGGTTGTTCGGCTCAATCGCCAATGCGCGGTCAAGGGCTGCTGCTTCCTCCTGATAGCGCCGAAGGTCGTCATAGCTCCAGGCAGTCTGCTGTATCAAGGAAACATCGCGCGGGTCGAGCTCGATTGCGCGCTCGAGATTGCGTAACGCCTCTTCTTGATCTCCACTTGGCCGACGGCGCTCAATGTAACCCTTTAGCTCGAATAACCGGGAGTCATTAGGCAGGGTCTGGCGGGCGGTTTCCAGCTCAGCCAAAGCCCCGTCATAATCGAGGTATCCGCGATAAAGATGTCGCGCACGCGCGAGGTGTGCTTCACCGGCATCGGGATGCAGCTGGAACGCCGCCTCGATGGCCTCCTCGGCTAAAGCCAGACGTGCAGGTGTGCGATCCAATCTAAAGAAGTAAAGTTCGTCATGGATCCAGGCTAGTTGGCAATATGCCTGAAAAAAGGTTGGGTCATGCGCGACAGCCTGGTTCAGCAGATCCGCTGCCTGCAATAGATTCCCTTTCTCAGTAGTGTTAAAATCCCAAGCCAGAACGTGATTTTTGGCGCGGCTGTAAAGATCGAACGCCGTGATGTCGGCGGTTGGCGGACGTTCGATGGCCACTCTTTCAGCGCGCGAAAGTTTGACGTGAAGGCGCTCAGCGATCTTTTGCGCAACCTCGCTCTGGATCGCGAACACGTCTTTTACATCGCGATCGTATTCTTCCGCCCAAACGTGCGAGTCCGTGCGCGTGTCGATTAACTGGGCGTTGATGTGCAGCCAGGCGCCTGTCTTCCGGACGCTGCCTTCCAGCACGTGCGATACCCCAAGCGCATTGCCGATCTCACGGGTATTGTGCTTGCCGCGAAAATCCATCACACTGGTCCGGCTGATCACCTTCAGATCGGCGATTTTTGCCAGCTTGGTCAGGAGATCGTCCTGAACACCATCGGCAAAGGAGGCGTCCTCTTTGTCGTTGCTTAGGTTTTCAAATGGCAGCACGGCGATGCCCGTTGTTGGGGAACGTCCGGCTAGTTCGCTCTTCCAAACGATTACACTTACCGCTACTGCGAAAGCGACTAACAACGCCGTCAACACAGTCGTGGTTGGGTTTCGTCGAACCCATTTCCTTCCGCGACCGAGAACGCTAGTACGTCGGGCCCGGATCGGCTCATGCTTTAGCCACCGCTCAAGGTCTTCGGCCAGCGCGAGGGCAGAGGCGTAACGGCGCTGCGGATCTTTCTCGAGGCATTTCAGGCAAATCGTGGAAAGATCGCGATCTATTTTCGGATTCCACAGGCGCGGTGGGCGCGGCTCGGTTTCCAAGAGGAACTTGATCGTCTCGTAGGTTGTTCCTCCGGCAAAAGGCGGATGACCGGTGAGCAATTGATAGAGAACCGCGCCAAGTCCATAAACATCGGTCGTCCTGGTGAGTTTTGTGGTTCCACCGGCTGCTTGTTCCGGAGCCATATAACTGGGTGTGCCCAGCACTTCCAGCGTGCGAGTAACTGTGCTCTCC
>JBKPDP010000081.1:0-9958 GCA_046727935.1 Verrucomicrobiota bacterium | reverse complement strand
ATAGGGTGAGAACGTTCGCTCAGTGATGCCGCGCGGCCATGTATCCGTGGGAATCTGCTCGCGCGGCACGACGATACTCGTGTGCCAATCGTGGCTACCGACGTAAAAGGCAAGATCGCTTGCGACAGCAGCGTTGCCGCTTGCCGCAACCGAGCAGTTGACCGTCCAGGCTGCCAGGAGCGCCGCAATTCCCGCGGCAATGTGTGGCTTTCGAGTCGGGATATGGTACAGTCTGCCGGAAAAGTGAAGGGCGGCCTCCCGGTCTTGATCCATTTGTTGTTCGCGCACTCTCAGTCGGGCCTCAGGACGAAATAAGATCAGTGAGGGCTGACCGCGGATAACGCTGTGAGCACCAATCGCCAAGCCACGACGCCATAGACGACCGCCACCTTGTAAACGTTGCGGCGTTTCAATTCGGCAAAAAACGTTCCTAGCTTCACGGGAGGTTATTTATAAACGGTTGCTGGCTCGGGTTCGGAAATGAGTTTTTGAAAATCTGGATCACTGCGGATTGGATCCCAGACAGGATCGATTTTCAGACGCGCAATGGAAACGAATTGACCGGCAGGGGCTGTGATCAGTTGGCGAAGTATTTTTACCGCTTCCTTGGGCTGGCCGGTGCGCGCTTCGATTTCAGCTAGTCCGGCAAGAAGAAACGGACCGGCAAGCGCGTCTTTTTCGACTGGCAGTGAGTCTGCGGCTTGTCGCGCAACGCGGAGTGCGTCGGCGCTACGTCCGAGGCAGACGTAAACCCAAGCCAATGCTGTCAAGGATATCCGGTCTTCCGGCCGAGCCGCCAAACGGGCCTCAAGCAAAGCGCGCGTTTGCTCGCATTCCGATTTTGCTGCCGCACCTTGGCCGGCAAGCACTTGAATTCCCACCCGCGCTATTAGTTGGTGCAAATGCGCTTCCGGAAGATTAGTCGGCAGCGTGTCCCAAGCTTTAAGAGCATTAGCGAAATGTTTTTCGAATACGTCGAGGTATACGCGCTCGTCGACCATTACCGCGACATCCCCCCATCCGGAAGGGCCGATTAGTTTGCTGTCTGCCGGCACTCCCTCGAAGGCCCTTCTGGCGCGCTGGATATCGCTGGTGCTGTTAATATAGGTTCGGGCGAGGAACAGGGCGGCTAGTGCATTATGCGGATCGAGAGCGAGAGCACGGGCAAGCACGTGTTCAGCGTCACTCCAACGGCGAAGAATATCGTAAGTTGCACCGATCTCGGCGGGAATCCCAGAATCGCGCGGATCGAGCTCCGCCGCCCGGTCGAATTCAGCAAGCGCGCGTTGCCATTCACCGCGGCGGCGATGAATCGCAGCGCGGAAATTCCAACTAAGCGAGCTGCTCGGCTGGAGTTCGAGCACCCGGTCGAGTTCTTTCAACCCAGCGTCGTAGTCGCGATGGCCCCAGTAATAAAACAGCGCCAGCGCCAGATGCGCATCGGGTAGGGCTGGCGCAATTGCTAATGCGCGGTCGATGTTAGACTTTGCCTGGCCCCCACAACGCGCGGCCCGGTTTGGCTCCAGTGTGTTCGCCATCTTTGAGAACTTGCACGCCGTTGACAAAGACGTGTTTCACGCCAACCGCATATTGACGCGCGTTTTCGAATGTCGCGCGATCGGCAATGGTCGCCGGATCGAAGACGACGACATCGGCGAACATTCCCTCTTTAATGAAACCGCGATGATCGAGACCCAGATTTGTCGCGGGCAATCCGCTTAAGCGCCGAATCGCTTCGGTCATCGGGATTACTTTTTCGTCTCGCACATATTTGCCCAGGACGCGCGCGAAATTCCCATAGGCGCGCGGATGCGTATTCGATTTCAGGAACACGCCTTCGGGCGCATCCGAGGGTGCATCCGAGCCGAAGGAAATCCATGGCTTGGCGAGTTCCTTTTTGACGTTCTCTTCCGACATCACAAAATAAATGGTGCCGATACGAGATTCGTCTTCGGCGATCAAATCCATGATGGTTGTGATCGGATCTTTGCCGCGCATCTTAGTCACTTCGGCGAGCGATTTTCCGGTCAGTGGTTTCAGTTTGTCAGATTTGAATTCCATTAGCAGGATTTTGTCGGGCGAACCTGCGGCGATATACAGATTTTCCCACTCGTCGATGTCTTTGCTGACTTCCGCGGCAATTTTTTCGCGCATCGCTGGATCGCGCAGGCGCTTGAACAACGCAGGATAGCCGCCGTTTGCAGTCCATGGCGGCAGACAAGCATCGAGGCCGGTTGCCGCGGCGGTGTAGGTATACATATTCGCCCTAATCTGGAGACCTTCTTTTTGTGCGGCTTCGATTCGCGAAAGCAGATTGTCCATCTTAGGCCAGTTCTGTTGGCCGGCCGCTTTAATGTGATAAACCTCGGCGGGAATGCTCGCCTCGCGTGCGATGCGCAGTAATTCATCAAACGCTTCGAGCAAATGATTGCCCTCGCTGCGCATGTGCGAGATGTATTTGCCTTTGTATTTCGCTGCGACTTTGCAGAGCTCGATTAATTCCTCTGTCTTGGCATAAGTCGCTGGCGGATATATGAGAGCAGTGCCAATCCCGAGCGCACCGGCTTCCATTTCTTTGCGCACTAGTTCGCGCATCTCGTCAAGTTGCTGCGGCGTCGGCGGCTTGTCTTCGAACCCAATCACATACGCGCGAATTGTAGCCGCGCCGATGAATGACGCCACATTGCACGAGACGCCGCGTGTTTCGAGATAACGCAGATACTCCGCGAGTGTCGTCCACTTGATGTCGAATTTGACGTCTGTCTGCATGCGGAGCATGAACTCGCGCACGCGATCGTTAACGGGCCCCATCGAAAAGCCCTCGCCCATGATCTCGGTCGTGACGCCCTGCCGAATTTCGCTCTGCGATCGCCCGTCCTGAATCAATGATGCGACTGCCCAGGAGAGCATGTTGATGAAACCAGGCGCAACCGCCAGTCCCTTTGCGTCGATGACGGTCTTAGCACGCGCGGCGCCGAAATCGCCAATGCCGGCAATCCGGTCGCCTCGGATCGCAACATCGACATGTTTCGCTTCGGCACCGGTTCCATCGTAAACCGTGCCGCCTTTGATAATGACATCGAAGTCCGCGGGATTACCCGGCGAGGGCGTCTGTTCTGCAGGAACTAAAGGCGCAAACACCGAAAAAGCTGCAATCGCCGAAATGATCGTCCGACCTGCGTGCGGCATCATTTGAACCAAGCCTAATGAAGAAAATCTGGCCGTCAAAGCTCGTGCAACGTCCAAAATAACCGGTGAAGACGCCTCAGCCTAACGACCCAAGATCAGCGACGGCGGCCACGAGACGCGCCGATTGCAACTCGCGACGGCCTGCCGCCGTTCGCCGCAGCGCTTGGTTAGTCTTCATATGAAGCAGTGGATGTGTACTCGTGCTTAGGTCCCGAAAAACTGTCAAAAACCTGGCGGTGTCGTCTCAAACCGTACTCATCTTCTCGAGTCTCATACTCTTGCACCCATTGGATCAATTGACTGAGCATCGCGTCCTGCTGTTCGGCAGAGGAGAACTTTGATGGCTCCCACGGTCGGCGGTTGCAATGCTCTAGACATGTCTCAATACCGGGATTCAGAAACCTCAGCTCAGTACAGTACGGAAGCGCTGCTTCGATGAGGTCGCCATAACAGCCCTCAATGACCCATTGCTCGTTGGCGTTAATGAACTGGCGCAGGAGCGTCCGGCTTTCTTCGAGAGGTTTTCGCCTTGTGCCTGGATCCCAAGCAATTTCATCCAATGACAGACGCGGGATGTCGGCGCTGCCGATCAGGCGGTGTGCCATTGTGCTTTTACCCGCGCCCGCGTTTCCTAGAAGGATCAATCTCATTTCATTGTTGAAGGCTAACGACCCAAGCTGAGCTACGGCGGTCACGAGGCGCGTCGATTGGAACGGGAGTGCGATGCCGCCGTTCGCTGCAGCGCATGGTTAGGCGGCAGGACGGCTTCCATCGTGACTTTATCCAGGCCCGCCCCAAATCCGTTGAGCACGACGTCAACCACGCTGAAACCTTCGCGGACGAAGAACCCCTGTACAAGCTGAGCGGTCCGAACGCGAACCAACGTTGCGCGGCCGTCGTTGCGGATAGTGTTGAGCCGAAAACGAAGAAGCTCGCGGCCCAAACCACGTCGGTGGAACTTGCGCCTGACCATTCCCCACGTGAGATCAGCCACCCCCGCTGTATCCAAGGCCCAACCTCCGCATGCAGCGATCTGGCCGAAGTGCTCCAAGACAAAATACGGGCCTGGGAGGTTGTCGAGGAATGTAGCGTAGCCATCACAGTCCGTCGGGATGAAAAACTCAGGTGTATTGCTTTCGAGTATCTCAAGACACGCGTGACGATCAGATTGTGAATACGAACGAATGTTCATACGCGCGATGCCGCCTAACCCGGACTTACAGCTGATAGGGGTTCGATGTTAACGCTAGCATCACAGTTTTCGATCCGCCTCCGTGAACGGAATGGTGCGTTCGAGATTGCCGGTCGAATCCAAAATCCCAATCTCATCAGAGCGAAAGCTTGCGTGGTCCTGCGCATCCGCGGAAGGAAAGCATCGTTCTGTCGAAAGTAATTCAAGGTTCGTTGAGGTTTACCGTTTCTTAGGCGCAAGGGAGGCGACGATTTTCTCGAAGCGAGCGTCGCCGCGCAGTGAGTCCCACTCAGGATCAAGACGCAGCTCGCCGTAGGATGGTCCGTATGGAAGTTTGCTAACTACGCCCAACTGTTCCACGGCGAGATCTTTCTCGCCAGTGAGTGCGTAGATGCGGGCCAGATTAGTGATCAGGAACACGCCATCGAGGACATCTTTTGCAACCGGAACCATGTCGCAAGCGGCGCGACCCTCACGGATTGCTTTCTCTTTCTCACCTAACTCGGCGTCGATAAGAGCCAGCCTTCCCAGCGGTGTCGCATTTCCCGGTTGAGCGAGTACGAGTTTCTCGGTTTCAGCCCGTGCAGCCATGAACGCGGAACGTGTAGCAGGCTCGTCTTGTCGCAGTTTAGCCAGTAAGCCTTCATACCAGGTGCGCGGGAATGGGAAACGGCTCAAACTTTTAACATCGCCTTCGCTGGGAATCCTCGCCAATGCACGGGCCACCGCGACAGGCTCGCGTTCCCGAAGGGCGAGTTGAAAAGAGATATCAGACACTTCGGCTGCTGAAGATGGGCCTTCGGCTTGGATCGCGTTCACCACGGCGCGTAAAGGCACCATGTCCGCCTCCGCCGCGACCCTGATCTGCGCTGGAGCGGTTCGCAAGAAGATGCTTCTTGGTTCCAACGCCAGCACGCGATGGGCCACAGCGATTGCCTCTTCGTATCTGCGCAGGTAAAAGTAAGTCAGGCCGAGATCGATGATCGTGCTCGCATTCCGAGGATCGAGGTCCACTGCGCGTTCAAGATTCCGAATAGCTTCGTCCCAGCGCCCTTGACGCCGGTCGATTAAACCGAGGATCCAAAAGATGCGTGTATTGTTAGGCAGCGCACGTTGAGCCTTAGCCAGTTCCTCTCGCGCTCGCTCATAGTTAAGATAACCCCAGTAAAAGTGAATCGCCTGTGCGAGATGCGTCTCGCCCGAATCCGGCTGAAGGCGAAGCGCTGCCCTTACACTGGTTTCAGCTAACGCCAGCCTCGTTTGACTGTGATCGTAGTTAAGAAAGTATATTTCATCGTGCGCGTAGGCGAGCTGACAGTGAGCGAGCAGGAATGCCGGGTCGCGCGCTACCGCTTGGTCGAGGAGCTGCTCCGCTTTAAAATCATTCTCTCTCCGGCGAGAGGGGTTAACGGCGCTGTCGTAGATGAGTTCTTTTGCTCGCAAGTAGAGATCGTAGGCAGTTAGGTCGGAGGTAGGACGCTCGCTAATCGCACTTTTCTCTTTTGGCGACAGCTTGGCCTGAAGCTGTTCGGCAATTTTTTGGGCAATCTCGCTCTGGATGGCGAAGACATCGGCCAATTCGCGGTCATACTTTTCCACCCAGACATGCGTGTCATTGCGGGCATCGATTAACTGTGCGCTCACCCGGACACGGTTCCCGGAGCGCTGCACGCTGCCTTCGAGCACGTGCACCACCTTTAGCGCCTGCGCGATTTCCGGGAGATTGCGTGTCGCGGTGTTTTTATACTGCATCACGCTGGTGCGGCTAATCACTTTCAGGTCGGCAATTTTTGCCAGATCGTTCAGAATCTCGTCGTGCACACCATCGGCAAAGAACGCAAAGGCTTTGTCCTCACTGAAATTTTCAAACGGCAACACCGCGATGGATTTGTCTGGTAGGGACGGACCGCCGGGCCGTCCGTTTTCAGTCGAAGATGTGCGCTGTGCCGTGTAGCGCCCCAGGAAAAACAATCCAATCGAAATCGCACCGGCAATCACAACCACGTAAATCCACACGCGATTACGCGATCGGCGCCCGGGTTCGATTTCATCTGTTCGCTTGATTCCTTCTGGTGTCAGCTCAAAAGCCCATGCGAGTACAAGCGCGATCGGGAAACCAAGGATGAGCAGCAGAACAACGAGCCGCACAGCCCAATTCGGAATGTCGAAGAACGGAAAGACCTGTGTTGCAACTTGAATTAGCAACCAACCGACGATGACGTATGCAACCGCGACCTTGTAAACGTTCCGCCGCTTCAGCTCAGCGAAAAAGTTCTGGAGGTTCACGGCTGCTTTTCCTCGCAGAGTTTTTGGAAAGCAGCATCGGCGCGCAAAGGGTCCCAGATCGGATCGAGCCTAAGAAGGGCCGGCGTGATAGGCGTGTCACGAAGCCAGCCATTACCCGGCGTCCGCAACAACCGGGTGAGAATTAAGATCGCACGGCTATTCTCGCCGGACATCGTCTGAATTACCGCCAGGCTCTGTTCCATGGCGGGTCCGTCCACTGCATTTTTGGCAGTCGGCAAAAGCATTGCACGTTCCGCTTCCTTTAGGGCCAGGTCCTTCTCCCCGATCAGGGCATAAGAGTTGGACAGCAATGCCGCAACGAAGAAGTCGTCTGATTGATTCTTGTAGAGCGGCTCGAGTGTATTGCGCGCCTGTTCGGCGGTAATTTTTGCGCCAACCGTGTCACCAGCAAAGCGCTGTATGAAAGCCAGCGTCACCTGATCAAAGCCCTTGATCTCCTGAGTAGCGTAATGCCATTGAGCTACTCGGGCTTGCAGCAATCGAATGGCTTCATCGTAATTTCTTTCAAGTCTCAACTGATACATTTTGGTGTCGAAGGCCTCATCAGAACTCTGCCAGTTGATTTCTGCGAGCAACCTAGCGGCTTCTTGGAGGTTGCCCTCGGCCTGATACATCCAGGCCTTTGACGCTATCACAGCCGGATTGTTCGGCGTAATATCCAGCACTCGATCCTCGACCTTAAGCGCGGCCGGAAACTGTCGAAGCATCGTGTAATTCCATGACGTGTCCCCAAGTAACTCCCTGTTACGTGGGTCCAGGGTGAGGGCTTGCTCGTCATAGACAACGCTTTGATCCCAGTGCCCCTCGCGTCGGGCAATGCGGGCGAGCGCCAGTAGTACCTCGCTATTGTTTGGTAACATTTTGCTAACACGCTCGAATGTCGTTTTCGCAAGCCCGTAATCACTTAGCACGTGATATTGATAATAACCCTGGGCTAGAAGGATCTCAGGCGAGTTCGGCTCCAGTCTCTGAGCATTCTCCAAAGCGCTCTTGGCAGCATCGCGTCGAGTGGCGGTGTCGGCGCGTCCGAAGTAAAGGAACGCGTGCGCACGAGAAAGCCGCGCCCAAGCAGCCGCAAAGTTGGGGTCAAGCTGAACCGCTCGCTCATAAAAGCCGATGGCTTCCCGTCCCAGATCGCGGGTGAGGAAGGGGTAGCGACTACGTGCTTCGAATGCCACGCCGCGAAGATAGGCATCGTAAGCCTCCGGATTGTTTGTTGGTTTAACTGCTAACGCTTGCTCCTCACTACCGGTGAGCTTCGCTTGCAACGATTCCGCGATTCCTTTAGCGATCTCGCTCTCAACCCCAAAGATGTCAGTCAACTTCCGGTCATAGGTCTCAGCCCAGAGGTGGGAATCACTTCGCGCATTAACCAGCTGCACATTGACCCGCACCTGATCGGCCGCTTTTTGCACGCTACCCTCAAGAATGTTAGCTACGCCGAGCTGCTTCGCGATCTCAGACAGATTCCCTGGTTTGCTCTGATACCGCTGTGTGGACGTGCGCGAAATTACTTTCAAGTCCGCGATCTTAGCCAGCCGCGTCAGGATCTCCTCTTGCATGCCTTCAGCGAAATAGGCGTTGGCTTTGTCTTCGCTCAGATTTTCAAAGGGCAGGACTGCGATACTTTTTTCGGGCGCAGCCGATGTTAATCTCGCGCGATTGCGGGAAAACATTAAGATACCGGTGACAATTGCCGTGAGCGCGATCAACACCGCCATCGTTGCCGCTAGGCGCAGGCGCGTCCGGCGTTTATGCATGGCTTCGAGTTTCCGCGGCAGCGTCGCATTGCCGAATTGATCGCTACAGAGATTCACGACCGAGACGCGCACCCCATGTTTCACTTCGCACGAACCAAGGTCGTGCAAGAGTGGTCGCCACTGCTCGTATTCTTCAAGGTCTTCAGCGACATGCTTCGAAAGCAAAATGTGGCCAGCGTCGCCGCAATACATCACGCGCTGGGCTAGGTTGAGACCAGCGCCCGCGAGATTGGCCCGTTCGTTCACATCGACCACACCGCTAACTGGGCCGCTGTGGATTCCCATCCGAAGTTGCAGGCGTGGATGTTTCTTGAGCGCGCGGCTGATCTCCACCGCGCATTGCGCAGGCGCTTCCGGACTCTCGTAAAACACCAGCGCCATCCCGTCGCCAGTCGGGATTTTGAGCAAACGGCTCACCCGTTCGGCTCGTTGAAATTGCTCGGACGCGCGAACAATCTGCTTTAGTTCCTCAACCGCCGCGTGCTGGTCGTTAATCGAAAGCTTCGAATAGCCAACAATGTCGATGAAGAGAACATGGGCGATCTGGAGCGGGATCTCTTTCTTGATCTCAGTGGACATATTGCTAACGCGCCTTGGAATTGAGCCTGACAAAAGAAATCGCGACTTTGTAAACGCTGCGCTGCTTCAACTCGCCGACGAAGTTCCTCAGATTCACTTCCTATTACTTGTTAGGTCCGACCTGCTCTGGACCTGAGAGCAGTTCCTGGAAATCGGGACGATCACGGAGCGGATCCCAGACTGGGTCAACCTTCAAAAGAGCGATGGAAGCTACCCCGCCCGCCGGGAAGGAGAGCAAACGTCGAAGCGTCTTAACGGCTTCCTCAGGTGCGCCCGCCCGCGCCTCGATTTGCGCAAGCCCCATCTGGAAAAATGGACCAGCAAGGGCGTCTTTTTCGATGGAGACTAGATCCGCCGCGTGTTTAGAGACCCGCAGAGCATCGGCATTGCGTCCAAGGGCGAAATAAACCCAAGACAGCTCCGTTATTGCGAAAGCGTCATCAGGTCGCTCTCTAAGGCTAGCCTCAAGTAACGGGAGCGCTTGTTCTGCCGCTGATTTGGCTGCCTCAGTCTGTCCCCCTAGCAGGCGAAGGACGGCACGCCCGACAAGCTGCAGGAGATGCTCACGGTCGTTCTTAGCCACTTCCTTTTCGAGAGCTTGGAAAGCATCACTGAAGCGTCTTTGGATCAAGTCGAGATAAACCGGCATACCGATGGCCTCAACAACGTTCGTGCCGCCCTCATATCCGCCCGGCCCGAGGCCGCTGAGATTACTTTTGATCTCCGCTGGAAAACCATCGAAGGCTCGCCGCGCCGAGTCGGCATCGCCCGTTGCATTGAGGTTGGCCCTGAGAAGAGTATCCGCTGCGCCCTTGTTGTGCGGATCCATGGCGAGAGCTCGCAATTCAGCACGCTCCGCATCCTTCCACAGACGCAATGCCTGGTAAGTGTTTCCAATTTCGACTAGAATTCCAGCGTCGCGGGGGTCGAG
>JBKPDP010000080.1:0-39756 GCA_046727935.1 Verrucomicrobiota bacterium | reverse complement strand
CGGAACAAAAAAGAAGATAACACCAACGCCACGGATCATTCGCTGCCCAGCAACTTGAAGATAACGCGATCAGAGGATCTTTTATCGAGGGTTCGAATCCCTCCCTGACCGGTTCTTGCGCTAAGCACTTACGCAGACAAGCTCAAAAAGCATAGCGATGACGCATAACAAATGCATCGAAATTCGCCAACCTCTGCAGAATTACGCAGTTTGAGTGCCCGATTTTGTCCGAACAAGCGGAGCAGCCTACCTATCGTTGTTGCCCGTCATTGTGAATTCAACCGGAATCTTGACCTTCGAAACTGTTCGAGGTTTGAATTTCCACGTGCGGACCGTACTGAGGACAGATTTATCTAATAGGGAGCTTCCGGTGCTTTGCGCCATTGAAGCATTGGTTACGCTGCCGGTCGCAGGATCAATCGACACGACGCAAACTCCACTGCCCGCAATGCGGTGCGAACGGGCCTCCTGTGGATACTCGGGGCGCGGCGCATAAGTCGTAACAGCTTTGGCCGCAGAAGGCGAGATCACGCCTACGTCGGGGGCGCGAGGGCTTTGCGGCAATTTCGTCGCAGCTGGATTGACGGATTTTTTCTGCTCGGCGAAGCCTTTCTCGAGTTTCGCTGCAGAAGGCGAGATCACGTTGTCGTCCGATGCGGGAAGGCTTGGCGCTGCTTTCGTCACAGCTAGATTGGCGGATCTTTTCTGCTCAGCGAAGCCTTTCTCGACTTTCGCTGCAGAGAGCGAGATCGTGCTTTCGTCCGATGCGGGAGGGCTTTGCGCTGGTTCCGTCACAGCTTGATTGGCAGACCTCGCTATGAAAGGCGAGATCACGCCCTCGTCCGGGGCGAGAGGGCCTTGCGCTGGTTTCATCACAGCTGGATTAGCGGATCTTTTCTGCTCCGCGAAGCCCCTCTCTAGTTGGCCTCGCGCTACGACGAAGTGATTGTTTTCGCCGTAATTGCGCCAGGGGCCAGGAGGCACGTCGCCTACTTCGACGAATCGCCAATCCACCACGTCCGTTGGGGCGAGGCCGAGATAATCGCGGACGGCTGGAGAAACACTCAAGCCTGCACTGTGACTTACGTTCGGCGTCGGCCGTTCATTCTGAAAAACATACTGGAAATGATCAGTGCGAAACGGGCCACAATCTTCCCATTGCGCGTAGCAGATGCGATCCGCTTTTCGAATCCCGACCCAGCGACCCTTGCACACGGACTGACCCAGCTCCGTATGCACCTGCTTGAACCAAGGAATGACAATCGGCGCCTCCGGCTTGAATCGCCCCTGCTCAACATCATTATATGGCAGCGCACAGTAGAACGGATTTTGATGCGGAACGAACGAAATCGGGATGTAATCATGCCGGGCTAACGGCTCAGGATCGTCTACTCCGCCAAAGCTTTTCAGCCAATCCTTGTCCCAAGCGCTCTGGTGCTGTGGCGACGTTTTTCCAGCAGCCTGCTTTTCACCGACCCAAAAAACTGTCGTAACGATGTCCGTTTTCCAAGGAAAAACGTATCCTGATGGGCCACCTTTTGTCTCTGCGTCGGCGTCAGAGCCGGTCCTGAAAGACGCGCTTGAGTTCGTGGATACAGCATCCGCTATCGGCGGCATCGGCACTCCCAGCTTCAAACGCTGGTCGGCCAAGTCATATGGCGCGCCGGCGAACGGACCCACCTCGAGAAGCTTGCGCCATATTTCCTTGGAGCGGTCAATGGGCTGCAGAGCTTCATAGGTATTGGCCATTTCCTCGAGAACCGTGGGGTTGTTTGGATCGCTTTCCAACGCCTCATGCAAACGAGCAAGGGCGTTTGTCGTATCCCCCCGATTGCGCAGATCAATGGCTTCTCGTAGCAGCCGATCGACCAGAGGCGGAGGAGAGCTTGGGACCGCCGTCTCCGCCGAGGATGCAGTGACCCGCCCTCTTTGAGAAAGCACGGTTGGCGCAGGGGGCGATGGCCTGGCTACGGCTACTCGGGCCGTGTTCTGTACTTTTTCGATTATCCTTTGGCGCAGATTGTTAATTTTAGCCCATGTGTCGGATTGACGTGGCAACATCAAAACGCTTAAACCAAATCCAAGAACAAACGCGATTGTAGCGACGGCCAGCAATCTTCTCTGGCGACGGTACCATTGAAGGATCTTGTTGCCTACGTCGACAGTTTTTGCCATCAAAAGTACGAATGGCTTTGCGATGGCGATCACGCTTTCCTTAAGCTTCCGACGAAGAGCGACAATGCCCTTCTGTAAGCTGCGCACACGACTGCGCACAAAGACAGCGATCCACCGGGGCGGAGGCTGTGAAGGTGGATCTGTGGAGCGACTTGGTATCGGCGGCTCATAGGTTCCGCGTCCGCAAAGTCGCTGATACGCTAGGTTGATTTGCTTGAGCTTGTCCTCCGCTTTCTTCTGAAGCCGGATCTCATTCGGGAATCGATCGGGATGCCATACTTTCGTCTGATCACGGTACGCCTGTCTTATCTCTTCGAGAGAAGCCCCGGGCTCGACCTCAAGCGCCCGACAATCGCTTTCGTACTCGGTCACCAGCGCAAGACTAAAAAAGGGGACGCAACTCTGTCGAGCCTTTTCAGTGGCCGGGATCGAATCCTCACCGAAGCCTTCATTGTAACCGGCTCACGCAAACGAGCTACAAAAGCACTAACCGGCATCCCATACCGTTTATATCGATAGGACAAGTTCCTCGACGCCGCAGTTGCCGGACCAGATTGAAAACGTTTCTGTCCGCGTGGTAATGACGGATCCGTTTATCGCCTTCTGATTTCAGGTTAATCGGCGACAGTTCCCAAAGGTAAGAAACAACTGCATAAGATTCAGCGTCGCGTTATTTGGTATGGAGTCGCGCGTATCCGCAACAATTTGCGGTTTCGATGTGCAATTGGGGCTTGCATGAAAATCATAGTGTCTCTAGAATTCGAGTACAATCGATGTCTGCGGACTATTAGGCCTTTACAAACGGTGAGTCGGGGCCGCTCGCTTAGTAATCTCTCGCGTCGATACAAAACCGGAGATTATTTTTATGAACAGACTCCTCGTGGCGGCGATCCGGTGCTTGTTGATATTGCTCGTTCCAGCCATTGCCTGCGCGATCAGTGCGCAATGGACCGCGAATGGTACCAAAACCAAGACCGGAATCGACACGCAACCCACTCAGCATTCATCTGCGCATAATAAGCACACGGCAGGCCGTGGTGCGCATCCGTCCCGCACGATGCATGGCAAACGTGCGACAGGCGGCAGCACACATACTCAGCACACACAGCAGCATGTGGGTACGTCGGGGCGACATTCGCAAGGCGGTAAACGCGCGGCTCACCCGCGGTCGGGCGTGACGCCAACTCCGACACCGACTCCGACGCCAACTCCGACGACCTTGCCTGAGTCGGATACAACCACGACGCCGACGCCAGCGCCAATGGGCGACTCCACTGGCACACCTTAACTCCGCGATTTCGGAGTTGGACGCGTTCAGTGGCCTGCCTTGCCGTTCCTTTCGACTTGCTTAGCCTCACGCGAAGGCTGGTTGGCGAACACCGGTTGAGCGTTTAAACTTCCGTGTGCGCACGGAATCACTTCGCATCCAAAATTTTATTGACGGCCAATTTGCGGAGCCAGTCGGCAGGAAATACTTCGATAACATTGAACCCGCTACTGGCAAACCATATTCGCAAGTGGCGGACAGTGACGCGCGCGACGTTGAAGCTGCTGTCGCGGCGGCAGAGAAGGCGTTTGTCGATTGGTCTAAAAAATCGGCGGCAGAGCGTTCGCATTTTCTGTTGCGCATCGCCGACCTGATCGAGCGCGATCTGGAGAAATTCGCGCCAGCTGAGTCGATTGATACAGGCAAACCGCTCGCGCTCGCTCGTTCACTCGATATTCCGCGTGCTATCGCAAATTTCCGATTCTTTGCGACTGCAATTCTGCACGCCGAATCGGAAGCTCACATCACTGATAACGTCGCCTTCAATTACACCTTACGACAGCCGCGAGGCATCGCCGGACTAATCTCGCCATGGAACCTGCCACTTTATTTGCTGAGTTGGAAAATCGCGCCAGCGATCGCGGTTGGTAATACGGCTATCGCGAAGCCGAGCGAGCTCACGCCAATGACAGCATACATGCTGTGCGAGACCGTGCGCGAAGCCGGTCTGCCGAATGGCGTCCTTAATATCGTGCATGGCACCGGCCCAAATGTTGGTGCTGCTATCACCGCGCACCCAAAGATCAACACGATCTCGTTTACCGGCGGCACGGTAACAGGTCGTAAAGTGGCCGAAGCTTGCGCGCCATTATTCAAGAAGGTCTCGCTCGAACTCGGCGGGAAAAATCCGAACATCATTTTTGCTGATGCTGATCTCGATGCCGCGATTGCCGGCAGCGTGCGTTCTTCGTTCGCCAACCAAGGTCAGGTTTGTTTGTGCGGGTCGCGCGTATTCGTCGAGCGCTCCGCTTACAAGGATTTCGTTGAGCGCTTCATCGAGAAGGCGTCGCAATTGAAGATGGGCGATCCGCTCGACGAGAAAACCGATCAGGGTGCGATCGCAAGCAAAACACAGCTCGATAAAATCAAGTTCTATGTCGACCTTGCACAGAAGGAAGGCGGCAAGATCGCGCTCGGAGGTAAAGCGCCGGAATCGATTAACGAACGTTGCCGCGATGGTTATTTCTTCCAGCCTACAGTAATCACTGGCTTGCCGGTTTCATGCCGGACGAATCGCGAAGAAATCTTCGGGCCTGTTGTCACCATCACGCCATTCGATAACGAAGAAGAAGTGGTCAATTACGCCAACGATTGCGACTACGGCTTGGCCTCCAGCGTTTGGACACAAAACCTGAGCCGCGCCCATCGTGTCGCTGAACAAATCAACACGGGCACGGTGTGGGTAAATTGCTGGCTGCTGCGTGACCTGCGCGTCCCCTTTGGTGGAATGAAACAAAGTGGCGTCGGTCGCGAAGGCGGCGAGGAAGCATTGCGCTTTTTCACCGAACCAAAGAACGTCTGCATCGCAAAGTAGTTTCCAATTCTTACTCTGCTCGTGGTCGAATCTCGATCGGTTGGTACGGTGGGCCGAACCCGCTGTGAGCATGTCGTTCGGATACGAAAAGCGAGGAAGTGCGACGCCACGGCAATCGAATTGCTAATTCGCGAGTCGTTTCGCGAGTATGAGCGGGCCTATACAGCCGAAGCATTCGGTATCACGAGACCTGAGAGGCATGAGATACAGGAACGGATAAAGAACTGGACTGTGTGGGTAGCCCTCCATGCGGGTGTGATTGTAGGAACAGTTTCCGCTCATCCTGAGGGCAAGGCACTGCACATCCGCAGCATGGCTGTGCACCCGAGCTTGCGAGGCCAAGGAATTGGAAAATTGTTGCTCGCGCGGGTTGAACGTTTCGCGCGCGCCAAGAGTTACAAACGCTTGATCCTCAATACCACGCCCTTTTTGACACCCGCGATTCGACTCTATCAGAACTTTGGCTTCCAGTTCACCGGACGAAAACGGAATTGGTTTGGAACACAGCTTAGGACTATGGCGAAGCAACTGACTTCCATTTCCCCGGATGGCGGCTAGCAGTATCGCCACGCGCGACAATGCTAATGCCTCGACGCAGCCGCGAAAGGATCCAGCCCCTTTGATTCATCGCCGCTATCGCGCGATGATAGGCGAGCCTTCAACGTTTGAGATTTGCTCTTTGAATTAGGTAAACCTGATGAAGGCAGACCGCGTTCATGAATTTGGCGGGCCCGAGAAGATTATTCTTGAAGAAGTTCCCAAGCCGACGCCAGGACAAGGGGAAGTGTTGGTCCCAGTCAGAGCCGCCGGCGTAGGCCCGTGGGACGCGCGGGTGAGGGCTGGCAAAAGCGCGATTCCCACCCGCTGCCGCTAACGCTCAGTTCCCATTTATCGGGCGTAATTGAAGAGTCCGGCGCCGAGGTAGCCGATTTCCAAAAAGGAAGTGAAATATTCGGAGTCACGAATTCTCAATTCACCGGTGGCTACGCCGAATGGGCCGTTGCCGATGCAGCAATGATCGCGCCCAAGCCAACGCGGCTTACTGATGTCGAGGCGGCATCTGTGCCCGTGGTAGCGAGCACCGCGTGGCAAATGGTATTCGATCACGGGCAGGTGGATCGTACAAAACGGGTCCTCGTCCAGGGCGCCGCTGGAAATGTCGGTGCCTATGCTGTCCAGCTCGCACGGCAAGTCGGGGCGGAAGTTATCGGGACCGGTCACGCCCGAAGCATTGATTATATCCGCGAACTGGGAGCCAATGAAGCGATTGACGTCGAGAGTCGTGCGTTCGAAAAAAGTCTCAGAGGGGTCGACGTCGTAATCGATACAGTTAGCGCCGACACGCTGGACCGATCACTCCACGTGCTAAAGCGAGGTGGTATTCTTGTTTCCTCGGTAACACAGCCCGATCTGGAAAAAATGGAACGCTGTGGTGTGCGCGGCATCTTTTTTCTCGTTAAAGTGACATCGGCGGGTTTACGACGGATCGCGGGCTTGTTGGACACCGGAAAATTAAGAACAAATGTCGGCGAGGTTCTGGAGCTCAGAGAAGCGCGCCTGGCGCACGAGATGCTGAGTGGGAAACCGCACAAACCCAACAAGATCGTGTTGAGTGTCTGAATCTTTATCCGAGAACATCGCGCAGGAGAATTACGCGTTCGCTTATTTCGCGGGTTGACGCCCGTAGCGCCACAATACTAAGCCCTGCTCTAGCCAGAGAATCTCTTCATCGTAACACAAAGTCGGTGGTAGAAACTTTTGAGATCTCCAAACGACGGATGCGAGCGTTTTACTTTTTTGCGTTTGGGCTTGCATCGGCCTTGGCAGCAGTCTTTATCGCGAATGACGCGCCGCCCAACGACTCGCTACTCGCTTTGAATCGCCAAACAGTCGTCGTGCCGAGCGGAAAATTGCGTCTCAAGGCTTTCCTTTGGAAGCCAAGCGGGGCGGGTCCCTTTCCCGCTGTTCTCTTTTGTCACGGATCGGGTGGTGCCGACGCTGATCATACGGCTGGACTGCCAATCACTCAGGCTGCTGAAAGACTTGCGCCGTTGTTTTTGAAACATGGCTATGCGTTTCTCTATCTGTTCCGGCGAGGACAAGGGCTTTCAGCTGACCAAGGCCTTTTCATGCAAGGCATCTTGCAGCGCGAAGAAGCAGCAAAGGGGAAGGAAGCTCGCCAACACTTGCAGTTCGTGCTGACCACGAAGGATCAGCTAGACGACGTGATGGCTGCTCTATCGTTCCTGAAAGCGACACCTACAATCGACCCGAAGCGCATTGCAATTGCAGGGCACTCGTTCGGCGGTCAACTAACACTGCTCGCCGCCGAGCGGGATAACACCGTTCGTGCTGCTGTGACGTTCGCCGCAGCAGCCGATTCGTGGCAGCGTTCATCCGAATTACGCGACCGGCTCCTGGCCGCCGCGGACAAGGCAACGGCTCCGATCATGTTGATTCAGGCCGTCAACGATTACAGCACTGACCCAAGTCAGGCAGTGGCCCATCAGCTGGAACGTCTGCACAAGCCTCATCTGCTGAAAATTTATCCACCTGTCGGTAGAACCTCAGAGGACGGACATAACTTCCTTTACCTTGCGATCCCTCAGTGGGAGGACGATGTGTTTGGATTTCTTGATGAACACGTCAAACATTAACAGCGCGAGCAAACAATCATGACCGCCCAAATTCAGCTGTTCCGGTTGCTGATCTTGGCTGCAATTTTTGCGGTAGTTTCTACTTTCACCTGCCGTGGTCAGGAGCAGATTCCAAAGCTCAGTTACGAGGCTGTTCCCGATTTCTTTCAGCTGCCTGTGGGTGAACATTTCGTCGAAGTCGCTGGCGTGGCGGTGAATTCCAAGGGCCACATTTACGTTTTTCATCGTGGCAAACATCCGTTGATGGAGTTTGACGCTAACGGCAAATATCTTCGCAGTATTGCAGACGATCTTTTTGTTACCGCTCATACGGTGCGGGTGGACGCTGAGGATAACATTTGGACGACGGACGTCGGCTCACACGTGGTTTTGAAGCTTAACCCCGAGGGACGCGTGCTGTTGTCGTTAGGCCGAATGCGAATGCCAGGCGATGATGTTCTGCACTTTAACCAACCGAGCGACCTCGCTTTCGATCGCGAAGGAAATATTTATGTCGCCGATGGCGAAGGCAATTCACGTGTGTTGAAGTTCAACAAGTATGGCAACGTGCTCCTCGCCTGGGGAGTGAAAGGTAGCGGCCCGGGACAATTCGACCTTCCTCACTCTATCGCGGTCGATGACGATTTGGTATATGTCGGCGATCGCGAAAACGGGCGCATCCAGATTTTCGATCTCAAGGGCGGGTATCTTGGCGAATGGAAAGTTGGCCACCCCTATGGGCTCTTCATCACGCCCGATCACTTTATCTACATGTCCGACGCGATCGCTGGCCGGATTCTGAAAATCAGCCGCGACGGCAAGGTCGTCGGGGCGCTGGACGGACCCGCACCGGACAATGGGCGGCATTTCGACCCACATTCGCTCGCAGTCGGTAAGGACAATTCCATTTTCACGGCGGAAGTAATGCCGTGGCGTGCACAGAAATTCCGCCCGAAATAACGGAGGTCGTGACTCAAGAAAAATGAGCGACACAATCGAAAGCTCGCGCGCGCCTGAACCGGTCGGCGCGTTTCCGCACGCGAAGCGCGTGGGGAATTTGTTGTTTCTCTCCGGCATCGGTCCGCGCAAACGCCGCACCAAGGAAATTCCTGGCGTAACGCTCGATTCAGCCGGCAATGTTCTCAGCTATGATATCGAAACGCAATGTCGCGCCGTGTTTGAAAATGTACGCCTCGTGCTGGAAGACGCTGGCGCGAGTTGGAACGACATTGTCGATGTCACCGTATTCCTGACGAACATGAAAAAAGATTTCCCGATCTATAACAAACTTTACGCGCAATATTTTTCCGGTGAGGGTAAACCAAACCCCACGCGCACGACGATTGAGGTCGGCGCATTGCCGACGCCGATCGCTATTGAGCTCAAAGTGATTGCGGCGATAGGATAAACGCGCACTTCTTCTCCTGTCATTCCGAGCGAAGTCGCCTGCCAAGCCGAAGCTTTATGCGAAGGTCTGGAGGAACCTCTCGCTGTTTTCGATTACGATCACGAGCATGAGGAAAAGCACGACTAAGAGGCGTCCATTTCGCATTCTTGCCGCGGACCAGACCGGCATCACGATCTCGAATCTTGAGCGGTCGCTCGCATTTTGGCACGACGTTCTCGGCTTCGAGCTTTCGCATACCGCTCATCAAACTGGCGAAATGGCCAGGGAGATTACAGGAGTCGCTGGTGCTGAGATCAAGCTCGCGGTCGTGAAAGCACCCGGCGGTCATAGGATTGAATTGCTCGAATATCTGGCGCTCCCAGATCACAAACATGTCGATCTTCGACCTTGCGACGTCGGCTTCGTACACGTCGCGCTCATCGTCGATGATCTCGACGCGATTTTGAGCGCGATCAACGCGTCCGGTTGGAAAGCGGCCGGCAAACCGCAAACTCTTCAATCCGGTCCGAACGCTGGAAAACGGGTCGTCTACGTTCGCGACCCTGATGGAACGACCATTGAATTCATGGAATTGCCCTCCAGCTGAACAGGGATGGCGCGCTGCGGCGGCCGGACATCGCAGTGCGATGTTTCTACCCTGTATTGAGCGTTGGACGTTGGGCGTTGGACATTGGACGTTTGCTGGTGACTTATGTCCATGACTTTTTCCACGAACGAAGATTTCGCACGCCAACTCGACGCTGAGGACCCGCTGCGGCTTTTTCGAGAGAAATTCCATTTGCCGGCCGGTAAGGATGGCAAGCCAGTGATCTATTTTGCCGGTAATTCGTTAGGCTTGATGCCAAAATCGGCGAGAGCCATCGTCGAGGAAGAATTAGACAACTGGGCAAAGCTTGGGGTCGATGCGCATCACGCAACCGACACTCCGTGGTACACCTATCATGAGACCCTGCGCGAACCGACCGCGCGGCTTGTCGGCGGGAGGCCGTCGGAGGTGATCTGTATGAACAGCCTCACAGTGAACCTCCATCTGATGATGGCCACTTTTTATCGGCCGACCAGGTCGCGCTTCAAGATCTTGATGGAGGAGCCGGCGTTTCCTTCCGACACGTACGCGATCAAAACGCAGATCGCGCATCATGGGCTCGATCCTAACGATGCGCTCATTCTCGCGCGACCGCGCAAAGGCGAGTTCACAATCCAAACGGAAGACATTGTCGATCTGATCAACAAGCACGCCGATCAACTCGCGGTGGTGATGTTTGCCGGCGTGAATTTTTTCACTGGTCAATTGTTCGATATCGAGCGAATCGCTGCTGCAGCACAGACACGCGGCGTTGTCGTTGGGTTCGATCTTGCCCACGCGATTGGGAACGTTCCTCTGACATTGCACGATTGGAATGTCGATTTTGCTGTCTGGTGTTCGTATAAATATCTGAACGCAGGTCCCGGCGCAGTCGCAGGCGCGTTCGTGCACGAACGACACGCAACCAACACGAAATTGCCGCGACTCGCCGGTTGGTTCGGCAATGATCCAAACACGCGATTCCGATTACATCTGGAACCTGAATTTGTGCCGGTTGCGTCGGCCGACGGCTGGCAGATCAGCAACCCGTCGATTTTCGCGATGGCACCATTACGCGCTTCGCTCGCGATCTTCGACGAAGCAAAGGGAATGGAACCTCTGCGGTCGAAATCCGTCCGGCTTACGAGTTATCTCGAATTCCTTTTAACTGAAATTGGATCGAAGAAATTTAGCGTCATCACGCCCCGTGAGCCGGACGCGCGAGGCTGCCAATTGTCGATCCTGGCACACGAGCATCCAAAAGAATTGTTAAAGGAGCTCGAAACCGCCGGTGTGAAGTGCGATTTTCGTGAACCAAACGTCATCCGCGTGGCGCCTACTCCGCTCTACAATTCCTTTCACGAAATCTGGCGTTTCGCGAAGATTCTTGCTCAGCATCAATAGCTCTGTCGCGTGGCCGTACAAAGTCTCTCTACGGATTCTTCCGTTGAAGCGCGACGGCAAACGGGTGCAGCTCCGCCGTCATTAATCCGCTCGCGACGGCCGGATCTTCCTGCATGAACTTTCTCGCTGCGTTTTCATCGGCCGCCTCAAAGATGGCGATGCCAAATGTTTTGTCGCCTGGTTCTGATGTTCGTCCCGCAAGAATCAATTGACCAGACTTAGTGGCTTCCTGAAACCGAGCGAAATGCCGCTCGAGCACGGCGTTATCTTCTTTCGTCCAAGCTGAATCCGCGTGCAGCCGCGGCACCAGCTTCAACCCATAGATAAACTGCTTCTGCTTGCCGGCCTTGGGTTCTTGCGCGTTCAGCGATTGTACAATTGTGAAAATGCAAACCAGCAAAATGAAGACTTGGCGAGATCGGTTTTTCATGTGGTGATGAGTTACGGTGTGCCCTCGGCGGACTTTGCGCGAGTTTTCTTTGTCTTAATCCTAAATTCGTTCGCGTTGGCAGCCGAGTGGTGGCGCATTGCATGTCCCAAATCTGGGCGAGCGATGCTACGATGTCGTCTTCGCGAGCGGAGGGTTGGGCAAAAGCATGCGGCAGATGCGATTGACAGACCCGGCTAGTACGCGTTCAGATTCATCGACTCAGCTGGTTTGAAAAGCCAGAAAGATCGCCCCGCATAATAGCGGCGGAGTTTTTCGTTCTGCGTCTGGCCCAGATCGAGCGCCCAGATGACCGGAGCAGCGTCGACGTTAGCCGGGTTATAAATCCATTCTTCATGCGGGCTGGGCAGACTGGCATAGTTAACAAAGATTACGTGCTGCCCAGGGTGCTTCTTCAGCAATTCCTGTTCAATGTTCTCCTTTTGCGCGATCTGCGCGTTCCTCGCCTGAATCTGGTCTGTCGTCTGATGCGTCGCGATCGCCTCTGCTTCTAAGGAAATCGTCACTAGAAATACCGCAACCGGGATTGCATTCATCAGGAAACGGCCCACGTCGCGCCCATGATAGGTCCATTGCCTGAGGTAACGCATCGACTGCACTGCGAGTATTAACAGCGCCGCTAGAAACGGCGCCGCGTAGTGTGGATACCACCACACTTCAATCAGCGATGCTGCGCCCATGACTATCGTTAGGATTAGGGCAAACCGTGTCCTCGTGGAACGCCACAGCGCCGGCATAAACACGACGACCGGCAGCAACCAAACGAGGTTGCCGTAGTAGTACCGCAGCAGAGTCAGCCAATCCAAGGGGCGGTCAATAAAAAGACGCCAACTCCGCGCGCGCTCGTATGCCTCGCGATTTCTCGATTCGACATCGAAACGTCGATGGGTTCGCGGAGTGGTGGAAATTGGCACGATCGAAAAAGGCGGCACAATTTCATATTGGTCGTAATACTCCCGGTATGGCAGACGCCATGGATGACCGGTCACGCGGTAATTATCATATGCGAGCCAGGAAGCGCCGAGTACACCAGTAATGAGGATCGGTAACCAGACGCGCGCCGTGCGATCTGCCATACCTAACGCTACGAGTGCCGGAACAACAAGCAGCAGTCCCTCAAACGATCGCGCCAGAATCACAATCACCGCTCCAATTCCAAAAAGCCACGCGCACCGCCACTGCTTTGCGCGGACGATACGAACCCATGCGCCAATAAGCAGCGCGCCGCCGATTGCAGCCACTGCGCCTCCCCAATAGCTGTTCATCCAGTAGCTGAAAAGACAAAGATCGAGGCCAACAAATGCGCCTAACAACGCCCAGCCCGGAGACAGCCACCCCTGCAGCGCCCAGCAAAGTGCCGCAGCCAGTAGACCTGTGCTCAACCACACGCCAAACCAGGGATGCCCGAACAGTAGCTGCCCCACCGCCATCGCAAGCCCCTGCGCAGGCGGGAAGCGAGAAGCATAAGTGGGCTGTTGAAGGATGTACATGCTTTCGAACGACTGCCAAAGCGGATGCGTTGGATTCGTTAGGCGGCCATGCGCAAAAGTGTCAGCTTGCAGAAGGTAACCAAATTCATCGTAGATCGTTGGTTTGGGGATGGGCCAGATCGGAAGAAGCGCCACCCGCAGGACGAGAATCAACATCCCCAGACCCACCCAACTCAAAGTCTTGTGGCGAGCAAGAGCGGAAAGCCCGCACAGAAATTTTTGACACAAATCGCGCCAGGTGGACGGCATCGCTTTTGCAAAAGCGCCGAAAATTCCGACCAGTACCACGCAATAAACGAGCTGACGGAGGTGCATGTCACCAAAACGGCATAGCTATCATCAACCCTGCTTAAACACGAGCGGCATTCGCATGCACTGCCTGCAAACTCGTTTGCGATTGTAGAGTGATTTTGAGGATGGCGTGCAGTAAAATGGTGCGACCGTAATCCAGGTGGCCAAAGCCGGTGAGCCACAATTGCCAGACTGCGGCCACCAACCGATTGGCACAAATCCAGGCGCCGCACATTGCCTGATGACCGCCGCATTTGTTGTTGCAATGCCTATATCGACATGCGAAAAGCCTGACCATCCAAGCGAATGTTTAAAATGGTTCGCAGTATTTTTCTTGTTCTTGTGTTCCTCGTTCTAGTCAATCCGGCGTGGGCGAGAGACGAGAGATCGATTAAGGATTTGAGCAAAGCGCTTGCAGGGCTTGCGCCTGATGTCGATCCTGCTGAGGCCGAGCGAATATCGGTAACCGCTCACACCACGGCGCGCGCTCTCGCACGCGAATATCACGTCGTGCTAAACCCGGAGCTTCAAGCCTTCCTGGTTAACGTCGGCCTGCGGAAGCGGGGCTGGTGCGGTCATTGGGCCGCCGACATCGGAGCGCGTTTAAAAGAACTCAAACCCAGGACGCTGGTTCTCCACTGGGGCGTGGCGTATGATCACACGTCGAGCGAAAATAATTGCCTGGTAGTGACTGCACGTAACCAGCCCTTTCAAGACGGAATCATCCTCGATGGCTGGCGCAGGGCTGGCCGACTATTCTGGTGCCCTGTCAAAAAAGACGACGAGTACGAGCTCGAACAGCATTACGGCCATTCTGGGATCACTGCGTGGAAGGAGAACATGCAATGGACCGCGTGGCTACAGGATTACGAACCAGGCAAGGCGAAGCCGAAAACAGCCACGGCATCACGCTGATTTTGTTGAATAGCGGGTTCAGCTCATCAAAGGGATGAACCCTCTACAGCGGCAGTCCAAAATGTTGGCCGTCGGAACTTATCGCCCTTGCTGTCGCCACCAATACGGATGCGTGATGTCGTATAATCCGCGGTTAAGAAACCCTGATGCCTGCTAAATTTGTTCTCATCGGCAGCGGCCTCGCCGGTGGATTACTGGCAGCGTATCTGGGACGCCGCGGATATGATGTTGGTCTATACGAACGCCGGGCGGATCCACGCGAAGGCAACATTGTTGGTGGCCGCTCGATCAATCTGGCAATTTCGACGCGCGGGATTCATGCGCTCGAACAGATCGGGATCGCTGACGAAGCGTTGCGGGACGCGATCCCGATGCGTGGCCGGATGATTCATGATAAATCCGGCGTATTGCATTTCGCCCCCTATGATGTCGATCCCAAGAAATGTATTAATTCGATTGGGCGCGCTTCGCTTAACACCACCGTAATCGAAGCGGCGCAACGTTACCCGAATGTGCGCGTCCATTTCAATCACAAATGCACCGACGTCGATCTAAACGAAGCAGTCTGCCATTTGGAAATAGACACCGGCAAATTGACCGTGCGTGGCCACGCAGTGATCGGGGTGGATGGCGCATTCTCGGCGGTGCGCGCTTCGATGCAACGAAAGATCGATAATTTCCAATATGACGAGAGCTATCTCGCACATGGTTACAAAGAGCTGACGATCCCGCCTGCACCGGGCCGATCGTGGCGAATCGAGAAAAACGCCCTTCACATTTGGCCGCGCAAAAGTTTCATGATGATCGCGCTGCCGAACCCGGACGGTTCGTTCACTTGCACCCTTTTCTGGGAATTCGAAGGCCCGCGCAGTTTCGCTACAACAAAGACGGATGACGATATCCGGCGCTTCTTCGATGAAGAATTTCCTGACGCCGTCCCCCTGATGCCGACGCTGATGGAAGATTTCAAGAACAACCCAACTGGCTCACTTGTGACCATTCGCTGCGCGCCGTGGTATTACCGCGACAAAGTTTGCCTGGTCGGAGACGCGGCCCACGCGGTCGTGCCGTTCTATGGCCAGGGAATGAACGCAGCGTTCGAAGATTGCATCGTGCTCGATGAATGCCTGGACAAATTTCCGGACGAACGCGAGCGCGCATTTGCCGAATATTTCGAGTGCCGAAAAGAAAATGCCGACGCGCTCGCCGATCTGGCGATCGGCAATTTCATTGAGATGCGCGACAAAACTGCGTCCAGCACATTTCGTGCGAAAAAGAAACTCGACCACATGCTCGAAGCCGCGCTCCCTGGTGTGTATCTGCCCCTTTACACGATGGTCACCTTTACCCGCGTCCCATACGCGCAAGCGGCGCGGCGTGCTCGCCTGCAAGATCGAATTCTTTACACTGCTCTCGTCATTCTTGTCTTGGCCGGAATCTTGGTGGTCGCAATTTTGCTCGGCCGCTCTCAGCGGCAATAAAATCAATTTAACCTGTCGAGTTTTACAGGGCTGCTTTCTTGCGCATGCGACTCGGTCGAGCGCCTCTGGAGCCAACGCGCTGGTGCGCTTCCTGTTCCAGAGCTGCGACGACGTTGTTGAAGCCCTTGATATCGGCGGCGCTGACGCGATGGACAACGGCGCGTTCCAATGCCGATAAATGACGCTGGACGCGCTGCGCCAGCGTGCGCCCTTTTGCCGTCGGTTTCACCACGAACGTGCGGCGATCTGTTTCGCCGACTGCGCGCGTGATCAACCCGCGTCTTGCCAGACGATCGAGAATGCTGGTTAAGGTCGATCTCTTGTGCGCGAGGCCGCGATGGAGCTCGGCCACGTTGGCCCGTTCGGAATGAGCAAGCAGCGCTAAAATATGTGCTTCCCCCTGCGTCAACCCGCGCTCCCTCAGGTCGTCAAGATAAAGACCGATTCGGTGCGTCGCGCGGTGGACTGGATGGACAAGTCGCAATGGCATCGATTGAAAGCGGCTTTAAATCCGGTTCTACCCACGAAGTTCGGGCTTCGTCACTGAAAAGCCGCTCGACCGAATAGTAAGCGAGCGGAAAATTCTTTTCCAGCAATTGCGGATTTGCATGCACGATGCCTTCCAGGCGTTCTCCGCGGCTGGCCGCGTACGCGCGTGAGAGAAGATGCACCCAAAACAATGTGATGGTCTCGTGATATTTTTCCGGTTTGCCGGCGGCCGCGGCGAATCGGCGCAACGTATCGCGCATCTTATTGGCAGCCTGCTTCACTGACGACGATTCAGACAAGTAAACCCAGGCTACGTGCAAATGTGAAGCATGATGGAAATCCTTGATCTCACCTCGCTCGAGCGCGCGCGCGAATTCCACGTCAGTCATGGATGCGTCCCTTAGCTAGCGCTTCATTGATGGCCGTTTCCCAATGAATCCGTTGTTCCTCCGCCCAATGTGCGTCCAGTTTGGCGACCTCCTCATTCCCCTCCGGCGTCAACGCGGAACGTCGATAGGTTATCGTAGCCTTGCAGTGCTGTTCGCCGTCGGGGACAACGCGGATCTTGATCTCGTTGGTCGTGACCGCCGGGATCATAACTACATACTCCACTCGGCCGTTCCTAACGTCGTATGTCGTGAGCAGCCAGAGCCGATCCTTGCCGCGGCCGCTTGTCGTAGTGAACACGGCGCCCTCGCGTTGCGCGCCCTGCGCTGGGTAAATGAAATGCGGGGACCAATCTGGCGCCCATTCTGCTTCCCGTACCGGTCCAAAAAGCGGCGTTACATCCGCGACCGAGCCGTTCAACATGATTGTGAAGGATTGTGTCCGCTGTTCAACCACCGGCGTACCGGCAGCTTCAGCCGAAGCCGCTTGAACCAGCACCAGGCCGAACACCAATATTGTCAAAGAATTCTTCATTTATTATACTACGATATCGGAATATCCGACATCGTCAACATGTAAGTAAAACTAACTTTTAACGGCAAGACCTTATTCCGTGGCGTTGAAACGCTCGCGTGGGGGATTACTCGATGACAGGGGTCTCGCTTCCTGCTCGGTGATTTTCTAATTGCTCCAGTGCTTTGGTCCCTACCTGCGCCTCATCAGCTCTTGGGTTATTGGAACAGTTAGGTTCAGGCGTTTTGTGAATTCGAATGCCTGATTTGAATTGCACGCGGCCGCGCCGACTTGCTAGTCTTGTGTGATGCATTCACAAGCTCGCCCCTTTACTATTCTCGTTATCATCTGCCTCCTTCTCGCCCCGCTCATTCGCGCGCAGGAGGATCCTCTGAACGATCCTGATTTGAAGGAGATGTTAAAAGAAGCGCAGGAGATGCAGAAGCAAGCCAACGAACTTCAGAAACAGAACCCGACGTCGCCAGACACAAAGAAGAAACTCGCGGAAATGCTGTCCCAAGCGAAAGAAGAGGAAGCGCGACAAGAGCAAGAGGAAAAACGTGAGAAGGAAAAACTGCAGGCCGCGCTCAGGAAGCAGCTCGAAGCGCCGGGACCGGTCGTGTTGCCCGATTGGACGCCGGCTACTCCCGAATTCAAGGGCGCTAAGGCGCCAGCAAGAAAAATCGTGGCTGATGAAGTAAGAATCGTTCAGACCGGCACCTCATCGCTTACTCCGGAGAAAATAGCGCATAGCTGGGAAGCGGCAGCCGTCGCGGCGAACAATCTCAATCAGAGCCGTAATAACCTCAATGTTAACGGCAAGATTACGATGATCATGTTTCTCAGCACGCACACCGATCCTGTAAAAGAAGTGAAACTTGAGGCCAGCCGCGAGCCGGACAGTAAAATTACACAGGTAGAAATCTCCTCGCCATTACCGAAGCCGGATATCGAAAGCGAGTGAGACATCCCGCAGGACGCAGAAACTTGCAATTTGCCCGAGGCAGGATTAACGAAGTCTTACTATGGCCGACACATACGTTCCAATGATCAGCTCCGGCGTTGCAGGACCACTTGGCGTTTTGCATCTTCCACGTCTCTGGCTCAAGGTTTCCCTTGAAGAGCAGGGCAAACTCGCGCCCGGCTATCCGGGCATCGGCAGAGGGTTTGATGCCATGACTTGTGCCGCGCTCGGACTCGAAGAGCAGGCAGTAAAAGATTACATCAAGCAAAACAAACCGACCTATCCCGAGTTCGAAGCCTGGGTGAAGAAAAATGCCAAGTCACTTAGTCGAGACGCGATCGAAAAGCATAACGCTGCAGTGCGCGGTTACATTCATGACGACGAAACGCGCAAGGGTGTCCTCGGGGCATGCGGCCTTGCGGACGATGCTTCTGTTCCAAAAGACGCCGTGAACCTCAATAATCTCGACGATTGGTACGAGTTTCATCGAGCGGTGCTGGCATAACGAGTGCGGCTTCGGCGGTCATAAACCGCCGCTACAGCACATTTGTAGCTAGGCGCTTGGCACGAGTACCTCTACAACTACATTGACGCGAACGTATGCGGCGTGGAGCTTCCCGAATGTCTGCGACGCAAACAAAAGCAGCACCAGCATTTCGCAAGACTACTGAGACATTCACGGCCGGCGCTAAGAGCTTGCCGCAACGCTATTTTGTCTCCTCCGAGATTTTTGCAGAGGAGCAAAGGAAGATTTTTTCCAGGCATTGGGTGCTGGTCGGACATCAAAATCAGATCGCAAAAGCAGGTGATTATTTTACCCCGGATGTCGCCGGCGAAAGTTTGATCGTTGTCCGGGATCAAAGATCGACAATCCGCGGTTTTTACAACGTTTGCCGTCATCGCGGGACGCGGCTCCGAGAAGATCAGAGCGGACATGCGTCTGCGATTCAGTGTCCTTATCATGCGTGGACCTATGGACTCGATGGGCGACTGATTGGCGCGCCGCACATGGATCATGTTCCCGGCTTTGATAAAGCTGATTATTCGTTACACCCGGTGCACCTCGGATTGTGGGAGGGATTCATTTTTGTGAATCTGGCGGATTCCTCTACTCCGCTGGACAAATGGTTCGCGCCGCTGGCAGGAAAATTCTCGCATTGGAATTTGCCAAAGCTGCGTTCAGCGAAACGAATCGATTACGATGTGCGGGCGAATTGGAAGCTGATGTTCGAGAATTATTCAGAATGCTATCATTGCCCGGGTGTGCATCCGGTGCTCTCGAAATTGTCGCCGTACGATTCAGCAGAGAATGATCTGACTGAAGGACCCTTTCTCGGAGGATTCATGCGAATCACAAAAGGTAACAGTCTGACCATGAGCGGCAAATCTTGCGCCTTGTCGGTGGGCGATTTTGGCGAGGAGGATTTCCATCGCGTTTTTTATTATTCCATTTTCCCGAACATGCTGCTCAGCTTACATCCGGACTACGCGATGGTGCATCAGCTTTGTCCGCTCTCGCCCGAACGGACGCTGATCTTATGTGATTGGTTTTTTCATCCAGAAGCGTTCGAGCGAAAAGATTTCAAACCCGCTGACGCGATCGAATTCTGGGACATGACTAACAAGCAGGACTGGCACGTATGCGAGTTGAGCCAGCAAGGAATTGCCTCACGCGCGTATGAGCCGGGCCCCTTCTCGCCGCGCGAGAGCATCCCGGCGGCATGGGATCAGGAGTATCTACGGCGGATGGGCTAGAATCCTGCTCATAATCGTGCTCGTAATCGAATTGCGGCAGAAGAAACACCCAACGCTCAACGCCCAAGCTGAACTGTTGAGAAACGGATTTGCCAGCCAGAATCCAGCATCTAGTACGGGGTCGCCCCGTTGACGCGTTAAATCGTTGAAACGTTAAAGCGTTGCAGCGAGCATGCACCTATGCCTCCGCTTACGTACGCCAGTTATCTCGATCTGGAGAAGTTGCTAACACTTCAGAAGCCACGCTCGAGCCCGCCTGAGCACGACGAGACGCTCTTCATCATCATCCACCAGACGTACGAGCTGTGGTTCAAGCAGTTGCTGCATGAGTTCGCAAAAATAAATCGGAATTTTTCCGCGGGCGATCTCTTTGGCGCCATTCACACGTTTAAGCGTGTGCGCACAATCATGAAGGTCTTGGTAGCGCAGGTAGACATTCTTGAGACGATGACGCCATCGTCGTTCTCAAGTTTTCGGGACCGCCTCGAAACGGCATCGGGATTTCAATCCGTGCAGTTTCGGGAAATTGAATTCGCGCTGGGATACAAGCGCGCCTCAACGCTCCATTATCTGAAACCGGATTATCCGGGGTACGACAGTCTTCAGAAACTGCTAGGCGAACGAAGTGTGGTCGATCATTTCTATGATTTCCTTGCCACGCGCGGTGCGCAAATTCCGGCAGACTTGAAGAATCGCGACGTGACCAAACCAAATGAACCTGACGAGCGCGTCCAGGAGGAAATTCTGCGGCTCTACAAGAATTCGCCTGAATCCTCGATTCTTTTCGAATTAATGACCGATTTTGACGAAGGATTGCAGGAGTGGCGTTATCGGCACATCAAGCTGGTGGAGCGAACAATCGGGGCCAAGAAGGGCACCGGTGGATCGCCCGGTGTGCCCTTTTTAAAAGAGTCATTGTTCAGGCCCGTATTTCACGATCTCTGGGCGATAAGACATGAAATGTGACGCGAGACGGCGACAAATAAGTCAAAGGCCAAGAAATTCGCGCGCAGTTTCTGAAAGCAGTTGCTTTTTTTCCTCAGAAGAAAATTTCGTCGATTCGATGAGCTGGCCGGGTTTCGTTTCGCCTAACGGAAAAGGATAATCCGAGCCGAGCGCGACGCGTCGCGCGCCGAAAAGCTTGAGCAGCAGCGCCAGGGCGTCGGCATCGTGCACAAGGGAATCGACGTAGAACCGTGCTGGCGCGTTCCCTCGAGCGAGATACCTCCGTGGATTTGTGCTGTTCTCGGAGGCGACCAAGTCCGGCCGCACGTGAAATGCGCGCTCTATGCGGCCAATGGTAAACGGAAATGCCCCGCCGCCGTGGGCAAAAGCGACGCGAAGCTTGGGGAAGCGCTCAAACACACCGCCAAAAATCATCGAGCAGATCGCCAGCGAAGTCTCGGCGGGCATACCAACAAGCCAAGGCAGCCAGTAATTTGGCATGCGCTCTTTGCCGAGCATGTCCCAAGGATGAACAAAAATCGCGGCGTTCAGTTGTTCTGCCGCGCTCCAAATAGGCTGAAGCGATGCGTTATCAAGGTTCAAAGGGTCAATGCGTCCCGAGTGCGGGTTCGCATCTACGTGCGTGCCGATCTCCGCGCCGCGCAAGCCCAAGTCGCGCACGCATCGTTCCAGTTCATCTGCTGCAAGATCCGGATCTTGCATTGGAATCGTCGCTAGGCCGGCGAATCGCTTTGGCTGATCGCGCACTACCCCGGCAATGTGGTCATTTAGACGCCGGGAAAGATCGAGAGCATCGGCAGGTTTTGCCCAATAGCTGAACATCACTGGCACTGTTGAGAGGACCTGCATGGAAACACCATCGCGATCGCACTCCTCGATTCGGCGCGCTGGTTCCCAGACGTTGTCGGTAATCTCGCGAAAGACGCGGTCGCCGATCATCATCCGGGCACAGCACGGCTGATAATGCTCCAGCCTGACGAACCCGCTGTAGCCATATTTCGCATCGAGATCCGGCCAGTCGCGCGGCAGAATGTGGGTGTGGAGGTCAATCTTCATGAAGTTATAGCGTCCCTGTCTCAGCGGAGTTTATGCGCTGAGACGGCGCACCCTACAGCGATTCCATCGGCTGGGGTTTTTCGACCTTCTTGCCGCATTTCTTGCAGGTACGGCGCCCATCGTCATTCCAGAAGTCGAGCATTGCCTGGCTGAAGTGCTCGACGATATCGGCACAATCGAAATGGATGTCTTCCACCAGTGAGCCGCATTTTTCACAGTAAAAAATAACGTGCTCCTTTTCTCCAGGCGGCCGGCGACGTTCGACCACGACGCCGATCGTGTCCGGCGGGCGCTGCGGCGAGTGCGGCACATTCGGAGGGATAAAGAATGTCTCGCCTTCCCTAACGATATGATCCACGATGCGGTCGCCTTCGCGGATGCGCACCTTAATGGCGCCCTTTAGTTGGTAAAAGTACTCCTCCGAATCGACGAGGTGAAAATCGTTCCGAGCGTTGGGCCCTTTGATGACCATCACGAAAAAATCGCGGCCGTCGTAGAGATAACGATTGCTTACCGGCGGCTTGAATTTCTCGCGGTTTTCTTCGATCCAATTTTCCAAATTAATCGGCGATTGCACAGTTTGCATCGCCGAGAGCGTATGGGGGGACGCGCGCAGCGTCAAACCGCGATGGCGAGGCGGCTAAAGCCCCGAAGCGGCGATCAGATGGAGACGCATAATTTAAGTTGAAGCGGCCTAACCAAACGCGCATAAATATCCGCTCCATGAACCCCGGCTATTTGCTTCGGATCGCAGGCGCAAGCCTGATCGCGCTGATCATTTGCGGTTGCGAGACATTTCCACCGGGCCCCTTTCCTCGCGCCATGCCAGCAGGCTGGTGGAATGATGAGGGCGCTTCCGGCTCGGCGAAGATCGTTGTTCATATCGACGAACAGAAAGCGTACTTTTATAAGGGCAGAATTTTGGTGGGCGAATCAACCGTTTCTACGGGGAAACCTGGCTTTTCTACGCCGCCGGGGCGCTATCAGGTTCTTTCAAAGAGCATAGACCACGTCTCAACCGTATTCGGCGATTATGTAGATGATTACGGCAACGTCGTGAGATCAAACATTGATGCCCGAAAAGATCGCCAGCCGCCCGGCACACATTTTGATGGCGCCCGAATGCCGTACGCGATGTTTTTCCGGGGCGGCTACGCGATGCATCAAGGTTATGTTCCGCCATTTGCCGCGTCGCACGGTTGCATTCGCCTGCCAGGGCGGATGGCGATACAATTTTTCGAAAACGCGCCGGTGGGCACGCCCGTAACGGTGAAGGAATAAAGCCGCGGGGAAGTTGGCAGCTTCTCCCTCCAGAGATAGCGCGAACAGGTTGTGCTAGAATAGGGTAGTGGCATGAAGGGAAGCATCATTGATGACAAGCGCAGCAGTGCGATGCGATTGAACGTTGAAGAACTGCAACGCTATTCGCGTCATCTGATCATGCCCGAGGTTACATCTGAGGGGCAGAATCGACTCAAAGCCGCGCGCGTCTTGTGCATCGGCGCCGGGGGACTTGGTTCGCCGGCTGCGCTTTATCTGGCAGCCGCCGGCGTCGGGACAATCGGCATTGTGGATTTCGACGAAGTCGATCTTTCCAATCTTCAGCGGCAGATTCTTCACGGAACAAAGGACATCGGCCGGGATAAGCTGGAGTCCGCGCGGGATCGCTTGCACGACATCAATCCGCAGATCGAGATCGAATCGCACAAGTGCCGGTTCTCCAGTGAAAACGCGCCTCAACTTGTGTGCCGGTATGACGTGGTCGTTGATGGATCGGATAATTTTCCGACGCGATATCTGTCGAACGATGTCTGTGTTTTTGAACGCAAGCCGAATGTCTACGGCTCAGTATTCCGTTTTGAGGGACAGACGACAGTGTTCGCCCCTCACCTTGGCGGGCCATGCTATCGCTGCCTTTTTCCTGAGCCACCTCCGCCGGAGTCAGTTCCGAACTGTGCCCAAGCGGGAGTGCTTGGCGTTTTGCCAGGGATTATCGGAATGCTGCAGGCAATTGAGACGTTGAAACTGATTTTGGGCATCGGTGAGGTACTCGTCGGACGTCTCCTCCATTTCGATGCGCTTAAGGTAAAATTTCGCGAACTCAACCTGCGGCGCGATCCGCAATGTCCCGTGTGCGGAGAGAGCCCAACAATCTTCTCACCCATTGACTACGAACAATTTTGCGGACTGCGAGCTGAGGAAGCGATACCAGGGATGTCCCCGCACGAACTAAAGCGCAAGATGGATGCAGGCGAAGCATTCGAATTGATCGATGTGCGCGAACCGTTCGAATACGAAATTGCCCGGATTGATGGCGCAAAATTGATTCCGCTTGGAGAAATTGCCGAACGGTCAAACGAACTCCAGCGTGAGCAGCCGATCGTGATTCATTGTCATAGTGGGCAGCGCAGCGCGCAGGCGGTACGATTGCTACAACAGCGTGGTTTCGCCAATGTTTACAATCTTGAAGGCGGAATCGATGCGTGGTCGGATCAAATCGATCCCCACGTGCCAAAATATTAAGAGGAGTTTTGTTAACGCGATTTCAGGCGGGCTGTGCCACGGGAAAACTATTTTACCGCGGCGGCCAATTGTTCGGCACTCGGGACTCCATGCCATTGAGCTAGCAATTCGCCATTTCGTGCGAAGCCGAGAACCCAAAACTCCGTTGCGTCCGCTGGCTCGCTAAGCTGCGACGATACCGAGCCATCAAAATCGGTCACGATGAAGATGTCTTTCCGCGCGTCACGTGCAATTCCCTTTCCATCGTACCGGGCTTGAAGCCGCCGGGCCTCTTCGTTAACGCGGTGCCGGACGAGCGCCGTAGCGATCCTTCGCCCGACCACAGTATGTCTTCTCGTAAAACGAATAATCGTGATCATTCTGTAATTCGGGTTGCCCAGACAACGTTCAGGAATGCGGTCACCCACGGTGCGCGCCTTTTCTCTATCGGCGGGCGTGGTCAGCACCAATACAGTCACGTGTCCATTAGCGGTGGAGAGTTTATTTCCATCAATATCAACAAAGCTGAGCGAGTAGGTTGCTCCGATCGAAAGTGCTCCGTGTACACGCGCGGCGGGAAGCGAAAATAATGTTGCGATAAAGAAAAAGAATTGAAGTGCGCGCAAGGTCACAAGTAAGCAAATTGGCGACGATGTCGTGCACTGACAAGTTTCGGCCTGTCCGAACCTCCTTAATTTCTCCACTGGCAGGAAGGACGAGCTTGGCTTGCGTTTGGCTGTCGGTCCTTTTTATTTTCAGTCTAGCTGGCTGCGATCGCATGGGCGCTTCGCGCTCCGCACAGCTGTTGCAGGACGCAGATACCAAATCGGCCCAGGGAGACTTTGCGCGCGCGATCAACTTGTATGAGGCCGCCCTCGATGACAGTCCGCGCTGCGCTGAGGTCCATTATAAGCTGGCCCTTCTTTATGATGACAAGCTGAACGATCCCGTCAGTGCGCTGCATCATTTCAAACGTTATCTCGCATTGAGTCCGACGGGCGCTCATGCCACTGATGTCAAAAACTCGATCAAACGCGATGAAATCGCTGCGCTAACTGTGTTATCTGGCGATTCCGTCATCACTCGGTCCGAGGCGGCCCGTCTGCGAAATGAAAATCTTGATTTGCACAAAGAGCTTGAAGCGCGCCCCGGCCCGGCGCGAAGCGTGACCGACAAATCGCAGGAAGGCGACGCACGGCCAAAAAAGTCCGTCCCCACGAAAAGAGACCAGACTTACGTGGTTCAATCGGGCGATACGCTCTTCTCCATTTCTCGAAAGTTTTATAAATCGCCCAAGCGCTGGAAAGACATCCTGGATGCGAACAGGAAGAGTATTCGTGACCCGAAAAAACTTACGGTTGGCCAGACCCTGGTTATTCCGTAGGGCTCTGGGTCATCGCGGAGCGCGGTTGTCGCGCAAGCTGTTATTTCTAGAACTTCACTGCGAGGGCCACAGCGCCGCCAAGATTGGCCACTTGATAATCGAAGACGCTTTGGTTCGATTGGCTCGCTGCCAACGTACTCACGGCGCTCACGGTAAGATATTTATTCACGCGATAGTTTGCGGTCAGGGCAAGAATTTCGCTGATGTCATCGCGACCTCCCTCATAATACTGCCGCACCACGAGAGTACCAACCGCGTTGATGAAAAAGGAACGGGTGAGAGTTGCCGAGTAGCTCAGATAGGTCCCATAATCGCTTCGCTGCGCTGAAATCGCATTGATGTTTGGTGGCTGTCCGGACTCTTCGGCCGCGGCGCTAATATTTGCGTACGCGCCTAAAGAGAGCGTCTGAGCGCGGCCAAAACGAAACGGAACTCCCGCGTCTATGATGAAGGCATGGTTTTGAAAGAAGGCAGCGAAGCTGTTTTTTTCAGTTAGCCGGTTGTAATCGTACTCAACGCGCAAAAGCAGATTATGCCACTGCGGCACGAGATATCTGAAGCCGACTTCAAAATCAAAGCTTCCAAAATTGAAGTTGTCGAATCGGTCATAATAAAAAAGCTGCTCCCGGACATCAATCAGTCCGTACAACGTGCTGGTGATCCGCGGCTCGTAAAAGGCTGCTGCTGCCGGCGCAACGACAAAATCGCTCTGCTCCCCGCTGTTCGTTAGAGCGACATTCGATGTCCAGTAAAAGGGCGCGCCAGCCGAGATCGTGAATGGTTGATATTCTTCCACCCGTTTGAGGATTCGCTGCTCGCCGAGATCGGCGTCGCCAGGCGCGGCGGCGACATTACCACCTTCGATACCGCTTGGAGGGACAGTGGGAGCAAAGGCCGACGGAGCCTGCTCGCGCGTCAACTGCGCCTGGTTCGCAGTCTGCGCAGAGCTCTCATTTGCTGAGGTAAAAAATAGTACGCACAACGTCGTGACGAGCCCGCACAAAGGACGGTCAAGACGAGGTCTCACGAGCGCGACCACTTGCTGCCCGGTTCATCGTTAGTTTTCGCAGCCATCTTAATGAGCAGGTTGAAAATGCCAGTCGCCTAGTAACTAGAAAGCTCGCGCGCCGCTACCCAGGCGATTATTGATCAGTCCGCGGTCGCGCATACGCCGAATATCTGCCGTGTCGCGGTCTGCTTTCATCATACGATTGACATTGAGGCGATCGGCGTTGACCGCGTGGCGGTGGTTCTGATGGGGAGCTCTAAGCCTTCCATTAGGGCCGGGAACAGCATTATCAAGCAGAGAAAGCAACTGCCCGCTGTTTTGAATATTGATCACTGTCCTGGTCCTCTTCCCGTTTGTAGGGTTGCCGGGCGATGGAGCATTAAACGGCGGGGCGTCTGAGAGTGGCCGAGGCCTGTTCGCACCCGCGCCCGTAAATGTGCCGGTAGTTGTACCATTGCCGCCCCACTCTTCCGAGTAATTGGGGTTATTGGTATAAACATCAGCCGGAGCTTTACCTCCGATAGTCACTACGACGTTGTCGAAAATTGTAATTGAATTCGCCGCAAGAATCTTTGCGCTGTTCCCGCCGAGTGTGACGTTAGAAACGAAGTTGAGCTGGCCATTACTCCCCGGCGCATAAAGTTTCAACGTCGAATCAGCCGAGAGGGTGCCACCGCCGATATTGAGCACACCGTTTGCGCCGAATACGCCGGCTTTGAGTACATCTGCGTGAGCGCTGGCATTATTGAATGTGATCGCTCCATTCCCATCGATGTAGGTGAGAAACGTGCCGCCGACGTTGTAATTACCACCGTTGATCAAAATCGCGCTGGCCGCCGCTCCATCGCTACCGTAAAACGCAACTGTTGCGTCGTTAGCGACATTTGCATTGCCGGCAACATCCATTTCGATAAGACCTACACCGCCGATGACACCGCCCTCGCGGTTATCGATCTGAGCGGACAAAGAATTCGCACTAATATTCCCCGCCGAGACGGCGATGGCGGTATTAGAATCCATTATTCCCCCGTAGTTTTGAATCTCGAAAGTGACATCACCCTGAGTAGTTATGTTGCCAGGCGCGACCAGGCTAACAATGCCTCCGGCACCGATTTCTGCCCCCTTGTTGTTCGTGAGTTCAAGCGACAGGTTGTTGGTGTTGAGATTTCCTCCGATCGCGGCGAAAATGTTCGCCCCGTTAACAACTTCATTGAAGTCGTTGTTAATCAAGAGCTTAGTGTCAGCGCCCGGGTCTGTAGACAGATTGTTTCCGACGCTTAAGAAAAGATTCGCACCGGAGTTAACTGTTTGCCGAACCGGAGTGATTATCTTGAGGTCAATTCCACCGGAGTTGGCGTCGTTGTGAGTGATCAGGTCCTTCCCAACGAAGAGGGTCACGTTTTCGCCGCTCTCTTGTGGAGACTGGACTCCGAGCTCGGCCCCGAGGAACAAATCGGCCGCAGTCAAGGTGCCGCCGACGCGAAGATCGATGCTAGCGCCGGTTCCTGATTGTGATTGCGCGTCCGCCGCTGTTAGCAATGCAAGCGATCCGCCAACGGTGAGATTTCTGTCCGCCAAGACATCGATATTAGCCCCCGTTGTTAAGTTGCTAATATCGGTGGCAATCACCAGGTCGCCGCCGACCAGCAAGTCGGTGCCTGCGTAAAGGACGATGTTGAGACCCGAAGTAATACCCCCATTTCGTCGAGTAATGATCAGATCATTCGCGACATTGATCATCTGACCGACGGAAATACTCACGTTGCCGTCGGAATTGAACGCCGTTTCATCAGAGGTTTGACCGCTCCAATTCAGGTTCTGCCCAGCGAATAAAGTAATGGTCGGGGCATGGATGGTCGCCTCACCGTTAATCGACACGTTGTGCCCAACGAATGTGTACAGATCATCGGTTGTTATGCTCGACGTCACTGACAGGTTGCGCTCGGCAAACAGACTGACTTTGCTTGTTGTGCTAATATCGGAGCCAAGGGACAAATCACTGCTGGAGCCGCGAGCGTAAATCGTCAGGTCGTGCAGGCCGGAGAACGAAATCTCCGGACCCAAGGTAATCGGACCATCCTGTGTCGCAAGCAGCAGGCCACGCAGACCCGAGAAGGTCAATTCACCACCCGGGCCGCCGGACGTAATGCCATTGACCGCGATGAGACCGAGATTGGTTTCGCCATTGGTTGTGTCGATGGTTGGATTGCCGGTTAACTGAAGCGCAGTAAACTTGAAAGCCGCCTTCGAGCTATCTCCGGCTTGGTCGTCGAAGCCGCTTGATGTATCAAAAGCGGATGTCGACCCAAACGCCCACGCGGAAACAGACCCGTCGATGGTTTGTCCACGATAAATCTTGCCATAATCAGTTACGCCATTCGTAGTGATGGAAGGATCCGTTCTAATGACTGTGTCGCTCGTTATCAGGTAAGGATTCGAGGAAGTAATCGTGCTTGGCGTACCGAACTTGGTTGGAGTCGGGCTGACGCTGGGGCTCGGACTGACACTCGGACTTGGACTGACGCTTGGACTGACACTCGGACTTGGACTAACGCTTGGACTTACACTCGGGCTCGGACTGACACTCGGACTTGGACTAACGCTCGGACTTACACTCGGGCTCGGACTGACACTCGCGCTCGGGCTCGGACTAACGCTCGGACTTACACTCGGGCTCGGACTGACACTCGCGCTCGGACTGACACTCGGACTTGGACTCGCGCTCGGGCTCGGACTAACGCTCGGCCTCGGGGTCGAATTTCTTACCAAAATAACCGGGTTCGCGTTAGTGTTTAGATCGGTCGTATCGATGACGTCCACTAGGTTTCTTGCAAGAGGCTGGTTGCTTGCTAACTGCTGCTCCGCGAGCTGCTGGTTTATCACGGCAAGGATCAACGGCAAGTTTGCCAGCGGCGGAAAATCCTGAATTAAACGCGATGTCTCGACGACCAGCTTTACATCAAACTTCTCTGGTTTCGTCATCCGACCGTCTGCCATCATCATCATCATTTGGCCGCTGTGTACGGTCACGGCTTTTTCAGGATGCCCCGCGGGATAAAAAGTGCCGATCCCTTCCAAGACCATAAATTTCGTAGGCGGGCCTGTTGCCAAAAGAGCTGTCCCACCCGTCACTGCCGCCGTGACGGCCGACGTGCTGACCTTAACTGCCGGTGCTTGGGGCGGCACCTGCAGAAGGACCGCGCCACTCGTCAGATCAAGCTCACGCGCCCCCTGTTTAAAACTGAAAATCGTGTTCGCTCCGAGCCGCGTTACTGTGAGATCGGTGAAAGTCAGTTCTGCGCGTGATTCCACGCCTGTGCGCACCCCCATTCCCTGGGTGACTTTGTCGTTCACCACCGCGGGACGCGGCGCGCCGTGAGCTTCGAGCACCCGCACGTCCTGAATTACCTGCGACACGTGTGCCTGTTGCAGTTGTGCAGCGGTTGCAAATTGCGCCGCGCCAATAAAAAACAAACAGACACAAAACAGGGCGGTCAGTTCGCCCCGAAAAGTTTGTACAGATTTTCTCATATTCGGTCGCTACTGCGCGGCGGCGGCCGCTTCCGGTCTCAAGATTGGCGCTCGTCGGGGCGTCACCAGCGCCGCAGTCGTGCGAGGGGCTGTGTCGGTCTGCTCTCGGCCGACAACCGACACTTGTGTGCCGCCGCCAAAAATGACCAGGTTTGTGTCAATTAGAGTCTTATTCGATTTCTCGCGCTGCTGCTTCTGGCTCTCTGCGGTGATCGACTTCTCGCTGCGGAGTGGAGAAAAATCTGTCATGAAGCGACTCGTCTTCCTGAAGCGGTCGATATCGACGTCCACGGGATCACTGAGCGCAGAATCTGGATTGCCGAACACCATCTGTCCCGGACGAATGAGAACTGAATCACCGAGATGCCCCGGGCGATACAATCGCGCCGTGCCTTCCAACACCAGAAACTTATAAACGCCGGGATGATACTCGATCATGACGGTAGTTCCCCCCACGGCTGCCGCGACGCTCCCTGCATGAATTGTCGCGCCATTTGCTCCGTTCGGAACCTGAACAAGCGCTGCGCCCTCTCTCAGATTCAAACCGCGCGTCCCGTGGTAAAAATCGAATGCGGTATGCGCTGCCAGTCGCACAACCGTTTCGTTGGAAAAAGTCAACTCCCCGCGCGAACCGTCGCCAGTCCGCACAACAGTTTCCTCATTGACGATGTCATTTACCGAGGCCCGGCGCGCTGCATTCTTCATTTGTTCCAATTGAACGCAATTCTTTATTCGGGTGACCCGTGCTTCGTTGACCTGAGCGGCATTCAGATGATTCGGAAACCAAGTCGCAAGTAACGACGCGATCGTTATGAAAGCAAAAAGGCCAAGCTGCCGGTTCATGGATACAGTGGTCGACAGACCTAATTCCCGGCGGGCTTTTTGACGCCTAAACCTTGTTAGGTCAAGGATTTTTTACACAACTCCTAGTTCTTTATCCGGAAACCGCGCAGCAAAGTTTTTGAAAAAATCTTTCTTCGTCTTACAAGAATGGCACACACGACCCCGCCGGCGACCGATGTCGGCTATTGCAGCGCTAAGTTCTCAGCATAGAACCCGGCTCCGGATTTGTGGGCGCCTCTGCCGAAACTGAGACACCGAGCAACCCGCATTGCCATGGAACTAGCAACGCCGCTGCTCGCGTGTGATCCGCGGCGATCGCCTCGAGCGCGCTTCGTGGCGCAATAAACGATGGCTCCAGCCCGAGTTCCTCAGCAGATTTGTTGCGTCGGCGCCGCAGCTCTTCCGCGCGCTGGACTGTCTCGGCGCTCGGTCGTTTCCCGAAACGGCGACGCGAAACTGGCCACTCCGATTCAGGCGCCTGCAGTGCGTTTTGCGCTGCATCGCGAAACGCCTGACGGCGGCGGGGGGAAAAATGTCTATACTCAGGGATGCTTCCCGCAGCGAACTTCACCGCAGCCTTCAAGAGATCCTCATTCTGCAAAATGTGAAAAGGGGGGCGATCTGCCATCTCTGCTTCTTTTTCGCGCCATTGCCAAAGCGCACGAAGCACTGCAGCCGGGCGTCCAGCGAGTGAGCCAGATCCGCGAATACGCCAAGGTTCGTCTTGGTTACGGGTGCGTGCCAAAGCCGCCTGCTCAATGGCGCGCTGGCATGACTGCCGCAACCAATCCCGGCGCTCATAACGATCCAACTCCGCCTCCAATTTTTCGGCAAGGGGCAGCAAATAATGCACATCATTAATCGCGTATTCCGCCATGCGCGCAGGCAAGGGCCGTTGTGCCCAATTTGCTTTTTGTGAACCCTTGAGGAGCGCGAGGCCGAAGTAACGTTTGACCAATGCAGCAAGGCTAAATTCGCGAATGCCGAGGAGACGAGCTGCAATCATTGTGTCAAAGATTCTGCTCGGTACCAGTTTCATACCGCGGCGCAGCATTCGCAGATCGTAGTCCGCGCCGTGCAAAACGATTTCCTTGGCTTCCAGCGCCCGACGCAATGGCTCCAAATCGATATTGGCCAACGGATCGACCATACAATCGCAAATATCCCGCGCGGATTCATGACTTGCAGCCACACGCGGGCCGGTATCAACAATGCCGGCCACAACATCTGGCGCTGGGACGCTGATCTGGAGCAAACAAAGCTTTTCCCGATACGAATGCAGACTGTCCGCTTCGGTATCGACTGCGACGCGATCGGCAGATTCGATTTGCTCAACTAAACTTGCGAGTCGCGCGGCGTCCGTAATCACGTTTTGCGTCAGCGCAATCCGCTCAAGAGCAATTCAGCATTGGTTCTGGTGGCATGCAGATTATCGATCAGCTTTTCCATCGCTTCGAGAGGCGGAAGTGCTGCCATCGTTTTGCGCAGCATCAGCACGCGTTCCCACTCATCGGGATGATATAACAGCTCCTCGCGCCGGGTCGCTGAGAGCATCGGATGGATCGCCGGATATAGCCGTTTCTCCTGCAGGGCGCGATCGAGATGCAACTCCATATTGCCGGTGCCCTTGAATTCTTCAAAAATCAATTCATCCATTCGGCTGCCGGTTTCGGTCAAAGCGGTCGCGAGCACAGTCAGGCTGCCGCCTTCTTCCACATTGCGCGCAGAACCGAAAAATTTCTTTGGCTTAATCAGCGCCTTAGCCTCTACGCCGCCAGACATGATTCGTCCCCTGCCCGGCTGCAGATTGTTGTACCCACGTGAAAGGCGTGTGATACTGTCGAGTAAAAGCACTACGTCCTGTTTCATTTCCACGAGGCGTTTGGCGCGCTCTATGACCATTTCCGCTACTTGCACATGTCGCTGCACGCTTTCATCAAAGTTGGAATGATAAATCTGGCAGTCGATTTCCCGCTCCAGATCCGTCACTTCCTCCGGCCGTTCGTCCACCAAAAGTAATATGAGAACAATGTCAGGATGATTTACCCGAATGGCTTTCGCGACTTCCTTTAGCAGGATGGTCTTGCCCACTCGTGGTGGCGCGACGATAAGCCCGCGCTGCCCCCGGCCCAGCGGTGCCAGTAAATCCACCGCGCGCGCTGTGATTGAATTCGTCTTTGGATTTTCCAGAATGATCCTGCCCTGCGGAAATTGCGGCGTTAATTTGTCAAAGTCGGTTGGTTCCGTCCATTCCTCAGCCGCCTTGCCCTCAATTTTTGTGACTTTGTCAAGAGAGAGGAACTTCCCGCGCTGGCCCGGCAACTGCACGGTCCCTGCAATCTTTTGCCCAGCTCGCAAATGATGCTGCTCGATAACTCCGCGAGAGACGCAAACATCCTCGGGCACAGGCAAAAAGTTCAATTTCGGCCAGCGCAACATGGCAAAGGAATCGCCCACCTGGTCAAGGAAACCTTCCGCAGTGACAGTAGCATCACTGGTTAATGCCGCGCGGATGATATCGAGAATGTGCTGATGACGCGAGCGCGCAGGGTGCAGATATACATCTAAATCGCGCGCCAATGTCTCCAGCACTTCAGCCGAAGACTCTTGCAGCTCGTTCAAATCGAGGGAGAGGTGAGTTTTTGACTTCCCCTCCTTGTTGGATCGCACCCCGGAAGATTGCAGAGCATCCGCTGCACTTTGGGTGTGCGCACGCGATTCCCCTGCCTCTACAGTTTCTGTCTGCGAGGTCGAGACTTTTAGCTTTTCGTCCATGATTGCTCTTCCCAAAGCGCGACAAGCTCCTTCGCTTGCTCCATAAGCGTGGCACGATCGCCGTTATTCCAAACGACATGATCTGCACGCTTGATTTTCTCTTCGAGGGGCATTTGTGAGTTGATCATTTGTTCGGCTTCCAAGCCTTTCAGAGATTTTCGATTCGCCAACCGGGCTAACTGCACCTTGCGCGAACAGGCAACCACGACCACTCGCTCGCACCATGTTTCACCGCCGGTCTCATAAAGAAGTGGAATATCAGCAAAGAAAAAATCCGGAGAGTTACGATGCTTTTCCGCCTGCGCCATCCAGTGGCGACGAATCCGAGGGTGAAGAATTTGTTCGAGCGCGCGTCTCTTGGTCGCGTCGCCAAATACTATCGCCCGAAGTTTCGCTCGATTCAAGTCCCCGGTCGAGGAAAAGACTCCACTGCCAAACTGACCAAGGATTTCCTGTTTCACCTCTGGAAGATCGGCGACTGAACGCGCTGCCAGATCCGCATCGAAAAATTTCGCTGCGGGTACAATTTCGCGCAGACAGTCACAAAACATGCTTTTGCCTGTGGAAATTTCGCCAGTGACCCCAATCGCAGGCATTTGTATTCAGAACTTAAACTCTCGGGACAGGGTTGTGTCAGCCGCAAAATTTCAAAACGAAGAGCCGCCAGGCGTCTAACTGCGTGGCGGGTCGTTGCACAATGCCTGATTACGATGGTCGAGCTTACTTGTCGACCGCCACCTGCGGTGCGGATTTGGTCATTTCAAGCTGCGCGCTGACTTTCTGTAGCCCAACAGCAAGCGCTTCAATTTGCTTTTGCTGGCGCGCGGCATTCGCTTGCAATTCCTTCTTCACCTCCGTGATCGTCGCTTGTTGTTCCTCCACTTTACGGTGCTCTTTGAGGAACTCGTTCAGCAACATCGCGTTCACCTGATCGTAGCGCACGCTTAATAGCTCACCTTTATTGTCGCGCACAACTAGGTCGGGGTTCACCTCAGCAACGTCCTCTCCGATTAAACCAAATTGCGGCGTATTTTTTCTGTCGCTCTTGTATTGGAACGTCACCGGCTTGAGGGCCAGCATTGCTTCGCTGGCTTTATCCATCGGTTTGATCTCTTTCTTCAATCGGCGCGAGGAGGAGAGTAAGCCGAGCTGACCGCTGCTGGAGATATAAACTGCCGAGCCGGTAACCGCGCTGGTCGCAATGTTGCCAATCCAGCAGCTGTCGCTCACGTCTGCACCCGGATGGCCGATAGCAATAACGTGGCTGGCGGTAACGATGTCGTAGCCACCCAGGCCGTAGGGTCCCACGCCTATATTATTCGTTCCGGTGATATTGTTGTAGAGGGCCCATTCGCCAATGGCGGTGTTGTTGTAGCCGGTGATGTTGTTTAACAGCGCTTTATAACCCATGGCCGTGTTGCCTATGCCCGTTGTGTTGTCATACATTGCTAGGAAACCGGCGGCCCTGTTGCCGCCGCCTGTGGTATTACTATAAAGAACGCTAGAACCGACGGCGATGTTCGCGTTGCCAGTTGTGTTTGTATAGAGGGTTTGAACACCATAGGCCGTGTTCTCCCTGCCGGTGGCTCCGGTGTTGTTATACAGCGCTTGGTAGCCGGCAGCCGTGTTCCTGTCGCCCGTAGTGTTGTATCTAAGCGCTCCCTGCCCAATCGCCACGTTGTTGTAGCCCGAACTGTTTGCGGCTAGGTTAAAAGCGCCTACCGCGGTGTTAGCGCTGCCGGTAGTATTTCCATAGAGTACGTGACCACCAATGGCCGTGTTAAAACCACCGGTGGTGAGATGGAAGAGGGCATCTTGACCCTCAGCCGTGTTCCATCCCGGATAGCCGCCATCCGGTGCCGGGGTAACTGCTTGCGCCGTTGATAAAACGGCGAAGCAGACGAGCGCAAGCGCCGCGAACGCCGGACAAGTAAATTTCATTGTTGTTTTCATCTGTAGATTCCTTTCAAGGACTTTGCATTTTAAAAACGTTGAAGGACGCGGGCCATAGCTGCTCGTCATAATCTGCGAAATGCTGGCCAGATTTTGCGGTCGAAAGGCTCAGGGGTTCCACGCGGCGATCCGCGTCAGCAATCCAGATTGTTCGCCGTTCCGAATCGGCGGCTGACACCCAGCCCAACCTCCAACCGGCTTTTAGGGATTGTTGAGCACTTGGCGCGCAGGTCTGCTCAGTTCAAGTCCGCCATGGGACGGACTCGCTGCGGCGAGCTGTGCGGTCACGTTTGGACTTGCGCCGTCAGTTGAGCGACGGCTGTCATGGATAATGAAATCCAAAGCGAAACTCCGTGAGCTTTCCGGCTTTGAAGGTGTAGGTGCCGTAATAGAGGTTTCGCTAGGATAGCCTAACAACTCGCTGGTCTCGGGGTCTTTGATTCGGTAGTCGAGAACGACCCCCTCATTGGTTGATGATTTCTCCTGAGGCGGACCGAGGATCTTGATAAGCTGAGTTTCGGAGAGGCCCAGCTTGATGCCTTTTCCAGTCACGAACGTTGTGACGCCAGCCCGCTTGATGGGTTTGCCCTCGAGCTTAGTTTCGCTGGTAAGGCTGACCTTGAACTCGCTGAAGGCCATAACCTCGCCACCATAATGAAAGTAGAACGTCAGGACTTGCGTGCCCGCCTTGTTGATCGCCATGGCGTGCGGCATTTCCGTGTTATCTTCGATGAGCGCGGGATCAGTCTCGGAGGAGATCTCGCGTCCTAGAACGGCTTGGGAACTCTTTGCATCATTCAATTTGATCCCGGCAACCGAGAAATCCGCTACTTTGGGAACTGATTTCGACCCCGCCGAGACCGACGTGGCGCTGCCCACCAGCCCCAGGAGGAGGAAAAATGCGGGCCGAAAGTTCATGGTGCTTGGAGCGGCAGCCTCAGCCGCGATTGCTGCGCGGTTCTACTCGCCAATAGTGATGACGTTCTCCCTGCGCCGCTCCCTTTCCGCGTCTTGGCATTCACGATCCGGTAATAACTTGCACTCGCAATCCTGTGAAGCCTTTTCTGCGGCGCCTAGCCGCTCGGTTGTCGTATGGCGAGTCGGATGCAATCGGCTACTCAGAGCTGGCCCAAGCCAAGCTACCCTCCACGGCCACTCGGCCGCCGCGGCCAATGGCGCGCTAGCTTTGAAATTCATGAAAGGCTTTAATCAAACCCAATCCAGAATTTCTGAGTCTCGCACCCCGCGCTCTTCGCAAAAATTGCACACTCTTTCGCAAGAATAGTGGGGTCAAGCGGCAATCGAACCGCTTTAGTTTTCTCAAACTTTAATCGGGGAACCACGGGGAATGTGGAGAGAGGAGTCGTGAAAGAGATGAAAACGAAGAGCAAAATCAGTGGTTACATCATTCGCAGCGCCGCGTACGCTGTGTTGCTGTCGGTGGCTTTTATCGCGCTTAGTTCAGCGTTTCAGTCGCCTAACAAATGGTACAAATCCGCAGTGGCGACTGGCGGCTATGGCAGCACGGCGAAAAGTCCGAGCCAACCCAGGGCGCTCAGTTTCGCCGAGCGCGTCGCGTTTCAACGAGCAATTGAAGACGTTTACTGGCGTCACCGTATCTGGCCAAAGGAAAACCCAGATCCCAAGCCGTCGCTCGATGCGGTGATGTCTCAGGCGCAACTGGAAAACAAAGTCGCAGGTTATCTGCGCGACTCGCTCGCGTTGGAAGATTACTGGCAAAAACCCATCACTGCTGAGCAATTACAGGCCGAGATGGATCGAATGGCCCGGGACACAAAACAGCCGGAAGTCCTCCGGGAATTGTTTGAGGCTCTTGGGAACGATCCGGCTGTCATCGCCGAGTGTTTGGCCAGACCAATATTAGCAGAGCGTTTGATCGCCAATTTGTCGGCGCAAGACCAGACTCGGCGCGTTGAATCCCCGCAGACCGACGCGCTCCGTGCGATGTCGGTGGCAACAACCTTAGGGCAAGTTGTCTACACTCTGCCGGAAATTGCCAACGCGTGCACAGACCAGTGGGGTGCTACGAGCACCTTCCATGTCCCCTCTGCCCGATCCGGTCACACGGCAGTCTGGACCGGCAGTGAAATGATCGTCTGGGGTGGTGGGGTGGCGGCCCGTATTTGAACACCGGCGGGAGATACAATCCCAGCACGGATACTTGGATAGCCACCAGCACCACCAACGCGCCCACTGCCCGACACCTTCACACGGCAGTCTGGACAGGCAGCGCAATGGTCGTCTGGGGCGGGACGCAATATTACAGTAACTACATCTTTAACACGGGCGGGAGATACAATCCCGGCACGAATACGTGGACAGCAACCAGCACCACCAACGCGCCCTCTGCCAGTTACTGGCACACGGCAGTCTGGACCGGCAGTGAAATGATCGTTTGGGGCGGAGTTGGCTACGCTGGTTATTTGAACACCGGCGGCAGATACGATCCCGGCACGAATACGTGGACAGCCACCACCACCACCAATGCGCCCTTTGCCCGATACGGTCACACCGCAGTCTGGACCGGCAGTGAAATGATCGTCTGGGCTGGATCTAATTGCTGCGGCGAGATTCAGTTCTTGAATACCGGCGGGAGGTATTGTGGGGGACCATATCCAACACCTACGCCCACACCAACACCTACGCCCACAGCGTCACCGCTGAACATCATCCAGCCGAACGGCGGAGAAGTCTGGTTCATGGGAAGCGTCCAGGAGATCAGGTGGGAGGGCACCATCCTGACGCAGAACGACCGCCTGATAATCCAGTACAGCCGCGACGGTGGAGCTAGCTGGTTCAGGATCGCGCAGGACATTCCGGCGTTATCGTTCAGCTATTCGTGGCAAGTCGACAATTACCCTACCACTCAGGGCAGGGTGAAGATCTTGTTGCAGGGCAATCGGTCCATCACAGACCAGAGCGACGCCAACTTCACTGTGCAACGCAGACCGTACATCACGCTCCTCAGGCCGAACGGCGGAGAAGTTTGGACGGTCGGGCAGTACCAAAACATCCCCTGGAGCCGACAAAACCCCGGCGGCAACACCGTTGACATTGATTACAGCACCGACAACGGCACCACCTGGATAAGAATCGCGACTCAAGCAGAGGACACCGGATGGTATCTGTGGAACGTGCCCGGCCCTGCCACGACGACGGCGAAGGTGCGAATACGCTTCCATGAGACTCCTTCGGTGACAGACACGAGCGATGCTGTATTCACGATAGTTGAATGATCTATTCTCATGTACAGGTTCCGATTTCTGCACTAACAGCGTCGTCAGACCGTTCTTCAAAACTGGAAGTAAACAAACGGCACCGGATTAGGAATGCCGGACGCTTTATTGCGGTTGGAGTTGCGGCTGTAACGCTGACGATGAATCGCCGCCGTAGTTCCATGGAGTTTGGGCTGGATCTCCGCCATTGATTCCAACGGCACAATCTGGATTGCTGACGCGCATCGCGACGGAAAGCGCTTCGTTGTCCATGCGGATGAAAAGCTGAGCGCGTTTCTCGAATTGGAATCGTTGCATCGCGCTCACGGCGAAGTGTCTTGACCGATTACGCGAAATGTTGAAAGCGGTTCGAATCACGTTAGGATCGCTTCGCCTTTTCATAGGTGAATTGACCGCTCCATCTGCTTGCTGCCCAGCAGACTAGTCATCGTCCGGATCCGTCGGTACTCTTTTGTCATTCAGGAAATAGGTTGCATCCTTGGCTGCACTCACACGCTGGAAGGGCCGGGGTGCCTGGTCCAGATCGAAGAAGTCTGTTAGATCCGTCGTAGCACGGTGGTCGGCAAAGGTGAGCTGACCTTCTGGAATCCCGAAGTTATGCTCGATGAAACGCAGAATGCTGCCGAAGTCATGCCGGAAATTGCTGATATAAGCTGTCGGCGTGTAGGCGGAGACGACAATCAGCGGAACGCGGAATC
>JBKPDP010000079.1:0-6531 GCA_046727935.1 Verrucomicrobiota bacterium | reverse complement strand
GGGCAAGGCCAAAATCGGTGAGAAGCGGCTCGCCGTTTGCGTCTAACAAGATGTTTCCCGGTTTGATGTCTCGATGCAGAATGCCGTGTTTATGCGCGTAGTGCACGGTGCGCGCTACTTTGGCAATTAATTCGACGGCGCGTCGGATGGGTATGGGCTCGCGCTTGACTACTTCGTCCAATTGCCCTCCATCGACAAATTTCATGCTGAAATAGCATGAGCCTTCGCGCTCGCCGACTTCGTAAATGGGCACGATGCAAGGATGATCCAGACTGGCCGCCGCCTCGGCTTCCCGACGAAAGCGCTTCACATGCGCTTCGGTCGCCCAATAGCCCAAGCCGATCACTTTGAGCGCGACGGTGCGATTTAGACTTTTCTGATGCGCCCGATAAACTACGCCCTGACCGCCCCGGCCAATTTCCTCCAGCAGCTCGTAGTCGCCGAAGTCGCCCAGCATTCCTTCCGGTCGCGTGGCTTTCTTTCTATGCGCTGCTCGCACGCCATCATCGCGGCCGGGGGCATCCCGCGCCTGCGGGACTACAGGTGCGTCCGGGAGCAGACCAAGGCCAGTCTCTAGCAGGCAAGCTGGACAAAGTCCCTGCCGCGCGTCGTCAGGAATCTTTGCCGCGCACTTTCCGCAAACGCTGCTGACGGTTTTCATTCAGATGCCCAGACAACCCATTGTCCCAATACAATAATGCAAGAAATCTTCGGCCGTGTTACGCGCGTAATACCGCAATCAGGTGGCGGAGCTCATCCTCGATATCGCCAGGAACCATTACGGTGTGGGCGATTTCCTCGTGCAAGAGTTGGCGATAACGGTGACGCAACCGGTACGACGCTTGCCTCACCGCGTTCTCACTCATCCCTAATTCGTGCGCAGTGTCCGCTGGCAAAGGGTGATCCGGTTCGTCCGTAAGCGATTTCTGTAGCCGATCAAACAATTGGATATGGCCCGCGGCGCGATACTCATCTCCCAGTCGAGTCATGACTTGATCCAGCAACGCCAACGCCCAGCGCCGCTCGTAAATTTGATCCGCAGGCAAAGTATCTGCCGGCTCGAAACCGACGCGCTCACGTAAGTCCTCCAGTGGAATCAAGCGCTTGCCTTCGCCCCGTTTGATTGCCATGGCACGGTTGCGCTCGTTCGTCAGGAAATGTTTGAGTGATGTAAGCAGATAAGAACGCAGGCGTCCTTTCTCCTTGCGGACCGCATTCAGGTCCCGGCGCTCAAGCAGCAGCGCAAAAAAACCCTGCGTGAGATCCTTCGCCTCTTCCGGCCCAACGCCCTGTCGCCGTACGAAGCCATAAATTGGTCGCCAGTATGTGCGGCAAAGTTTATCAAGTGCCTCCTCTGCTGCGGGTGATGGCCCTTGCGCCGCGAGCACAACGCTCCAATGAGTTGTTGTAAACGCCGCCGCCCCGTTTTGTGTGCTTGGGGCGATCCCATTCCCCGAGACCTGATCCTCCGCAACAGGCACATTCCAATCCAAACAAAAAGTCACGCGAAAAGCAAGTCTCCCATAATGGAACAGACGCTGGCAGGGCGCTTCAACCGAACGGCTGGGCGATCAAGGTCAATCGCCCTACCTATAAATCGCATCTACAAGCCGCAATGATTTCTCGTTAGGTAAGAGCGATTGCTCCATTTGATTCATCACGTAAGCGAACGAAATCCTGTTTTCAGAATCGGCAAAGGCGTGGCTGCCACCAGCGCCGGGATGTCCAAAAGCGCTCGGCGACGCGCCGAACATTCGCTGTGCAACCAAGGATGGGCGGTTGCCAATCCGCCCTTTTCTTAAGTTCGGCGGACTAGAGACCGCCGTTCCTTGTGCTTTTGCCGGGTCTTTGATAAACCCGGCTGAAAACGCTGTCGGTAATTGGAAAATGCGGTCCATCCCGTCGGCCAGCGTCGTGGTCATCCATGTGATTGTTTCTTCCGAGAAGAACGTTTGACCATCGAGCTTCCCGCCGTTCGCAAGCATGGAATAAAACTTCGCGAGCGATGACGCGCTCCCGATCCCACCGAATGAAACAATCGGTTGCGCGCGGACAGCGGGAGTGTTCATCCCGCTAACGGACTGCAAGCCGTACGGTGACGTAAATGTTTTGCGCGCGAGCGTGCCCGGCGTGGCAAGATCAAGATAAAAGTCCGAGCCGGACTGGCGGTTCTTCGGTTTCGGCGGCCTGCCGCTTTTTGCAGCGTAAACCGTCGCCACACGCGGATTCTCTTTTTCCGGCAAACCGATCCAAAGATCGAGGTCGAGCGGCTGCGCAAACGCTTCGCGCCAATATTCCGACAGCGTTTTCCCAGCAATTCGACGCACGAGTTCATCGAGGAGAAAACCGAACGTGCGGGCGTGATAACCATGCGCAGTCCCCGGTGGCCACAATGGCTTTTGCGCTTCGAGCGCCCTGATAACAGAGCCGTAATCGAGTATATCAACTCGCGCATCCAAAGCGCAAAGCCCCGCCTGGTGCGAAAGCAACTGCGACAAGGTAATTTTTTCTTTCCCCGCTCGAGCAAACTCGGGCCAAAACTCCGCCACGGTCGTGTCGATGCTAATCCTGTGCTCTTGCAGCACATGCAGGACACACGCGCTGCCAATTCCCTTCGTGGCAGACCAAATGAGGACGAGCGTATCAGCTTTCCATGGTTTTTCGTGCCGGGCATCGCAAAATCCGCCGTAAAGATCAACCGCTGGCTTTCCATCTTGCCAGATAGAAACCGCGGCTCCTAACTCTTCGAACTTCTCAAAATTCTCCCGGAACAGGGGCTTCAATCGCTCGCGAAGTCTTTCCGGATTGAGCTGCATGTTGGAAGTTGTAGGGCGTTTCTGTGAAACGCCAAGGCAAACGCAATGCCGTCTGACACTGACGGTCTATAGCAGCAGTTCTTCCAATTCGTCCAGCCGCTGTTCAAATAAACGCAATGTGCTCTCGATCGGCGCCGGTGTGGTCATGTCCACACCTGCCGCTTTCAATGTCTCCAACGGAAACTTCGAGCCACCGGAACGCAGAAAATTAAGATATGCCTCCACGCTTCCCGGCTCGCCGGAAAGCACGCGCTGCGAAAGGGCGACTGCAGCCGAAATTCCCGTCGCATATTTATAGACGTAAAATGCATGGTAGAAATGCGGGATACGCAGGCATTCCAAATCGAGCTCCGGATCGAGCACAAAGTTTTCAGCAAAATAAGCTTCGAGGAGCTTGTGATATTGCGATCTGAAAACGTCAAGTGTCAGTGCGTCGCCGCTGTCTTCGACGGTATGAATAATTCTCTCGAACTCGGCAAACATGGTCTGCCGGAAAAGTGTACCGCGCAGGTCGTCGATTTGCCGGTTGATGATGTAGGCGCGCATCTTCGGATCGCTCGTCGTTTTGAGCAGATGGTCGGTGAGGAGTTCCTCATTGAACGTCGATGCAACCTCGGCCAGAAAAATCGGGTACTCGTAATCCTGAAACCGCTGCGAACTCTGCGAGAACCAGCTGTGCATAGAGTGACCAGCTTCGTGTGCAAGCGTATGGACATCGGCGAAGACATCCTCCTTATAATTCATCAGAATGTAGGGTGGCGCTTGGTAGCTTCCGGATGAAAACGCGCCACTGCGTTTGCCTTTCGTTTCGTAGCGATCACACCAGCGACCGCTGCGCAAGCCTTCCGCCAAGACATCGACATACTCCTTCCCAAGCGGGTCGAGCGCGCCTAAGACCATCTCCGCAGCCTGATCAAATGTGAAGCGCGTCTCGATTTCCGGAACGAGCGGAACATAGGTGTCGTAATGGTGCAGCTCGTGCAACTCAAGCGCGCGGCGGCGCAGATCGAAATAACGAAAGAGCGGTTTCAAATTCGCGCGAACCGATTGGATCAATCCCTCGTAAACCGCAACCGGCACGTCGTCGGGAAAGAGCGCTGCCTCGAGCGCAGATGAGTAATGTCTTGCTCGCGCGTGAAAGACATCGGCCTTGACGGAATAAGCGAGTGACGCCGCGAGCGTATACTGATGGTCCCGAAATTCTGCATAGAACTGATGAAACGTGCGTTTGCGCAGATCATGATCACGCTTGACCAAAAATGAGCTGAACGAGCTTTGGGTCAGCGGTCTCTCGCGCCCCGATTCATCGATCAAGGCGCCAAATTTCATGTCCACATCGGTCAATTGCGAAAAGGTGTCGTCGTAACCGCTCAGCGCGACACTCCCCAGCGCGAGAAGGCGTTCCTCGGGCTCAGAGAGCACATGCGGCTTCATCCGGCGAATCTTGTGCAACTTGATTCGCCAATCGGCGAGCGCGGGATCGGCAACGAATCTGGCAAACGTTTCTTCGTCGATCTCCAGAATTTCCGGAACAACAAACGCAGCGGCCTCGCCGATCTTCGTGAGCAGGTTTTGAACCTGTCCAATCCGCGCGAGGTATTCGTTGTTGGTGCTGTCCTCTGCCAGTTGCAGGGACGCGTAGTGATAGACGCGCTCGATCTTCAAATCGAGAGACTTTTCAAACCCAAGCACTTCTGCCAGCGTCTGTGCCGACTCCCCTACTCTGCCCTTCCAGTCCCGAAGCTTTGGATACGTCTGCTGAAGCCAGGCAAAATCCTCCTGCCATTTGCCGACATCGGTAAAAAGATGCGTCAGGTCCCACTTGTCAGAATCGGAAATATCAGCGCGAGTTGGAATTTTCGCCTTGTCCATGAGGAAATTGTCACACGGAACGCGCTGTCTTCAATGCATTGAACATGCAACGTGGCCGCATCGATCTGGCATTGCTTGAGGAGAAGTCGATCCACGCTTTGCACGCGACACGTGTTCTCGTTAACGCTGCAATGAACGGCCAAATTAGCGTCGCAAGCTTCGGAATTTCAGTGTTTCATAACTGCCATGAAACGGCTTTTGATCTTGCAACTATTCGGCACGTTAGTCGCTGTGATGGCGCACGCCGCGACAAACTTCGACCTGGCGGCAAAGGCAACGAACGACCTCGCTGTCGACCTTCACCGTCAGCTTGCCACAGGCAGCGAGAACTTGTGCGTCTCACCGTATTCGATTGAAAGCGCCCTCGCCATGACGTTCGCCGGCGCGGACGGCGAGACCCGCACGGAGATGGCGCGCGTGCTACATTTTCCAAGCGACGCGAGCGCGGTGGCCGCCTCGTTCGCCTCGCTTCAGCATTCGCTGGAAGAAATGAAAGCGAAGACGGCTGAACTGGTGAAGAAATCCAAGGAATTCGGTGGCCCGAGCGAACCGATCACGTTGAACATCGCCAACCGGCTCTTCGCGCAAAAAGACTACGATTTTCGTCAGGAATTTTTGTCGCTGGTAAAACAAAATTATGGCGCCGCATTTGAGCCGCTGGATTTCACTGTGAATCCTGCAGCCGCTGCTCAGCATATCAATAAATGGGTGGCCGACCAGACGCGTGACAAAATTCGTGATCTCATTCCTGTCGAGGCACTGAATAAATTGACGCGGCTCGTCCTGGCGAACGCACTTTATCTCAAAGCGCCGTGGGCGGATCCATTTTCCGAGAAGACGACTCAGCCAGAATCATTCCATGTCCGCGGCGGTACGCCGGTCAATGTTCCCATGATGCGGAAAACCGCACGATTTGGTTACGCCAAGCGCGAGGGCTTCAGCGCAGTCAGCCTTCCCTATGCCGGCGACGATCTCCAATTTCTCATTCTTCTTCCCGACGAGGTAAATGGTCTGCGTGCGTTGGAAGCGAAGCTCACTGCGGACGTTTTGGCAGAATGCACAAAGCTCAAAGCGCAGGATGTCGATCTGCACTTGCCAAAGTTCAAGCTCGAGCCGCCGACGATTGCGCTCGCAGAAAAATTTCAGGCGCTTGGACTGAAAAGCTCATTCGATATTCCGCAAGGCAGCGCAAATTTCGATAAGATCGCGCCGCGCAAGCCCAACGACTATCTCTACATCTCCAATGTCTTTCACAAGACTTTCATTGCCGTGGACGAAAAAGGAACCGAAGCGGCCGCAGCCACCGCAGTCGTGATGATGAGGGCGACGGCGATTGCACGGCCTAAACCACCGCCAATCGAAGTGAAAGTTGACCGCCCATTCGTATATGCGATCCAGCACGTTCCGAGCGGCGTCTGTCTTTTCCTCGGACGCGTGACCGATCCCCGTTGAAGTGGACCTGTCGACCTTTGCGAACCTAATTAACGCGATCGCGGTAACAGCCGGGGTTATTTTCGCGGCGGTCCAAATCCGACACTACCGGCAGCGTCGTCGACGCGATGCGATGCTCGAATTGGTGCGCTCGTTTCAGAGTCCTGCATTTGCAAGCGCGTTCCGACGTGTGATCTCGCTGCCCGACGGTGCGACCAAGGCACAGGTCACCGAACTTCTCGGAACTGATGGAGAAGATGCCACCCATATCGTTGGCCTGACCTGGGAAAGCCTCGGGGTGCTCGTCTTTCGACGGGAGGTAACACTCGACCTAGTCGACGATTTCTTCAGCGGCCCGATTTCGGTTTCATGGCGAAAGTTGTCACGCTATGTTTTCGAGCAGCGTGCAGTG
>JBKPDP010000078.1:0-10981 GCA_046727935.1 Verrucomicrobiota bacterium | reverse complement strand
ATCTCTTATAGCGTGCTTCAGCAAAGACTACCTCGTTGATCAACTCTGGCTAAAGAAGCCGGTGCGCAACAGTGCCGCCACATCTCGCGCATCCACGGCCTGAACAGGGTTCGAACCTGAGAACGGATACTGGCGTCCACTCGCCGGTCCCTGCACCAGAATTGGAGAGGTTTCAGTGTAGCGAAGGGCAACCGAAGAGTGTGTCGGCAACGGCCGAACAAACTGCGTGTGAGCAGTAACTACCCGCCCGACCCCCGGCGACTGGGAGGTCGCTATCGGAAGGTTCGGACTAGGCCGTGTTACCGCTGCCAGCGGGACGCTCTTGAGCGCCGCGCGTTTCTGACCGCAACATCCCAATGTCTGTTCCTCCTTCTGCCGCCTCCGAAATCGGTTTGATGACCACTGGCTCCTGACCGATACGTTCCAGCAAGCAAGCAGCGCCTGAGAGAGCTAACCAGGTGAGAAGAAGATCGAGTAGTCTCCGAGAAACAAAGAAAGCTATTGGCACTGCGACCCACAAGCTCAGGCACTCGAAACAGTCCATTAGCTTACCGATTATCCCGTGGCCCAGACGCGAGCGAAAGCGCACAACAAGATCCGCTGGGCCATCTTCCTTTGCCAGCAAATGAGTAATTCGCCAAGTGGCGAGCATGGCTAATAGAAACCGTGCCCAGAAGCTTGCATCACTCATCGCATAGTCATTACCTGCTTCCCCTCCGCTCTATTCAGTTACACGTGTTTGAAGCTTGCAATGACTATGATGGCGTTGGTAAGTCATTGCAAATTTTAACGGGCCAGTCGCCGTATCCCCACACGGTGTGTTGCCCTCCTGGTCGGATCGTCCGGTCATATACCCAAACCTTGAAGATATAGACGCAGCACTCGTCCCTGGGGATCGTGAGGTTGGGGTCGGGTCCCCACTTGACGTTCCCTCTGCAGATGGGATCGAGCGCCCTCAAATCAAAGCTCGCCAGCGATCCAAACACAGCCATGGGGTCGAGATTGTTCGGGTCGCAAACCGAGGCCGCACAGTGGTGTAGCGGATCTCCCACTGGTGAGGTTCCGTAGAAGCATGGATTCATTGGGTCGAAATCGGGACCCGGAATCGGGATCTGGACGGTTGGCCCTGCCTGTTTCTCGATCTGAACGTAGTAGAAGTCGAAGTTGTTGTTGGGCCGGTTCGGAAGCGCTGCCTCATCAATCAGAGGATCGAAAGCGATTCCTGAGAGAGGCAGCGGCCAAGGATTGCTGCAGTCCGGAGGCTTTGCGAACTGACTGATGGAGAGATCGGCACACTTTGGTACCGCGTCGATGCGGATGGCGCCGCACGGGTACTTGTTGTCGATCCACAGAGTCTGTGTGTCGCAATACGTCACGTTATTTGTATCCACTACGATCAGCCGAAAAGTGTAAAGCCCGTTGAGCTGGCACCCACCGATATTGCTCTGCCAGCAGCTCGGATATAGTAGCGAATTGGCTTCCGACTTTAGCGGAGGGAAAATCGAACAAAGATTCACGAACGAAGGAATGAAACAGTCCGGACCCCAGTAGGCCGTCAAAGGATCGGTGCCCTTGCGCATATTCTGGGGGCGGTATTGCCCGGCCGTGACATAGTCCACTTCCCAAAACTGGGTCCAGCCGGCCGCATTACAGTCGGATTCAAAACCCGGTTTATAATGTAGGAAGTACTGCTTGATCTTAGCATTGGAACACCCGCCGACCCACGCACCGCCCTGCACCGAAAGGCATTCGCCAAATGAGACCTCAGATACGCTGGCCGGTCGCGAGCAAAGCGCCGGCACGTTCTCGACAAACTTCGCTGCCGGATCAGGCCAACTCGTGTCCATATTGAAATAATTGTCGATGCCCAGGATGCGAACGTCTTTCTTGAAGAGTTGGAAGTGGATCTTGCAAGGCTGCTGCGCTTGGGTATTCGAGAATACCGTCATCCGGATGTAGTACAGGCCAGGATCCTTATAGGTGGTATTGAAATCGGCCAGCAGGCCATTGAATACCGGAGCAATGCCCGGCCCTGGATTCCCCGGCGGCAGCGGCGGATAGATGAAATCTGTGGCGTTGTAGGTGATGTCGTCGGTAGACCACTCCAGAGTGTAATGATCAAAAGTGCCGCCTGAGGCGGTTCCGTGGACCTCTACCGTATAGGCTCCCAGCGCGGGATTGGCTACTTCCTCTACGCATCCCTGCGGACCGGCCAGATTGCACGTGAGCGGTCCGAAGCAATCGCGAAGACAACGCCAATAAGACAGCAGGCAACGCAAGAAGTCGACAAAGTTGCGTGCGCGAGCCAGGCAGCAGCCGAAACGGATCGCGCACAGGCACCAGCAGCGACAGAACCAGAAATGCGGCTCTTTGCTGTGGACCTCAAACGCTTTTCTTCCCAGCAACGCCGGAGCTGTTTCCGCAGTCAGCAAGCGTTCGAAGATCGCCGAGGCTTCCTCTTCGCCTTCCAGGCAGTCGATTTTTCCGTCAAGCACTTCATCTGGTATCCCCGCCGGGAACTCAACGCTCGCCAACTGGTCGGTGAGATACGGCTTGTAGGCGGAAGCGAGGGCCTTGACCAAGACTTGAAAATCTTCGCGCTCCTCAGCTGTTGGCGGGTGACTAATGGGTGTGCCAAGCACTTGCCGGACGCAGAGCCAATAGCGATAAAGGTAATAGGCGAACGCCCGGAAGGTTCGCTGGCGGCGGCAAAGCAGCCAGCCAAAGATAATGCAACAACGAATGTGCAGGAAGCACCAGCGCCAGTTTTCAATCGGGCCAAGCTGCTTGCGCCCTTCTTCCGGAAGCAATCGCACTGCGACCTCTTCGGTGACAAACTTGTCGAAAATCCGGTTCGCGAGCTCCAGTTCGTCTTCGCAACTTGGGGGCCTTGCCTCAGCCTCTTTCTTTAGCTCCTCAGGCGCATTAGCTCGCCTGAGGTCCTCTTCTAGGATGGGCTTATAGACATCGAGTAAATGCTTTAAAACGAATTGAAAGTCTTCGCTATGAATTTCCTCACGTTCGCTCGCTTTAGTTTCTGCGCTGTGAGATGTAATTTCGGAATCTGGCATAATGCTTCTCGGCTTTAGCAGTGATAGTCGTGTCGTTGTTGGTTTAGTTCATCGCATAGTGACGTTTCAAATATCACCAGTTGAAAGGTCTGTTGTTTTGGCGTGAATTTGCGCGTCACACTGTGACTTTTGGGGTCACAACTGCGGAAAACGGTAGAAAAATCAGAACTTCCACTCAACCGGGCGATCCGGATGGGGATTGTAGGAGAAGAAATATCCGGTCTTGATCCTCGCGGTGAGGTGATGGCCCAACGACGGGATTGCCTCGTTGATTTTTTGGATGGCTTTCTTGATGCGTTTAGTGACTGCCGAACGGGCGCGTTCGGCCTCCGATGACGTCTTGCGATCTCGCCCTCCGAGTCCGACGGCAGAGGCTAGGTGCTGCGCGATCGCGTGCATCTCGTCCTGGGCTTTGACCGCTCGGCCAAGATCATTAAATTGTTCCGCTTCGTTCAGGTCTTGCCGAAGATCGTTCAGCCGGCGCTTGTATTGCGCTTTCGACTGTGCGTCCAGCATTGGACCGGCGTCAGAGAATCCGGCAACGACCAATTGTTCGCCCGCATATCGCGGGCGTCCCCGCGCGGTGACTCTCGAGGCCGGAATTGGAGCTTGCATAAGGGTGCCGACCAATTCGCTGACGTGAAACTCGCGTCCGGGACTGCGAAGCAACACGGCGAGGCAGCACAGACCCCGCATGGATTTGAGGAATGCCGTGTGACCATGATAACGGATCACCCAGTAGTCGTCGTGTCGTAAGAACAGGGACTCTTCGTGCATCCGAAGAGTCGGAGGACTCGCAAGGGATTCTCGCACGCCTTCGATCAAGACCTCCGCGAGCTTCCTGCGATCCAGCCCGTCATCCGCCACGGCCTCGCTGATGCCGATGGTGTCGCACGCAAGTTTAAGCGCATCTTGGTAACGGTTTTTTTCCAACAGGACCATCGCTTGCGCGACTGCGTTGATTCGGGCGATGTCGGGACGCCAGTGATCGAGTTGCACCCGATCCTCTTCACATCGGGCGTGTTGCTTTATGAATTCAATCAGGCGAAGGTTGTGCGCCGCGTCACGTTCGACGCGTATCCAGTCCTTAAGCCGAAAAAGAAGGATCAAGCGATGATAATACGATATGCCCTCCTGGGATAGCTCGGCGCAATTTTCGGCGCTGAGATCGAATCCATCTGCCGCATTGCTCTGCTTCGCCGCGTTGATTCGTGCATGGTGAAAGTCGAAGACCGACTCCATCCCATGCACGCGCCGACCATCGGGCCGACCGTCGATCTCGTATTGTTCCAGCCCCATCGGCTGGCGAACCAGAATGATCTCGCGACCATCAGCGCCGCGTGCGACGCAGACATTGTTCTCTGCATCATAAGGCCAGCTCTCAAGGAAACTCCGCAGAGTCAAAGGCAATCTAGCAAAGTCTACTTGCTTGTGAGTCCTCACTTTGGCACCTCAGTTGTGTGAACGAACCCAGCGTTCGCGAGTTTACCCTGCGGGAAGAAGGTCAGGTGCTTAGCTGAAGGCGCCTAACGAACTTGGCGCTGTCGAATGCTATCGTACAGCCCATCCTACGTCAAGACTAAATCATTAGCGCATTCGACTACTTCGCTGACGCAGTGACAAAAACTCGTAGAGCAGATTCGCCCATCGAATTTCCGGCCTTTCTGCACAGATTTCTCTCCAAACGCCCGAGCCGCGGGCGTGATACAGCTGCGACTTGCAGTTCGGCTGTTTTCGCTTGAATCAACTTTTCTCATGGGCCGGGGGAGAGGAGTAAAGATTTTTTGAATTTTTTTCGCTGAAACAATTGATACAGGATGCCGCTTCGGCGGTTTGCTCGATCGTCGATAGGCCGCGCGTTTAACCGAGGCTCGCCGAAAGATGGACATCGATCCCGCGGGTTCCTACGACCAAGTGATCAGGCGCAGTTCGTGCATTTGCATTAGGCAAGGGTGCGTGGGCACGACGCGCACGCTAAAGCCGTAGGTGCCGCTTTCAGACGCAGGAACTGCTCCCTGGTAGACATAATTGCCGTCTCCATCTGCGCTGCCGGTTTGATTGAGGACGGTCGCCGAAGGATTGCGAATGTCACCGTTATCCACTTCGCCGTGGTAGGCTTCGACTCGCACATGTTGCGGATCAACCGTGCCAAGATGAACTCGTGCCGTGATCTGCAGCGATTCGCCGACCAAAATGCTTTGTCGATCTTTATTGCCTATCTGGACATCGGAAATTTTCACCGCCGGCCAATCCTTGCGTATTTGCGTTTTCCATTGGCTCAGGTGTGTAGCGGCGCCGCAGCCGTCGCGGAAAAAATTCTCGTACGATTTCGCAGCTGGCACATAAAGTTGCTCCGTGTATTCCTTCACCATCCGCTGCGTGTTGAAAACCGGCGTGACGCTGCGGATTGATTCGCGCATTAATTGCAGCCAGGCGAGAGGAAGCTTGCCGTCCGGTTTCGCGTAATAGAGAGGAACGATTTGGTTCTCCAGTAATTGGTAAAGACTGCTCGCGTCCACGTCATTCTGAAATTCCGTGGTGCCATTACTGATCTCCGCGCCAATGGCCCAGCCGTTGCTGCCGTTGTAGCCTTCGCACCACCAGCCATCGAGGACGCTCAGATTGATTCCGCCGTTGGGGGCAGCCTTCATTCCGCTGGTTCCGCTCGCCTCCAGCGGACGCAACGGATGGTTCAGCCAAAGGTCGACACCCTGCACGAGACGGCGCGCGATGTAGCTGTCGTAGTCCTCCAGAAAAACGATGCGATTTTCCAAGCCAGCTTCATGGCTGAATCTGTAAACTTCCTGGATCAGCGCCTTGCCGGCTTCATCACGTGGGTGCGCTTTACCTGCGAAAATGAATTGCACAGGGCGCGTGCCATCGTTCAGCAAGCGCTTTAGGCGTTCCTTGTCGCTGAACAAAAGCGTAGCACGCTTGTAAGTGGCGAAACGGCGCGCAAAACCGATGGTCAAAATTTCCGGATCAAGAATGCGATTGACTTTGCGAATAGACTCGGGCGATTCCCCCATTCGTTCGCGACGCCGCCGTTCTCGATCGCGGACAAACTCAATCAGGCGGAGCTTGAGCCTTTGATGCGTGTCCCAAAGCTGCGCATCGGGGATATCATAGACGCCACGCCAGAACTCCGGCTCGGTGAGATGTTCCTCCCATACACCGAGATGCTTGCGATAGAGTGCCGCAAACTCTGGTGCCATCCAGGTCTTTGTATGGACTCCGTTTGTGATGCTGGTGATCGGCACTTCGTGCACCGGCACGCCGGCCCAAACATCTTTCCAAAGCGATCGGGTAAATTCACCGTGCAATTTGCTTACTCCATTGGAGTGCCGGCTAAGGCGCAGCGCCAGGATGGTCATGCTGAATGGGTCGTTTGGGTCGACGCGCGTCTGACCGAACGAGAATAGCTCGTCGAAGGGTATGTTTAGTTCCTTGGCGAGATCGCCGAAATATTTTCGCATCATCTCGCGCGGGAACGAATCATTGCCGGCGGGAACTGGAGTGTGCGTGGTGAAAACATTAGCCGCTGCTACCACCTGAAGTGCTGAATAAAAATCGAGCTTCTTCTCCACGAGGTTGAGACGAATGCGTTCGAGCGCCAAAAACGCTGAGTGTCCTTCGTTCATGTGAAACACGGCAGGCTGAATGCCGAGCGCGGCGAGCGCTTTGACGCCGCCAATTCCGAGCATGATCTCCTGGCGCATACGCATCTCGAGGTCGCCGCCGTAAAGCTCAGCAGTAATCAATCGGTCCTCGGCGCTGTTTTCCGGAATATCGGTGTCCAGGAGGTAGAGACTTACCCTTCCAACGCGCAATTGCCAGAGCCTGGCAAAAACCTGCCGATCCAGAATCGGTACGGAAATAAGCGGTTTCCCATTGCTGCGGAGGGCTTCGCGGATTGGCAGGTGATAAAAATTTTGATTCAGATTGATCGCTGCTTGAACGCCGTCCTTGTCGATTTGTTGCCGGAAATAGCCATGCCGATAGAGCAAACCGATCGCAACGAAATTTAGATCCAGATCGCTCGCCGACTTGCAATGGTCGCTGGCGAGTATGCCGAGACCGCCGGAATAATTCGGGATCGATTCGTGAAAACCAAACTCGGCGGAAAAATAGGCGATCGGATTTTTAATCGTACTTCCGGCCCCCGTCTTTCCGTAAGTGTCGTGTCGGCCAAGATATTTCTCGAATTCCTCAAAGACCTGCTTCAGCTCGCGCAGAAAATTCTTGTCCTGCGAAAGCTCTTCCAGCCGGGATTGCCGTGAAAGCTGAAGCATTCGGACGGGGTTATGATTGGTCCGGTTCCATAGCTCGATATCGAGATGGCGGAAGAGTCGGCGCGCGGATGGTTCCCACGTCCACCAAAGGTTGAAGCTCATCTCGCGCAGCGGCTCCAGCGCCGCCGGCAGGATCGGAGTCACGTTATACGTTTGAAAAGTCGGCATGTAAGTACTGCGACCGAAACAAAGCCGCAGTTAATCAAGAAAACTTCACACAGCAAGTCGTGGACAAAGATCGTCGCTGAATTGTCAAACACTGGGGCCAGTGAAAACGGTAATAAAAGCGATGCAAAGGCACATCGCACTCCCAAAGCCACTTCGTGCGAAATCATCCAAATCTGTCTTGTTTTCGCGGCAGCTTTTGGAGTGCGCACAGCCTGCCGGCCTGTGCGCGGGTCTTCGCGTCGCTTTGGCGAAGATACGTAATCAGCAGGCAGCCTTGCGTGGAATCTCAAGGTCTGTGTACCGCTAACTGTGTCGCCGCCTTGCTCATTTCAACCTGGGCACTCACTTTCTGGATCTGCGCGGCATGCTCTTTCAGCTGCGCCCGGAGAATCTCCATTCCTTTCCGTTGCTCCGCGACCATTGATTTCAATTCCGCCATCGTGACTTCTTGCTTCTCAATGTTGCTCTGTTGAACCTCGACCTTCCTGTGTTCGTTGAGAAACTCATTGAGCAACATGGCATTCACTGCATCGTACCGCACGGTGTAAATCTCGCCGTCCTTGTCGCGCACGACCAGATCAGGATTCACCTCGGCAACGTCCTCGGCGACTAAACCAAAGCACGGTGTATTTTTCGCGTCGCTTTTGTAGTGGAATGTCACCGGCTTGAGCGAGAAAATAGCTTCGCTGGCCTTGTCCATCGATTGGATGTCTTTCTTGTAACGCCGCGAAGAACTCATTGTGCCCAGTTTCCCACTGTTATCAATCGCCGCGAAAGCGGCCGTCACAGGGTCGATCGCCTGGTTGTAGATGCCCCCGATGTAACAGGCGGATGCTCCTACGTCATTTGGCAGATTATCGCCGATCCGGATGGTATTATTCTCTCCGGCAACTCCTATGACGCCTTCTCCGATGCAGATGTTAAGAATGCCGTCAACATTCGCGCCGGCATCCGCCCCGATCGCGGTATTGAGGATGCCGCTGACATTGTTGGAAAGCGCGCCTGCACCAATCGCAGTATTGCCCCCCAGCGGCGCTGTTGCCGGCGAGCGCATCATAGCCGATCGCAGTGTTAGCGTCACCGGCATTGCTAAACAGCGCGTGGGCACCAATGGTCGTGTTCCGGATATCATCGGTGTTCTGAAAGAGCGCTTGATAGCCAATAGCCGTGTTGTTATTGGCCGTTGTATTGCCCGAGAGCGCACCGGAGCCCACGGCCGTATTGTTGAGACCGGTGCTGTTATTCGAGAGCGCGGTGAGGCCAGTGGCCGTGTTGTCACTGCCGGTGGTGTTGTGAACCAGCGCAAACGCCCCAGTGGCCGTGTTGTTGAATCCAGTGGTGTTGCTCAAAAGCGCGCCAGCGCCGATGGCGGTAATTTGAGATGCAGTATTGCCGAACAGCGCTCCAGCTCCGACGGCGGTATTAAAGGCGCTTGTTGTATTGCTCTGTAGGGAGAGGTAACCAACTGCCGTATTGTATCGGCCGGTGGTGAGGCTCAAAAAAGCATTTTGCCCCGCGGCGGTGTTCCCTCCAGGATAGCCGCCGTCGGGCGCGGGACTGACTGCGTGCGCCGTCAAGGCAAGCGCGAGTAAACTAAGCACGAAGAACGTCCTGGTGAACATAACTGTTGTAGCTTTCATAGTCTAACTTCCTTTCATTGGTCATCGTTTGAGATTCGTCATTCGTGCTCAGTGTTCTCGTGTGTTTCGTCCGGGCGTACCGACCGCATGCGTTGTCATTGGCCATGACGACTTACCAGCGCCACTTTCAGCGTTGGCTGCCTCATTTGCGCCTGCTGTCGGACTCTTTGGATCTGCAAATCCTGTTCTTTGGAGTGAGCGACGATGGCTTTGATTTCCTTTTTCAGTTCTGCAATCGTCACGTCTTGTTCCGCGATTTTGCGATCTTGTTGCTCGATCTTGGAAGCTTGGTCCTCCACTTTCCGATGCTCTTTAAGGAACTCGTTGAGCAGCATCGCATTTACTTGGTCATAACGCACGCCATAGAGTTTTCCGTCTTTGTCGCGCGTTACTAGCTCCGGACTTATCTTTTCCACTTCCTCTGCGATTAAGCCAAAGCACGGCGTGTTTTTCATGTCGGTCTTGTAGTGGAAGGTCACCGGCTGGAGTCTTAGAATCGCTTCGCTGGCTTTGCCCATCGGTTTAATGTTGCGCTTGAAGCGCTGCGAAGAGAGAAACACGCCCAACTTACCAGAGTTGTCGATATACACCTGGCCAGCGCCGCTCGGGTCAACAGTCTGGCCGGCGATGCCGCCAATGTAACACGCTGATTGTCCTGCGGTGTTCGGCAGGTTGTCGCCGATGCGGATGGTGTTGCTCTCGCCCGCCACGCCGGTGATGCTTGCGCCTATGCAGATGTTGAGATTGCCGGTGGTAAGGCTCGACCCCGCGCCATCGCCCACAGCTGTGTTCAGGTTGCCGCTGCTGTTAAGCTCGAGTGCATCAACGCCGACAGCCGTGTTACCCTCGCCGCTGCTGTTGAAAAAGAGCGCGTCAAGGCCGATGGCTGTGTTGAAATCGGTCGTGGTGTTATTCTTAAGCGCTTCAACGCCGACGGCCGTGTTGCCATGACCAGTCGTGTTACTGAACAGTGCCGTTTAGCCATTGGCGGTGTTGGTGCTGCCGGTGATGTTGCTGAAGAGCGCGAACGCTCCAGCGGCCGTGTTGTTGTTGCCGATAGTTGTTGCTGAGAAGCGCGCCAGCGCCGGTCGCTGTGTTTTGATCGGCAGTATTTGCAAACAGCGTTCCGGCGCCAATCGCCGTATTGAGGCTATTTATAACATCACTTCTGAGCGATAAGTATCCGACGGCTGTGTTGTATGCGCCGCCGCTAGGGCTGAGCAGCGCGTTCTGTCCTTCCGCGGTGTTGCCAAACGGATAGCCGCCATCGGGTGGCGGACTGACGGCGAAAGCGTCTGGCAAAACCGCCAGGCAGCCAAGCGCGGAGAGTGTCATTGAAAATATTACATTTCGATTCTTCATAGCTGAATTTCCTTTCCTGGTTTAAGTCGCACCAAAGCTTTTACAGAAGACGATGAAGGAAACAAAGATTTTGGATTTCGGATCGATCGAGGCGTCATCGCTTTTCCTGGTTTGCTGCCTCTGCTTCTGTGATTAGCTGCCGCCACCATTACGGATCGGTCGCGGCGAGTTGTGGCCCCGATTTGGGCGACATAACTTGCTCTCTTACCCGTTGGATTTTCGAATCCTGCTCCGTCAGACGCGAAACGACAGATTCCATCTGCTCCTTCAGCTCCGCGATTCTCGCCTCGAAATCTCGACACCGTTGGCCGATGATCTTTTCCTGTTCCTGAATCGTGCGACCCTGTTCTTCAACCTTTCGATGCTCTTTGAGAAACTCGTTTAGCAACATCGCGTTCACCGCGTCGTAGCGGACCGTGTACGGTTTTCCGTCGAAATCGTAAATTAC
>JBKPDP010000077.1:0-20610 GCA_046727935.1 Verrucomicrobiota bacterium | reverse complement strand
AGTGGAACCAGCGAGTTTGCCGAAGCTGTTGCCCACGAAAACTGCACCTGGAACTTTCTCGCCAAAAAGATTGCCAGAGTGAGGCAGAACGGCAGTGACACCAGTGTGGATTTCATTGCCCCGATTGAGAGTGATGTGGCCAACCTTGACCCCTGCCACGTCGGTAATCGTATCGAGCAAACCGGTGGGTAACACCCCGATCTTCAGCCCGAGATCTGAAGCGCGAGGTCGTTTGTTACTGGGTTTCTCCTGAGCGTTGGCTGCGATCGAGAGAAATGGCAACAATGCGATCAGCGCGAGAGTGATCTTTATCATGTGCCAAGTTCGCCACGGCGAATCCATCCTGTGGCGGACAGTAACGCCTTGCCGCATAGCGTAGCAAGACGGATCGGTTCGTCAGAATAAATCGCGGACTGGCGCGAAAGCAGGAAAGTGGGAAGTAGAACGACTAATGGCAGTTGCTGCCTCCATGCGGAAAGCCGTTTTTGCTATCGCGGGCCTGTTTGTTTACTTTGTTAGAGATCCACGAATCGTAAGCGACCGCCACATTGTCGTTTGCGCCAGGAATGATCATGAGAATTGCTTTCACTACTGTCGCTGCACCAGGGCATCTTAATTCAACAACGACGCTTGCGCGTAGACTAAAGGCCCGTGGACATGATGTTGTGTTTATCGCTGTCCGTGATGCCGAGCCTTTTGTCAGTGGAGCGCAGCTTCCATTCATTCCTTATTCGGAAAGAGAGTATCCGGCTGGTTCGGTCGGCAAAATACTCGATCAGTTGAGCAAGCTGGATGGGCAGGCGGCAACGGAGTTCACATTTCGTGCTCTGGGTGACGCACTTCAGTCCAGCTTCAAAAATCTTCCTCAAACACTCTTGGAAGCTCGCGTGGATGCCGTGGTACTTGATCAGTTCCAGTTTGGTTTGGGACTCGTGCCGATGTATCTGGGTATGCCATACGTGCACTACTCAAACGCTGTGCATATTGATTTTTCGGGGAATGCTCCTTTGTGTCTCTTTGACTGGCCGCATGAGACGACGCCGGAAGCACTGGCTCGAAATCACGAGGGTCTGCGAAGAGTTCAACATGCATTCGAATCGGTGAGAGCTGTTGCTCGCTCCTATGCGGAGAATGTTGGTCTTCAGATTGAATGGACCGACCCATTCGCTACTATTTCCAAGTTGGCATGGTTGACGCAAATGCCGAAAGAGTTCGATTTCAAATGCTCTCACTTACCGCCACAGTTTCATTACACGGGGCCAGCCCATGATGGCTTTGGCCGAATAGAGCCCGACTTTCCCTGGGACCGACTGACAGGGCAGCCTCTCATCTATGCTTCGATGGGAACGCTGCAGAATGGTCTCGAACCTGTGTTCAGCGCGATAGCAGCAGCAGTTGGAACACGTCCGGGAATGCAGCTTGTGCTATCCATCGGCCCTAGACTTGATGCAAAGCAGATCGAGTCTCTGCCGGCCAATGCAATCGTTGTAAATAGCGCCCCGCAGCTGGAACTTCTAAAGCGTTCCACCTTATGCATCACTCATGCCGGCATGAATACTACCCTTGAGTCTCTTACGCAGGGAATCCCCTTGGTTGCCATTCCGGTTGCGAATGATCAGCCTGGAGTCGCGGCGAGGATGGCTTATACGAAGACCGGCGCGTTCGTACCTCTGCAGGAGATGACAGTTCCGCGGCTTTCAGGGCTCATCGACGAAGTTCTGGGCAATCCTGAGTATCGCCGAAATGCCAATCAAATGAAGGAGACGATCGCCAAAACTAATGGCCTTGAAAAGGCTGTCGATCTGCTGGAAGAGGCGTTTCAACTTTCCAATCGAACAGAAAGTGAAATGGGGTCGCGTCTCAACTGCGAAAGTTTTGACTCACTCGCTCCCGCTCATTTCGGCCTGTCGGCTTAACCCATCTATGTCGCTCGTACCCTACGGCTCCATTCGCGAGCAGGGCGTTTGACATTTTCTGGCGCGAACTCGCGGAGACCAAATCTATTTGAGCGTAGCGTGAAATGCGGCGTCGAGTTTTGTTTCTTTCTCAGTTGCGGTCGTATGGAAACATGAACAGAGGACAGACAATGGAGGACAGCCGCCTTCGCACGAGGCTACGGTGTGCCAGGGAAGGCAAAGGTCAGCCGAGCGCGCTCAGCTCGAGAACTGCCGTGCGCGATGAGGACGCGGCCTGTCTCTGGTCGCGGACACCACTCTCACTGGCGGCACCTTCTTTCGAAAAGAGAATCGAAAATACGTGCAGACTGCGCGCACGAAATGCGCCCGCGCAACTGAGCAGGTAAAACCGCCACATTCGCCGGAAACGTTCGCCGTAGCGATCTGCAAAGCGAGGCCAGGCGCGCCGGAAGTTTTCTTCCCAGGCGAGGAGTGTCGGGTCGTAGTTCGGCCCGATGTTCCTGACGTCTTCAACGATGAAAACGCCTTCCGCAGCACGCGTGAGGCGAGCGAGGGAAGGAAGCACGGAATTTGGGAAAATGTAGCGCTTAATCCAGGGGTCGGTGTGGACGCGCGAAGAGTGTCCACAAATTCCCTGGCAAAGAAATAATCCATCCTCGCCTAACGAACGAGCGGCTGCTCGCATATAGGTGCGATAATTTTTGTGCCCGACATGCTCGACCATGCCCACGCTCACCACCCGATCGTATCGCTCGGTGACTTCGCGATAGTCGCGCAGCTGGATTTCCACATCCAATCCGCGACACCAACGTTGCGCGTAACGGAATTGCTCCCGTGAAATTGTTATCCCGACTACCTGGCAACCGTACTGGCGGGCGGCATAACGTGCCAATCCACCCCAGCCGCAGCCGATGTCCAGCACGCGGAGACCGGGTCGCAGACGCAGCCTGTCGCAAATCCAATCCAGCTTCCGCAATTGCGCCGAGGCTAAATCGTCACCTTCGGCGAAGAGCGCACAGGAATATTGCATATTTGGATCGAGCATTGCTTCGAAGAAATCGTTGCTTAGATCGTAATGCACGCGGCCGACTTTTCGGGACCGCCGGAGAGTTTGCTGGTTCGCGAGAAGGGCGGTGAGTAATGCCCAGACATTGGGAAATCGAAATGCGAAACGCTTCTCGAGCCCGGCACGAATGGCGCGGCAACACATCTCATCCAACGCATCACAGTCCCACCAGCCGTCCATATAGGATTCTCCGAAACCGAGCGTCCCCGAAGCCAGGGCTCGGCTAAAGAAGCGCCGGTCATGCACCTGTATGTCCCAGCGGCGAGGGCCGTTGATGCGAATGTCCGCGACCGCGAGAAGATTGGTCATCACATTTTGAGCTATAGACATATGATTTGGCCGGTCGCGGCAGCGCTTCGTCACCCGTCTAAAGAATCGCGCCCGCTGCGGCGATTAGTTTGATCGCGAGAATAGGGTATGAGGATAGGAGTCACCATCTACATCTAACATTTCACGCCGGGCTTACGGCGTTCAGCCAAGCTGGTTGCGGTCGTAAGGGAGCCAAAGAAAGGAGAAGAATGGAGCGAATGGGACGAGCGACATAGAAGGTAAAGCTGCGAGGGTAGCAGCGAGTCGGTCGGGCGACTGGCGCGTTTCAATTAAAATTGGGAAGGAGAGGAAACGCCGAATCTCGAATTCAGAATGAACATTGCCATCACGAGGGGAGAGAACTAAAGCTCGTGTCAGACCTTTCCGAGGAGAACCTGTGAGAACCATTTCGAGAACGACGCTGGAATATTGGGCGCTGATAGCGGAGATCGCGGGCGCGATCGCAATTGTTGTGTCCGTCATTTATCTGGGGTGCAGATTCGCGCCAACACGAAGGTCCTCCGCAGTCAAGCTCACTACAATGCGTTGTCGCTCGCCCAACGGCCTTTCGAGATGGCGATCGCGGACCAGGACTTGGCCGATTTAATCGAAACGTCTTATGCGTCACCCGAGAAGTTGAGCCAGCAACAGTGGTTTCGATGCGCCAACTATTTGTTCATGCAATTCAATTCCTGGGAATATTTATACTATCAAAACATCGATGGCTCTATTCCCAAGCAACTTTGGGTCGGCGCCGACGCCTACTTCAAAGAGCTGGTCAAGACGAGACCGGGACTTAAGCGTTTCTGGTCCGATTACCAACATGCCTTCGACGACCCATTTCGTTCCTATGTGACTAACGAATTCGCGAAAAAGACTTCGCCGGAGACACCACACGACGGAACGTCCGCCCCGAATAAGAACTGATTGGGCGACGCGGGACTAGGGATTCCTGATGTCAGCGCGTCCGCCACAGGACGGACTCGCGCTGCGCGCTTGTCCCCGGCAATGCCCATGAGATCGCGCATAATCCCTGGTAATCGTAGCAAAGCTGTGGAAATTCCCTATTTGTCGTGCGCAGTGTCCCCTCAATACGCCGAACGATACTACGGTGGAGCGCATGGATCGCTGCGTTGATCACAGTCATGATCGGCGGCCTTGTTATCGCCGACGTCCTGTACCAGCGGGAATGTCACGGTCGCGCCAGCCACAAAGACGAGTCATACGAATTCATGGGTGAGCGCCTGACTTTGCTGAACACAGGTCAGGAGACAAACGGAGAGGTGCTCGAAATCGACGTTTCCTTTAAGCCGACTGCGGAAACGAATCTCTTGAAGTGGCAGGACGCCCACGTCCATCCACATCAGGAAGAACGGTTCGAGGTCATCTCGGGTGCCGTCCGCTTTCGAGTCGGCGACCGTGAAGAGATTCTGACTGCCGGGCAGAGGATAACTGGTCCACTAAACACGCCCCATCGGTGGAACTCAGCCGATGGACAGGACATACACATGCGTGCGGAATTGCGACCGGCGTTACATACCGACTCTGCGTTTTCAAGTGCTCAGCATGTGCGCGGTAAGATGTCCCTGCTTCAAGCTGCGGTTATCATGAGTGAGTTTGACGGGATTGCGTACCCGACAAACCCGCCACCTCTCTTAATGCGGGGACTTGTGAGAGTGCTCGCTCCTATCGGCAGACTGCTCGGATACCGGGCCTGCTAATCGGGAAAGGAAACGACGTCATGTTCAAACATTTGATATTTTCTGCCTGAAACTCGCGAAGACTGAATCTATTTGAGACTGACGTGAAACGCGCGTCGAGTTTTGTTTCTTTCTCGCCGCCGCCGTCTTTATCTCCGACAAATAACGCCGCGGGAGATTGTCTTTCGCGTTCTCGGCGAATAAAAAATTCGACCTTGGAATCCAATAAACGGAAAAACCCGCGCGGTGGATTGATGAGTCTCGAAATTCTTAAAAGGAATTATGCAACGCGTTGTTCATTTCGAGATTTACACGGACGATCCGGAAGCGGTGCAACCGTTTTACCGCGATGTTTTCGGATGGAAGTTCAAGAAGTTCGAGGGTGGTCCCGTTGAATACTGGCTGGTGACGACGGGCGATGACAAAGATGCGGGAATCAATGGCGGGCTCCTGCGTCCGCGAGAAGGTCAAAGTCCCGGCACGATCAACACGATTGCTATCCCGTCGCTGGATGAGACGATCAAGAAAATCGAGAAACTTGGCGGAAGCATTTGCGTGCCGAAGATGGCGATTCCGAAAATGGGTTGGCTGGCTTACGCACAAGATCCAGCAGGAAATGTTTTCGGTCTGATGGAGCCGGACACCAGCGCCAAATAATCAGGAGGGCAATATGCTGGGAAAAAGCAAAGCATTTAGCGGTTTCGCTGTGCCTGACATTGAGAAGGCGAAAAAGTTCTATGGCGAAACGCTTGGACTGAAGGTGTCGGAAGATCACGGTCTGCTGACGTTGCATCTCGCCGGCGGCAATAATGTTCTCATTTATCCCAAGCCAAACCATGTTCCGGCTACATTCACCATTCTCAATTTCCCGGTGGACGATGTCGATCTTGCAGTGGACGAGCTGAAGAAGCGCGGCGTGCGTTTTGAAATTTACAATCTTCCCGGCCTCAAAACCGACGAGAAGGGGATCATGCGCGGAAAAGGTCCAACCATTGCCTGGTTCAAAGATCCGGCGGGGAATATTCTTTCCGTTCTTGAAGCGAGCTAGTCTGCGACGCTTCCGTAATTGAGAAATGCCCCCGACGGTTTAGGCACGATGAGGTGGCGTCAACTATCCGACAATGTGGTGGTGATGTCGTTTCCCTGGCGCACCCTTGGGATCGATTTCAGGCGCAACGTAACGCTCTTGCGGCTAAGCGATGGGCGAGTCGTGATTCATTCAACTGCGCCATTCACCGGGGAAGATATTGCCGCGATTCGGCGCTTCGGTGAACCGGCCTGGCTGGTTGAGGCGACGCTAATGCACGATACGTTCGCGAAGCAGGGGCACGCGGCTTTTCGCGATCTGCCGTATCTCGCACCGGATGGCTTCACGAAGGTCAGCGGAATCTCGACCGAATTGTTGTATCCGCCACCGTCGGATTGGAAGGGAGAGATCGATGTGTCGAGGATTGATGGAATGCGAATGAATGAGCACGCATTGTTTCATCGCAGCTCGCGTACGCTGGTGGTGGCGGATTTGTTCTTTTCTCTGCCGGCCGAGACGCGAGGCTGGCCTGGATTTTTTGCCCGGCATTTTATGCGTTTGCCGCGCTTGTTTGGGATCAGCGCTTTCTTTCGTTTGATGATCCGAGACAGGCCGGCATTTGAACGTTCCGTCAACGCGCTGATGCAATTGGATTTCGAGAAAGTAATAGTGGCTCACTGGAAGCCGCTTGAAACGGATGCGAAGCCTGCGGCCGAGCGAGCTTTAGACGACTTTGGATTCTCAACTACCAGCTGACAGACATTAGCATGCGAAAAGAATCCACAATTCGGGAGCCGAAGCGTTCGTCTCCGCGTTCGCAGGCGACGCTGTCTTAACCGACGTAGGGAAAAATTCAGCGGTTCAGCAAGGATTAAACAATGGGCTAAGCGAGCGTATCGACGTTGAATCCGACGCGCAAAAATTGTGTCGCTTTGAAGAGGACTAGCATTCTTCACAAGATGCAGGCAGTATCCGTCAGCATTGTGAAACTGCCGCTTCGCATAGTCGTCGTTTGTCTGTCGATCTTCACTCTCTTTGGTGCGCCTGAGGTAGCGGAAGCGGGACCTTTCGAGGACTTTTTTAGAGCGCTACGCAGCTCAATTACGCGTCCGGCACAGAAGCCGCGATCGCCGCGATCGCACCAGAGCAGTCGTAGGCAGAATAATGAGGCTCCACCAAGCGATGCTTCGGATGCTTCGAATAGTCAGACTTCAGGCAGTCCAAGTCCGGTGCCTGCGCCTCCGAATCGGAACAACGTCCGTGTGGCGAAAGCAACCGCTGCCAAGAAGAACCGAAAGAGCGATCTGCCGTATGGAATTCCCGTGCCCGGAAAACAAGGCTTGGTCACCAGTCCTTTCTCGCCAGACAGTGGTTACATCGACGTCCGGACTTTTCCGCCCGGAACCGAAGTAAGAGATCCTTACACAGGCAAGAGTTTCCTTACGCCGTAACGCCGCCTTGTGCGGCTGGAGCCAGCGCAACTCCCGCTAATAGCCGGTGTTTGATAAACGAAGTTAAACAGCGGGGTAATTATGAAACCAGGTCTTTTGATTTGTATCGGAATCTTAGCGCTCGCGCTGACGGCAGGCGCGCAAATGCCGTATAACCACAGGAAGGCCCCGCAAAGGACGACGACACATCCCGGTTACGGAGGAACGAGCGCTGTCCGGCAAACGACGCCGCAACGCACGTTTTCAACCGCACGATTTCGTCAACCAGCGGTTTCAACTGCGCGGTTCCGCGAGCCGACGTTTAGGACGACGCGGATGCAACCACGCACGAGCGCGTCGTCCATGAATCGGCCGAGACTGACGAATACCGCGACTTCGAGAAGGGCGCTGCCGCCTGTCACGAATAATTGGAGAGACTCGAGGTTTAGCCCACGACCGCGTCCGAGCAGCGCATTTGTGGATCGGCCTGCAATCGTCGATGCCGCGGCTCGCCGACAGACGCGTCTATCCGCCGCGAATGATTGGAGAGAGTCCAGGTTTGGCGAACGACCGCGCTCGAGCAGTTCGTTGGTGAATAGGTCTGCAGTGGACGATATTGCGGCTCGCCGACAGAGGCGTCTGGCCAGCGCGAATGATTGGAGAGACTCGAGGCTTAGGGAGCGACCGCTCCCGAGCAGTCCATTGCTCAAGCCGTTTGAAATGAGCGACACTGCGGATCGCAGGCAAACGCGCGCAGAGTTCAACAATAAGTGGGCAAAATCTGGTTTTAGGGATCGGCTACGCACGAACAGTTCGTTCGTGAATCGGTCTGTAGCGACAACTACCGCGGTTCAGAAACAGAGGCGTGCAGCTTTCAGCAATAATTGGAGAGGTGACTGGTTTGCCGGACGACAATATTGGGCATTTCGCAATTACCAGCGCCAGTGGCACGATAGCGGTTGGTGGCACCATCATTGCAACCGAATCGTTTTCGTTACCGTTTATTCTCAACCATTCCCCTTCTTCTTTGATGCGGGCTACTGGTATCCAGCATGGGGTTACTATTCTGACGCTTATTATCCCTATGATGGGCCCATCTATGGCTACAACGATTTGCCACCAGACGAAGTGATCGCAAACGTTCAGACGCAACTGTATAACGAGGGTTATTATGATGGGCCGATCGATGGTATCCTTGGCCCGGATACGCGTGCTGCAATCGCGGACTACCAGGCCGATCACGGGCTCGCAGTTACGGCGGCAATTGACGAGCCGACAGTTGTTTCACTCGGCCTAGTCTAACAAAAGCGGATCGGGAGCAATTCAAGAAAGTTAAGAGCGGATAGTTGATAGTTGAGAGAACGAACTGGGCGATTAACCCCATAATTCGCGCGGAGGAATGCCAATCCTGCCACTCTCGTAAGGTACTGGATGATCGCGATCGCGAGCGAGTAGAAGTGGGCCATCGAGATCGACCCAGTCGGCAGTGCTGGCCAGCAGGCGAGCGGGCGCAATCCCTAACGAGGTGCAGACCATGCAACCGATCAGTAGTTTGAATCCGCTTTCGCGAGCGTGCTCACGTAAGCTCAGCGCTTCGGTTAGCCCGCCGGTTTTGTCGAGTTTAATGTTGATCACGTCATAACGATTCGTTAGGCGAGAAAGGTCGGCAGTGGTATGGCAGCTTTCATCGGCGCAGACTGGAATCGGATGATCGAGTGCTTCGAGGACTTCATCTGCGTGGGCTGGGAACGGTTGTTCGATGAGATCGACGCCTAATCCTTTTAGCGCCGGAACAATCTCGCGATAATGCTCAGGCGACCATGATTCGTTGGCATCGATGAGCAGACGGGCCGCGGGTGCGGCGTCAGCCACTGCTCGCACGCGTGCAAGATCGGCGTCGTCACCTCCGAGCTTCAGCTTTAAGATCGGCAGTTTTGCATTGGTTTTCGCTGCCGCTGCCATCTTCTCGGGTGTATCGAGGCTTATCGTGAATGACGTTTCGACTTCGGGAACGACCAAGATGTTCACCAGTTCCCAGACGCGTTTGTCGGAAATTTTCGCTTCAAGGTCCCAAAGCGCGCAGTCGAGCGCATTGCGCGCAGCGCCTGCTGGCAAGAGTTCTTGTAAACGCTGTCTATCTAGATTTTTCGCACTTGAGATCGATTCAATCTGCGCCAACGCCGAGGCGGTGCTTTGATTGTAGCGCGCGAGCGGAACGCCTTCGCCACGTCCGGCATGTTTGCCGTCGCCCACTGTCACAACGATGACTTGCGCGTCGTTGCGACTGCCGCGCGAAATCCGAAACGGTTGCTTAAGTGGCCAGATTTCTTCACGAACGTCGATGGACATGAGACCTGGCACAGATGAAAACGAAGGTCATAAGGAGTCGAAGTCAAAGGCCAGCGGTCGGTAGGCAATTGGCTAAAGAAGAGCGTGACATCAGCGAGGTTTTATCGTTAAATTACATCCCTTGTTCGCCTTTGCCCCGGAGCCGGAGTACTATAATTATGAAGCCGAAGGATTTAAGAAAAAAAATCAGCCGACTTGAAAAGCGCCTGCAAGAAGGCCCAAAGAAGCTGGCCAAGCTAAAACGAAAACTGGAGGCGGCCGAGGCAGCAAAAGCCGCGAAAGCCAGAAAGAAATCGGCTGCCCGCGCTCGCGCGAAGAAGCCCGCGACTGTCAAGAAAGCGAAGAAAAAACTGAATCTTTCACCGGAACGCCGTGCGCAACTTGCGGCTGCGATGAAGGCCAGGTGGGCTGCAAAAAGAGCCGCTGAGGCGAACGCGAAAGGCGCCTCGGGTGATAATCAACATTCTCCGCCGGGCCCAACGCCGCAGGCGCCGGAAAACAGACCCGACGGCGTCTAGCCTGAGTTAGACAAAACTGTAACCGCTGTAGCCACCGGCCTGTGGCCGGTCAACGAAGGCACGAAACAACTTGTTACGGTTGGACGGCGCACAGGGCCGTGGCTACAGCCGGCGCCCACCGCCGAGCTCCGCGTGTCGCGGACATGTCAGGAGATGATCGTTGACCATGCCGGTAGCTTGCATCAACGCGTAACAGATCGTTGAGCCGACAAATTTGAATCCGCGCCGTATCAGATCGCGGCTCATCGCGTCGGATTCGGCTGTGCGCGCGGGCACCTCGGCCGTGCGTCGCCAGCGATTCTGGATTGGCTTGCCGCCGACGAAACTCCACAGGTAAGTGTCGAACGTTCCGAATTCTTTGCGCACGGCGAGAAACAGCTTTGCGTTCTCGACTGCGGCCGCGATTTTCAAACGGTTCCGCACGATCCCGGCGTCCTTAAGCAACCGCTTCATATCGCGCGCGCCGTAACGTGCGATCTTCTCCGGGCGGAATCCGTCGAATGCCTTCCGATAATTGTCTCGTTTCTTTAAAATAGTGGTCCAACTCAGTCCCGCCTGCGCGCCTTCAAGGATGAGAAACTCAAAAAGCAATCGGTCATCGTGCACAGGGACGCCCCATTCCTCATCGTGATAAGTGATGTTCGGTTCGGCTGTAGCCCAGGGACAACGCGGCATAACGTTCGAAAGCTTATAGTCAGTCTGGCTCCGTTGAAAAGCTGAGTACAAGCGGACGCGCGTCAGTTGTAGCCATGGTCCTGTGGACCGTCTTTTTCGACGCGGCGTTCGCTAGACCGGTCGCAGGTGCGCACACCGGACTGATTCGTCCTGCAGCGAACTGGTGGCTTCAGCAGTGCAAGAAGCGAAGACGGGTGTGGCCGCTCGTTCGCCGCGACCCTGAAGCCGTCGTCAGGGTCGGCGCCGCCTCGACGCAGGATCGTCCGGATCGTATTCGTACAGTCGTGACGGATCGCCGAAGACCGCACCAAGCGCGCGCTTGGGCCAGATCTCGAGATAGCTCAGCAGCAGCGCCATCAGCGGCACCAGAATGAAGGCGAGGCCGTGGGCGGCCATGATGAACATCGCCATCGCGCGCAGTATCAGGAGATAAACATCCCAGCGCACTCGCTGTTTCAGCTCGTTGTCGGGCATGGCGTCATAGCCCAAGTGGAACGCTTTCCAGAAATGTCCGGCCGCGAGCGAGCCGAAGGTGAGCCAAAGTGCAGGAGACTGTGCGAGCTGGCGGCGCAGTTCGTCGCCGAGCAGCAGATCGTGGAGCGGAATCAGCACGATCCAGTACGGCAGACCGACAATGCCTACGAGGAAAATCCACGTGACCGCGCCGCCCACGAGGTTTTTCACGGACATCGCGCCGACCGATTTCGGCCGCGTCTCGCGCAGCGCGCGCGGAATCAGGGCAGTGACAATCGCGATCAGCGCGGTTAGTCCGTCGAACCAGTAATTGAACACAGCGAGCGCGGCAGACCAGCCGAAGCCGTAGATGCCGATGACCGGAATCAGATTGCGCGCGAGCACCTGCCATGCGCCGGGCCGCGACGTCAGCTCGCGCAAATGCTGCGAGAACGGTGGCGGCGCAATCGGTCGCACCGCGGTCGAGCCACTCTTTTCCTGAGGCTTCGCCATCTCGACAGATGAACAGACTTTCATTCGCTCCCGTTATAACGAAAATCTGCGTTCGAACATTTTTGTTGATCTGGAAACTATATATACTAAAATAGTTTCCTAAGTATTAAACCAATCCAAGGCATGAACCACAGAAAGAAACTCTTGAGGCAACGCCGAATCCTCAATGCTGGACGGCAACAAATCGTGAATACAGCGCGGCGCGAAAGCGTACTTACAAAAAGGAAAGGAAAAGATAAGTGCGTTTCACTTTGGGCAGGATCGGCAATGAGTGCGCGTTGATTGCAACAAAAAGGAATAGATTATGAAATCCCGAACAGAGCTCCATCACGAACTACGACAAAAGATTCTAAAGTTGTCTGGTGTGACCGAGCGGCAGAATGCCGGGATCCATGAAGATGCGTTCTTTGTCGGAAGGACAATGTTTATGCACATCCATGGCCATGGTCACTGCGATGTTCGATTGCCGAAAGGCGATCAGGAGCGGGTTCTTGCGGAAGGAAAAGCACGCCCACACCGATGGGCGCCGGAAGCGGGCTACGTCACGTTGATTGTGAAGGATGACGAGGATTTGGACCGGGCAATGGATCTGATTCGGATGTCACACGCACATATTGCCGGCAAGCAAGATGTTCCGTGAATGGAGCACCCGATAGACAAGGACCGTAGTAACAAGGAGGCGACCATGAAACTATTTGTTATAGGAGCAACTGGTGGGACTGGAAGGGAGATTGTCCAGCAAGCCCTCGAGAGAGGTCATCAGATCACCGCGTTTGTTCGCTCGCCGGAAACTGTCACCTTAAGGCACGAACGACTCGCCGTCCTCAAGGGGAATGTGACGGATGAAAACCAACTGTCTGAGGCAATTCAAAATCACGACGCGGTCCTTTCCGCGTTAGGTCCGCGCGAGGTTTTCAAACCAAGCTCACTTCTTCACGACAGTGCGCTTGCCACGACTCGCGCAATGCAGCGTTCGGGAGTGAAACGACTGCTCATTCTCTCAGCTGCGGCGCATTTCCCAGGCACTCCCAACCGGATTGTCAGTTTTATTCTTCGAAATCACATGCGGGACTCGCTTGCCATGGAAAAGGTCGTGCAAGACAGCGGGCTCGACTGGACGATCGCTCGTCCTCCACGTCTCACTCAGGAACAGTATGCAACCTATCGAAGCCGGGAAGGGGCTGCTCCTAGGAAGGGTTTAAGTCTCTCTCGCAAAGCGGTTGGGGCATTCATGCTCGAAGCGATAGAGCAAAAAAAGCATTTTCAGAAAATCGTGGGCATCGCGAAATGATAGTTGGAGCTCACTTGTTCATCGCCTATCTCGCTGTCACTCTTCTGGCTGCCGCCGCTAACATTTTCTCTGCCACGCTCGACTTCGTCCGCTACAAAGAGATTCTCATCAACATGGCCAAAGTGGGCGTGCCCGACTCCTGGATAACCACCCTCGGCGTGCTCAAAGCAGCAGGGCGGTGGGGCTGCTAGTTGGCGTCGCCGTCCCCCTGAGCGGGATCGCGGCTGCAAGTGGCCTTGTCCTGTTCTTTGTCGGTGCCATCGTCACTCATGTGCGCGCACACGATTACTCGTTCGGTCTGGCGGTTGTGTTCCTCCTGCTGGCCATCACCGCGCTGGTATTGCGATTGGCCTCGTCGTGAGCCGCGAGACGCTCGGATCTTCGTTGTCATCGATCCCGGGAACACCCGACTGACTGCTTTCTTGCGGACGATGTGGAAGCCGTGTTCGTCCTCGTAGCCTTCCGGCGCTTTGCGCAGCCCTCGGGCAATCAGTGCTAGAGAGCCGATTCCGGCGGCGAGAAGGCCTGCGGCTACGATCATGACCAAACTTAGATGCTCAAGCGGAGAAGTTGATCGTTCCCAGCAAGTTGGGATTTTGGCGAAGAACAGCCGAGGCGCAGGTCGGGAACCAGCCCCGGCAAAGCCTTTGCCCGCGCCCCGCTACCCAGCAGAGAAATAAGCCCCGGTACTCTCGACCACTTTAACCGAGAGTACCCGGGGCTTCTTGCACTAGGCCTGCCACCTCCGTCCGAGTAGGCGGCGAGAGCCTTTGCAGGCTTTAGCCTACGGACACTGCGGGAAGAAGCTCGCCGTACCTCCGTCGGTTGTACAGGTGTCGTCGGTAGCGCTATTGGTCAGCGTGACGTCACTGTACGTCACCGAGATCAAGACCATCCGTTGCCCATGCGGGCAGAAGTTAGTCGGCTGCGTGGGGCTGAGCGTGATGGTGCCCGAGGCGGACCCATTGTGGCCGGCCGTGACGGTCAGATCTCCGCTGAGTTGCTCCGAACTGGTGAATTTATTCGCCGCATTGGGGCATTGCTGACCACCGTTCAGGCAGCCCCAGGTGGCGGTCGCGGTGGTGGTAGCAGTTATCGTGTCCGATGCTCCCGCACCGAGTCCCGCAATCCGGAACGACACGCTGAGGTCGCCGTTGCTGGCGACGCTACTGTCACAGCGCATAAAGTGCGCATTCTGGGCGAGCACGGTGATAGCCATGAAGCCGAGGGCAATCATGGTACAGGTGAGAATACTTAATTTTTTCATTGGTTACTCCTGCTAATTTTTATTGTTGGTTTTATGGTTGGTTTGGTTCCGCTGCTTGGCCTCATCACGAGGCTCCCAAGCAAGACGGAGAGCTACTGTTGAGGCGGGACATTCCGCGTCACATTGGGACATTTTGCGTCCCAAACACCAAAAGATCAGAAAATAATGGCACGGCAAGAAGCCAATGTATTCGAAATTTCCAGACGACCGGCCGATCCGGGTGCGGATTGTAGGAACAGAAATATCCAGCCTTGATCCTCGCAGACAGGTGGTGTCCCAGCGACGGGATTGCCTCGCCGATTTTTCGGATGGCTCTCTTGATGCGTTTGGTGACTGCGGAACGGGCGCGCTCTGCTGCGGAGCAAGTCTTGCGATCCCTGCCTGCAACTCCGATTGCGGAGGCCAGGTGCTGGGCAATCGCGTTCACCTCGTATTGAGCTTTGGCCGCCCGGTCGGGATCATTAAATCGTTCCGCTTCCTTCAGCTCTTGCCGCAGATCGTTCAGCCGGCGTTTGCATTCCGCTTTCGCCTGTGCGTCCAGCATTGGACCGACGTCAGAGAGTCCCGCAGTTACCAGCTGATCGCCTGCATCTCGCAAGCGTCGGCTCGCGGTGACTACCGGCGCCGGAGTGGGTGCGTCCATAAGGCTAGCGAGCAATTCGCTGACGTGGAACTCGCGTCCGGGATAGCGTAGCAGCAAGGCGAGGCAGTGCATGCCGCGCGAGTCTTTGAGGAAAGCCGCGTGACCGTGATAGCGGATCGTCCAGTAATCGTCCTGTCGTAAGAACAGGGACTCTTCGTCTGTCCGAAGAGTAGGGCGATTCGCAAGGGATTCTCGAACGCTTTCGAGCAAGGCCTCCGCGAGCGTTTCGTGATCCGTCCCGTCATCCGCCACGACCTCAAAGTTGCCAATGATGTAGCACGCAATTCTCAGCGCATCCCGGTATTGCCCTTTTCCCAACAGGATCATCGCGCGAGCGACTGCGTTGATTCGGGTGATGTCGGGACGCCAGTGATCGAGTTGCACCCGATCCTCTTCGCACCGGGCGTGTTGCCTTATGAATTCAATCAGGCGAAGGTTGTGCGCCGTGTCACGTTCGACGCGCGTCCAGTCCTTAAGCCGAAAAAGAACGAGCAAGCGATGATGATACAATACGCTCTCATCGAAAAGCTCGGCGCAATCTTTGGCGCTGAGATCGAATCCAATTAACGCATTGCTCTGCTTCGCCGCGTCGAATCGTGCGCGGTGAAAGTCGAAGGCGGATTCCATCCCACGTATGCCCCGACCATCGGGCCGGCCATCGATATCGTATTCTTCGAGTCCCATCGGCTGACGAACCAGAATGATTTCGCGGCCGTTTGCGCCGCGTGCGGTGCGGACATTGTTCTGTGCATCATAGGGCCAGCTCTCAAGGAAGCTCCGTAGAGCCGCGATTTTCACATGAATCTTTGGCTTTTATTGCGCGAGATCGACCCCTCGCTGTCGGAACCCTCACTATCGTTATCCGGAAATTGCAGGGCGAAGTTGTCGAAAGATTTCAAAAATTTGCAGAAATGTTGATCCCTGCCTTCGCCACGAAGAAAGTTTGGCCGAGAAATCTGCTTACATCTGCTGGAATCTGGTGCGTGCTGGAATGAGGCTTCGCGCTTGAATACAGCCTCATTTATTTGCAGGAACACGTGAAGGACCCCCCGTTGGATCGGCTTTGCCGGCGCCGTCATTACCCCACCTTCGCGCACGCGACTACTCGTTCGGGTTGGCTGTTGTTTTTCTCCTGCTGGCCGTGGCCGCGCTGGTATTGCGAGTGGCCTCGTTGTGAGCAGGGTCCCATTTGAAAGCCTTTGCAAACAGGGGCGTTTAATTCAGATGAATCTGGATTCGATGACAAAGTTCACGTAGTGAGAAAGGATGACACTGCCGCGGCTGGTACCGGCACCTACGATCGACGATCGATCTGACGACAAACTGCTCAAGAACGCGCAGGCATTTTACGAGACGATGCAACGCCGGCGGACGTTCCGGGATTTTTCCGATCGCCCAGTGCCACGCGAAATAATTGAGTACTGCATCCGTGCGGCAGGGACGGCGCCGAGCGGAGCAAACTTGCAGCCGTGGCACTTCGTGGCAGTAAGCGATCCGGCAGTGAAGCACGAGATCCGGGTCGCAGCCGAGAAAGAAGAGAGAGAATTTTACGCGCATCGCGCGCCGAAAGCATGGCTGGAAGCGCTGGCGCCGCTCGGCACCGATTCGAACAAGCCGTTCCTGGAAATCGCGCCGTGGCTAATCGCAGTCTTCGCGCAACCTTTTCGAATTCTGGCAGACGGAACTCGTTCGCCCACCTACTACGCGATCGAGTCGGTTGGTATCGCGACCGGTATATTAGTCACAGCAATCCACTCGTGTGGGTTGGTTTCCTTAACTCATACGCCCAGCCCAATGGGATTTCTGAATCGGATTCTCGGACGGCCGTCGCATGAGAAAGCTTTTGTGCTTCTTGTGGTCGGTCATCCCGCGGAAAACGCGCTGGTTCCTGACATCGGACGCAAGTCGCTCGAGGAGATCAGCTCGTTTGATCGACAAGGTGACTGAGTCCGGTCAGAATTGGAAGAGTGATGATTCGCAATCGCGTTAAACGAGTAACGTCTTGGTTTGTTCTGGCCGCATTCCTGTTGCCGTCCCTAGTCCTGTGCTCTTCGGCCACGACCCTGGATGATCTTAAGAAATTGGAAATTATTTGCTTTGTTCCTTCGTATCTGCCCCAAGGGTTCCAATTGAAGACAGTCGAGATCACGTACGACGAGGTCGGTCCCGACGAAAACAAGGAGGAGCGTTTTCCGCTTTACTCGCTCGAATATGGAGACGGCGGCAAGCGAACGTTCTCGATCGAGTCGGCACGCGAAGGCATCGGCGATCGAAACATCATGGAGGAAGAGGAGAACGCGGAGGAAACGGAAATCAAAACGCCGCTCGGTCCCATGTATCTAATCTACCGGCCGAAAGGAAAAGAGGGCCGCAAGGATGAGATCAAAGGCGAATTGGATCGAGGACAGCAACATGACGGCGGAAAAGGCGAAGGATCCACAAGGATATCCGACTCTCGGACGATTTCATGGTTTCTCGGCGGCTGGAATCACTCTCGCGGAATTTCAAAAGATCGCCGATTCGCTTCATCCGATAAAGTCGAGCTCTGTGGCAGCGCCTGCGGCAGCGCAAACTTCCGCGCTTAAGATTCACCCGAAAGTTTTCAGCATGATTAATTCCTGGATCTCGGATTCAGAAAGTCCGGTGGTGACGGAAATCAATGTGGATGCGGTGGAGAAAAACGGGAACCAATTCAATCAGGATGGCCTGAAGCAAGAGGGCGAGTGGCTACAATGTCCGGTGCCCGATACCAACGGATTCATGCGCTACCGGGTGCTCGAATCGAATGGTAATCAGTACAAGGTCGAGTATCAGGAAAACGGAGGCGGCAGTCTCACGACACCATCCGTCATCGAGTTCGACATTGAGAAGCGGAACATTCGCCGCGATGGAAATCCGGTGACGGTTCGCGCGCTTCGCGTGTCGGCTTACGATGAAAAATAAGCGGCAACGTCAAAGCCGAAGCTCCGTAACCGAAATCGATCGGTCTGCGTTAGCGCGGGACGAAGAAAAAGGCTATGGCGATCGCGGACTGCGCCTTCGCAAATGGCGACGAAGAAATCTTTGATGCGAAGGAAAATAATCTGGCTCGGTTTGCTCTTGGTGGGAGGGCTTTGTCTCTCTCGCGCGCAAACTCAGACGCCAACGAAGAAAAAAGAAATCCAAATCACCTGGCTGGGCCATGCAGCCTTTGAATTGGTCTCATCCGGCGCCACAGACATCCTCATCGACCCGTTCCTAACAAAGAATCCGGCGACGCCAGCCGAGCTTAAGGACCTGTCTCGTTATCACCCTAATTTTATCTTGGTCACCCATTCGCATGGAGATCATTTGGGCGACGCGGTCGAGCTGGCGAAGATGAGTAAGGCTAAAATAGTCAGCGTTTACATGCCGGAGCCGTTCAAAAAAGGGGATCTGCCGCGCGAACTGATCGAATCGGTGAATGTTGGCGATCATCTGACGCTGGGTGATGTGAAGGTGCATGTTGTCCCAGCGATGCACAGTAGCGAACCAAGCGGCCGTCCGGTTGGGTTTGTGTTGGAATTCGCCGACGGCCGATCGGTTTACCATCAAGGCGATACCTGGATCTTTGGCGACATGGCTTTGATTCAGGAATTTTATCATCCCAACATTATCCTGATGCCCGTCGGGGCGGTCGCAGACGGCCAAAGCCCTCGGATGGCATGGATCGCGGTTACTCGCTACTTTAAACCGCAAGTTGTCATTCCCATGCACTACGGAGCTTTGCCGGGTTCCTCGACGGAAGCGGATCTGCGCGAGGTTTTCGGAAAAGATCCGCGCGTCATATTTATGAAACCGGGCGAGACGAAGAAATTCTGAGGGCCTCGAATGAAGTATAATCTGGGGAAACAGTTCTCATCAGTGCGAAACAAGGAAACAGGCGAGAACAATCGCAACCAAATCTTCGCAGATGGCCACGAAGAAATCTTTGATGTGGAGACTGTTCACGATACGCCGCCGGATTTCGTAACCGACGAATGCTCCGATCACACCGCCAGTCCCACCCAGGAGCGCTCCGGCAAGTAATGATTTTCCTGTTGCGACGCAAAGACTCACGCCGCTAAGGGCGCCCAGGAGGATCCGCGCCAATAACGGTGCGAAGGCGGTCCGTTTCGGAGTCTTCGGCAACTTGTCTGCGATTAACTCGCCGATCGCGAAAATAGAGAATATCGCGACTGCTGCTCTTGATCCCATGAACGCAAGGGGCGAACCGTGCAGATTCAACAAGTCAAAATGCGCAGCCCAAGCCACCACCGCGGGCGCCAGCAACGAACGCAGTCCAGCGACGATCCCGACTCCAAGTGCGAGAAGGAAGACGTAGTTCATAAGCAATTCTTTTTCAAAATAGGGCGATTGCGAGTCTTGTTCCTAGCGACGGGATTGTGACTATTTAATTTCGGCGGCATTGTACGGCCACCAACTGTCTTTGATCCGTTCCAGCCACTCAATCTTGCCGGATCGGCGATAAACCCGGTAGCGATCGACTACCGGGCTTGTTTCGGGGTCTCCGCCGCATTTGGCGTTGTGATTTTCGCGCAGCACAAACTGAAAATAAGCGTCGGTTTTCTCTTCGGTGCCGTAGGTGACGCAATCCAAAGAAATTCGGTGCGCATAAACGCCGTCGTGCTTAAGAGTGCGCTCGAGTAACGCCAGGGCGGCGTCTTCGTCGAGTAAATGGGAACGCGGACGAGCATGGACCGTGACTGGTAGAGCTAAAATGACCGCCACAGCCGCGGCCGCAACAATTCGGTAAGTGTAATTCATAGGCCTAACGAAACTCTGTTGGTCAGGCGGGGTGAGCTATCGCATCATGAGTGAATTTGTTTGCGGGTTTCCGTTTTGGTTTCAAGGATTACCGAAACGGAAGACTGGTTTGGTTGTCGAGACTTTTTTGTACGTGCCATCAACTTAGCAAATTTGCCGAAGTAGCACCTGTTAGTCTGAGTGACGACAAGATTGTGGCGCGTGAACTTTAGGGTGATTCGGCAATCGGCATCCGCACCATCGGGTCTGAAGATGGCGATGTTGCCTTGGATCGTCGCGATGCCGTGACCATCGCCGGCATTAGCCATCGGGCCGGCTTCTCCTTTGTGTTCGGCGGCGACGGAGAATTCGACGCGAATGTAGTGATGATCAAGCTCCCAAATCTTGAACTCGCCCGCCGGCGTTGCCCAGGGTGCCGTTGACCTGGGCGGCCGTGACACTCGCGTCATTGGCGGCCCGGATCGTGACAACTGAGGCAGCTGTTAAACACAGCGCCCTGACCATTCTCAAGCGTATTTGGCGTGTGGTCCTGGCGATGGAAATCGCGGCGGCGGTCGAAGTCATGGACTGCGCAAACGTCCTTGGGGAAGAGAAGGTCCAGTGTCCAGTCAAATGCCACACGAACCTTTTTGTCTAAACCGGGCAGCTTGATGAGGTAAACTGTCCGC